>DATMZF010000036.1:0-7340 GCA_035560555.1 Rectinemataceae bacterium
CCGAGCTTTTTAGCAATAGCAGCTTGGTTTTCACCGAGGTTCAGACCAATTGCTATTTCTTCACGATCTTTGCAGGTGATCCTTCTGTATGTTCTCACATTCCCATCCTAACACTTTATGCGTTAGGAGTTACTGAGTACCTTATATATCTCAGCATCGCTTTCTCCTGTAATTCAAGAAAAAAAATCACCCATAAAAACAGTAGTAGACGATTCCTCGATCATTGCTTTACCGCGATGGCATCAATCTCAACAAGCGCGTTTTTCGGAAGCCGAGCCACTTGAACCGCGATCCGAGCCGGATAATCGATAGTGAAAAACTCTTTATATACTTCATTCATAGAATTAAAATCGTCCATGTCCATCAGGTAAACAGTCACTTTGACGATATCTGGCATATGTAAATCACATGCCTCGACGACAGCCTTCAGGTTATCGAGAGCTCGCCGGGTCTGGATGGAAATATCGTTTTGTACGAGAGCCCCTGTGGCAGGATCTATGGGGAGCTGTCCGGATATAAATAGAAAATCATCAACTTTGACACCTTGCGAATAAGGACCTATAGCCGCGGGTGCCTTGGTAGTCGAGACGACTTGCTTACTATTCATCCTAGCTCTCCTTTTTAATCCCATTTAAATATCTGTACACGGTGGCTTCCGATACATTAAGCCTGGAAGCTACTTTCGTAACCGTACCTTTTAAAAGGAAGACTCCCCCCTCGTTTAATTTTTTTATGATCTCGATCTTTTCTGATTGCGACATCCTATCGGGTGGCACACCATAAGCCTCTATGACATTTTCAATGCTATCGTATGCCAGGACATCGACCGTTCGGCTAAATCTTTCAATTGGATCGGCTTTATCTAGCTGTTTCGGCTGCTGGAGAACGCTGTCCAGGTAATCCCGGAATTGGACGAGCTTTTCATCGTCTATGTTTATGCAGAGAAGCCCGATTATCTTCTGCGTATCGTCGCGTATGAAAAAGGTTGAAGAACGTAGCTTCTTGCCAACAGTCGACACACCCTTATAGTTAGTCAAGGCATGCGTATTCTCCGCTGTCCCGTCCTTCAGGATCTTGAGAACAAGATTCGTGGCTGGGGATCCTACTTCCCTGCCGCTGATGTGATTGTTCGCTATGGCGATTATGGACTTATCTATATCCAGCACGTCATGGAGCACGATTTCGGTATCTTTCCCCAATACCGCGGCGAGAAAATCAACAAGAGGAAGGAAGGGTTTCAAATATGGGTTCATAATTGATCCTTATGGTGTTGTAATAAAATAACATCGTGATAATAAATTATTTGTATCATGAGAATTGTTCTACGTCAACTCTTTTTAATAATAATGAAGCTTTACAGAATTCTTGAGCTTCTTTCCGACGAATCCACGATAGGAACAGAGGTCAACGGCCAAGGTATAAAAGCCGAGCATACATCTTGAACAAAGCGACCTCCGGAGGATTCCCCCGGAGGTCGCGGAATGGGCGGCCCTTTTGCCGCAGCCGAGACAAAAGCCATGGCCGCAGAAAGAACCGCCGATAAGATCATTGAGACAGGGTCATTCGAGCACGGCGCCCTTCATTCCCGAGGTGACGGCTCTCCTATAGCGGTTAAGGAAGGGGCTTTCGGTGGGCTGGACATAGGGCTTCCACTCGGCCCTGCGGCGCGCCAGCTCGGCGGCGTCCACGAGGAGGTCGAGCCTCTTGGCGGGGATATCGATGCCGATCATGTCGCCTTCGCGCACGAGGGCGATGGGACCGCCGCCAGCGGCCTCGGGCGAGACGTGGCCTATCGAGGCGCCGCGCGAGGCTCCCGAGAACCTTCCGTCGGTGATGAGGGCCACGGTTTTGTCCATGCCCATGCCGGCCAGGGCCGACGTGGGAGTGAGCATTTCGCGCATGCCGGGGCCGCCCTTAGGACCTTCGTAGCGGATCACGAGCACGTCGCCGTCGACGATTTTCCTGGCCTGAATCGCCGCGAAAGCTTCTTCCTCGCTGTTGAACACCCTCGCCGGTCCCGTATGGACGAGCATTTCGGGCGCCACGGCGGCCTGTTTGACCACGCTGCCGTCGGGAGCGAGAGAGCCGCGGAGGATAGCGATGCCGCCGGCCTTGTGATAAGGCCTATCCAGAGGCCTTATGACCTCTTCATTCTTGACGCGCACACCAACGAAATTCTCGCCCTGAGTCTTCCCCGTGACCGTAAGGCAGTCGCCATGGATCAGGCCGCCCTGGGACAGCTCGGCCATCACGGCCTGCACGCCGCCGGCCTGATAGAGGTCCTGGATATGATGGGATCCGCCCGGCGACATGCTGCAGATATGGGGCACCTTGCTTCCCAGCGTATTGAACAGTTCGATATCGAAATCTACTCCCGCCGCCCAAGCGATGGCGGGCAGATGGAGGGTGGTGTTCGTCGAGCCCCCAAGGGCGAGATCCACCGCCACGGCGTTCTCGAAGGCCGCGCGCGTCAGGATGTCCCGCGGCTTGATGTCCTTTTCGACGAGATTCATGATGGCTCTTCCCGCTTCCTTGGCCAGGCGATCGCGCGCGGAGTAAACCGCCGGTATCGTGCCGTTGCCGGGCAGACCGAGACCGAGCGCTTCCATCATGCAGTTCATCGTGTTGGCGGTGAACATGCCCGAGCAGGAACCGCAGCCAGGGCAGGCCGCGTTCTCGACCTCCAGGAGGTCGGCGTCGCTCGCCGTGCCGGCTATGTGTTTTCCCACGGTCTCGAACACCGTGTTGAGGTCGATTTCCTTTCCGTTGAGCATTCCCGTGAGCATCGGCCCCCCAGATATGACGACGGAGGGAATATTCAGCTTGGCCGCCGCCATCGCCATGCCCGGGATGATCTTGTCGCAGTTGGTCACCATGACGAGACCGTCGAAAGCGTGCCCCTGCGCCATGACCTCGATCGAGTCCATGATGAGCTCTCGCGAAGGCAGGGAAAACTTCATGCCCACGTGGTTCATGGCGATGCCGTCGCAGACGCCGATCGTCGGGAACTCTATGGGCAGGCCGCCGGCCGCGTAGATGCCGGCCTTCACGGCGTCCACGATCCTGTTGAGGTGGACATGGCCTGGAATGATCTGGTTGTAGGAATTGGCGACCCCTATCCAAGGTCTCGCGATTTCCCAATCGGTATAGCCGGCCGCCTTGAGCAGAGCCCTATGGGGGGCTCTCTGCGGGCCCAGTTTCGCTCTATCGCTTCTCATCGCATTAATCTCCTTTCATCGCGGCGCCTCGTGGCACCTTTCGGCGCCTCTCAGCGCCTGGCGTCGCGGGGCCGGCCGCCTTCCGGCGGCCGGCCCCGCTCACTGTCATAAACCTTACTCTCAGTACCCAGGCAGGAGCAGCACCAGCCCCGGCACATAGGTGATCAAGAAGAATACCGCGCATAGTATGAGCACCATGGGGATGATCGGTTTCGTTATCTTGCCCATGGGCAGGCCGGTGATGGCGCTCGCCACATAGATGTTGATCGCCACGGGGGGAGTCGCCATGCCGATGGCGAGACCCACGGTCAGCACCACGCCGAAGTGCACGAGATTGCCGCCGACGCCTATGATGGCCGGCAGGAATATCGGCGTCAGAATGATGAGTGCTGAAGCCGTTTCCATAAACATGCCCGCTATCAGGATGATGACGTCGATCATCAGGTAAACGAGGAAGGCATCGTTGCCCGTCACGCTGAGCATGGCTCCGGCGATCGCCTGGGGAATCTGATAGAAAGCGAGTCCCCAGCCGAACACCTTCGACGTGGCGATGATGAACATGACGAGGGCAGAAGTGACACCCGATCCCACCACAAGCTTATAAAAGTGCTTAAAGTCGAGAGCTTTGTAGACGAAGATCGCCACGAGCAGCGTGTAGAGGACGGCGACGGCGGCGGCTTCTGAGGGCGTGAATATGCCAGAGAATATTCCGCCGAGGATGATGCCCGGGCACATGAGCCCCCAGAGCGCGGTCACGAATTTGTGCCAGACTTCCTTGGCCGAATATTTCTTACCCGCCGGATAGTTTCGCTTCTTGGCGATGTAGATGGCCCATAGGATGAGACCAAGGCCCATGAGGGTGCCGGGGATGAAGCCGCCCAGGAAGAGCTTGGCCACCGACTCTCCCGCGATCACCGCGTAGAGCACCATGGGGACCGAGGGGGGTATAACGACGCCGATCGTTCCGGCCGAAGCGATGAGGGCGGCCGAGAAATCAACGTCGTATTTTCTCTCTTCGAGCTCGGGCAGAAGCGAGGCGCCTACGGCCGCTGTCGTCGCCGCCCCGGAGCCGGAAATCGCCGCGATGAACATGGAGGCGAGGACCGACACGATGGATAGGCCGCCGCGAATCCTGCCGAGGCAGGATTCGGCGAACGCCACTATGCGCTCGGATATCCCTCCACGGGCGAGGACATCGCCGGCGAGGATGAAGAAGGGCACCGCGACGAGGGAGAAGGAGTTGTTCCCCTCGAAAAGCGTCTGTGGAACCATCTGGAGGGGTATGCCGGCCTGAAGAAATACGACAAGCGCGGCGAGTCCGATGGAAAGACCGATGGGTACGCCGATCAAAAGGAAGAGGAAGAACGCGCCGAATATCAGGTAGCCCATATCAGCTCCTTTTCCAAATCGTCGCGATGGAATCGACGAAATGGAGCAGGACAATGCATCCCGCGAGGGGATACATGAGATAGATCCACTTCATCGAAATCATCATCGCGGGAGTGATCTGGTTGGCTTCGGTCTTCATAAGAAGGGCGCCGTACCATGCCACAATGACGAAGAATCCGATCCCGAGAAGCGCGATGAAAGTTTTCATCGCTTTCTTGGCCGTCGGCGGCAGCTTGTCGAGGAAGAAGGTCACGGAGATGTGGCTCCCTTTCTTGAAGGCCACGGCTGTTCCGAGAAGACTGGCGAAGACGAGAAGGAAGCAGGCCAGCTCCTCGGACCACGTGAGTGCGGTGAAGAAAAACCTGAACACGACCTGGGCCACGGTCACGATCACCATGAGGACGAGCGTCGCGAACAGCGCCGCCTCGGTGATCGTGTTGACCCGGTCGCTCAGTGAATGGAGAAAGCTTTTATCGCTCTTCTCCGCTTCATTTGAGGACATTGTCATCTCCTGCTTATTTCGTCGCCAGAATAGCGTCGAGGAAATCCTGGCCAAACTGCGCCGCATACTGCTTGTAGACAGGCTGCACCGCGTCCAGGAAGGGTTTGAGGTTGGGAGTCGCGATCTTCATGCCCTTGTCGGCCAGATCCTTCATCCACTGGGCCTCGCTCGCGTTGTTGAAATCGCGCTCGAACTGGGCCGCTTCCTTCGCCGCCTTCATGACCGCTTCCTGCTGGGCCGGCTTGAGTTTGTCCCAAGTTTTCATGCTCATGATGAGAGGGGCCGGCGCGTAGGCGTGGCGGGTGATCGTCATGTATTTCTGGCTGTCATAAAGCTTGAAGGAGACGATGACGTTGAGGGGATTTTCCTGCCCGTCGATCGTGCCCTGTTGGAGCGCGGTGAGCGCTTCCGTCCAGGCCATCGGCACCGCGTTGGCGCCCAGGGCTTTAAAAGAATCCACATAGATGGGGTTCTGCATGAGCCGGATCTTGAGTCCCTTCATGTCGGCCGGCGTATTGACCGGGTGCTTGTTGTTGGTCAGATTCCTGAAGCCGCGTTCGGCCCAGGCGAGCCCCTTCCATCCCTGCTTTTCCGCTTCCGCGAAGAGCTGATTGCCTATTGGCCCGTCCAGAACGGCGTAGGCATGCTGAGGATCCCTGAATAGGAAGGGAAGGTCTATGGCGCCGAATTTCGGGATGAAATTGACGAAGGGACCGTTCGTGATGATGGCCGAGTCGACGATACCCATTTTCATGCGTTCGAGGAGGGTTCGCTCGTCGCCGAGCACGGCGTTGGGGAAAATCGTCACTTTCACTTCGCCGTTTGTGTATTTCTCCGTCAGTTCCTTGAACTTGGTCGCCGCCAAATGGAAGGAATCCTGCTCGTTGACTACATGGGCCAGTTTAATGTCGATCGCGAAGGTCGGGATGATGAGTGCCACCGCGAGGACCAGGACGAGAAGCGCGCGTTTCATAGTTTCCTCCTAATAAACGCTTTGGTACTACCTTGGTAGTACCATGTTGCCTGAAATGCTAAACCAGGTATATAATCATGTCAAGGTATTTTACGATGGAAAAGAAAAGAGAAGAGCTCGTTCGAAGACTATTGGGCATGATCCACGATCCGCGCGCTTTCCCGGACGGGAAGCTGCCGCCCGAGCGCGAACTGGCCATAAAAATGGACATCAGCCGCAATCTCCTGAGGGAAGTGATCATCACTCTCGAAGCCATGGGCTATATCACCGTGCGGGAACGCCAGGGAGCCTTCATCGTCAAGCCCAACCCTGACGATTTTACCGCCAGCCTCAAACTGGCCTCCTTCTGGCCCGACGACATGCTCATCGATGTCATGGAGATGCGCCTCATCATCGAACCGCCCATCGCCGGTCTCGCGGCCCTCAGACGCAGCGAGGAAGAACTCGCGAAAATGAAGGAGTGCGTCGCCAAGCTCGTCGCCATGCACGAGAGCCCCAGCCACGGGGCCTCAAGCGGCGGCCAGTGGGATTCGATGCTCCACATGCTGATCGTCCAGGCGGCGCGCAATCCCCTTCTCGCCCGCCTTTACGAAGGGCTGTCTTCCACCATGGACCAGTACATAGTCCTCAGCCGCGTCAAGTTGCTCGCCCTGCCCGAATGGCCGCAGAAAATCATCGAGGAACACTCGGCCCTCGTCGCCGCTATCGATGCCAAGGACGAGGCAGCCGCCAGGGAGGCGCAGAGCAGGCATCTGGGGAGCGCCCTCGCCATGCTCAAGGAAATCTCGAAATGAACGTGGATCTCATAGCGGCTTCCATAGAAGCCTCGGTCGAGTTGGATTTCTCCAGGGCGGGGGGGCCTGGAGGACAAAACGTCAACAAGGTGAACACGAAAGTGACCGCGAGACTCGCCATCGAAGCCATACAGGGCTTGAGCGCCGCCGAAAGGCGCATCATGGCCTCAAAACTCGCCAACCGCATCACCGCAGAGGGCTTTCTGACCATCCAGGTGAGCGACGAGAGAACCCAGGGCGCCAACAGGCAGATAGCCTTCGAAAGGCTCCTTTCCCTCATCGTCGCCGCGGCGAAGCGCGATCCGCCCCGGATACCCACAAAACCCGGCCGCGCCGCCCGCGAACGGCGCATGGCCTCCAAAAAAGTCCGAGGCCGCACCAAACAGGACAGGCGCGGCCCCAACGCGGACTAAAAAGCTAAAAAATGGGGTTGGACCGTAAAAATTAGATAAACTATAAAAAAC
>DATMZF010000037.1:0-26978 GCA_035560555.1 Rectinemataceae bacterium
AGACAGAGAAGGAGAACTATATTATATCATTGAGTTTGTTCATTTAAAACATGAGTTGTATTTTAGCGGAGATGGAAAAGAAGCGCTATTTATTGAATGGGGCAAGGGACCCGGTTGGGATACGACAATGCTCCATCTGGATGGGGATGCCATCACAGAAATGTTTTTTTCGGAAGAATATGAGTGGAAAGCCTCCAAGTATGTCTTTTATAGGATACCCTGATTCGCTTCTCAGCGCTTTCCCATTTTCAGGCGTGCTTCAAGGGCGCGCACGAGGAGGGACAGGCTGAGAGTGAGGCAGAGATAGAAGAACGCGACGGCGTTGTATGTCTCGAAGAACTTGAAGGTGGACGCGGCGTAGACCTTGCCCAGCTGGGTGATATCCTGGACGCCTAGGGCCGAGACGAGGGATGAATCCTTGATGATGGCGACGAATTCGTTGCCGAGGGCGGGCAGGACATTCTTGATGGCCTGAGGCAGGACTATGCGCCACATGACCTGCAGATGCGACATGCCGAGGGCTTCGGCGGCTTCGATTTGGCCTTTGTCCACGCTCTCTATGCCCGCGCGAAAGATTTCCGCGATGAAAGCCGAGTAACCGAGGGTGAGGGCCAGGACGGCGCGGGTGGCAAAGTCGAAGCTACGCGCTTCGACGCGGCCAATGAGCCCCGCCGCGATGAGGGGAGTAAGTAAGCCATTGAGCCCCTGGGCGAGAGCGGGGGCGCCGACAAAGGCTATGTAGTATAGGATGACGAGCATTGGAAGGCCGCGTACCAGCTCTATGTAGAAGGTCGCGGCCTCGCGCGCGGCGCGAAGCCGCGATGAGCGCAGGAGACCCAAGCCGAGGCCGAACAGAATCGATGCGGCGTAGGCGATGAGCGATACCATCAATGTGACGCCGAGGCCGCGCGACACGGCGCCAAAGATGACACGGTAATCGGCCGCGGCCATGGCGGAGACGAGGAGCCAGCCTCCGAGGGCGACGATGGCGACGAGCCACCAGGGAATGCGGTCCAGCGCCGTATGTTTAATTCGGGAATCGCTCATGCGATGATCCTATCACGAGTCCGCACTCCGTAGAACGGGGAGAATGAGGTCGATGCAGCTGAGACGCCGCGCCTTCCCGTTGATGAGCGTTTTTCCTTTCTATGAAAATTGCCCTGGGTTTATGCCCAGGGCCTTTTTTAAGGATATGCGCGAAGCCTATTTCAGGCTTTTGTCGTGCACCCCGCGGATAGCCCGGCCCGAGGGGTCGGCCTGGCCGGCCCAGGCGGCGTCCCAGCGGATGGCCGTGGGCGTTGAGCAGGCGATGCTCGGGCCATCGGGGACGAGGTCCACGGCGCTCGGGTTCTTGAAGTGCTCCTCGAAGATCGACCTGAACAGGTAGGCTTCCTTCGTCTGGGGCGTCTTGACCGGGAAGCGGTGCACGGCGTTGGCGAAGGCCGAATCGGAGATTTCCCTCTCCGCGTAGGCCTTGAGCGAATCGATCCATGAATAACCCACGCCGTCGGAGAACTGTTCCTTCTGGCGCCAGAGAATTTCGTTCGGGATCCATCCGTCGAAGGCTTTCCTGAGGATGTACTTCTCCATGCGGCCCTCGCCCTTGTTGATCATCTTATGCGCGGGGTCGATGTTCATGGCCACATCGAGGAATTCGGGATCGAGGAAGGGCACACGGGCCTCGACGCCCCAGGCGGCCGTCACCTTGTTGGCGCGGAGGCAGTCGTAGAGGTGGAGCATGGAAAGCTTGCGCACGAGCTCCTCGTGGAACTCGACGCGGTCGGGAGCTTTGTGGAAATAGAGGTAGCCGCCGAATATCTCGTCGGAACCTTCCCCGGAGAGGATCATTTTAATGCCCATCGCCTTGATCTTGCGGGTCATAAGGTACATGGGCGTGCCGGCGCGGATGGTGGTGACGTCGAAGGTCTCGAGATGGTAGATCACGTCGGGCAGGGCATCGATGGCCTCCTGGATCGTGAAGTTGATCTCGTGGTGCTGGCTGCCGATGTGCTCGGCCACCATTTTCGCGTACTTCGTGTCGGGGGCGTCGGGCAAGCCCACCGAGAAGGAATGGATGCGAGGCCACCAGGCCTGTTCGGCCCCGTCGGATTCGACGCGGCGTTCGGCCTGGCGCGCCGCGATGGCAGCCACTATGGAGGAGTCGACGCCGCCCGAGATGAGGAGGCCATAAGGCACGTCGCACATGAGCTGACGCTTGACCGCCGCCACGAGAGAGTCTCTCAGCGCGGAGAGATTGGCTTCGCCCGTCGGGATGAAGCCGGGAGCCGCCCACTTAGGTTCGTACCATTTGACGAGTTTGCCTTCCTTGCCGCTGTAGTAGTGTCCGGGAGGGAATATCTCGATCTTCGGGCAGATGTCAAAAAGAGCTTTCATCTCCGACGCGACGTAGAGGTTGCCCTCGCCGTCGCGGCCCCAGTACAGGGGATTGATGCCGATATGGTCGCGGGCGATGAAGTAGTCGCCGTCGCGGGGATCATAGATGACGAAGGCGAAGATGCCGTTGAGCTTGTTCAGGAAGGCGGGGCCATATTCGTCGTAGAGGTAGAGGAGTGGCTCGCAGTCGGAGTCGGTTTTGAAATCGTGTGGTTTTTTCAGCATCTCGGCGCGGAGCTGGCGGTGATTGTAGATTTCCCCGTTGACGGCGAGGACGCGTCCAGTGCCTGAATCGATGAGAGGCTGGGCTCCGTGGTTGATGTCGACGATGGCCAGGCGCTCGTGGCAGATGATGGCGCGCCCGTCCGCGTAAACGCCGCTCCAGTCCGGTCCTCGGTGGCGCAGTCTCTTCACGTGGGTGAGTGCGCGCTTGCGCAGCTTGGACGCGTCGCCTTTGATATCCATGATCGTAAAAATGCCACACATCGCGTGTTCCTCCAAATAGTAATAAAACGCTGTAACCGATGATGATGGGTGCCGTCAAGAGCGAATTGCCGTTTAGGCGACTAACGTGTGTCCGGAGGTCCTTTCCCTTGCCTCGGCCCCTCGCGGGGCAGCTCGATAAAAAATGCGGTGTTCCCCGGTTCGCTTTCGCACCATATCCTGCCGCCGTGGACTTCGATGATGTGTTTGCAGATCGACAGGCCAAGGCCGGCGTGTCCGTTTCCGCTTTTTTCGCTCAGGAAGGGTGTAAACAGGTTGGCGATCTTGTCAGCCGGGATGCCCGGACCGCTGTCCCTCACCTGCAGAAGGGCGCTGCTGTCGGCCTGCTTCCATAGCCTCACCACGATGGAACCGCATTGTCCCGCGACATCGAGCGCGTTCATGAGCAAGTTAATGAGGACTTGCTTGATCCTGGCGGGATCTATCCGCAGCATAACCGGTTCGTCGGGAAGATCGGCCTCTAGGTTGATGCCGAGGCGTTCCGCCTCATACTCGAGCAAAGCCAGCGAATCCTTTATGACCGCGCTGATGTCGTGCGGGCTCAACGCCGATGAGTCGACGCTCGAGAAGGACAGGAGATTGAGCATGCTGCCGTGGATTCTCTGTATCTCATTGCGTATTATCTCCAGTCTTTCGCGCGCGTACTCGTCCTTCGTCTTCATGAGCAGGAGTTCAACGTAATTCGATATGATGCCGAGCGGATTGTTCACTTCGTGAACGATGCCCGTCGCGAGCTGCGCGATGGATGAAGCGCGGTCGACACGGGCCAGATAATCCCTCGTCGCCCGCTCTTCCGTTACGTCCTGCAGCACGAGGATCGTTCCGAACAGCTGTTTCAGGCTGTCGTGGAAAGGGTAGGTCATCACATTGACGAATCTGCCTTTCGCCGTCGGCCACTGTTTCCATTTTGCCGGCATTCCGGATCTGATGGAATCCATGATCAGCCCCAGCCTTTTTTCGTCGAAGCCATTCCGCAGCGCCATGGTGGTCAGGGGCATCGCGGTCATCGGTTCTCCCGCCTGGGACGCGGGAATCATCGTTTTTTGGTCCGTGCACATGATGTCGCAGGCCGACTGGTTGGAAAGATATATTTCTCCTTCCCCATCGAAAAAGACCGTGCCCAAGGGGAGATTGGAGACAATTTCCTCATTATACTTCTTGTACTTCAGCAGGCGTATATTCTTGCTGAACAGCTCTTCCCTCGACTCGTTGAAGGAATAGGCGAGATCGACGATATCCTCCCTGTCCAGGCTTCTTGCGGGCTGGGTTTCGACGATTTTGCCCGCCTTGATGATCGAGATGACATCGGCGATCCTCAGCACTTCGTCGACATTGGATGCCGCGTAGAGGATCGCTTCCTCGCCGCTCCGCCTTTCCGCGAGCACTGAATAGAGCACCTGCATCTCATCGGCGGTGAAGCGTCCCGATGGCTCGTCCAGAATGAGGATCTTGGGGTTGAACGCCAAAGCCCTGCCAAGCTCGATGACGGTGGATTCAATTCTCGTGAGCCGGTGCGTGGGCAGGCGGAGATCCGGATGGAGCCCCCACTTTTGACAGAGCGAGAGTATGAAAGCCTCGATTTCATCGCGCATGTGGCGCGATGAAAAACCGATGGGCATTCTCCCGGCCATGATGTTTTCCCAAGGCAAAAGAGTCGGGATGATGTTCTGCGTCTGATGAAAGACGCCTATGCGGGCCAGGGCCATCGTCTTCGGGTTGCGCTTCGTCAGCGGAGCTTCATCGATGAGAATGGCGCCTTTGACGAGCGTCATTTTCCCTTCGAGGAGGGACACGACGCATGATTTTCCCGCCCTGCGTTCCCCGATAATGGCGTGCACTTCCCCGCTCGCCACAACCAAGTTGAACTCGTCGAGCGCCGTCGTCTCCCTGTAGGAAGCCGTGACGCCGCGAAGCTCAAGTCCTCGCATCGTCGCTCATATCAAGCTTTTCGAGCTTGTTGTAGAGGGTCCGCCGCGGTATTCCCAGCAGCCGGGCGGCCTCGGTCCTGTTTCCCTTCGCCTTGTCGAGCGCCTCGAGGATCATGCCGCGCTCAAGATCCTGTCGCGCCTCGCTCATCGAATTTCGGGCTGTGTCGATGTCTTCCGTTCCCTCAGGGCAAGAGGCTACATCGTTTCTGTCTATTCCCATCTTGTACTGCTGTGGAAGATGCTGGGGGCCAAGATGGCGTCCGTCGCAAAAGATGATGGCGCGCTCGATGCAGTTTTTCAGCTCGCGGACATTCCCGGGCCAGGGCTGCGCCTCGAGGATAGCCATGAACTCGTCGTCGATGAGGGGTTCTTCCTTGCCGTAGGAGCGGGAGAAATCGGCGATGAAGCGTTTCGCGAGGACGGGAATGTCTTCGATATGCTCGCGAAGCGGGGGAGTCTGGATGCAGATCACCGAGAGCCGGTAGTAGAGATCTTCCCTGAACATGCCTTTTTCGATGAGCGCGCGCAGGTTTTGGTTGGTCGCCGATATGATGCGAGTATCGGCGTTCAGGTCCTTGGTGCCGCCCAACCTGCGGAATTCCCCTCCCTGAAGGATATGAAGAAGTTTCGACTGGAGACGGATGTCCATATCCCCAATTTCGTCGAGGAAGACGCTGCCCTGGTTGGCGCTTTCGAAAAGTCCCGCTTTTCGCGACAGGGCGCCCGTGAAGGCACCCTTTTCGTAGCCGAACAGCTCGCTCTCGAGAAGCGCGTCGGGTATCGCCGCGCAGTTGATCTTCATGAAAGGATGGGTGGAGCGCGGGGATTGGCCGTGTATGGCTTCGGCCACCAGTTCCTTTCCCGTGCCGCTTTCGCCCGTGATGATGACGGAAGCTTCCGTGGGAGCGACGCGCTCGACCGAATCCCTCAGTTCGCGAATGACCGCGCTCTCTCCATAGAGGGTGCCGACGGGATGGCTTGGCGTTTCCCGCAACTGGCTTGCGATGGCCAGCTTGCACTGGTTCAGCTGGTCACGCAGCTTCCTGAAATCCAGCGGCTTGGTGAAAAAGTCCATGGCGCCGTATTTCATGGCCAGTACGGCGGTTTCCACCGACGGGTAGCCTGTCATCATGAAAATCCTGAGGTTGGGCGATATATCGCGGAGCTCCTGGATGAGGTCAAGGCCGCCGCGGCCTGGCATGCGCACGTCCACGATGGCTATGTCGGGATGGCCGCTCTTGGTCTGTTCGAGCGCGGAGACGGCGCCGTCCGCCAACATCGTCTGGTAGCCCTCGCTTTGCAGGAGTTCGCCAAGCGATGCCCTCATGGGCCGCTCGTCGTCGACGATAAGTACCTTCGTTTTCATACCGTGCCGCCAGTGTATACCATTTGGCTCGAAAGGACAAAGGCGAACCGCTCAGCGGGGCCTCTTCTTGGAGTAGGAATCGAAGCCCACGACGACCAGGATGATCAAGCCTTTTATGACGTACTGGATAAAGACCGGCACGCCGAGGAGATTGAAGGCGTTGGTGACGACGGTGAGAAGGAGGACGCCTATCATGGCGCCGAGGACCGTGCCCTCGCCGCCGGAAACCGAGGTGCCGCCTATGACCACCGCCGCGATGGCGTCCATGTCGTAATTCTGTCCCGCGAGAGGCGTGGCCGACGAGAGACGCGACGCGTAGACGACGCCCGAGATGCCCGCCATGAGGCCGCCGACGACAAAGGTCATGATGTGGTAGAAGTCCACGGAGACGCCGGCGAGCCTCGTCGCTTCCTTGTTGCCGCCGACGGCGCAGCAGTAGCGGCCGAGCTGTGTCTTGGAGAGAATGAACTGAAAAATGACGACGAGCGCGATCATTATGATGACTGGAACGGGGATGCCCCACAAATAGCCGGAGCCGATTACCTCGAAGGCGGGCTGTTGGCCGTTGATAGGGTAGCCGCCGGTGTAGAGATAGACGAGGCCGCGCACTATGGTGGAGGTGCCTAGCGTCGCTATCATGGGTACGATATGTATTTTCGCGGCGAGTATGCCATTGAGGAGGCCGATCAAGGTGCCGGCGAGGATGGCGATCGCGGCCGCCAATGCCCAGTGCATCGATCCTTGCAGTCCGAGCGCCAGCGCCGCCGACAGGGCAAGCACCGATCCGACCGAGATGTCGAAGCCGCCGCCGATGATGACGAAGGTAGTGCCTATGGCCATGATACCGACGATCGTGCTCTGTCTGAGGATGTTGAGCAGGTTCCTGGAAGATAGGAAGTTGGGTGTCAAAAGGGAAATCCCCAGCGATAGCACGAAGAAACTGATGAGAAGGCCGTATCGCTTGAAGATTTCCTTGTAGTACTGCGCCCTGCTTTTTGAGACAGCCATATCTCCTTTCGCCGGATCGTCGCTCGTCGCTTTTGCTTTGTTTGTGTCACCGCTCATTGTTCACCTCGATCATCTCTTTTAGTAGTATATCTTCCGACGGCGGAATCGCGTAGGAACGTTTTATCTTCCCTTTCTGCATCACCAGTACCCTGTCGGAGACCACGAGGAGTTCGGCGGGATCCCCGGAAAGATAAATGATGGATTTCCCTTTCGACGCGAGATCGCGCACCATCGCGTAGATCTGTTCCTTCGTGGCGACATCGATGCCGCGCGTAGGCTCATCCAGAATAAGAACTTTCGGGGAGGCGAGGAGCCATCGAGCCAGGACGCATTTTTGCTGGTTCCCGCCGCTCAGGAATTTTACCCGCTGATCCAGGCTGGCGAACTTGATTGAAAGCTGGACGGCCACCGCCGTCGCGCGGTTTTTTTCCTTTTTCGCGTCGATGCATCCGAATTTGACGATGCTGGGCAGGGATGAAAGGGAAATATTGCTCTGGATGTCCTGATCGAGAATCAGCCCCTGCGTTTTGCGGTCTTCCGGTGCCATGCCGATCCCGTGGTTGACCCCATCGTAAGGGGAACGGAGCTGTATCGGCCTGCCCTCCAAGGTTATAGAACCGCTGTGGCTGACCGACGCGCCGGAGAGCGTACGCGCCAGTTCCGTCTTGCCCGATCCCACGACACCGGCGATTCCGAGCACTTCGCCCGCGCGGAGTTCGAATGAAATACCCGAAAATTCGGCGCGGCGACCGAGGTTCTTTACCACCAGTTCTTCTTTTTCGGCGTGAGCCCTTACAAAGGGCTTACGTTCCGCCACTTCCTTGCCGAGCATCAGGGTGACAATTTCCTTGATCGGCAAAAGGGGCGAGACGCGTTCGGCGACGATTTTCCCGTCGCGGATCACTGTCGCGCTGTCGGCGATGCTTTTCACTTCGTCCAGGAAATGCGTGATGAAGACGACGCTCATCCCTTGCCGCCTCAGGTCGCCGACGGTCTTGAACAGGAGCGCGGTTTCCCGAGAGCTGAGGGCGTCGGTGGGCTCATCCATTATGATGATGCTGCTGTCGCGCGACACCGCCTTCATTATCTCGGCCATCTTTTTCTGCGCGGGGCTGAGATCGCGGACCTTCGTCGCGGATGGAATAGCCAGATCGAAGCGCTCGCGGAGTTTTTCGTACTCCGCCTGCATGAGCTTGTCGTTCAGTATCCCCGAACCCTTTATGGATTCGCGGCCTAGAAATAGATTTTCGATGATGGTCAGGGTGGGAATGAGGCTCGATTCCTGGTGCACGACGCTGATTCCCGCCCTGTAGGCATGGATGGGTTTGCTGAATTGGACCGGTTTGTCGTGAAGGAAGATCTGTCCACTGTCCGCGCAATAGACGCCGGAGAGAATCTTCATGAGCGTCGATTTTCCCGCCCCGTTGGCGCCGAGAAAAGCGACGACTTCGCCTTTTCGGAGATAGAAATCGACGTTGTCCAGAACCCGGACGCCCAGGAAGCTTTTTGAAATGTTCTTCATGGCGAGGATGATGGGAGGGGCGGCCGCATTTCCGCTCTCCGACGTTCGCGGATTATCTTGAATGTTCATTTGGAGTCCTCGTGATGCGGTGACATCGCGTCTATCGACGCTATCGCATCCATCGACGCTATCGCGTCGATATGACGCTTGGGCACGTACAGTATATTCCAGCAGACGGCGATGTTCTGGCCTTCGAGACTTTCCAGGTACGAGTCGCGCACGCCGTCGTCGATCTGAGTATTGTAGGCTTCGTGCTGGACCAGCTCGATGCCCGCGTAGATTTCAGGTTTGGGAGCCGCGGCGGGATCGATTTTCCGCTGACAGCGGAGCAGTTCCGACGCGGCGAGCGAAGCCGGGAAATTTCCTTTCCGGCGAACGGCACCCAGGTTTTCACGGTCTATTCCGGACAGCTCGGAGACGAAGTTCACGGCCTTCGACGCGTCGACGCCCGATTCTTCAAGTCCCTTCATCATGAGGAAAAATTCCAGGGGCATCCCTGCCGGAGCCCAGGCTTTGCAGTAGAGCATCGGTTTCATGAAATCAGCGTGGCGCGACAGCGAGCGGTAATCTTGGCCGACGAAACCGGCCAGCGAGGGCGCGAAGAGATCCAGGCCGACGCTGAGGCCTTCCGCGTGAGCGGCATCGGCGTAACGAGCCACCGCGTTATTGACCATCCGCGAGCGGAATTGAAATGCTTTCTCCGCACTCTCCAGAAAAGCTTGGGGACTGCCGATGCCATGAGCGGCGTGCCGGACGAAGAGCGAAGCCAGATCCGGCCATTCCTCGCCGCTCCACTCGCGATAGGCTTCCTTGCATAGGGGGCAGGAACAGGCGCTCATGAACTCGAGGCCGTTGGCGGGGGAGGGGTACCGTATCCGGTCGAGGAAGATGCCCCGCGCGCCTATGGATTTCGCCGCCCAAAGCGCGGATTCTATGCCTTTCTCGTCCTTTCCCATGGCGCTGGGACAGTGAAAGAGGAACTTTTCGTCGCCTTTCCCGATGTTTTCCCAGGCGCCGGTGGAGCCGTATCCCATCCTGCCTTCGGCGTCCTGGACATTGGGAAAAAAAGTCAGGGCCGCGGGGCGGTCGGCGAAAACCATCACCCACAGAGAAACCCTTGTACCCGCCCTGTCGCAGCGCTCCGTGATCTTTCGAGCCAGATCGCTCGATGAATCGGTTATGGAAAGAATCAGTTCCAGGGGAGCGAGGGCATCGAGCACATAATCCAGACATGCCAGTATTCCGGTTTCGCCGAAATGAGCCAGCTGTTCGGGGCCGACCATCAGCTGCGCGGCGATTTTGCCGCCATTGCTTTTCAGTTTAGGTTCCATTGTTTTCTCTTGAGCGGCGGGGAATCCACCGAAGAAGACTCCCCGCCGACTATTGGAGGATGGGATCACATCTCGGGAACGTGTTTGCTCACATTATTCTTGTCGACGATGACGGGAATGACTTCGATGTAGGAATCGATCTTCTTTCCGGAGAGGTATTCGGCGGTTTTCTGGACGGCCAGGTAGCCCATGTCTATGATGGACGCATAGGCCGTCATATTGACGCTTCCGGCTTTGATCTCGGCCTGGAGCGCCTTGGAATACTCGAGGGCGGTGATGTATTTACCCTTGAGTCCGGCTTCCCTGATGGCTTTGGCCGCGGCGACCGCTCCGTCCGTCCATTCGGCGGAGACGAGGTCGAAATCCTGTCCCTTCTGGAGGAAGGCTTCCATGGCGGCGAGCGATCCTTCCTTGGTCCAGCCGGGAATCGCCTGGCTGTAGATGATCTTGTACTTGCTGTTCGCGAGCTCAGCCCTGAAACCGTCGTTTCTCATGCGCTGGGCGCTGGTTCCCGGCTCGCCTTCGATGAGGACGATGTTCGCGGCTCTGTCTCCCAGGAGCTGTTTGGCCATCTTGCCCATCATGGTGCCATAGGAGAGGTCGTTGATGCCGATGAAGGTGACGACGCCTGGATACTGCCCGTTCTTGTCGGGGCCGAGCGTGTTGGTGAAAGTGATGAGGGGGATCTTGGCTTCGTTGCACATTTTTACCGCTGGAAGCAGGGCGAGAGGATCGCGGGAGCAGAGCATTATGGCGTCCACGCCCTTGGCCACGAAGTTCTCCACCTGGTTCAGCTGTTTTCCCGCGTCCCATTCGGCGTCGGAATAGGTGAGCTGAAGATTGAACTCGGCGGCCGCCTTGTCCATGCCCTTGCGCTCCACGGCGAAGAACTCGACGGATCCCGGAAGACAGACGGCGACCTGCTTCTTCTTGGCTTGGGCGGAAAGGCCGGTTATAAGCACCAACGCGCACAGAAGAACGCCAACGATTCGTTTCATGTAGAAACCTCCTTAGGATAATCTGGAAACTCAAGGTGGTAATAGCAAATCCTATGCCAAGAGACCGACTTGAACGATAAATTTTGCAATGTGCTATTTTCATTCCATGAAATAAATTGTCGATGCGGCGTCCTGCATCAAAAAGCCTATGCGCTGGATGTTTCGCTTGTTTTTATATTCTTTGTTCATTATTTAGCACAAAAAAATGCTCTGTCTGTGCCATTACTGGCACAGACAGGATTCTTGGAAAGCCGCGTTTGGGGCCTTTCCATGGAGCGGATTGTCGCTGTCTTAAGGCTTGTACTCGAAGAACCACTTCGTATTCAGCCTGTCGAGGAATCCCTCGGCCTTGAGGGCGGCGATGGCGGCGTTGAAGGGGCCGACGAGGTCGGAACCTTTCCTGAAGATGAAGCCGAACTCTTCGGTGCCGAGGGCGCCGCCGACCGATTTCAGCTTGTTGGGATAGGCTCCGATGTAGCCTTTGCTGGAGGCGGCGTCCATGAGCACCATGTCGATGTCTCCGGCGATCAGGGCCTGGACGGTGGCGCCGAAGGTCTCGAAAAGCTTGATGCGGGGATTGGCTTCGTCGCCGTCGAGGACGTTATAGACGGCCACATAGAAGTTCGTGGTGCCCGCCTGGGCCCCGATGAGGAGTTTGGGATTGGCCGAGAAGGCTTTCTCATCCTGGAAGCGGTTTTCGCTTGCGCGCACGAGCATGAACTGCTGGCTGACCATGTAGGGACTGGAGAAGTCGACCTGGCCTTTCCTTTCGTCCGTTATGGTGATGCCGTCCATGCCCACGTCGAACTGTCCGTCGCGCACTGCCTGGATCATGGTATCCCAGGAGGTGATCTTCCATTCGATCTTGGCGTTGAGCCGCTTGCCGATCTCGTTCACCGCGTCGTATTCCCATCCCATGGCCTTGCCGGTTTTTGCGTCGACGAAATTGAGGGGGAGATAGGCGTTTTCGGTCACGGCGACTATTTTTCTTCCCTTGAGGTCGGGAAGCTTGGCGGTTTGGGCGCCGGCGGCGAAGACCATCGCGAAGACCATGGCAAAAGCCATAAGCGTGAATGTCATCTTTCGCACGAAGAACCTCCTTGTGTGGTTGAGCGGAACCCTTCGAGCCGCGGGTGAGGCCGCGGGATAGGGCTTTCGATCATTTTTTTATCGATAGGGCATTGTGTCGCCTCACTTCATGTCCTGTCAAGAATCCGGGACGGCGGAATTCATATTGACAGGAATGGGACCTGGTGATATCTTACGATTAAACGATTGCTTAATTGAGCAATCGTTTATATGATTACATCAATGGAGCCGATATGAACGAAGATATTTGCAGCCAGTTCGGCATTTCCTGCCAGGACAAGGCGCCTGGGCTGAGGGATTCCCTCCTCGATGTGGCGGGGCTTTCCGAGCTTTTCAAGGCCATGGCCGACGAGTCGCGGATAAAGATCCTCTACCTGCTCTCGCAGCAGGAACTCTGCGTCTGCGATCTAGCCTTTCTTCTGGAGACCAATCTGCCGGCCATTTCCCATCATCTGAGGTTCCTGAGAAGCCTCAACCTCGTGCGTTCGCGCCGGGACGGTAAGCAGGTATTCTACACCCTCTCCGACAGCCATGTGCTGGAACTGCTGCGGATCGCCAGAAACCACTACATCGAGAAGCTTTAGCGAGGCGGAAAATGACGAAGTACTACATGAAAGGTCTCGACTGCGCCAACTGCGCGAATAAGATCGAGAATGAGCTGAGGAAGAACAAGGGTTTCGAATTCGCCACCGTCAATTTCGCCACCAAGACCTTGGCCCTCGACGCCGATTCGGAGGAGCTGGCCAAGAGCATCATCGGGAACATCGAGCCGTCCGTCGAACTCGTGCGCGCCGATTCGGGCGCCCCGAAGGAGGAGGAAGCCCTCGGAACCTGGTCCATCGTGCGGATCATCGCGTCGGCCGTCCTTTTGCTGGTAGGTATTCTCTTCGGAAGGCAGCTGCGCGCGACGGCTGGCGATTTCGCCGAATATGTCGTTCTCGTTCCGGCATATCTCCTCGTGGGCTATCCGGTGCTTAAAAACGCCTGGATGGACCTGCTGCGCGGCAGGATTTTCAACGAAATGTTTCTCATGGCCATAGCCACCGTGGGAGCCTTCGCCATCGGACAGCTGCCGGAAGCGGTTGGGGTCATGCTATTTTATTCGGTGGGCGAATACCTGCAGGAAAGGGCCGTGGCGAGATCGCGAAGCTCCATTTCACGCCTCATGAATCTCCGCCCCGAGTTCGCCCGCATCGTCACCGCCGGACAGGGAAGGATAGTCGATCCCGAACAGGTGATCGTGGGCGATGTCGTCGAGGTGAGGCCCGGCGAGAGGATTCCGCTGGACGGAACCATCGTCGAGGGCGATTCCTTCGTGGACACCTCGTCGCTCACCGGCGAAGCCGTGCCCCGGTCCGTGGGCATCGGGGAAGCGGTCAAGGCGGGCTATGTCAACGATACAGGGCGGATTCTCGTGGAAGCGAGCGCTCCCTTCGGCCAATCCTCCGCGGCGCGCATACTCGATCTCGTGGAAAACGCCGCGACGCACAAGGCGCCGACCGAAAAGTTCATAACGAAGGTAGCGGCCTACTATACGCCCTTCGTCGTCATTTCGGCCGCCATCATCGCCTTCGTTCCCCCGCTCCTCATCCCTGGCGCGACGCTCTCCGACTGGCTCTATCGCGCCCTCGTCCTCCTCGTCATTTCTTGCCCTTGCGCCCTCGTCATATCCATTCCCTTAGGCTATTTCGGCGGCGTGGGCAGCGCCTCCCGCCACAAGATCCTCGTCAAGGGCGCGAACAGCCTCGACGCCCTCCTCAAGGTGGACACCGTGGTCTTCGACAAGACGGGCACGCTCACGAAGGGCGTCTTCGAGGTGGTGAAGGTGGACGCGGCCCATGAATTCAGCGCCGAGCAGGTTCTGCGCTACGCGGCGGCGGCCGAGCGTTATTCGCCGCACCCCATAGCCAGGGCGATCCGGAAGGCGAGTCTGGACTGCGAAACCGATGAAGTCGGCGAGGTGAGAGAAGTGAAGGGGCGCGGCGTGTCGGCCATCGTCGCCAGCAGGAACGTGCTCGCGGGCAATGAAAGCTTCCTGAAAAGCGAAGGCGTGGCGATCGAAGGCGGAATGGCGAGGGCGGGAACCCTGGTTCATGTGGCCGTCGACGGAACCTACGCCGGCCAGATCCTCGTCGCCGACCTGCTCAAGGATGAAGCGGCCACCATCGCGGGCCAACTCAAGTCTCTCGGGGTCCGCCGCGTCGTCATGCTCACCGGAGACAGGGAGTCGGCGGCGGCGGAGATCGCGGCGGCGGTTGGCCTCGACGAATATTTCGCCGGACTCTTGCCCGAAGACAAGGTCGCGAGGCTGGAGGCCCTGAAAGCCTCGGCCCCCGCCGGGGAAAAAGTCGTCTTCGTAGGGGATGGGATGAACGACGCTCCCGTCCTCATGAGAGCCGACCTTGGGATAGCGATGGGCGGCCTCGGTTCGGACGCGGCCATCGAGGCTTCCGATATCGTGATCATGGACGACGAGATCGGCCGGATTCCCCTCGCCATGAGGATCGCCGCCTTCACGCGGCGCATCGTCGTGCAGAACGTGGTTTTCTCCCTCGGCGTGAAGGCGCTCTTTCTCCTCCTCGGCGCTGCGGGAGAGGCGAATATGTGGGAAGCGGTGATCGCCGATGTCGGCGTGGCCCTTCTGGCCACCCTCAATTCGATTCGCGCGGCGAAATTCGATAGTCCCCGATCGCCTCGATGAAGGCGTCGGCGTATTCCTTGAGCTTGGCCTCGCCGACGCCGTAGATGCCGGCGAAGGCTTCCCTGTCCCGGGGTTTTTTGGACGCCATGTCCTTGAGCGCCTTGTCGCTGAAAACCAGGTAGGCGGGCACCGATTTGTCCCGGGCGATTTTCGCGCGGAGCAGCCGCAGCGCGTCGAAAAGCCCCTCGTCGACATTTTCCCAGTCTTCCGCCCTCCGGGAACGCCGTTTCTTCTCTATCTCTTTTTTCTTTTCCCTCGTGACCGGTTTCGCCAGGCGGGGCGTAACCAGCCCCTTGAGAAGCGACATTCCTTCCCTTGTGATCGCGAGGGTGCCGTAGTCGCCCTCTCTTCTCAGAAAGCCCTGGCCCACGAGCTGTTCGATCATGAAACGTATGAAAACCTTCGTCTCGGCTTCCATCAGGCCGAAGGTGGAGAGCTTTTCGTGCCGCCACTTCAGCACCGCTTCCGTCGCGTTGCCCTTGAGAATGTCGGCGACATGGTCGGCGCCGAAGCCCTGCCGCACCCTCGCCACGCAGGAAAGCACTTTCTGGCCGATGAGCAGGGGTTCTTCCGCCATATCCACTTCGCCGAGGCAGAAATCGCAGGCGCCGCAGTTTTCGGGAACGTATATCTGGCCGAAGTACTGGGCGAGGGATCTGTGCCGGCATTGCGGCCTCGTGCAGAAATCGTAGAGTTCGCCCAACTTCCTCAGCATGACCTCGCTCTCGGAAGAATCCGCGAGAAGGCTCTTCCAGACTCCATAGTCGGCGCCCGAGTAGAAGAAATAGCAGTCCGAAGGAAGCCCGTCCCTGCCGGCGCGGCCGGTTTCCTGCTGGAAATGCTCGATGGATTTGGGCATGGCGCAGTGGATCACATAACGTATGTTGGAGCGGTCGACGCCCATGCCGAAGGCTATCGTCGCCACGATGATATCGATCTCCTCGCGGAGAAATTCCTCCTGGTTCTTTTTCCGCGTCGCGTCGTCCAGGCCGGCGTGGTAGGGCAGGTTTTTGTAGCCTAGAGCGTTGAGCGATTTTGAAATCTCGTCCACGTCCTTTCTTTTGAGGCAGTAGATGATGCCCGGCTGGCCACTGTGCTTTTCGATGACCTCGCCTATCTGCTTGATGAGACCGCTCTGCCTCTGGATCACCCTGTAGGTGAGATTGGGCCTATCGATATCGCCGACGACGACGCGCGGCGCGCGAAGGCCGAGCTCCCGCGCTATATCGTCCCGCACGGTTTCGGTGGCCGTGGCCGTGAAGGCGTGTATGGGAATGTTTTCGAATTCCCTTTTGAGAAGGCCGAGCTGCCTGTATTCCTGCCTGAAGTCGTGGCCCCAGTGGCTGATGCAGTGCGCCTCGTCCACCACGAAATAGGCGATCCTGGCGGATTTGAGCGCGGAAAGCATATGCTCCATCAGCAGACGTTCCGGCGAAAGGTAGAGAAGCTTGAGGGCGCCGCCGGCGACGCGATCCATGATCGACCGCTGCTCCCGTGGCGCGAGGCTTGAATTGAGACATTCGGCCGCTATCCCAAGGTCCTTGAGATCGTCCACCTGGTCCTTCATGAGCGAAATGAGGGGCGAAATCACGATGGCGAGCCCGTCGGAGAGGAGGGCGGGAAGCTGGAAACAGAGCGACTTGCCTCCTCCCGTGGGCAGGATGGTGAGCGTGTCGGCTCCTTCCAGTATCGAGAGAATATTCTCTTCCTGATACGGCCTGAACTCCGTATAGCCCCAATATTTTTTGAGCGTCCGTAAAATCTCGGTCTTATCAACGTTCGCGGAAACTGGCAATCCTTGTTACTCCATGGCTCGCGTCGCGAGCTTCTCCCTGAGATCCTCGATATCCTTGGGTATGAAACGCCCGGCGAATATGAAGAAGGCGAAGCATATCACCCATGACACCGTGCAGATAAGGAGTATGGCGTTGCCGAGACTGCTCTTGTCCGCGATGATGCCCGCCATGAGGGGAGCCATGGCCGAACCTCCGAACTCCACGAAATTCTGCGCCGCGTTGGTCGTCGCCCTGATCTCCGGCTCCGTGACATCGTAGAAGGAGGAAAGAACATTGGGCGATGCCCATGGCATGAAGAAGGCGGTGGCGGCGAGAAGGATGCCGAAAGCCATTTTGTCGGCCACGGGCGTCTTCATCGCCAGCCACAGGAGAACGCAGCCGACGGCCACGCCCGCGGCGCCCACGATGACGCGGCCTTTCAGCGTCTTCTTGAAGAGCCGGTCGCCCAGCATTCCCCCGATAGGATAACCCGCGGCCATGATGAGGACGGCGGGCACCATGGTGAGGAGGGTCTGGGTCTCGTCGTAGCCGCGTTCGGCGCCCAGATAATCGAATATCCAGTAGGTGATGACGTTCCAGGGGAAAACGCCGATGAAACCCTGGAGGAAGAGGATGACGAGGCTTTTCTTCTTGAAGAGACCTCCCACCGTCTTCCAGCTAAACTTGAAGCGCTCGAGGTGTTCGGCCCCGGCGAGTTCGGGCTCGGCGGCGCCGCGAGGTCTGTCCTTGACGAAGAGGAAGATTATGACGGAAAGGATGATGCCGAGGCCGCCGGTGAGGAAGAACACGTTCCTCCAGCCGAAGGCGGCGCCGAAGGCGAGGGCGAGGATCATCCCGAGCAGGTAGCCCAGGGGCTGGGCCACCTGGAGAAAACCGTAGATCCTGCCGCGCTTCTTGGGCGGGTAATAGTCGGAAATGAGGCTGTAGAGACCGGGATAGCTGGAGTCGTCGATGCCCGTGCCCGCCCTCGTTATGAGAAAGAGGGGATAGGTGGGCACGACGGCGTTGAGCCAGGTGGTCGCTCCCCAGAGGAGGGAGGCGAGGGCGAGGAGCTTCGGCCTGGAAAACCGGTCGTAGAGCCAGCCCCAGAGCGGGTAGCAGACAGCCCCGACGATGAGTGCCCCGGTGCTGACCGCCCCCATCTGCGTGCGGGTGATCTGGAAGGTTTCCATGATCTGCGTCGTCAGCGGACCGATGAGCAGCTTGTCGGCCTGGTGGAGCAGCATGAATCCGAACATGATCCAGAACGCCGATTTCGCCCCGTTCGCGGTTTTCCGCTTTTCGATTGTTCCGCTCATCGCGCTTTCTCCTTATAGCCTTTTCAGCGTTATTTCACATTCCATGGCCCCGGGTTCCGGCCTGACGTCCAGCCAGGAAGGACCGCCCGGGTCTTGCGCCAGCCGCCTTGCGACGAGGCATCCCGACGATTCAAGGGAAAAACCCGCGGGATACTGAACATCGGGCACGAAAATCTCGGTAGGCGCGAGGATCGCCTGGTCCGGTTCGAAGCGCAGATGGAAGGTTCCGGAGAGCATGTCGAAGGACATTTCCGCGATTCTGCCCGCGGTCGCGTAGGCGTAGGGTCTGACGAAACCGCGAAGGGCCCTGCCGCCCGAATCCTCGGCGCAGAATACCGACAGGTCCTCGCCGTTCCAGCCGTCCCCCCATTCGTGCGTGTTGTCGGCCGTGTAGTTCCAGAGCGTCGCGTCGAGAAGATTGGCGTCGAGGGCGTCGTAATAGGCAGAGAGGGCTTTTTCCTGAAGACGGAAATCGCCCCTGCGGTAAGCCTTCCGCCCGTTCATGTCGAAGGGTAGACCGAATTCCCCGACAAGACTCGGCGCCCCTCCCATCCGCTCGCGGGAATGCGCCGCTATCCTGGCGAGGGCTTGCCTGAAATAATCGCGCACGGCCCTCGGCCCGATGACGGCCCTGGCCTGCTCGGTATCGAAGGCGAGGAAGCCTGTCCACAGCTTGAAGGTCAGGGTGAAGGCGTCATACCAATGCGTCGAATTGACGATATCCTTGGGATCGGCTTCGCTCCAGGAGGGCGCGGCATCATGGGCGTCTCCCTCGACGAAGATGGCGAAACGGGAGGAGGCTCGCGAGGCGCCGCGGATTTCGGCCGCGAATTTGGCCACGAAGGGCTTGAGGTAGCGCTCGTTGAAATTTCCTTTTTTCGCCGCGAAGCGCGCGGGATCCTTGAGGACGGGGGTTCCTCTCTCGATGTCCCAGAGACCGGCCCGCCGCCACAGGCAGATTTCGTTTTCCTTCCAGGCGCGAAGGCCCGGACTGCCCAGCTGTTCCCGGCCTATGACCTTCAGCCCGAGGCCGCGCACGCCGATTCGGTTCACGTCGACGGGAAGTCCTTCGCCCGCGAGCATGGTTTCCCAGGGCGTCGGGGAAAGGCCGGGCATCATGAAGCCCGGTCGCCTGACGCGAGCGTCGTCGATGCCGATGAATCCGGCGCCCGGTTCGTTCAGGCTGTCGATGCCGACCACATTGGGATATTTCGCGAGCCTGAGCGCGATCTCGCGCATGGCGCCGATATAGCCTTCCTGGAGGAATCGCTGGACGGGGGTTCCTTCGATCTCGATGCCCGGGGCGAAATCGTCGCCGCCGAAAAAGAGGGTGAACATCGTGGCGCATGCCAGGCGAAGATGATTGGAGTACCACTGCATGCGAGGGTAATCCTTCCCCATTTCCTGGTGGAGGAGGGCGGCTCCCGAAGCCTGGAGATTGCGCGTCTCGAAGCCGCAGGCCTCGAGCGTCCAGCGCGGGGCGCCATCTCCGCCCGACCACCTGCTCCAGACATCCTGGTGGGGGTCGATGAAGAGGGAGACATCATGCCTGGCGGCGCTTTCGACGATCGTTTCCAGATAATCGAGATAGGCCGTATCGTAGATTCCGGGACCGGCGTGCTCCACCGCCTCCCAGGTCACCAGGAAACGTTCGAAACGCTGTCCCCAGGCGGCGAGGCGGGCGAAGTGCTCGTCGCTTTCGGCGGCGGGGAAAGGCCTGCCGACGAAGGAAACCGCCGCCTCGTCGTGGAAGCCTTCGGCGCGATGGGTTCTCCCGTTGGGCGAAAATGGCAGCTTGCTACTGCCCCCGAGGTTGACGCCGCGCAGTATCAGGCCGCGTCCCGAATCGTCGACGAAACGGTTTCCGCTGATTTTCATGATCGCTCCCACCTTATTGTTGCGCGTTCTTATCCATTTTGCAATTGAAAACCTCCCGACTCGAGTCGCCGCGCGAACGATGTCCATCGGCGAAATCGCTTTGATTCGGGGCGGAATAATCGTATTTTATGATATCGGCCATGGCAGGCCTGTGGAACGATCGGGGTGCGGGACCGCGGCATCGAGGAAGGCTGGGTTCGCGCATACCGAAAAGGACGCATATGATCAAACACAAGGACCTTTCCATCGTGATCTCGGGCGAGGCGGGACAAGGAATCCAATCCATCGAATCCATGATCACCACATTCGCCAAAAAAGCTTTCTTCCATGTATTCGCCACGAAGGAGTACATGTCCCGCGTGCGGGGAGGGTGCAACAGCACCAGCATACGCGTATCGCCGACGAGCGTCATGGCGGGCGTCGACCGGATCGACATCCTCGTGCCGCTGACGCCGGAAGCCATTCCCCACCTGAAGGATAGGATCGGCGATTCCACCATCATTCTCGGGGAGAAAAGCCTGATCGGCGACGAGCGAATGATCGACCTTCCCTTTTCGGCTATAGCCGTGGAAGCGGGCGGCGCGATCTATTCGAATACCGTCGCGGTCGGCGCCCTCTGCGCGCTGCTGAAGATAGACCGCTCGGCCTGCGAGCCGGGCATAAGGGAGTTTTTCGCGCGGAAGAGCGGCGATATCCAGACGGCGAACGTCGACGCGTTCAACCGCGGCTACGAGCGCGGCGTTTCCCTGCGGCAGGATATCGCCATCGATATAGCCGCCGACCAAGACCTGGCCGGAAAGATAATGCTGACCGGCGCGGATGCCGTGGCCCTGGGCGCGATTGCCGGCGGCTGCAATTATGTCTGCGCCTACCCGATGTCCCCTGGCACGACGGTCTTCACGGCCATGGCCGAATACTCGAAGCGTTTCGACATCATCGTCGAGCAAGTCGAGGACGAGATCGGCGTCGCGAACATGGCTCTGGGGGCCTGGTACGCCGGCGCCCGCGCCCTGGTTTCCACGTCGGGCGGCGGTTTCGCCCTCATGAGCGAGGCGGTTAGCCTGTCGGGCGGCATAGAGACGCCTCTCGTCGTCCATATCGGACAGAGACCGGGACCCGCGACGGGACTCCCCACCCGCACCGAACAGGGCGATCTCAATCTCGCTATCCACGCGGGGCACGGGGATTTCCTCAAAGTGCTGCTCGCCCCCGGGGATCTCGAGGAAGGATTCGAACTGAGCCGCGCGGCATTCGATATCGCCGACCGCTATCAATCGCCCGTTTTCATATTGACCGATCAGTATTTCGTCGACTCGTACTACGCGACGCGGGCATTCGAGGTTCCCGAGGCGCCGCTCGAGAATAAGGTGGTGGCGACTGCCGCCGATTATCGGCGCTACGCGCTCGGTTCCCCGGACGGCGTTTCCCCCCGCGGAATTCCCGGCATGGGCGAGGGAATCGTCTGCGTCGACAGCGACGAGCACGACGAGGGCGGCTACATCACGGAGAACAGGGAAACGCGCGCGGCCATGGTCGCCAAACGCCTCGCCAAGATCGAGGCCGTGAAGAAGGACGCCATCCAGCCCATACTTTACGGCGATGCCCGCTACAGCACGCTTCTCGTGGGCTGGGGGTCGGTTAAAATGCCGGTGATAGAGGCCTTGGCCGCGATCGGTCGCCCTGGAATCGCCTATCTTCATTTTCCTTGGGTGTATCCGCTGCCCGAAAGCGCGGCAGGCTATATGGCGGCGGCCTCCACACGCGTCGCGGTGGAAGGCAACGCCACGGGACAGTTCGCCGACCTCGTGGAATTCGAGACGGGCCTGCGTTTTGACCACAGAATCCTGAAGAGCGACGGGTACCAATACACCGTCGAAGAACTAGCGGAAAAGATCTCCGCGCTGCTGTAGGAACGGAGGATCGGAATGACCGAAAATGTTTTTGACTTCAACCGGAAGATCGATATCGCCTGGTGCCCCGGCTGCGGGGATTTCGCGATCAGGAAAGCACTTCTTTCGGCGCTCCAGGAACTCGGGCTGGAGAGGAAAAATCTCGTGATGGTATCGGGCATCGGCCAGGCGGCCAAAATGCCCCAATACATAAATTCCAGCTTTTTCAACGGACTCCATGGCCGCGCCCTTCCGGTGGCCACGGCGATCAAGGCCGTGGCGCCCAACCTCACCGTGATAGCCGAAGGCGGCGACGGGGATATGTACGGGGAGGGCGGCAACCATTTCCTGCACGCGGCCAGGCGAAATCCCGACCTGACGCTCTTCGTCCACGAAAACATGGTCTACGGCCTCACCAAGGGCCAGGCGGCGCCGACGAGCCGTCTGGGCATGCGGACGCCCGTCCAGGTATCGGGCGTCATAAGCGAACCGCTCAATCCGGTCGCGCTCGCGATCGCCATGAACGTGGGTTTCGTGGCCAGGACCTTCAGCGGTGATATAGAAGGCACCAAGGAGATAATGAAAAGAGCCATCCTCCACAAGGGATTCGCCCTGGTGGACATTTTCCAGCCCTGCGTTTCGTTCAACAAGGGGAATGGTTTCCAATGGTTCAAGGACAACACCTACAAGCTCGAATCCGAGTATAAAGCCGACGATCGCGCCAGCGCCTTCGCCCGCGCCCTCGAGGAAACGCCTTTTCCGCTCGGCGTTCTATATGAGAGCGACCAACGTCGTCCGTTTGAGGAGCTTCTGTTCCCCTATCGTGGGGACAAAAGCCCGCTGCGGGAACGGAAACCAAATATGGAGCTTCTGCGAACCGTGATACGGGAAAAAGCGTGAGTCGTTTCTTGATGGCTTGACCGGGCGACGGCCGTGGCCGCGGCCGCCAGACCCAGAGGAGGAAGATATGAAGCAGGACTTTAAAGCGATTCGTTTCCATGAATATGGCGGATCGGAAAATCTCGTTCTCGACACGATAGCGCCGGCGCCGCTCGGGGCGGACGAGGTGTTGGTCGAAGTCTATTTCGCCGGCGTCAATCCCATCGACTGGAAAATTCGCGGCGGCTACCTGAAGGAATTCATGCCGGTGCCGCTTCCTTTCACTCCGGGCGTAGACTTTTCCGGTGTCGTCGCCGATGTCGGTTCGGCGGTGAAGGACATAAGGATAGGCCAGGCCGTATTCGGCATCGGGAAAGGAACCTATGCCCAGTACGCCGTGGCGAAAGCGGCGGACATCGTTCCGAAGCCGGACAACGTTAGTTTCGAGATGGCTGCCACCGTGCCGTTGGGCGCTCTCACCGCTTGGCAGGCGGTGGCCGACTCAGGTATCGCCAAAGGTCAGTCGGTCGTGGTTCAGGGGGCGGCTGGCGGCGTCGGACTTTTCGCCGCGCAGTTCGCCGCGCTGAAGGGCGCGAAGGTCACCGGCATCGCTTCGGAGAAGAACCTGACCTTCGTGAAGACCCTCGGGGCGGAGAAGGCCGTGGCCTACGACGAAGGCGCGGCGGAAGCCGAAATCCATGACGTCGATGTGGTCATCGATCTGGTTGGCGGCAAAGCCCTCGAAAAGGCTTATGGGTTTTTGAGAAAGGGCGGAACGCTCGTGACCGTCGCCGGTCAGGTCTCGGAAGAAAAGGCGAAAGCGTTGGGTATCAAGGCCCTGAATTCCGGAAGAGGGCCGACCTCTCATCTGAAAGAGATCGCCGAGCTGCTGGCCAAAGGAAAGATCCGCGCCGAGTCGGGGAGCATCTTCGAACTGGCGAAGGCGAAGGAAGCGCAGGATATGTGCCAGATAAGCCACGCCAGAGGTCGCATTCTCCTGAAAGTGAAGTGAGAAAGGCCGGCACCGACGCGCGGGACCGCCCCGCGCGACATCATTTCATTCCCTGGCGCAAGCGCCGAGCGTAGCGATCCATCCCCCGCGGTTCCACAACGCGCAGCCGCCCCTTGTTTCGGTGAGGTCCCCGTGATGTTCCCTGATGGCCGCCAGCATCGGAGACCTGAGGGCTTGCTCGAGCGGGTTGGCCACCACATCCCTATCCGAAAAAGGCGCGAAGGGGCAAGCTTCTATTCTGCCTTCGGGAGAGAGATGGACGAAACCCCTTCCCGCCGCGAGACAGCCGCCATATGCTTCCTCGTCCCCGGGGAGGGCTACGACAGGATAGGGCAGTCCGGCGAAATGTCCGGTCTCGCCGAGGAGCATACGCTGTTCCGCGGAGAGGACGAGATGGTCGGTGCCGGAAGCCGCCGGAACGTATTCGATGATGAAGAGCACAGCGATGCCCGTTGACTCAAGCCCTTCGAGGAAGCCGCGGTCTAGGACGGTATCGGCGTTTTTCGATGTGAGCGTGACCGAAGCCCCGAACAGGATACCTCGCTTTCCCATTTCTCCCATCCACCGCGAAGCGCCGGCGTGAATGCCTTGCCCTCTCCTGTCGTCGGTATCCCTTTCCTTTCCTTCGATGCTTAGGATGGGGACGATCGAGCTTCCTGCCATCCTTTCCATAAAAGCTTCGTCGATGAGCGTGCCGTTCGTGAAGAGGGGGAAGAGAATTCCCGGAAATCGCGAGGCCGATTCCACCAGGTTTCGTCGAAGAAGAGGTTCTCCGCCCGCGAGCAGGATCGTGCCTACGCCGAGGTCGACGGCCTCGCGAAAAATCCCTAAAAAGCGTTCGTCCGAGAGCTCCCGCCCGGCATCCCCCTTTGCCTGCGATGAGGGTCTCAACGCCTGCGAATAGCAGCCCTCGCAGTGGAGATTGCACTCGCGCGTGAGGCTGGCGATCAATATCGGGGGAACCATAAGGCCGCCCTTCGCCGACTTCCTTCGGCGCTCGGCCTGCCTGCGCTGGAAAAGAGCCGCCTCGACGAGGCGGCCAAGCTTCGCTTGGCCGCCAATGCCTCGTTTCGCGACTTCGAAGAAGTCGGCGATGCGGATATTGAACAATTCCGTGGGTTCCATACTGTTTGCTCCCTACTGGTTTTTGCGCGCTTCGATCAGGCGGAGGAAATCGTCGGGGGCCGGGCTTTCGAACGAGATCACTTCCCTCGTGAAGGGCTGTTCCAGAACGAGAAGGTGGGCGTGAAGGCAAAGCCTTCCTAGAGGATCGCTCCGGGCGCCGTATCTGGGGTCGCCGGCGACGGGATGGCCGGCCTCTGAAAGCTGGGCGCGGATCTGGTGCTTCCTGCCCGTTTCCAGGCTCAGCGACACGAGCGAATAGCGCTGGCCCGCGGCGAGCAGCTTCCAGTTGGTGATGGATCTCAGGGCGCCCGGGCTGCCGGGCTGCGCCCCGTAGACCTGGCCGGCTCGGTTTTCCACGAGCCAGGTATCTAAAACGCCGCTTTCGCCTTCCAATTTGCCCTCGATGACGGCGGTGTAGCCGCGCTCCTTCACGAGTTCGTTCCAGTTGTCCATGAGCTTTTTCTTGGCCATGGCGTGCTTCGCGAACACCATGACGCCCGAGGTGTCCCTGTCCAGCCGATGGACGACGGCGGCCCTGCCGCGCGGATTCCTGCGCTGGATATGGTCGGTGACGATATCGTAGAGGGTCTTGGTCCTCGATCCTTCGGGCGCGATAACGGAAAGCCCTTCGGGTTTTTCGACGACGATGATGTCCTTGTCTTCGAATATGAACTCGATCCTGTGCCCGGATCTGCCAGGAGCGCGCGGTTTTTCGGCGCCGCGGGGCCTGCCGGCTTCGCTTTGCCTGCCGGGACCGCGCGGCTTGCCGGAATCATGTCGTCTCTGCTGCATGGAAGGCATTTTACATCGGAAGGGGCCGATGGACTATAGCGCGGAGCCGAGGCGGGCTCAGTTGCCGCTGAATATGCGGGGCCGCGGAAGCCCCGGTTGCCGCGGGGCGGATTCCCCGCTACCATGGGCGCAAGGAGTCAGACAATGTTGATCCAACGTTCGGAAATGATACAAGAGACGAGAACACATATGCGCGACGGCAAGGGGGCCTGCACCGTAACCCAGCTGGGCGGAGCCCAGCTCCAGAAACATTGCAGGGTCCTGTCGGAAATCGTCATTCCGGTGGGGGCGAGCATAGGACCCCATCCCCATGTGGCGGAAACCGAGTACTACATAATTCTCGAGGGCAGGGCCCTGGTGGACGACGACGGCAAGCCGATCAACGTGAAGCCTGGCGACGTCGTGATCACGAGCGGCGGAGCCACGCACAGCATCGAGGCCACAGGCGATGTCCCCCTCAGGATGATCGCCGTCATCGTCACGGACGCCTGAAACCCTTCGCCCTGTTCCCGAACAGTTCGTACATGCAGATTCCCCCGGCGACGACGACGTTGAGCGAGTCGATGCCGGGGGTCATGGGTATGTAGACCTCGCCGCGGCAGATGTCGACGATATCGGCGGGGAGGCCGTAGCCTTCGTTGCCGACGACGAGGATGAAGGGGCGTTTCGGGGCATATTCGCTCAAGGGAAGGGCGGCTGGCGAGAGCGTGGCTGCGGCCAGATCGAAGCCGTCGCGGGCCAGGGAGGACAGCGCGGCCGCGTCGCTGGCGTGGAGCGGGAGGGAAAGGGCGTTGCCCATCGAGGCGCGAAGGGCCTTGCGGTAATAGGGGTCGGCGCAGCCCGGACCCAGGAGAACGCCTGCCGCTCCCAGTCCCGCGGCCGAGCGGATCAGGGCCCCCACGTTCGAGGGATCGGTCACGTTCCAGAGGCAGAGGTAGGAATCCTCATGCGCCCCTGGCCGCCTGGGGCCGCCCTCATTCGCCGCGAAGGGCTTCAATTCCGGCCTTTTCGCTATGGCGATCGAGCCATGGTGGAAATGGAAGCCAGCGATTCTGCAGATTTCCGCGTGATCGACCCGCTTCACGGGAAACTTCACCTCACGCGTCGCGAGCCAGTCCTCGTCGCTCCCCTCCGAACGGATAAGGCCTAGAATCTCGATGTCCCCGGCGATCGCCTTTTCGATGACGATGCGTCCTTCTAGGATCATCAGGCCCATCCGCGAAACATCCTTGTCCTTGAGCTCCGAAAACTGGCCGAGATCGAATTCCATGACGGTAGTATACAGCAACAGCCGAGTTCTTGCGAAGGCGATATGGCTGGATGAGAACTTCGACGGGTATTTTCTTCCCCGAACGCTTGAAGCGTTTGAAACGATTTTTCCCATATCATGGCCAGTTTCCAAAAAGATCCGCCTAAGCTTCTGGGGCATAGTTGTGAACGTATTATTAAAAACCATACAAAATCATAT
>DATMZF010000038.1:0-46833 GCA_035560555.1 Rectinemataceae bacterium
TATTGAAACTGAATATTTGATTGACAATTTAGACCGATGGGCTATACTGTCAACAAGTTCCGCTCGTATGAGACAAACACCGAGAAACCGAGGTAGAGCACGATGAGCTTCATGTATAATCCTTTCCCTTACGATGATCCCAACGCGATCAACCGAATCGTCGTCGCGCCCTCGGACCGGGCGGCGATCGTCAAGGGTCTTTCGGCCGCGGCCTCCGCGCTGGCGAAGGCCGCCCTGACTACCCTCAAGGATAAGGGAACCTGCGTCCTCGCGCTGGACGGATATATCAGCGCGCCCTTCGAGGTCCTGGCCCGCCAGGTCGCCCGATCCATCGCCCAGCAGGGCGCCGCGGTCCGGATCGTGGACGTGGCAGTTCTTTATAAGGAAGAGAGCGTTCTGAAGGATAAACTCCTGCGCTATCTTCCCGAGGACCGCGCGGAGGACCCGCCCCTCCTCTACGGGCGCCTTTACGGCGAAGGTTACGAAGGCCTCATGGACGAGAGCCGGATGAAAGCCTTCGGAAACGAGATAAGCAAATTCAGGAACGAAGGCGAGGGCGTCCTCATCACGCAGGGGAACGGCTGCCTCATAAGCGAATTCCGTCCCCTCGTCGACCTTCGCTGCTACGTCGACATCACCCAGAAACGCAGCGTCCTGAATATAAAGGGCGGCCGGACTGGCAACCTGGGCTTCAAGACCCAGCAACCCTACGCCGCCACCCTCCGCCACGCCTACTATGTGGATTTCGAGGTAGCGGCCGCCCTGCGCGGCGAGCTGATCCGTGAAAAGCTCCTCGACTACTACATCGCCGCCGACGATACGGACGACATGAGGCTTCTGCCCTTCAAGACCTTCCTCGGCGTTTGCGGCAGCCTCGCCTCCTATCCCTTCCGCTGCAGGCCCGTGTACATCGAGGGCGTATGGGGCGGCTATTACATCAAGCATCTGCGCCGCCTCCCCGAGTCCATGCGCAACTGCGCCTGGTGTTTCGACCTCATCCCTATGGAAGTCTCGATCGTCGCCGATATGGACGGCCTCCAGCTCGAGCTGCCCTATTATTGCTTTGTGCAGACCATGGGCTCTAAAATCATGGGCGATACCTGCGTCAGCAAGTTCCGCGGCTATTTCCCCATCCGCTTCAACTACGACGACACCTTCCACGCGAGCGGCAACATGTCCATACAGTGCCACCCCGATAGCGCCTACGTGCGAGAGCACAACGACGAACTCGGGCGCCAGGACGAAAGCTACTACATCGTCACGGCCGGCCAGGATGCCAAGACCTACTGCGGTTTCCAGGAAGGCAGCGACGTCGAGGAATTCATCGCCGAGTGCAAGCGATCCGAGAGCTCGGGCGGCGCGATGGACCACGACAAGTACGTGCGCTCCGAGCCCTCGAAGCCGGGGATGCAGTTCCTCATCCCCGCGGGCACCATCCACGCCTCGGGCCGCAACCAGGTGATCCTCGAGATCGGCAGCCTCACCATCGGCTCCTACACCTACAAGATGTACGATTATCTGCGCAAGGATTTGGACGGACGCCTGAGGCCCATCCACACGATCCACGGAGACGCGGTGCTGCGCAGGGAGCGCAAAGGCGACTGGGTGAAAAAAAACCTCATCCAGGAGCCCCGAAGCCTTCGGAAGGACGAGGGCGGCGAGGAATTCATCGTGGGCGAGCACGAACTCCTCTACTTCTCGCTCAGGAACCTCAGGTTCGCCCGCAGGATGACCGATGAGACTCGGGATCGTTTTCACGTCCTCGTCCTCGTCGAAGGCGAGAAAGTCATGATACGATCCCTGGAGGATCCCAGTCGATACTTTATCCAGCGCTATATGGACATGGTGGTGGTGGCGGCATCCTTCGGAAAGTACGAACTTCTGAATCAGGGCGAGGGAATCGTCGTTGTCCACAAGACGCTCCTCAAAGATGGGTATGAAACTATCGAACCTTGAATGCGTGCTGGCCCTGGATGCCGGCGGCACGGGCATAAAGCTCGGTCTCGCGACCTCGCGCGCGGCCGATGAGGGCATCCTCGACCTCGACGAGATATCCATGCCCTCGGACGGTTCCGTCGAGGATATAGAGGCTGCCTACGCGCGGGCCGCCGGCATCGGTATGGCCTGTGCGTCCGGGCGGGGCCTCGAGATCGCGGGGGTCGGCGTGAGCACGCCGGGGCCTTTCGACTACGCGAACGGCGTCAGCATGATGAGCCACAAATGCGCGGCGATCAAAGGGATGAGCGTACGCGCCTTTATAAGTCGCGCCTTCATTGGGAAGGCGGCCGGTCCCGCCCCAGTCCGATTTATACACGACGCCTTCGCCTTCCTTCTCGGGGAGCTTGCCTTCGGGGCGGGCTGCCCTGAGGGGGCGGCCGCTGAGGCGGCCGCCCCCTCCCGAAGCCCCTGCGCGGCGACGATAGGCACGGGCCTCGGCTTCGCCGCCATCGCGGAGGGCAAGCTTCTGCGCGGCCCCGAGGGCGGGCCGGCCATAAGTATCTACAAGAGCCCATATCGCCGCGGTATAGCGGAAGACTACGTCTCCAAGCGCGGCATCATGGACTGTTACGAGCGCCTGGGCGGTTTCGGCCGACCCGGCGTGAAGGAAATCGCCGACAGGGCGAAGGAGGGCGACGCCCTCTGCGCCATGGTCTTCGAAGAGACGGGAATCCATCTGGCGGAAATCCTCGCGCCCTTCATCCTGAAAGGCGGTTTCGACCGCCTGATCCTCGGGGGCCAGATCGCGAAGGCGGGCACGCTGCTGACCGAGCCGACGAGGCGCCGCTTCGAGGTCCTCGGGATCCGCTGCCCGGTTTCGATAGCGCGCCATATCGACGAGGCGCCCCTCTTGGGCGCCGCCCAGCTTTTCCTGGGCGAGGAGGCTCTCTCATGACTGGTTGTTGCCTGCGAATCAAGGAAGCGATGCAGTCCCTGGCGCCCATGGAGCGGAAAGTGGCTGGCTTCATCCTCGATTTTCCCGAGGAAGTGGTCAACATGTCCATCGATGAGCTCGCCGCTTCCTGCTCGACGAGCACGGCGTCGGTCGTGCGGCTGTGCAAGAGCGTGGGCTACTCGGGTTACAAGGAATTCTGCCGGGTCCTGGATTCCGACCTCGCGAACCAGCAGGGCAACATCGTCTATGAGGAGATACATCCGGGCGACAGCCTGGAGGCGATCGTCAGCTCGGTGAGTAAAAGCGACATGAAGGCTATCGAAGGGACCCTCTCCCTCGTCGACATGGCCGAGTTGGGCAAGGCCGTCGACGCCCTCTGCGCGGCGCCTCGCATCGACTTCTACGGCGTCGGGACCTCGGGGCTCGTCGCCCTGGATGCATCCAACAAATTCATCAGGATAAACAAGTTCACCGTCGCGCACGCCGATCCCCACGAGCAGATCCTCTCCGCGACGAGCCTGCGCCCGGGCGACGTGGCCGTGCTCTTCTCCTATTCGGGGGAGACGCGCGACACGACGGAAACCTGCGAAATCGTCAAGGCTACGGGCGCGACCATCATCACCGTCACCCGCTACGGCAAAAACCAGCTCAACGAGCTGGCCGACATCAGGCTTTTCACTTCCTCCGCCGAATCCATGATACGGAGCGGGGCGATGGGTTCGCGCATCGGGCAGCTCACCATGGTGGACATTCTCTACACCGCGGTGTGCAGCAGGCTTTACGGCGACGTGAAGCCCTATCTGGACAAGACGAGGCTCACGAGCCAGCGCAAGCGCTCCAGGCCCCGAAAATAGGGAGGCAGCGACATGATCGATCGTGACCGCAGGCCCCGGGTGGGGCTTCTCCTCATAACGACGCCGCGTTTCCGCGATCTCGGCGCGGGCACCGAGGGAGGCGTTTTTCGGGCGCGCAAGGAAGCCGAGGCCTCCCGCATACGCGAAGCCGTTTCGGCCTTCGCCGATCCCGTCTTCCCCGGCGTCGTCTACACCAGGGAAGATCTGGCCTCTTCCATGCGCTCCTTCGACGAAGCCGCCGTGGACATGGTCTTCGCCTCTTTCCTGTCCTGGTCCGACGACTACGCCTGGATCCGCTTCCTCAGGGACATGAGACCCCTGCCCCTGCTTTTCGCCTCCATCACCCGCGACAAGCTCGGTTTCGACGACTCCCTCAACGAGGACAGGTTCGTGGAGTTCCTCTCCGCGGGCTCCCTTGTGGGCATGCTCGAGGCCTCGGGCTCGGCTTCCCGCTTCGATCGGCCGATGATGAGCCGGGCCTTCGGCAGCCTGAGCGAAGTCATGGAGAAGTGCGGAAGCTTCGCCTGCGCCGCAGCCATCCGCGGCAAGCTTCGCGACAGCAGCTTCGGACTCCTGCCTTCCATGAACGAAGTGATGTGGTCCACCTACATCGACATCTACGACCTCTTCATGAAGGTCGGCCCCGAGACGCGCTTTTTGACGACTGCCGCCCTGGAGAAGGAGCTGGCCGCCCTGGCGCCGGCCGCGGTAGCCGCCGCGACCGAGCGGATTCTGGCGGCCTATCCCTCCGACGCGAGCGTCGATCGCGGCAAGATGGAAGCCTCGGTCGCGGCGTCGCTCGCACTCGAGACCTTAAGCCGCAAGTCGGGCGTCGACGTCCTCGTCCTCAACGACATCGAGCCCACCCTCATGCGCCTCCTGGGCCTCCGTCCCGGCTTCACCCCCTGCCCCGGCACCGAGGACGTGACGGTCGTGCCCGAGGGCGACATCGGCGGAGCCCTGGCCGTCTATATCATGAAGCTGATGACGAAGAAGAGCGTCTTCTTCGCCGAACCCTTCCATATCGACAACGAAAAGGGCATCTTCGCCGCGGGCCACGCCGGCCCCAACGATTATACCGATCCCGCGGGGAAGACCATCATCTCGCGCGACGAGCGTTTCGCGCGCACCGATTACAAGCACGCCGGAGCGCCCTTCGCCTGGCACACCCTTTCTCCCGGCGAAAAGACCATGGTCCATATTTCCCAGGGCGCCGACGCGAAGGGAGGAAGGCGCTTCAAGCTCGTCTGCGCCCTCGTGGACGCCCTGCCTTGCCCGCACCACCTCGCCGGCTACTCCCACGGCCTTTTCCGCCCTCGGATGGAGCCGAGGCTGTTCTTCCAGAAGCTCATGGATATCGGCGTGACCCAGCATTACGCCATAGCCGCGGGCGACCATAGGGCCACGTTGGCCGATCTCGCCGCCATCATGGATTTCGACTTCCACCACCTATGAGCGGCGCGGCGGCGATAGAAAAGACCAGCGTTAACGGCATTCCCGCCATCCGCCTTTCGGCTGGCGGATACGCCGCCTCGATCTGCCCCTCGATGGGCGCGAACTGCTTTCAGCTCGAACGCGGCGGCGCCTCGTTTCTCCGAACCCCGCCTTCCCTCGGCGTTTTCCGCGAAAATCCCAACGTCTACGGATTGCCCCTCCTTTTTCCGCCCAACCGCGTCGGAGGCGGGAAATACCTTTTCCAGGGAAGGGAATACCGACTCCCCGTCAATGAAATCGGGCGCGGGAATCATATCCACGGATTCCTGTCCTCCGCGGAATTCTCCCTCCTCGGAACGGAAACTGGAAGCGCCGCGCCTGGCGGCGTTGTCGCGGCCGGCTACGGCGACGCCGGCCGCGAAGGCCGCGATTCCTGCGGCGCGACCTTCACGTACGAAGCGACGCGCGAGGCTCCGTACTCGAGCTTCTCCCACGAATTCCGCGTCATCCTCGGCTATTCGCTGAGCGGAGGAGGCCTGGTCCAGAGGCTGGAAGTCGAGAACCGGGGCGATTCCGACATGCCCATCGGTCTCGGTTTCCACGCGGCCTTCAACTGCCCCTTCCTCCCGGGCACTTCCCCCGACGAATACCTTCTTCGCCTCTCCGTTTCGGAGGAGCTGCTTCTCGACGGCTCCACCTTCATCCCCACAGGCGAGGTCGCGCGCGCCAGCCGCCTCGTCTCGGCCCTGCGCGGCGAAGGCGCGCGACCTCAGGGCGGCGCCATTTCCAGCCATTTCCGCGGCGAGCGCGGCCGCCCGGGCAGGGCGGTCCTTTCCCATGTCCCGAGCGGGCGCTCGATCGCCTACGAGACCGATCCGCTCTTCGCTTTCTGGATGGTCTGGAATCAGGGCGGAGACAAAGGTTTCATCTGCCCCGAGCCGCAGACGTGGATGGTGGACGCGCCGAATTCGGCCCTTCCTCCCGAGGAGAGCGGTTTCCGCGCCCTCCGTCCAGGGGCGTCGATCGTTCTGCGATCGACGTTGAGCGAAATTGACAATCAGCGACGTTGAGCGAAATTGAAAACGCGCGACATAGACGATAATTCCGGAGGGGAGATAATCATGAAGAAAAGCAGTATCGATTTTGCCGTGAACGAGACCGCGAACCGCGTCGTCTGGTCGGCCGCCGGAACCCCGCTCGCGAACGAGGAAAAGGCCGACTTCTGGCGCGTCTTCATGGACGACGACAACGAAAGGGAAATCCTCGTCAAATCATCGTCGCAGAAGGGCAGGGCTCTGCGAACCTCCGCGGGGCTCGATCTCGTTTACGACGGCCTCGTGGACGAAAAAGGGCGGCGCTACGATGTCCGTCTCGTGGTCCATGTCGCGAAGACGGAGTCCGAGACGGAGACCTGGGCCGATATCGAAAACCGCGGCGCGGCGAGGGTGAACGAGCTCCAGCTGCCCTTCGTCGATCTGAGTTCGGCCTGCGACGCCGATCGGTCGAAAGACGTGCTCTACCGCTGCAGCGGCCTGGGCGAACGCCTCGCGAATCCCTGGGCGGCGCTCGGAAAAAGCCACAGCGAATACATGACGGCCGACTATCGCGAGATATGGTCGCCTCTGGTCTATCCGAGGCCGTCGAGCATGGCCTGGCAGGGCCTCGAGAGCGCCGGCCGCTTCCTCTACCTCGGACGCCACGACGCCGAATCGCGCACCTGCGTCCTGAACGCTGGCATCAACCCGCGCAACGCCGACCCGCGCCTCATCCTTTCGATATGCCACTATCCCCTCGTCCTCAAGGGCGAAAAGATCGAAACGGCGCGCTGCGTCCTCGCCCTCTGGGAAGGCGACTGGCGCCAAGGCTCGGACCGCTACGGCGCCTGGGCTCGCGCGACTTTCTTCAAACCGGCCGCGAAACCCGAATGGGTAAAGCGCTTCGCGGGCTGGCAGCGCGTCATTCTCCGCCATCAGTACGGCGAGGTGTTCTGGACCTACGCTGACCTTCCCCGCCTCTACGACGAGGGCGCCCGCTACGGCCTCGACTGCCTCATGGTCTTCGGGTGGTGGAAGGGGCGCTTCGACAACGGCTACCCGCTCTACGAGCCCGATCCGGCCCTCGGCGGCGCGGAAGGGCTTAAAGCCGCGATCAAGGAGATCCAGGACAAGGGGGGCCGCGTGGCCCTCTACACCAACGGAATCCTGATGGACGTGAAATCGGATTTCTACAAGACGACGGGCGAGCGGATCGCGTCGAAGGACATAGACGGCAACGTCTACCTCGACCACTACCGCTTCGCGGACTCAGGCACGGTCCTGAGGACCTTCGGCTACAAGACCTTCGCCAAGGCCTGCATGTCCAATCCGGAGTGGTCCGAGAAGCTCCTCGAGAACGGCCGCGTCAAGCTCTCCTTCAACCCGGACTCGATCTTCTACGATCAGATCGGGGGCCACCACTGCTGGCTCTGCTTCGACGCGAAACACCCCCACGGGAACCGGGGCGACATGGAGCCCCGGTACAGGGCGGCCGCCTTCAAGGCCCTGCGCGGGCTCATGAGCGGCGACAAGGCGCTCGGAAGCGAAAACACCGTCGATCTTTTCGCCCCCTATCTCGATTACCATCATGGCTGCGACCTCGGAAACTGGTACGCCGAAAACTGCTATCCGCAGCTCTTCCTCCGAACCTTTCCCGAAGCCATCATGACCAACCGCTTTATCCACGACTGCCGGGAGGACTACAAGTTCCAGCTCAATTTCGCCTTCGCCATGGGCTATCGCTTCGACGTGTCGATCTATCGCGGCCGCGTCGTGGGAATAGCGGGCGAACCCGATTACGCGGCCCATGTCCGCAAGCTGATCGACCTGAAGGCGAAGTGGCGCCGTTTCTTCTACGATGGCCGATTCGTGGTGGAGACCTTGTATGATCTTCCCGAATCAGTGATCATGACGGAGTACCGCCACGGGGATGAGACGCTGCTCGTGTTCATGAACAAGACGAAACAGGCGATAAGCTTCGAAGCGGGCGGAAAGACGATCGCCCTCGAGGCCGATGGCGTGGAGTGTCTGCCTGGCGGCGCCATGTAATTCGCTTTCGGAAAGGGGCTGAATGGAGGCCGGCGATGAAATACGGGATGTATTACGCGTATTGGGAAAAGCGATGGGGCGCCGATTACCTGCCCTATGTCGCGCGCGTCGCGCGCCTGGGTTTCGACATCCTCGAAATCTCATGCGCCTCGCTGTCGGAAATGCCGCGCGCCATGATCGAGAAGCTGTGTAAGGCGAGCGAGGCGTCCGGCGTCACCCTGACCGCGGGCTACGGCCCCCAGGCCAGCGAAAATATCGCGTCCGGCGATCCCGCAATCGTGAAAAACGGCATCGCGTTCTGGTCCAGGACATTCCCGGTCCTGCGATCGCTGGGTATCAAGCAGGTAGGCGGGGGGCTGTATTCCTGCTGGCCTGTCGATTATTCGCGGCCCGTCGACAAGGCTGCGGACCTGGAACGAAGCGTCGCCGGCGTGAAAAAACTGGCGGCCTTGGCCGATGATTGCGGCATCACGCTTGGCATGGAAGTTCTGAATCGGCACGAAGGTTATCTGCTGAACACGGCAGCCGAAGGGGTCGCCTTCGTGAAGGCCGTGGACAAGCCCAACGTGAAGGTGATGCTCGATACCTACCACATGAACCTCGAGGAAGACAGTTTCGAGGAAGCCATCAGGACAGCGGGGGAATACCTCGGGCACTTCCATATAGGGGAATGCAACCGCCGGCTTCCTTTCAGGGGCGGCCGAATCCCCTGGGCTTCGATAGGCGAGACATTGAGGGAAATAGGATATGAAGGCACGGTCGTGATGGAACCCTTCGTCCTGACGGGTGGACAGGTTGGCAAGGATATCAGGGTGTGGCGGGATCTCTCGGACGGGGCCGGAGCGGAGAAACTGGACGATGACGCGGCGGCTTCGCTTTCATTTGTAAAGGATATGTTCGAAGACGGGAAGTGACGATTTTCCCCGGTCTCTCATTCCGTCAGGAAGGAAACCGCCGTCGCGCCGTCCCATGAAGAAGCCGCTTCGGCGAGCTTTTCCAGAAGGCCAAACTCGTCGGCGAGGTCGAGTGTCGTATAACGTTTCCTGATGATGCTGGCGATTAAGAATCCCCGATAAAGACTTTCCCGATCGAGACCGATGTCGACGAGCCGCACAGGACAACCGGCTTCCTTGAGGCGGGCTATGAGATAGGCTGGTTCGGGAAGCCGCGCCGAGGCGCGAGCGCGTAAGGAATCCCAGTTTTTTATTATCGTCGCCCGTCGCGCTTCCAAAGCCGCGCCGCGCAACGTCTTGTCCCTAATGGCTTCCCTCACCTTTTGGAAGATCGGCGTACCTGCCAGCAGCCGCTCCGCCACGGCGAGCCGGCGGCTCAGAAGATCCTCGCCCGCGGCTTCGGCTTTTGTAGCGGCTCTGGCCGAGGCTTCGGCAACGGCCGGGGTTTCTGCCGCCGCTGCGGCCCTAGCCGCCGCGGCCATCTCGTCTCTGGAAAGCGAAAAGAGGGCGCGCTGGAATATCGTCGCGGCGATCGTGCCGATGGCGACCTTGAAGCCGTGGGATACGGGGATGCCGTCGACGCTCAAGTGCTCCATCTCCCACACGTGGCTCAGAAGATGCTCAGCCCCAGAAGCGGGGCGTGAGTCGTGGTAGCGCTGCATGGCGAGACCGGTGGCGATGAGTCCACTGTAAAGATCGGCGATCGCGGCGCTTTCGCGTCGCCTGATGCCGGCGGATTTCCCAAGTATGGAAAGCGCGAAAGGCTGTACCATGTCCCAGATTTCGGGGGCCACGGGTTCGACGCTCGCCGCGTCCGCGGCGAGCCAATCGACGCCGGCCGTGATCTTGGCCGCGAGATCGCCGAAACCAGCCGCCGTGAGCTCCTTCGGAGCGCGGGCGAGGATGCCCTCGTCGGCAAGAATCGCCTTGGGCGCGGGGCATTCCAGCGTCATCTTGAAGCCGTCCACCGTGATGGCGGCCCCGAAGGCCGCGAAACCATCCACCGAGGCCGCCGTCGGGACGCAGATATATGGTCGCTTTAATTCAAAGGAGGCCAACTTGACCACGTCGTTTATGGTCCCCGAACCGAAAGCGAGCGCCGACCTGTCCCCGATGGCGGCGCGTACGCGCGCGACCAGATCGCTATCGGCGTAGGGCGCGGGGGAGCCGGGGAGAAGGAAGAGCGAATAGTCTCTCCCGCCCTTCAGCGCGGCCTCGAGAATCTTCCCTTCGCTGGCCCAGATTCGTTCGTCGCTCACGACAATGAGAGCAGCGTCGCCAAAGAGGCGACCGCAGACTGCGTCCAGGTTATGGAGCGCGTCGCGGCTCACGAGGTTGGTGTCGGTCCAGACAGGAAAAATTGTTGTATTGTTCATCATTCGTCCAGGAAGGCCATGTCCTCTGGCCGGGCTATGATGTGGGGGAGGCTCTTGCCAAGGACGGCCTCGATGTCCTCGCTGCGTTTGCCCATGGCGGCGGCGATTTCGGCCGACGACAGGCTGGTGAGAATTTTGGCGATGCCGTTGACGAGGACCACGGCGTCGCGGCCGAAATCGCCGCCCACGGCCGTCACGCCCCTGGGGAGGAGCGAGTTATTCGCGCGTATGGCGGCGAGGGCGCCTGAGTCCACGGTGATCGTGCCGCGCGGCCGCGAATTCTTGAGCCAGCGCACCCGGTTCCTCAAAGCGTGCGCCGCGTCGAAAAGCGTGCCCAGGGCCTCGCCTGCGGCGATGCGCGATATGACGCGCGGCTCTCTTCCGTGCGCGATGACGACCCTGCAGCCCGCGTCGCGCGCCACGGCCACCGCGGCGAGCTTCGTCTTCATCCCGCCGGTCGAGAATTCCGAACCCCGGCCGCCCGCCGCCGCCAGGTGCTCGCTCGTGAGTTCCGCCACGTAGGGGATGCGCTTGGCGTCGGGGTTGTCGCGTGGATCGGCGTCGTAGAGCGAATCCACGTCGGAAAGGATTATCAGAAGTTCCGCGTCTATCTTGCTCGCGACATAGGCCGAGAGCCTGTCGTTGTCGCCGAAGGCGTTTCCGATTTCGGCGGTGGAGACGGAGTCGTTTTCGTTGAAGACGGGGATGACGCCGCCCTCAAGGAGGGTTTCGACGGTGGCGCGGAGGTTGAGGTAGGCGGCCCTGTCGTCCCAGGTGTCGCGCGTGACGAGGAGCTGGGCTGTGGTGAGTCCGAAAACGTCGAAGGCCCGGCGGTATTCTTCCATCAAGAGAGGCTGGCCGATGGCGGCGCATGCCTGGCGCATCCGCACTTCGGTGACGCGCTTGGCGAGCCCCAGTTCCCTCGCGCCCATGCCTATGGCGCCCGAGGTGACGAGGATGAGCTGTTTGCCCGCGCGGACGAGGTCGGCGAACTGCGAGGCGACGCGATGGATGTACTCGGTGTCGACGCCTCCGCGGCTCGGGCTTCCCTTGGGCCTGGCGATGGTGGCCGTCCCGATTTTGACGACGATGCGGTTGGCGTCCGAGAGCGCCGCCCTCGCGGTGAGAGCGGCACGCGCATCGCTAGCGCAGCTGGCGGCGCTGGCCGCGTCGTCGACGGAATTTGCTCTTGGGGCGACGCCGGCCGCGCCGGTCCCGCCCAGGTTTTTCGATTTGTTCGATTTCATCGTTGGTTTCCTGTGTCGAGGGGCAGATCCTTGTGCAGAAAGCTGCGGGTTCCCGAAGCGTAGTCGGCGACGATCTGGCCGGAACCTTCGAGAAGCCATTTATAGGTGAGAAGGCCTTCGAGGCCCATGGGACCGCGGGCGTGGAGTTTTCCGGTGGAGATGCCTACCTCGGCGCCAAGGCCGTAGCGGTAGCCGTCGGCGAATCGGGTGCTCGCGTTATGGTAGACGGAGGCTGAGTCCACGCCCGTCATGAAACGCCTAGCGGCGCCCGCCGATGCCCTTCCCGCTGAGACGCCCGCGTCGCCGTCCAGGCCGGCGACGCCGCTGACGATCGTGTCGGTGTGGCCGCTTCCATAACGGTTGATGTGCGCGATCGCCTCGTCGAGGGAGTCGACGATCTTGACGGCCATGCGCATGTCGAGGTATTCCACCGACCAGTCCTCGTCGGCCTTGAGGTTCCAGGCGATATCGGCCGCCGTCACCATGGCCGCGCAGCGCGGGCATAGGTCGAGGGCGACGCCCGAGCGGGCGAGGGCGGAGAGGAGCGGCGCAAGGCCGCGCTCCGCGTAGGCCGCGTGCACGAGAAGCACTTCGGCGGCGTTGCAGGCGGCCGGGTACTGCGTCTTCGAATCGATGGTTATGGCCGCGGCCATGTCGGGATCGGCGTCCTCGTGGATGTAGACGTGGCAGACGCCGTCGGAATGGCCTAGGACGGGGATTCGGCTCGTCGCCTTTATATGGGCGACGAATTCCTTCGAACCCCTGGGAATCACGAGATCGACGTACTGGTCGAGGGCGAGAAGATCGCTTGTCTGCTCGCGCGTTTCGAGCGCGGTGAGCCAGCGCTCCGGCAGGCCCGCCTCCTCGCCGGCCGCGGCTATGACGGCGGCCAGAATCCTGTTGCTCTCGCGTGCTTCGCTTCCGCCCTTGAGGACGATGGCGTTCCCGCTCTTGGCCGCGAGGCAGGCCATTTGGACGAGGGCGTCCGGCCTGCTCTCGAAAATCATGGCGATGAGCCCGATGGGGCAGGAGACGCGGCGCAGGGTGAGTCCCTCGTCGAGGAGGCGGGCTTCCAGGACGCGGCCGCAGGGGTCGGGAAGCCGTCGCAGCGCGCTGATGCCCGCGAGGGCGTCGGCGAACTTGTCTTCGCCGAAGGCGAGCCTCTTGAGGATGGGTTTCGGCAGGCCGGCTTTCTCGGCCGCCTCGATGTCCCGCCCGTTGGCCTTCTCGATTTCCGCGCGTGCCTCTTCAAGCCGCTTCGCTATGAGATCCAAAGCCGCGTTTTTCGTTTCGCTTCCGATGCCGAGAATGGCCGCGGCCGCTTGGGCTCCCAACGCCACTCTCTTCTGTGTTGTCATGAAGAAACCCTAGCAGAAATGCGGGTGCTCAACAACTGGGGCGGGGCCTCGCCGCTTTCTTGACTCCCCCTCCGCTTCTATCTACTTTTTCCTATAATGGAGGTGCCCGACATGGCCCGAACCAATCCTTCCGCGAACGCGTTTTTCGCCCTTTCGGCCCTATTCGCCCTCGCAGTCGTCCCCGGCGCTTCCGGGCTCGATGGCGCCGCCGGCAAGGAATCCGATGCCTTCGATACGGGCTCAGGCGAGCTCAAGATCACCTTCCTCGGCCACGCCAGCCTCGTCCTCGAGTTCGGCGGAAGGCTCATCTATATCGATCCCGTGAAGCAGTACGGCGATTTTTCCAGATTTCCCAAGGCCGATCTCATCCTCGTGACCCACGAGCATGGGGATCACCTCGACGCAGGCTCCATAGCCGCGCTCAAGACGCCCTCCACGCGCATCGTCCTCAACGAATCCTCGCGCAGGAAGCTGGGCGAGGGCGAGACTCTCGAACACGGGAAGGTTCTCGAGGCCGCGGGCGTTTCGGTGAAAGCGGTGCCGGCATACAACGTGACGGCCGGACGCGCGAACTATCATCCCAAGGAGCGAGGGGACAATGGCTATGTCATCACGGTAGGCAGCCTCCGCGTCTATGTGGCCGGCGATACCGAGCCAACTCCCGAAATGGCGCGGATGGGACCAGTCGACATCGCCTTCCTGCCGATGAACCTGCCCTATACCATGACCCCCGACCAGGTGGCGACAGCCGCGCGGACGATCAAGCCGAATTTCCTCTACCCCTATCATTTCGGAACGACAGACACGGGCTCGCTCGCGAAGCTTTTGGCCGGCGAACCCGGTATCCAGATCAGACTGAGAAAGCTACAATAAGACCCTTCCGCCTAATCCGGATCGAGCGCATATCGGGAGCGTGTATGAAAACCATCGTCTGTTTTGGAGATTCGAATACCTGGGGCTATAATCCCGCGAACGCCACGAGGTACCCAAAGGCGGCGCGTTGGCCGAGCATCCTCGCCTCCGCCTTGGAAGCAAGCGCGCCGGGTGGCTACGAGGTCATTCCAGAGGGGCAGAACGGACGCACCACCGTGTGGGAAGATCCTGTCGGCCAGAAAAATGGTTCGTCCTACCTGCTTCCCTGCCTTGAAACGCACAAGCCGGTGGATCTCGTCATCATCATGCTCGGCACGAACGACCTGAAGCACCGGTTCGGGGTCTCCAGCTATGACGTGGCGAGGGGCCTGGCCTATCTTGTCCAGATGGTGAGAGCTTCCGAGTTCGGACCGGGCAACGCCGCCCCCTCCGTCCTGGTCGTGGCTCCGCCGCCCTTCGCGACCCTGGGCGGTTTTTCCCAGGAATTCGAGGGAGGCGCGGAGAAGTCGCTGACCCTCGGAAGGGACATAGCCGCCCAGGCGGCCCTCAAGGGCTTTCACTTTTTCGACGCGGGGTCCATCGTCCGTTCGAGCGCCCGCGACGGCATCCATCTGGAGCCGGAAGAGCATGAAAAGCTCGGCCGAGCCCTGGCCCGGCTTGTGGTCGAGCTTAACTAGACTCGCGAAATGTAAATTCTCGAAAGCGCGGGACGCCTCGCGCGATCATGTTCCCCGGCCTATGCCTGGCTGCCGATCGGCAGCCGGGGCTTGTCTGCGGTTCTCCCTGGAAACAACTTTCGAATATTTTCGTTTATTTTTTATTTGACGGAAAAAGAAAAATGATGTAAACATATCATAAGACGTTCATCGTTGAAGCGAAAGCGAAAAACGCGGAGGAGTGCCCATGGCCAAGTTCAGTCCCTACGCCATTGTCGGTGAGATCCCTGTCGGCGACATGGTCTGGACGAAGGGCTTCTGGGCCGACCGTGTCGAATGCTGCCATTCCTCGATGATCCCCGCCATGTGGAGCATCCTCGTCAACGACTCCCTGAGCCACGCCTTCGCGAACTTCAGGATCGCCGCGGGCATGGAGGAGGGCGAACATTCGGGCCCTCCCTTCTTCGACGGCGACCTCTACAAATGGCTCGAATCGGTGGCTTCCGTGTTCGCCCTGACCAAGGATCCCGAGCTCGACTCCCTCATGGACAGGGTGATCGGCGTCATCGCCAAGGCCCAGCGGGCCGACGGCTATCTGCATACGCCCGTGATCATCGCCGAAAGGAATAAAGCCCGAAAGGCTTCGGCGGATGGAGCCGCGGCTCCCGCGCCCGCCTACGCCGGTAGTGACGCGGCGGCGCCCGCCGTAAAGGCCATGGTCGACCGGCTCCACTTCGAGGTATACAACTTCGGCCACCTCATGACGACAGCCTGCAGGCATTTTGAGGCCACCGGCAAGAGGGCCATGCTCGACGTGGCCGTTCGAGCCGCCGATTATCTCATCGACAGGTTCGCCAATCCCGATCCGCAGACGGCGAAGAACAATATCTGCCCGGCTCATTACATGGGTCTCATCGAGCTTTTCAGGATCACCGGGAAATCCCGTTTCCGGGATTTCGCCGCCGCCCTCATCGACAACAGGAATCTCATACAGGACGGAACCGACGACAATCAGGACAGGATTCCTTTCCGCGACCAGCGGAAGGCCGTCGGCCACTCGGTCAGGGCCAATTACCTATACGCCGGCGTCGCCGATGTCTACGCGGAGACAGGCGACGAAACGCTCCTTCCCCCGCTTTTCAGCATCTGGGACAATGTGGCCCACGCGAAAACCTACATCACCGGAGCGACGGGCGCCCTATACGACGGCGTCTCGCCCGACGGCGACGAGGATCACTGGTCGATCCAGCGCGTCCACCAGGCCTACGGCCGCGAATACCAGCTGCCGAACACGACGGCATACAACGAAACCTGCGCCAATATCGGGAACGCCCTCTGGAACTGGCGGATGTTCCGCATCACCGGCGAAGTCCGTTTCCTGGACGTGATCGAAACCGTCCTGTTCAACAGCGTGCTGTCGGGCATCAGCCTCGACGGCAGGAAATATTTTTACCAGAACACGCTCCGCGAGGAATCCGTCATGCCCGTGAAGCTGCGCTGGCCCCGGCATCGCAGCGCCTATCTCACCAGCTTCTGCTGCCCTCCCAACGTGCTGCGGACCATAGCCGGCGCCGGAACCATGGCCTACGGCATCACGGATAAGGGCGTCACCGTTAACCTCTATGGAGGCAACAGGCTGGCGACGAAGCTCAAGGACGGATCTCCGATAAGGCTGAGCCAGAAGACGAATTATCCCTGGGACGGCGACATCGCGATCTCGGTCGAGGAAGCCCCCGCCGGGGAATTTTCCATCTCGCTGCGGATCCCGAACTGGGCGCCGGGCGCGACGATAAGCGTCAACGGCCAGCCCGTCGAAGCCCCCTGCGCCGCCGGCGCCTTCCGCGAGATCCGCAGAAGCTGGGCGGCGGGCGACCTGATCCGATTGACGCTGCCGATGGCCGCGCGGATGCTCTGCGCCCATCCCCTCGTCGAGGAGAGCAGGAACCAGGCGGCCGTCATGCGCGGACCCATCGTCTACTGCGTCGAGTCCGCCGATCTGCCCGAGGGTTTGTCGATCAAGGATATCATGCTCCGCAGCGACGCCGTCTTCTCCGAGGAGCCGGGGACGGGGGCGCTGAAGGGCCTGACGCTGCTCGGCTGCGCTGGGGCGCGACTGCCCTCAGGATCGGAGGATTCGCTCTATCGGGAGCTTCCGTCCCGCGCCCCCGAGGATCTACCGTTGAAACTCGTTCCCTATTTCGCCTGGGACAACCGGGGCGAGGGGGAGATGACCGTGTGGCTGCCCCTCAGGTGGGCATGAAGGCGGCATGAATATGGACAAACCTTCCGATCTGCGCTGCGAATACGCCAAGAACCCTCTCGGCCTGGGAACGGCCTCCCCTCGATTCTCCTGGATCCCGCCGCGCGGCGAGCGAGGCTCGCGCCAGTCCGCCTACAGAATCCTCTGCTCATCCAGCCTGGCCAAGCTCGAATCGGGCATAGGCGACGTATGGGATTCGGGGAAACGCGATTCCGACCGCTGCCATCTCGTCGCCTTCGGCGTCGAGAGCCCAAGCGTTAGCCCGCAAGAATCCCAGTGCGCGCCCCTGCGCGAGTGTTCGCGCTACTGGTGGTCGGTGGAAACCTGGAACGGCGGCCAATCCTCCCGGAGCGATCCCGCCTTCTTCGACACCGCCCTCTTCGAATCCGCGACCTGGAAAGCCTCGTGGATTTCGATGCCCGCCCCCGAGTTCGAGACGACGACCGTCCTCCTCGTCGAGGGAAGCATAAACAGCAACAGGCACATCCCTTCCAGGCTCTATCACGGCATATACCTAAGGAAGGAGTTCGAGCTCAAGGCGCGACCCACCCTCGCGAAGGCGTATTTCTGCGGCCTCGGCTACGGGGAGCTCTACGTGAACGGGCAAAAGGCGGGCGATCGGCGCCTCGACCCGGGCCAGACCGACTATAAAGAAGGCGCCCTTTACTCCAGCTACGACATCACCGATTCGCTGCGCGCCGGGGGCAACGCCTTCGGCATCGTTCTCGGCAACGGCAGATATATAGAAGCCTACGGCTTCGGAAAGCCTCGCGGCCTCCTTCAGGTCCTGCTGGAATATGGGGACGGCAGCCGCCAGACCCTCCTCTCCGACGGAACCTGGACCTGTTCGCGCGGCCCCATCCTCCACAACGGCATCTATTCGGGCGAAGTGTACGACGCGCGCCTCGAGGAGGCAGGCTGGGCCGAGGCGGCCTTCGCCGCCGAAGGCGGGGTCGGCGGCGGCAATGCCGCTGGATGGCAGCCCGTCGAGATCGTCGACGGTCCGAGGCTCCGCTCCCAGGAAATGCCGCCGATCAGGGCGACGGGCGAGCTGCCGCCGAGGACGATGTCGAGCCCCGACCCCGGCGTCTTCGTCTTCGACTTCGGACAGAATTTCGCGGGCGTCGTGCGCCTGCGCGCGCGCGGAGCCTCGGGCACGGCGATCTCCCTCAGGTTCGCCGAGCTCCTCACCAAGGAGGGAAGGCTCCATTTGGGCACCAACAGGGAGAGCCAGTCCCGCGACGGCTTCATCCTCAGGGGCGAGGGCGAGGAAGACTTCGAGCCGAGATTCACCTATCACGGGTTCCGCTACGTCGAAGTGAGGGGCTATCCCGGCACCCCCACCCTCGACGCCGTACGCGGCATAGTTTTGGGCACCGACGTGGCGGCGGCCGGCTCCTTCGTCTGTTCCGACGGGCTCGTCAACGCCATCCACTCCAATATTCTCTGGGGACAGCGCTCGAATCTGATGAGCGCTCCCACCGACTGCCCCCAGCGGGGCGAAAGGATGGGCTGGCTCGGGGACGCCCAGCTCGCGAGCGAGGAAGCCTGCTGCAATTTCGACATGGCGGGTTTCTACGCGAAATACCTCGAAGACATCAGGCTCGCGCAGAGAAGCGACGGGAGCCTCTCCGACGTCGTGCCGCCTTACTGGCCCCTCTACCCGGCCGACCCGGCTTGGGCTACCGCCTATCCCGTCCTGGCCTGGACGATGTACTGGAACTACGGGGACGAGCGGATCCTGGAAAGGCACTACGAAGGCCTGAAGCGCTATGTCGACTTCCTGGACGCCTCGGCCGAAGGGCACATATTGAATTCGCTGGGAAGCTACGGCGACTGGTGCCCGCCTGGCACCATCTACCCCAAGAAGACGCCGATGGCATTCACTTCCACCTGGTACCTCTATCACGACACTTTGCTCTTTTCGCGCGTCGCCGAAACGCTGGGGCGGCGCGATGACGCGGCGGCCTACGCCGCCAGGGCGCGGGACATAGCGAAGGCTTTCAACGAAAAGTTCCTCCTGGGCGACGGCCGCTACGCCACGCTGGCGATGAGCCCGATCGACCGGAGCGTCGGGCAGACGACGCAGGCCTTGCCCCTCTATCTGGACATGGTCCCGACAGGGCAGCGCGAAGGCGCCCTCCGCAACCTCCTCGGCGCCGTCGTGACGAACGCCGACAGCCACATCGACGCCGGCATCGTCGGGACGAGATATCTCTTCGAGGTGCTGCGGGACACGGGCAATTCGGACGTAGCCTGGGACGTGATAACGCAGACATCCTATCCGGGCTGGGGCTACATGGTGTCCGAGGGCGCGACAACCCTCTGGGAACGCTGGGAAAAGCTCGCCGGGATGGGGATGAACAGCCACAACCACATCATGTTCGGCAGCGTGGACGCCTGGTTCTACAGGAGCCTGGGCGGGATCATCCCCCTCGAGCCGGGCTGGACAAACGTTCGCGTGGCGCCCAAGACGCCAGGAAGCCTGACCCACGCCTCGGCGACGCGGATGACCCCCCGCGGGAAGCTGTCGGCGGCCTGGAGCAGAAGCCCCTGGCTCAGGGGCGACGGCGCCGAACGCCACGCATCGGCGCGGGCCTCGTCACAAGCCAAGGCTTGTGACGGCGGCTCAAGCGGCGGTTTGGGCGGCGCCGGAAGCTCAAGCGGCGCCGGAAGCGCCGGTGGCGGCGAATTCAGGCTGGCCCTCTCTGTCCCCGACGGCACGAAGGTCCATGTCGAACTGCCCTACGCCGAGCTCGGGCGCGAGCTGCGTGAGGGCGGACGGATCCTGTGGAGCTCGGACGGAATTTATCCCGATGACGCCGGTTCGGTTGAGGCTGTTTTCGACGACGCCGTCGTCCGGCGCGGGGACATCCTCGCGGTCGGCGTGGGCTCCGGGGACTATGAATTCCTGCTGTCCTGGTAGGGAAGGGACATCGCGATTTTGAGATGGGCTGAGTGTCGCGTCCGTGAAGGCCGCGATTTAATCGCTATCGTTTCAAGCAATCGGAGGTATTTTGTGAAAAGGAAGTTTTCAGGTGGTATGATCGCCGTCATAATGATGGCGGCCTTGCTGCCGCTCTCGGTGAGCGCGCAGGCCAAGGGCGTGACGCTGACGATGGTGGTGCCGAACACCGCCAATACGGCGGCCTATGAGACTATTTTCGCCGCGTTCAAGGCGAAAACGGGCAATTCCGTCGAGATCCAGGCCCTCCCCGCGGGCGAAGAGTATGGTCGGCTGATGCAGACCCGTTTCGCGACAAAGGACTATCCCGATCTCTTCGAGATGGACCCTGGCACGAAACAGTACATCAAGTTCAGGGCCGACGAGACCCTCTATGACTGGACCGATGACCCGATCATCGGCCGTATCGCCGCCAGCACCGTCGATTTCCAGACGCTGGACAGCAAAATCTATGGCATTCCCTGGGGTTCCACCGGATCCTACGGCGTCTACTACAACAAAGCGGTCTTCAAGGCGCTCGGCAAGACCGTCCCGAACAACTGGGCCGATTTCATCGCCATCGCCAAGGCCGCCAAAGCCGCGGGCATCATCCCTCTCTACGAGGCGGTGAAGACCGGCTGGCCGCTCCAGGTATTCTCCCTGGCCGGCTGGACCACCTTCGTCGACCCGGTCATCGGCGACTCGGGCGTGCGCAAGCTGGAGAAGAACGAGCTCAGGCTGAACGAAATCCCCGCCTTCGCCGACGTGCTCAAACGCCAATACGACCTCTACAAGGCCGGCTACGCGCAGGACAATGTGCTCTCCGGGACCTATGAAGAGCAGCAGGAACTGTTCGGACAGGGCAAGCTCGCCATGTCCACCCAGATCCCCGCCTTCATGACCGCCCTCGAGCAGAAGTTCGGCAAGCAGTTCGTGATCGACAACGTAGGCTGGTTCCCTCTTCCCTCCGAGAAGGACAAGGGCATCGCCATGCTCTCCCCCGCCGGTCAGATCCTCGTCCCGCGCCTCACCAAGAACTATAAAGTGGCCGTCGAGCTCGTGCGCTTCATGACCGAGAAGGCCAATGTCGACACGCTCTACAAAGTGCTGCCGGGCATTCCCGTCTTCACCGAAGCCACGTCCACGCTCTACCCGCCGCAGGCGGACGTTCTCGCCTTCGTGAAGGCCGGCAAGGCCAAGATCAATGTCCAGAACAGGCTTTCCTCATCCTTCACGGACTACCCGAAACTGCTCCAGGGAATGTTCATCGACGGCAACGTGACGACGGTGCTCAACATGCTCGATGAGAACTATCGCAAGACCGGCAAGGCCAGATTGGTCCCCGGGTTCTGATTCATTACTCCGCCAAGCTTTTGATACAAGGCCGTTCCGGCCGGGGGCTCGCCGCCTCCGGCCGGAACGGCCTCCTTCGAGGGGGAAAAGGTGACCAATGTCCAGAGGCAAAGCTATCCGTACTGGTTTCTTCTGCCTGCTTTCGCGGTTTTCGCGCTTCTCTTTCTAGTGCCCACCGGTACGGGCGTTTACTACAGCTTCACCGATTGGAACATAAACACGCCTCAGATCAAGTTCGTCGGCCTGGACAACTACAGGGAACTCTTCGCCGACAGGAAGCTCGTTGCGGCCCTCCAACACACGCTCGTCTACGCTTTTTCCGTCACCTTCCTGAGGAACGCGGTCGGCCTTGGCCTGGCCCTCATGCTGAACGCCAAGCTCAGGTTCCGCGGATTCTTTCGCACCGTCTTCTTCCTGCCCTATATGATTTCGCCCATCATCATCGGCTACCTGTTCACCGCCATCTACCATCCCGCCCACGGACTTCTCAACGAGGGACTGCGCATGGTCGGCCTCAAATTCATGGCCGTGGACTGGCTGAACGATCCGAAGTTCGCCCTCCTGTCTACCATCCTGGTGGACGTGTGGAGAACCTCGGGCTTCTCCATGGTCATCTACCTGGCGGGGCTCCAGCTGATCCCGACCGAGCTTTTCGAAAGCGCGGCTCTCGACGGCGCCCGCTATCCGCAGACATTCCGCTACATCATGTTCCCGCTCATCGCTCCCTCGCTGACGGTCAACCTCACCCTGTCGCTCATCGGGACGATGAAAGTCTTCGTCATGATCCTCGTCCTCACGAACGGGGGGCCAGGCTTTACGACCGAAGTCATCAACACGTACATAATGTCCTCGTTCAGTCTCGGGCTGTACGGTATGGGCACCGCGGCCAACCTCCTCCTGACCTTCCTGATCATCCTGATTGGTTTCCCCGTCCTGGCCTTTCTCAAGAAGAGGGAGGTGGCGCTGTGAAACAGTCGACCCTTCCCCGAGCCGTCCTCTTCGTGGCCTGCGCGGCGCTGAGTCTCATCGTGCTCACGCCCTTCGCCATGATCCTCGTGAATTCGCTGAAGAACGCGCGCGAGTCCGCCCTCTTCGGCCTCAACCTGCCCAAGGAATTCCAGTGGAAGAATTATGCCTTCGTGCTATCGAAGCCGGCGGTTATTCGCGGCTTCATCAACACGATCTTCGTGGCGGTGGTCACGGTGCTGTGCACGAACGTGTTCGCCGCGATGGCGGCCTATATCATACAACGCAGACCCGGCAAGCTTTCCAGGACGCTGTACTACGTCTTCCTTCTCGGGCTGATAATCCCCGTGTCGATCATCCCGACCATCCGCCTCATGATGGATCTGGGAATCCACAACACCTACAGGGGAATCATCCTCTACTATATTGCCGTCAATTTGCCATTCACCGTATTTCTCTTCACCGGATTCATGAGTTCGGTGCCGAAGGAGATGGACGAAGCCGCCATGATCGAAGGATGCGGGAAGCTCAGGATGTTTTTCCAGATCATCCTGCCGCTCCTTTCGACGGTTTTCGTGACATCGACCATCGTCGTCGCCATCTCCGTGTGGGACGATTTTCTCGGCCCCTTCTACTTGATCTCGGACTACAAAAAATGGACCATCGTCCTGAACATTTACTCGTTCGTGTCGCAGTACGAAACCAACTGGGGTTACGTGTTCGCCTTCCTCATGCTGGTGATGATCCCGATACTCATATTATATTTCGCCCTGCAGCGCTATATAATTTCAGGGGTTACCGCCGGTTCCGTGAAAGGCTGATTTTGAAAAGGGGATGACATGTCGAAAGAAGTTGTCGGAAAAGAGTTGCTCGCCGCGCAGCGTCGCGAACGCATCCTCGAGCTCATCCAGGAAGAAGGGAGCGCGCGGGTGAAAGTCCTCGGTTCCATCTTCAAAGTCTCCGAACCCACGATCCGCCAGGATCTCGAAAAGCTGGAAAGCGACGGGTTCGTCACCCGAGAGCACGGCGGGGCCTTCCTGAGAACCGTGTCGCAGCAGGTGGGCTCGCTCACGCTCCAGCATATGGAGAATCTCGACAAGAAGATTCTCATCGCGAAGAGAGCGGCGCAGTTCGTCGCCCCAGGCAATCGCATCATCCTCGATTCCGGTTCGACCATAACCGAGTTGGCGAAGTGCGTGGCGGGCGTCGAAAACCTCACCGTCATCACGAACGCCATCAACATAGCCCTGATTATCGGAACCAACCCCTCCTGCGAACTCCTCGTCACCGGGGGTGAGTTCAAGGCGCCGACGCTCTCCCTGACGGGCGACAAGGCGGCCTTCTTCTTCCGCAATCTCTACGTCGACAAGCTCTTCCTGGCGACGGGAGGCATCTCCTCCGCCTATGAGCTCACCTATCCAGGCTTCAGCGACATCGTCGTCAAGAATTCCATGATCGAGGTCGCGAGGGAAACCTACCTGCTCGCCGACTCAACGAAGTTCGGGAAGGCCTCCTTCGCGTCGCTGGGATCCATACGCTGCGTCAACTATCTCATCACCGACGAGGGGATTGACCCCGCGATCGTCAAGGAGATCAGCGCTATGGGGGTGAAGGTCATCATCGCCTGAGCTTCGGGCACCGCCCCTTGACTCGATGGTTACTTTCGAATACTTTCGATTATATTCGAATTGTTTTGACTTTTTTCGTATTTCTACTATACTATGAGATATCTATGACCGACCGAGGCTGTTTTGGAGGATTGATTGGAATCCATTGAAGGTCTCCGGAAGATTTCCGCCACAATCCGGAAGCATGTTGTCACGATGATCTATTCCTCGCGCATGGGACACATGGGGGGTTCCTTGTCCTCCGTGGATATCCTGGTCGCGCTCTATTTCCACGCGATGAACTACGATCCCGCCCTGCCCGGCGATCCTGGGCGCGACCGCTTCATTCTCAGCAAGGGGCACAGCGTGGAGGGCTTCTACGCCGTCCTCGCCCGCGCTGGTTTCTTCCCCCAGGCGAGGCTCGCCGAATACGGCGCCTTCGGCGGCATGTTCTACGGTCACCCGACGCTCAAGGTCCCCGGCGTGGAGATACCCTCGGGGTCGCTCGGCCATGGACTCTCCGTGGCCGTCGGTATGGCGCTCGCCGCGAAGCGCGATGGCTCGCCCTTCAGGGTTTTTGTGCTGATGGGCGACGGGGAGCAGGCCGAGGGCAGCGTGTGGGAAGCGGCTATGGCCGCTTCCCATTATGGGCTGGACAACCTCGTGGCCGTCATCGACAACAACAAACTGCAGATTTCCGGTCCCGTGGAAAACGTGATGAACTCCTCATCGCTGAAGGCCAAGTACGAAAGCTTCGGCTGGGCCGTGCGCGAGGCGGACGGACACGATTTCGCCGAGCTGACGGGCGCGCTCGACGCGGCGCCCTGGCGGGCCGGGAAGCCTAATCTCCTGCTCGCCCACACGATAAAAGGCAGAGGAGTATCCTTCATGGAAAATGACGCTTCATGGCATCATCGGACGCCGACTAAGGAAGAATACGCGAAGGCCATGGAAGAGCTCGGCGGAGCCGAGGACGCGCGATGAGCCAGACCGGAGGAAGCTGCCGGCACGCGTTTTCCGCCGCGCTTTTAGACCTGGCCCGCGCTGACAAATCGATATACGCCCTGTGCTCGGACTCGAAAGGCTCGGCGGCGCTCGGGGAATTCGAGGCGGCCCTGCCGGAGCAGTTCGTCGAAGCCGGCATAGCGGAGCAGGACGCGATCGGCATCGCCGCCGGCCTCTCCCGCTGCGGCAAAACGGTCTTCGTCGCGGGGCCGGCCAGCTTTTACGCCGCGCGGAGTCTGGACCAGGTGAAGGTCGATGTCGCCTACGCGCGTTCGAACGTCAAGGTCATAGGCATCTCGGGCGGCGTGAGCTACGGCTACCTCGGAAGCACGCACCACGCGCTGCATGATATCGCCGTCATGAGAGCCTTCCCCGATCTCGAGGTGTTTTTGCCCTGCGACGCCGTTTCGACGGCCGCGGTGACGAGATACCTGGCGACGAGCGGAAAGCCCGCCTACATGCGCCTCGGACGGGGTCCGGTCGGCGATCTGTACGGCCCCTCGGTCGAATCGCGCGCCGGGGTATCGCGCGGCGGAGTGTCGCGCCACGCCGAGCCGCGAAGCGCCGACTCGGCGCCGATACCCCAAGGGCAATCGCTGGAGCTGCCGTCCGAGCGGGAGCGGCCGCGGTTCCTGCCGGGGCGGGCGAACGTCCTGCGCCAGGGGGACGACTGCGCGATCGTGGCGGTGGGGGAGATGGTCCAGCAGGCCGTGGCCGCCGCGGACCTGCTTCTCGCGAAGGGGATACGGGCGAGGGTGCTGGACTGCTGGTCGATGAAGCCCTTCGATGTCGCCGCGATAGAGGCGGCGGCCCGGGAAACGCGATTCATCATCACGATTGAGGAACACAGCGTCCACGGCGGCCTGGGAGCGGCGGTCGCGGAGGTCGTCGTGCAGTCGTCCCCGCTCCCGATGAGGATCATGGGATTCCCCGACGAGTGGGCTCCCGCGGGATCGTCGGCCGAGCTTTTCGACCACTACGGGCTCACCGCGCGCGACATCGCCGCCGTCGCGATCGACATGGCAGCGGCCGTCCACTAAAGAGAATCCGGCAAGGAGAGGCAGATGCAGGGAAGAATCACCGCGGTCGAGAGGCCGCTCACCTTCGGCGTCATCGTCAGCTCGCGGCTCTTCTTCAACGCCGCGCACGCGATAAGCGCTCGCGCCGATATTCTCGCGGCGCTCGCCGCGAAGGGTCACGGGGCCGTGATAGGCGATCCCGGCCTGACTTCGGACGGCGCCGTGGCGAGCCTCGCCGACGCCCGGAAATACGCGAGGCTCTTCGGGAGTCGACGCGGGGATATCGATGGCATCATCGTCGTGCTCGCGAACTTCGGCGACGAGATCGGCGTCGTGGAGACGATCAGGAGCTCGGCGCTCGGCGTTCCCGTCCTGGTGCAGGCCTGTCCGGACAAGCTCTCGGAACTGGGCGTCAAAGGCAGGAGGGACTCCTACTGCGGCAAGATTTCCGTGTGCAACAACCTCTATCAGTACGGCATCGCCTGGACCGACACGACGAGCCACACGGTCGATCTCAAGAGCGCCGAATTCGCCCGCGACCTCGATTTCTTCGCCGGCGTGTGCCGGACGGTGAGGGGCCTGAGGACGGCGCGAATCGGCGCTATAGGCGCGCGGCCAGGCGCCTTCCAGACGGTGCGGTACAGCGAAAAACTCCTGCAGAAGGCGGGAATAACGGTCGTTCCCGTCGACCTGTCCGAAATACTGTCGGAAGCGGAAACGTTGCGCGACGAAGATCCCAGCGTGATCGCCAAAGTGGAGGCGATCCTGGGCTATGGCCGTGTTCCCGCCGCCATCCCGCCCGCGAAGGTCATACATCAGGCGAAACTCTCGGCCACGATCGACCGCTGGCTGGACGAAAACGAATGCGACGCCAGCGCGATCCAGTGCTGGAATTCGCTGGAAAAGAACTATGGCTGCGCTAGCTGCCTCACGATGAGCATGTCGGGGGAAGCCCTCAGACCAAGCGCCTGCGAAGTGGATGTTACGGGCGCGGTTTCAATGTACGCGCTCTCCCTCGCGTCGGGCAACGCCGCCGCGCTCCTAGATTGGAACAATAATTACGGCGACCGGCAAGATCTCGTCGTGGGGACGCACTGCTCCAACTTTCCCAGGAGCTTCATGGGCGTCCCGGTCGAGATTTCCAACCTCGACCTCCTCGGCGAAACCTTCGGGGCTGAGCGCTGCTTCGGGGCTATCAAAGGCCATGTCGCGCCCGGCGGATTCACCTACTTCAGGGTGTCCACCGACGACGCGAAGGGAATCGTGAAATGCTACGCGGGCGAGGGCGAGTTCACCAACGATCCCTTCGCGATGGACGGCGGCATAGCCGTGTGCCGCATCCCCGAAATCCGCGCGCTCATGAGTCACATAACGCGCGAAGGCTTCGAGCACCACGTCGCCATGGCCCGAGGACGGATCGCCGACATCCTGCGGGAATCGGTCGAGCGGTATATGGGCTGGAGTTTCCACCGGCATTGATGGCGCGCAACGCGAACCCGGCGTCTTGGCAGCCCGACGCCCCCAAGGAGTGATCGATGGAACTCGTCTCGCTGGTCAACACGGACTTGAGAGTCTCGCGCCTCATCGCGGGATGCATGGGGCTCGGCGGCTCCTGGGAAAAGAGCGTTGTCCTGGGCGAGATTCACGAGGCTCAAGCTAAAAGCTTCCTCGAAAAGGCGCTGGACGAGGGCATCAACTTCTTCGACCACGCCAACGTCTATGCCTATGGGCGTGCCGAGGAAATATTCGGCAGAACCTTGGCGCGCCGCCCGGGGCTCCGTTCGCGCATCGTCATTCAGTCCAAGTGTGGCATACGCTGGGCCGATGATCCGCCAGGATCTCCTCACCGCTTCGATTTCTCCCGCGAACACATTCTCTATTCGGTGGAGGGCTCGCTCCGCCGGCTCCACACCGATCATCTGGACATTCTCCTTCTCCACCGGCCCGATGTTCTGTGGGAAGGCGAGGAAATCGCCGAGGCCTTCGCCGCGCTCAAGGCCGAAGGCAAGGTCCGCTATTTCGGTGTCTCCAACATGAATCGAGGAATGATGGAGTATCTCCAGCATTTTCTGCCCGACCCGCTCGTGGCGAACCAGCTGCAGATGAGTCTCCTTCATCACGATTTCGCCGAGGTGGGCATTTCCTTCAATCAAACGGTCCCCGACTATCCAAATGGATGGGAGGGCGTCCTGGAATATTGCCGTCTCAACGGCGTGGCGCCCCAGGCATGGAGCGCTCTGGACAAAGGGATTCTCGCGGCCGAGGACCTGTCCCGCCTTACGCCCGTCCAGCGGAGCGCGGCCGAGACCGTCAGGAGGATGGCACTCGAAAAAAAGGTTTCCCCCGAAGCGATAGCCCTGGCCTGGCTGCTTCGTCACCCGGCGGGGATCATGCCGGTGCTGGGGACCACCAAGCCGGAGCGCCTCTGTGCCTGCGCGAAGGCGACCGAGCTGACCATGAGCCGCGAGGAATGGTACCTGCTTTTCGAGGCCGCGCGAGGCAGAAAAGCCCCCTGACCCAAGGTCTTCCCAGAAGCCTTTTCGCGTCGTCCGCTCCTCTTTTCGTATTCCATAAAATTTTTCTTGACAGAATCGAGAACTGCCACAATCATATCAAACATAGGACATCATACATCTTATGTGTATGGGTTCAACAAGCGAGGTTTTTGAATATGCGCACTATCGCTGCAATCTATACCGGCGTCGCCCTGGTAAAGCCCCTTTCCGACCAGCTCAAGGAAGCCCTGCCGGGTTATCGCATCATGAATATTCTCGACGACAGCATGATAGCCGAGATCATCGCCGAAGGCCGGCTCACCGCCTCCGTGCGCCGCCGCCTCTATTCCTATTACGACGCCGCGGCCTCCGCTGGCGCCGAACTCATCCTCAACACCTGTTCCTCGATCGGCGAGGCTGTGTACGCCGCCCGGGACTTCATCCCCGTGCCCATCGTCCGCATCGACGAAGCCATGGCCCGGCTGGCGGTGGCGGAAGGCAGCCGCATAGCCGTCCTCGCCACCCTGTCCACCACGATCGATCCGACCATCGCCCTCCTGCGGCGCTGCGCCGCGGAAGCCGGCAAGACAATCACGACCATTTCCGCCGTCGCCGAGGGCGCCTTTCCCGCCATCACCGCCGGCGACGCCGCTACCCACGACAGGCTCCTCGCCGAGACGGCGAAGAAGGTGGCCGCCGACTGCGACATCATCCTCCTGGCCCAAGGCTCCATGGGGCGCATGGAAGCCCCTTTGCGCGAGCTAACGGGCAAGACGGTGTATTCCAGCCCGCGGCTGGCCATCGAGATGGTGAAGAAAATGCTGGAGGGCAAGAACTGAGATGATCGACGCCGAAAGAATCCGCGCTGTCGAGGAACACGCGAGGCAGATCCGCCGCGATGTCGTCGAGATGGTGTACAAGACGGGCGATGGGCATCCCTCGCCCTCCATGTCCGCCGCTGACATCATCGCCGCCCTGTATTTTGATGTGTTGCGCATCGATCCCGCCCGTCCCGACTGGGATTATAGGGACCGCTTCGTCCTCTCGAAAGGCCACGCCTGCCCCGCCATGTACGCGGCGCTCGCCCGCAGGGGCTACTTCGCCCCCGAAGAGCTCCTGACGCTGCGCTTCCTCCATTCGCGGCTGCAGGGGCACCCTTACGCGCCCAAGCTCCCGGGGCTCGACGCCACGACCGGTTCCCTCGGGAACGGCGTTTCCGTCGGACTGGGCATGGCCCTCGCCGCGCGCATCCGCAGGCTCGACTACCATGTCTATGTGGTCACCGGCGACGGCGAACTGGGCGAGGGACTCATCTGGGAAGCCGCCATGTGCGCGGGTCACCAGAAAGCGTCCAACCTGACCGTCTTCGTCGACAACAACAATTACCAGAGCGGCGGCACCGTGGGGGAAATCTCGGGCGTCTATCCCATCGAGGAGAAGTGGCGCGATTTCGGCTGGTACACGCAGTCGATAGACGGGCACGACGTCGGCCAGATCCTGGAAGCGGTGGGGAAGGCCAGGCTCGAGAAAGATCGTCCTTCGGCCATCATCGCGAAAACGGTGAAAGGCAAGGGCGTTTCATTTATGATCGGCGACAATACCTGGCACAAGCGCGTCTACACGACGCAGGAGTACGAACAGGCGATGCGCGAGCTGGGAGGGACAGTATGAGCGACGCTTACGACAGCACGCGGATCGGCTTCCGCGACGGACTCGTCGCCCTCGCCGAAAAGCGCGACGACATCGTCTTCGTATCCACCGATTCCATCAAGGTGGTGAAGGGCGAGCCATTCGCCCAGCGCTGGCCCGACCGCGTCATCGAGGTGGGCATAGCCGAACAGAACGGCGTGGCCCTCTCGGCGGGACTCGCGGCCGCGGGCTTGCGGCCCTACCTCTGCACCTACGCCGGCTTCCTCACGATGCGCGCCTGCGAGCAGATGCGCACCTTCGTGGGCTATCCCCAGGCCAAGGTGCGCTTCGTCGGCGTCAACGCCGGCGTCTTCGGCGGCAACCGCGAAGGCGTCTCCCATCAGTTCATCGAGGACATCGGCATTCTGCGGACCATTCCCGGCTTCACGATCCTCTGCCCGGCCGACGGCGACCAGGTGAAGCAGGCGGTGATAGCCTCCGTCGACATCGAAGGTCCCGTCTATATACGCATCGGTTCAGGCAAGGAAGAGAGGGTATTCCCCGTCGGGACCCCCTTCGAGATCGGCAAGATCCGCGTCATGAAATCCTATGGCGACGACGTGGCCCTCTTCTGCCACGGCTTCGTGACAAACCGCGTCCTCAAGGCGGCCGAGGAGCTGGAGAAAGCCGGAATCCGCGCCACGGTGGTGGAGGTGGCGACGATAAAGCCCCTGGACGTCGCGGGCATTTCGGCCATCCTGGGCCGCTGCGGCCGCGCCGTCACCGTGGAGGACCACAACGTGATCGGCGGACTCGGCAGCGCCATCGCGGAAGTCATAGCCGAAGGCTTGACCGGAGTTCCGTCGGGAAGCGCGAATCCCAGGCTTGTGCGGCTCGGGATGCAGGACCGCTACGGCGAGTCGGGCTTTCCCGACGAGCTCCTGGACGCCTACGGCATGTCGGTGCGGGACATCGTGGCCGCGGCGGCAAAGGCCAACGCCGGAAAGAACTGAAGGCGATATCCGGTTCCCGACGGGAACCGGCGAAGAATATCACGCATTTCCAAGGAGGCATTTGACATGAAAAAGGTACTGTTCGCGGCGATGATTCTCTGCATGGCGTTCGGAGCCATGTCGGTGACGGCCCAGACGCCGCAGAAACCGCTCAACCTGCGCTACGCGCACATGAATCCCCCCAATAGCCCCAACGGGCTCCAGGCGCAGTATTTCGCCGACAAGATCGCCGAGAGGACAAAAGGCGCCGTCAAGATCACGGTCTATCCCTCTTCCCAGCTCGGTTCCATCAGCGAAATGGCCGAACAGGTCTCCGTAGGCTCCATCGCCCTGCACCACAACACCTATGGCGGCCTGCAGCCCCTCCTCGACGACCTTGGCCTCTTCGACACGCCCTTCCTCTATCGCGATGTCGACCATCTTCTGGCCGCGACCGATCCCAACACTTCGCCGGTGTTGAAGGAACTCAACGCGAAACTGATCGCGACGCGCAACGTCCGCGTCCTCTATTCCTTCTATTTCGGAACGCGCGACCTTACCTCCAACAAGGCCGTATATTCTCCCAAGGACCTCGCCGGCAAGAAAATCCGCGCCATTCCCTCGGCCATCTATCTCGCCGCGGTCGAAGGCATGGGCGCCGTGGCCGTCCCGATCGACTGGGCCGAAGTGCCGGTCGCCCTTTCCACCGGCGTCGCCGATGGCCAGGAGAACCCCGTCAGCACCCTCGTGACCAGCAAGCTCTATGAAATCCAGAAGTACGTCATGCAGACGCACCACATCATGGGTTCCGAGCCTGTCGTCATCAACGAGAAAATCTACCAGGCTCTCTCCGAAGAAAACAAGAAAATCTTCCAGGAAGTGGCCGTCGAGACCAGCAAGTGGGCGTCCGATTATGTGCGCAACAGCGAAGCCAAAGATCTCCAGACCCTCAAAGACAAGGGCATGAAGGTCATCGGCGTGGCCGAAGGACTCAAAATCGACGAGTTCAGGGCATCGGTCAACGCTGTCGTGACCAAGCGCTTTGGCGCCAAGTGGGGCAAGTACTACGATCAGATCGCCGCTATTAAATAAAGGCGCACGGGTTTTTTAATGAAGCCGCCCGGAGAAACCTCGGGCTTTTCCGGGCGGCCCTTTTCCCAATCATAATTTGTCCAAGGGAACACTATGAAGCGTATACTGCGCGTTGCCAGCGACGTTTTTGAGAATGTCTCGGTCGCCTTTCTCGCGATACTCTGTCTTTCGGTTTTCACTCAGATCATTCTGAGGAATGTCTTCTCGATCGGCTCCGTAGTGCTCGAGGAACTCGCGAGGGTTTCCCTCGTCACGCTTGTCTTCCTCATGATTCCCGTGCTCACGCTGAGAAAGCAGCAGATCATCGTGGATTTTGTGCTCAACAAATTGCCTGCTCCCGTCCGGAAGGGTTTCGACCTCGCGATCCAGCTCATATGCCTGGCTTGCTCGGTCTATCTCCTCATCGCCATCTGCAACATCATGAAGATGAACTACAACGTAAGGACGGCCGCCTTGAAGATGCCCAACTATATATTTTACTTGCCCATGACACTCGGACTGACGTTGGACGTCATCGGCTCGCTCGACCACTTCATCGATACGGTCAAGGGAAAGGAGGCGGCCAAATGAGCGGAGGCGCGATCGTCGGACTTTTTGTCCTGCTCATGATGGGCGGCGTGCCCATAGCGGTCAGCATGCTGATACCGTCGGGGATATATATGCTCGTAAACCAGATCCCGATAAGCACGGTCATCCAGAGAATGGTGAGCTCGCTCAACTCTTTCACGCTTCTTGCCGTTCCCATGTTCATCCTGGCCGCCAATTTGATGAACAATTCTGGCATCACGACCCGCCTCTTCAATTTTTCGAGGCTTCTCGTCGGAAAAATGCGCGGCGGGCTGGCACAGGTCAACGTGTTCGGGAGCCTGGTCTTCGCTGGCATCTCAGGGGCCGCGTTGGCCGATATCGGTGGCATCGGCAACATCGAACTCGACGCGATGCGCGACCAAGGTTATTCCATGGAAGATTCGGCCGCCATCACGGCGGCCTCGGCCACGATCGGGCCCATATTCCCGCCGAGCATTCCGCTGATCATCTACGCCGCCGCGGCCGAAACCTCTTCGATGCGGCTCCTCATAGCGGGCGTCGTCCCCGGCCTCCTCATCACCGCTGTCCTGATGATCCAGGTAGCCATCTACGCCCGGAAATACAACTGGCCCCGCGGCGTCGAAGGCAAATGGAAAAAGGGCGAAGTGGTCCGCATCATCAAGCTGGGACTGCCATCGATGCTCATGCCCATAATCCTCATGGGCGGCATGCTTTCTGGCTGGTTCTCCCCCACCGAGGTGGCGGCCGTGGCCATCACCTACGCCATGTTCCTCAGCGTCTGCTACAGGAGTTTCCACTGGAAGGACATGGTGAAAGTGGCCAAGGAAACCCTCGTGTCGACGGCCTCCGTCCTCTTCATCGTCGCTTCGGCGGCCATTTTCGCCTGGACCCTCACCGTCGAGCAACTTCCCCAGCAGATTTCCGCGGCCCTCCTGGGCGTATCGTCGAATCCCGCCATCCTGCTTCTGTTCGCCAACGTCATTCTCCTGATCGCGGGAATGTTCCTGGAAACGACGGCGGCGATCATGATCTTCACGCCTATTCTCCTTCCCACGCTGATAACGGCCGGTGTGAACCCCGTGCATTTCGGTCTCGTCATGGTGTTCAATCTCATGATCGGCATGCTGACGCCGCCCGTGGGCATGAGCATCTACATGCTGAGCCCGATATCGGGAATCCCCGTGAACAGGCTATTCAAGGCGGTGATCCCCTATCTCATTCCGCTTGTCATAGCGTTGATCATTCTTACCTATTTCCCGGCGGTTTCCCTGTGGCTGCCCAACCTTCTCTACGGCGTGGCCAACTAGAACGCCAGCAAATAAAGCAACAAGAGGAAAAAACGATGAGCGCGAAAGGATATTTCCATAGGGTACAGGAAGAGACTTCCACCAGGTTCTGGATCAATAACCCGACGCTGGCGCAGGCAAGAAAGGCTCTGGAGGCTGGCGCCGTGGGCTGTACCACGAACCCCGCCTATGTTTCCAAGCTTTTTTCCTCGCCCGAGGATTATCGAACGGTGGTGAGGGCCGTCGACCTCCTCGTTCCCTACGAGCCGAACGATTCCGCGGTCGCGGCCAAGGTTCAGGCGGCGATGGTCGCGCGCCTCAGCGATGTCTTTCTGCCCCTCTTCGAGGCTTCGAAAGGAAAGCGGGGATTCGTGACCATCCAGGGCGACCCATTCGAGGAGACGATCGCGCAGAAGATCATCGACGAAGGCATCGAAAACCGTAAAATCGGCCCGAACATCATGGTCAAGATTCCCGTCACCGAGCCCGGCATCGAGGCGATCAACTATTTCGTGGATCGCGACATAGGCACCATGGCCACGGAAATCATGGGCCTCTCGCAGGCCATAGCGATCTGCGAAGCCTACGAAAAGGCCTCAAAGAATTCGGGCCGCAAGCCGCCCTTCTTCGTCACGCATATCACGGGCATCCTGGACGACTACTTCAAGCAAGCGATAGCCTCCGGCAAGCTCGACATATCGGCGGAAGCCGTCAAGTTCGCCGGATTGTCCATAGCTAAAAGGGAATATGCCCTCATCAAGGAACGCGGCTATCCGGGAACCATGCTGGGCGGCGGCGCCAGGAAGCTCGAGGATTTCACCGAACTCGTGGGCGGAGATTTGGCGGTGACGATCAACTGGGAAGGCACCGCCGACGTCCTCATCGAGAAGGACGAGCCCGTCGTCTCCCGGATCGCCACCCCCGTCGACCAGCGCCTCGTCGACGAACTGCGGAAGAAGCTTCCCGATTATTCGCGCGCCCTCGATCCCGACGGCATGAAACCCGCCGAGTTCTACGATTACGGGGGCGTCGAGCTATTCAGGAATTCGTTCATGAAAGGTTGGAAACAGCTGCTCGCCCTCGTGGCCGAGCGCAGAAAGGAACGATAATGCCAATGGAAAGCAAACATGTCGGCAGCCTGTCGACCGATCCGAAGGTCCAGAGAGCCAAGGGGATAAAGCGCGTCACGCTGACCTATGACAAGGATAACATGATGTGCTATTTTTACATCGACGCGGGTGCCGAACTCGCGATGCACACGCATCCCCAGTCGCAGATCGGCATCGTGATAAAGGGAAGAGTCGATTTTCCCAAGGGCGATGGCGCGGTACTGGAACTCAAGGCCGGAGACTCCTATTATTTCGCGTCGATGGAGCCCCACGGACTGAAAACATACGAGGAAACCGAGCTTATAGAATGCTTCTCGCCGTCAAGGGACGACTATAAAGATTGAAAAGTCACGAGGAGTGCCCGATTATGCCAAGCGCCGATATTTTTGAAGTGGGTGACAGCAGACCATCGGCGGTATTTGTCGTCATCGACAAGATAAAGGCGCTCCTCATCGAGCAGAAACTCAAGCCGGGCGACATGATCCCCAGCGAATCGGTGCTGGCCGAGAGCCTGAAGGTGGGACGCGGCACGGTGCGCGAAGCCCTGAAGATACTTTCGGCCTATGGGGTGGTGGAGATCAGGCGGGGCACGGGCACCTTCGTCTGCAGCGCCTCGAGCAGGCGTCTTTTCGATTCGTCGCTTTTCCAGATACTCGTCCAGGACAGGGATTACAAAATACTTACGCAGGTGCGCGAAATTCTGGAAGAAGGCATCGTCAAACTTGTCATCCAGTCCGCGACGCCCGAGGACTTGGCCGAACTGGACGCGGCGGCTACGTTGTTCCTCGCCGAACTCGCCGTCCAGAGCAAGCCCGAAAGCACCGCCAAAAACTACGACATCCAGTATCACAGGCTTCTGGGCAGGTTCGCGCACAACGCCATAATCGAGAACATCTACGCTTTCGTGATCGAGCTTTTCACGTCGACGATCAATCCCATCCACCAGGGCGTCTTCGAAGTCCACCGCGACCTGCATCGCGCCATAATGGAACACGACGAGGATGCCGCCATCGAGGCCGTCATCAGGCACACGGCGATCTGGATAGAATCCCACAGGGAGTCGGTGGGGGAACGGAATATTCCCTGGGACTCCCAGCTTTAAAATTCCGCGCGCCACAGGTTTCAAGTCCGCCCCATTTTTATAGATGGGGCGCTTTAGTGTTTACGGCGCCGTGATTTCGCAGTTGACGGCTCGCTATGTCGAAGCTATTCTAAACTGCCGGTATGGGCGCAAAGCGTCCGCGCCGAAGAAAACAAACCAACTATTCGCCAAGAGTTGGCATTAAAAGTGAGTATTATCCAGCGTTGCCGGATGATATTTTTTCCAGGTTTCCCATTTCAGCAAGGAGGATTTGCTATGAAAAAGGTTTTTGTATCGCTTCTTATGCTAATTATGGTTCTCAGCGTGGCGACGGCCGCGGGCCCGATCAAGCTCAGGTTGAGCGAGATCCATATGGAGGGGTATCCCACGACGTTGGCCGACAGGGAATTCGCCCGCCTGGTCAAGGAGAAGACCGAGGGCCGCATCGAGATCACCGTGTATTCAGGCGGCGTACTTAACGCCACCGAAGCCGAGGGCATCGAAGCCCTGGTGCTGGGCGAGCTTGGATTCGCCCGCGTGTCGGCCGCGCCCGTCGCCGAGTTCGTGCCCGACCTCAACGCCATCCAGCTTCCCTTCCTCTACAAGAACAGCGCCCATATGTGGGCCGTGCTCAACGGCCAGATCGGACAGGACATGCTGAAAAAGCTGCAGTCTTCCGGATCCGGACTCATCGGCCTCTGCTGGTACGACGCCGGCAGCCGCTGCTATTACCTCACCAAGAAGATCACGACCCCCAAGGAAATGGCGGGGCTCAAGATCCGCATGCAGGACAACAAGATGATGGTCAAGATGACCGAACTTCTAGGCGCGGTTTCCGTAACCGGCATCGGATCGAACGACATCTATCCCAGCATCATGTCGGGCATCATCGACGGCGCCGAGAACAACTGGCCGACCTACGACACCAAAGGCGACTACAAGGCCGCGAAATACTACATTCTCGACTACCACACACGCGTTCCCGAAATTCTTCTCATGTCGGAAGCTTCCATGAAACTCAGAAAAGTTTCGGCCTCTGACCTCGAGATAATCAAACAGTGCGCGAAGCAGACGCAGGAATACGAGATCGCCCAGTGGGCCGCCATGGAGAAGAAATCCGAAGCGAACGTCAGGGCGGCTGGCACCGTCGTCGTCGAGCTTACCCCGGCCCAGATGCAGCTCTTCCAGGACGCCATGAAGCCGCTGTACGCGGAATACGGCGCCAAGTACACCAGCATCATCAACGCCATCGCCGAAGTCGGAAAGAAATTCTAAGCTAACGAATCGAAGCAACGAAAGACAGCGGGGAATCTCCTTCGGGGGATTCCCCACTTGTCAAAATACGCAAGGAGAGGCCACACGATGAAATTCGCGGGAATACTGCGGGGCATTGATACATTTATCCATAGGATCCTGCTCGTCATCGCGCAGGTCGCTCTGTTCGGAATGATAACCATCGTCTGTGTCACGGTTTTCTACCGGTACGTGCTGAATACCGGCATCATATGGGCCGAAGAGATGCCGCGCACCCTGGTCGCGCTCTTCGCCTTCATCGCCTGCGCCATGGGCGTACGCGATCACCTTCATATAGGAGTCGGCTTCTTCTATAACCGCTTCAAGGTTGGCGGGAAGGGGCGCAGGATCATGGATATCGTCTACAACCTCGCCACCTTCGCGTCGGGCGCCATCATGGCATTCTACGGATGGAACCTCTGCCGCCAGCTGTGGCGCTTCACTATGGCCGCGACGGGCCTGCCTCGCTCGGTCCAGTACATCTCGATGCCCATCGCCGGGACAATCATCATGTATGATTCGCTGCTCTTCCTTTTCGGCGTGCTCAAGGAAGACAACCTTCTGTATTCCGAAAAAGAAGCGGAATTGGAAGTGATCCACCTAAAGCACGATAAGAAAGACAAAGCCCGGGGGAAAAAATAATGAGCATGGAGATAATGGCAACGACCGCGCTGCTGGGCAGCTTCGTCGTCTTGATGATAATCCGCATCCCCGTGGCCTTCGCGTTGCTGCTGTCGTCGGTGTTGAGCGCTCTGGTCGCCGGACAGGGGCTGTCCACCCTGGTGCAGCAGATGGTAAAGGGAATCGACAGCTTCACTCTATTGGCCATTCCCTTCTTCATCGCCATGGGCGAGATCATGGGCGAAGGCGGCATTTCGGAGAAGATCGTCGATTTGGCCAACCTTCTCGTGGGCCGCTTCAGGGGCGGACTCGCCTATATCAACGTCATCGATTCGATGTTCTTCGGCGGCATTTCTGGATCCGCCGTGGCCGATGTCTCTTCCCTCGGTTCGATCGTCATCCCGATGATGGTGAAACAAGGCTACGATGAGGACTTCGCGGTTGGACTCACCGTCACGACGGCTTGCCAGGGCGTACTCATCCCGCCGAGCCACAATATGGTCATCTACGCTCTCGCTGCCGGCATAGGCGGAAAAATCGCCGATCTTCTCTGGGGCGGGCTGTTCCCAGGCATCCTGCTCGGCGTACTGCTGATGATCTTCTGTTTCTTCATGGCGAAGAAATATAAATTCCCGCGCTGCGAGCCGGTTCCGAAGGGCCAGCGCCTCAAGATCGTGATCAACGCCATACTCCCGATGATGATCTTCGTCATCATCATGGGCGGCATCGCCGCGGGCATTTTCACCGCCACCGAATCGGCGGCCATAGCCTGTGTGTATACATTCCTTCTGGTGTATATCATTTTACGCACGGCAAAGTTCAAGTCCCTGGGCAAGGTGCTGAAGAACACGCTCAAGACCCTCGCCATCGTGCTCACGCTCATCGCCGCCGCAAAATCCTTCGCCTACATGATGACGGTCCTGCGCATTCCCGACGCCATCACGGCGGCGTTGATCGGGCTCACGACCAACAGGACGCTCCTTCTCCTCATAATCAACGCGCTGCTCCTCTTCCTGGGCTGCTTTATGGACATGGCCCCGCTCATCCTTATCATGACGCCCATCCTGATGCCCGTCATCACCGGTCCTGTCATCCATATGGATCTGGTACAGTTCGGCATCATGCTCATCTACAACCTGGCCGTCGGTCTCTGTACGCCGCCCGTCGGAAGCGCGCTCTTTGTGGGCTGCGCCATCGGGAAGACGCCGATCGAGAGGACAGCCAAGAAAATGCTGCCCATGTTCGGCGTGATGATCGTGGGCCTCATGCTTGTCACCTTCATTCCCGAAATCACCCTGTGGCTGCCCAGCGTGGTCGTCAAGCATTGATTCGCTCGTGACGGCAGCGTGAACAGGCCCGCGCATCGATCCGAAAGGGTCCGTGCGCGGGCCTGTTTTTGCCGTTTTTTGCCAGTACGGCGAAAAGAATCAGCCTCTTACGGCGATATCGATGCTCGGGCGCATGGAGGCCGCCGTCGCCAGCGCCTCATGCACGGGATGGCCGAGGAACTTGGCCCAGAGGGCCTCGTTTTCTCCCACGCCCTCGGCCCAGAGCGGTTCGGCCTGCTGCGTGAGGAGGTAATCGTATCTCGGCGCCCACTTGCGCGCGCCCAGGCGGGCCGTGATGGAGCAGTTGTCGACCATGAAGGCTACACCCTTGTAGTGCATGAAGGGATTGAGGGAGTCCACGGCCTCGATCACCGATTCGTTCACGATCTCCGAATAGGCGTGTCCCTGTTCGGCCAGGAGATCGATCTGCGCCATCATGGAAGCCGCGTACACGCCGGCGGTGAAGGGATCGAGGGGTATGGCCGCGTCGCCCTTGCCGGCTACCCTGGCCGCCCTCACCTTTTCGCCTACCTTCCACATCGTCGTGCCGTCGATTTTACCCATCGGTATTTTCTTCATGCGCTCGCCGGAAAGAATCACCGAGCGTATTTCGTTGCCCGAGGCCACTTCGCCGTAATTCTCGTAGTGGATTTCGTAGCTGGGCGCGTAGGCGGCCCCGTACGCGCGGCGGAACACGGCCTTGTCCTTTTCGGGCAGCGATTCGTAGAGGCCCTTGATGCCTGCGCGGCTGATGGTCCTCGAGATGGGGCCGGTCACGCTCTCGGTGGAGTGGACGAAAGCCTCTTCAGGCGTCATGCCGGCCGCCTGGTAGTGACGGAACAGGAATTCGACAATGCCGTGAACTCCCCCAAGCAGAATGGCTCTCTCGCCGAATATATCGGACTTGTACTCCTGCTCCAGCGTGGTTTTAAAGGTAAAAGGAGCGCCGAGGCCGATGGACCAAGCGATGGCGTAATCGGTAGCCTTGCCGTTTATATCCTGCTCCACCGCGAAGCTCGTGTTGATCCCCGCCCCGTTCACCTGCTTGCCCTGCTCGTAGAGCCGCCTCACCGAAGGACCCATGCCCTTGGGGCAGACGCCGATGACGTTGATGTTTTTAGGGAAGCTGTTGCCGTTGATCTGGAGGACGCCCAGGAGGAAGCCGTGCGAGAGCCCCAGGGTCGCGCCTGGCTTCAGCGCCTTGAAGATTTCGGGATAGAGCTCGGCCTGGGCCGCGTCCGAAATGAGAAGAAGGACGAGATCGGATTCCCTCGCCACCGCCATCATTTCGCCCAAGGTTCCGTCCTCCTCCTTGAAGCCCGCGGCCTGCGCGGCCTTCCACGAAGGAGAGCTGGGGCGAAGGCCGACTTTCACCTTGATGGCGCCGCCGGCCAGCGAATCCCTGAGATTCTGCGCCTGGGCGGGACCCTGGCTGCCCCAGCCCAGGACGCCGATCTGGCCGATGCCGTCGAAGGCCTTCGGGAGGAGGGGGAAAAGGTGGCGTCCTCCGCGGACGATCATCTCTTCCTCGGGTCCAAGCCTGACTTTTTCGCTCGAGAATACTTTGGATTCGAAACTGTTCCTCATCGGAAACCTCCATGTACATAATTGAAGAGGCCGTCCTTCCCGAAGGAAGGACGGCCTCTCTGCCTTGTCACGGCTGCCTGTCTACGCTTCCTTCGTCAGCCCTGGCGGGCTAAGAATTACGGAGGAAAGGAGGAGTACTACGACACCTACGGCTTTTGCCATGATTGATGGAATTAGTAGGCTACTGTTCACGCGCTGTCAAGCCCTTCGAGGCGCCCCCCGCCAGGGCATCGTCGTACGGGCCTTGACAAGGGAAAGCCGCCCATATACTAATCAATACACTTATGGTACGCACGTCGCTGGTAGTGAGCATTATTATTTCCTCCATTATTATTCCCTCGGGGAAGGTGAAGGAAGAATAGACTGCCGGTCGCGACGCGACGAAGAGGCCGTTCTTCCTTCGGGAAGGACGGCCTCTTTTTTTATCCAAAAGGAGCCGGATGGTGATGAAAAGCGGAGCTGAAATGATTGTCGAAGCCCTGCGCCGGGAACATGTCGACACGGTGTTCGGATTCCCCGGAGGCACGGTTATTCCCATTTTCAACGCCCTCTACGACGCCCGCGACATCCGCGTGATCCTTGTCCGGCACGAGCAGGCGGCGGTCCATGCAGCCGACGGCTACGCGAGAGCGACGGGAAAGGTGGGTGTCTGCGTCGCGACGAGCGGACCCGGCGCCACCAACACCGTGACGGGCCTCGCCACGGCGCGCTTCGATTCCGTCCCCATCGTTTGCCTAACCGGCCAAGTCGCGCGTGCCCTGATCGGCAACGACGCCTTTCAGGAAGCAGACACCATCGGGATCACCCAGCCCGTGACGAAACACAACTATCTCGTCATGAAGCGAAGCGGTCTCGGGCCGATGCTGAAGCAATCCTTCTACATAGCGGCGAGCGGCCGGCCTGGACCCGTCGTCATCGATATCCCCAAGGATGTCCAGCTCGAAACGCTGGACGACGAGTACCCCGGCGCGGTCGCGATCCGCGGCTATAAACCGGCAAGCCACGCGCCGCGCGAGCAAATCTTGGCGCTCGCCGAGGCGCTATCGCGGGCGCGACGCCCACTTTTCTTCCTTGGCGGGGGCATGGTGATTTCCGATTCGGCGCCCATCTTTTCGAAAATTCTCGTAACGACGGGCATACCTGTCGTTACCTCCCTCATGGGCATCGGCGTGGTGAACACGAACCATCCGCTCAACCTGGGTATGCTCGGCATGCACGGGCGCATCGAGGCGAACAAAGCCCTGACGGCCTGCGACCTTCTCGTGGGGCTCGGCGTGCGCTTCGACGACAGGGCCACCGGCGATATCGCCAGGTTCGCGCCCCTGGCGAAGATCGCTCACGTCGACATCGACCCTTCATCCATCGGGCGGAACCTGCGCGTCGACCTTCCCGTCGTGGGGGATCTGAGACTGGCGCTCGAGGACCTGGCCCCCCTCATCGCGGCGGGCGATCTCTCGGAATGGCTCGCTGAAGTCGAGGGGTTCAGGCGGTTCGCGCGGCGGTTCGAGGCGCGGATGGACGGCGCCCGCGGCGACGCATCCGACAGCGACGCATCCGGCGTCGGCGTGGCCGGACGCGGGAAATCCGAAGGCGGCGACATAGCCATGTCGCCCAAGGAAATTCTAAAGACCATCAACGAAAGTTGCCCCGACTCCCTCATCGCCACCGAAGTCGGACAGAATCAGATGTGGGCCGCCCAGAACCTCTCCTTCAGTCGCCCTAGACGTTGGCTGACGTCGGGTGGCCTGGGCACTATGGGCTACGGGTTCCCCGCGGGGATGGGAGCGCAGGCCGCCAGCCAGGAGGAGAGCGTCATCGTGATCGCGGGGGACGGCTCCTTCCAGATGAACATTCAAGAGCTGGCCACCTGCGTGCAGGAAAACCTTCCGCTCATCGTCGTCATTCTGAATAATGGTTACCTCGGCATGGTGAGGCAGTGGCAGGAGCTCTATTTCGGGCATCGCTATTCCTCGGTCTGCCTCCAGTCCCGTCCCGGCTGCCCCAAGGGATGCGATGGCCCCGGTGGATATTGCCCGCCCTATTTTCCTGATTTCGCGGGCATAGCCAAGGCTTACGGAGCCAATGGGTATTGCGCGGAGACGTTGCCGGAGTTCCGGAACGCGCTCATCGCGGCGAAGGCCGCGAAGCGTCCGGCGGTCATCGATTGCCGGATAGCCAGGGAAGAGAATGTGTGGCCCATCGTCGCGCCGGGAAAAGGCAACGACGAGATGGTCTACAAGGGAGTATTGGTATGACACATGTGGTTTCGCTTCTCGTTGAAAATCACGAAGGTGTTCTGTCGCGCATCGCCAGGCTTTTTGACGGCAGGGATTACAAGCTTGAAAGCCTCATGACCTCCATCGCCGATGATCCCGAGACGAGCCGAATGACCCTCGTCGTCAGCGGAGCCTTGTCGGCGATTGAAAAGGTCGAGAAACAGCTCGGTAAGCTGATCGACGTGATCGAAGTGGATGTCGCCCACGATGTCTCGGTGATGAGAGGCGATGCTTCTATGCCCCAGCGGATTTGATGAAGTCTTTTACGGCGTCTTCGATCATGTCGCGTATGCGGCGCGTTCCTTCCATTTTTTCCGACCCGCTTCCCGCAAGCGCGGAAGGGTCGGGAAAGGGCCAATGCAGTTTCCTGTGCGGACCGGGAAAGATCGGGCAACGTTCGGCCGCCTCTTTTGAACATACTGTTACTACGACGTCGTAACGCCGTCCCTGAGCGGCAAAATCGAACACGCTTTTAGTAACGTTGTGCGATATATCAATGCCAACTTCCGACATAACGCTTACCACCATCGGGTTGAGAAGCCCCGGTTCAAGGCCGGCGCTTTCCGCCTCGAATTTTTCCCCGCCATGCTTCTTCAAAAACGCTTCCGCCATTTGGCTTCTCGCGGAATTATGGACGCACAGAAAAAGTACTCTCGTCATATAGCCTCCGGCGGTATCGATCGCATCTCGGCAACAGCCCTTGCTTTCCATCGGGTTTCGCTTTGTCGATGGGCGGCACAGGAGCCGCGCGATAGGTTCCGCCGCGGTAGATCCATTCCCCGCAAGCGACGGGGCCAGCGGAGAGCTTCGTTTACAAGGCGGCAGGGACGGCGGCAAGAGTGAATCTCATGGCTCTCTCTCCCCGCCGGTTCCCGCCGGGAACCAGTGCCGCGTGCGCCTAGCTATAGAGACGAGGTGGAGCATGACGGGCACTTCGGTGAGGACGCCCACGGTCGTCGCGAGGGCGGCGCCCGATGAAAGGCCGAAGAGGCTGATGGCCACGGCGACCGCCAATTCGAAGAAGTTGGACGCTCCTATCATGCCCGCGGGCGCCGCGACGGCGTAGGGCACCTTCCACAGTTTGGCCCATCCATAGCCGATCCAGAAGATGAGATAGGTCTGCAGGACGAGCGGCACAGCGATGAGAAGTATCGTCAGCGGATGGGCCAGGATCGTCTCGCCCTGGAAGGCGAAGAGGATGACCAGCGTCGCCAGCAATCCCAATTCCGTTATGCCGTCGAATTTCGGGCAGAACACGGTCTCGAACCACTCGAGCCCGCGGCGCTTGACGAGATAGTGGCGCGTCAGGTAGCCGAGACTCAGGGGAATGACCACGAAGAGGACTACCGACATGACGAGGGTGTCCAGGGGAACGTGGACGTTCGAGACGCCCAGAAGGAAGGAGACGATAGGCACGAAGGCCAGGAGGATAACGAGATCGTTGATCGCCACCTGTACGACGGTGTAGGCGGGATCTCCGTCTGAAAGATAGGACCAGACGAAGACCATGGCCGTGCAGGGAGCCGCGCCCAGCAAGACGGCGCCGGCGAGGTATTCGGTAGACAGACTATTCGGGATCAGGCCCTTGAACAGCGCCTTGAGGAAGAACCATGCGATGGCGTACATCGTGAAGGGCTTGATAATCCAATTCACGACGAGGGTGATGACGAGGCCCTTGGGCCTTCGTCCGGCATTCCTGATGCTCTGGAAATCCACCTTGAGCATCATGGGATAGATCATGAGCCATATGAGGATGGCGACGGGGATCGAGACGTGGGCGTATTCGAGCTTATTGAGGAATTCCGGCAAAGCCGGGAGGAATCGTCCTATCGCCACTCCCGCCACGATGCAGAGGAAGACCCACAACGAAAGATATTTCTGGAAAAAGCCGATCCGCTTTTCGGGCATGACTGCTCCTTTAAGCCGCTGAGCGATGAATCTATTGGCAGTTTTACCAAATATCTGACGCATGTCAAGAGTTTTTATTGACACCGCGCGAAAATTTGGCGAAAATACCAATCATGATGAATCCCGATGATACAACGCTCAATGGGCGGCGGGTTGAAGTGTTGAAAGCCCTCGCCCATCCATCGCGGCTCTACATAGTGATGAGGCTCGCCGAGGGGGAAGCGAACGTCGGCGAACTCACCGATGAGATCGGCGCGGATATTTCGACGGTCTCGAAACATCTGGCCTTATTGAGGGCCGCGGGGCTCGTTGCCGACAGAAGGGAAGGCCAGACGGTCCTCTATTCCCTGTCCTGCTCATGTATCCTGGATTTTCTTCATTGCATTGACGCGGTCGTCCCGCTTGACGAAACGGGAATCCGGCGAGGTTCGGTCTGCCAAATCAGAAAACCATTCCTCGAATGAGGATATCCAGCTCTTTCCGTCGTTGCCCAGGAATCGCTGATTTAGGCTAGGCCCTGGCACGACGCTCTTCCTTTTGCCGCTGCGCCGATTATGAAGGAGTGATAAAACATTAGGAAATCCAGGCGAGAAAGAATGAAAGTTCAGATTCTTGGTTCGAGGTGCTCGAAATGCAAGCTTCTCGAACGGCATGCCCGCGAGGCAGTGGCGGGGCTGGGCATCCATGCCGCATAATCGCGGCTGCTCATGCGAGATGAAACGCCTAGCGGGGCTGATGGCGATCCGCGATCGCCCATAGTCAGGCTTTTAGCGGTTCGTTCTCACTTCTATCGTAAACTTGTTGCGGTCGCCGACATAATAAGCGGTCGAGAATTCGATCGGCCTTCCGTCTTCGATATAGGCGACGGTTTCCGTAAAATGCACGGGATCATGCTCCTTGATACGGAGAAGAGAAGCTTCGTAGCTGCCGGCATGGCGAATTTCTATGGTGCGGTGGGTTCTGATAATCCGGTGACCGAAATCATTTTCGATCACATGGTAGAGGGATTCCTTTTCCATGTCCTTGTCCAGCAGCCCGGGCACGAGGGTAGCGGGGAGATAAGAGTTAACGAGTACTATCGGCTCATTGTTGATGGAACGCAGCCGGCTCAGATAATATAACTCCTCATCCGAATGGGTCTGCAGCTTTTGACATACCTGGGGCGTCGACTTGCGGGAGCAAAAATTGAGGACCCTCGTTTCGGGCGTAAGCCCTTTCGACTGCATTTCGTCGTTGAAACTGGTGATAGTGAGCAAGAAATCCTGCACTATCTTTTTTTTCTTTATGAATGATCCCCGCCCCTTGTATCTGATGATGAGGCCTTCGCCCACCAATTCGTTGATGGCTTGCCGCACCGTCGGCCTGGAGATGTCGTAGATTTGGCATATTTCGTTCTCGGTCGGAATGGGGAAGTTGTTGTCGTGGTCATTGATATAGTCCTGAAAAATTTCTATAAGCTGAAAGTAAATGGGCACAGGAACCGACTTGTCGAGCTGTCTGACTTTTAGATATTCCAAATCCGATGGAATGAACATGTGAACCTCTTGGCGGGGACTTTTTGAAGGCGATGCGCACCCTCTCCCTTATTGTGGTTACATTGAGGTAGTTTGTAAAGACATTATACTATTCATTGGCAGAAAGCTGGCGAAAGCGCAGGGGGAATGGTTCACTTTTCCGTAATGTCATGAACATATAGTCATATAATT
>DATMZF010000039.1:0-101509 GCA_035560555.1 Rectinemataceae bacterium
CCTATTTACTGTGGTAGATCCCTCGGCTATCCGCCTCAAACCGCTTTGCGGTCTTCGGTTTTCGCCTTCCGCTCTTTCGGTCGGTCTCGGTTTCCCTTGGCCTTCCCTAGAGCGCTCGATGAAGGTAGCAAACTTCGCTACTTTCTGTCAAGCCCTTTTTCTTTTTTCCGTCTTTTTCTTCAAGCCCCGTTTTACCGGAAACCTTTTAACGGAGCGCTTTTCCTTTCGTCCAAGCGCGAAAATGAACTTACTTGGAATCGAGCCTCTTGTCAACAGGTTTTCAAAACTTTTTCAGCAACTTTTTAAAAATCGCGAAAAGCGCGGCCTATCAAAATGGCCAATAGCTGTCGCCATCTCCATATTCCCTGTACCCCGCGGCTTCGGCAAGCATGTGCTCCTCTATGGCGCTAGAGCCTTGCAAGTCCGCTATGGTCCTGGCGACTTTCAAAACGGAATGACACGCCCTCATCGAAAATCCCAATTCCTCGGCCCGACTTCGGAACAGTCTGTCCGCTCCCGCGTCGAGGACGCAAAAACGCTTAACCATTTCCGGTTGAAGCCTGCTGTTGTACAGGCCACCGAACGCGGCCGTCCTTTCAAGCTGGAGTCTAGCCGCTTCTTCGACCTCAAAGACAAGGTCGGCCTGGCAATGGCAGGGAGCCCCAAGCATGGCCGCTGCGTCGGGGATTAGGACGGGAATTCTCATATCGATGCGGTCCAGGAGCGGCCCGCCAAGCTTTTTCCAGTAACGCTGGATTTCGAGCGGAGAGCAGACGCAGGCCTTGGTAGGGCTCCCCAGGTTTCCGCAGGGACAAGAATTCGCCGCCATGAGCAGCTGAAAGTCGGCGGGGTATCGGAGGACTCGTCCCGCTCTCACCACGGATATGGATCCTCGCTCCAAAGGTTCCCTCAGCGACTGAAGGACATCGTGCCCGAATTCGGGCGTCTCGTCCAGGAAAAGCACTCCCCTGTGCGCAAGGCTTATCTCGCCGGGGCGGGGAGGCTTGCCTCCGCCGACGATGCCTTCCAGCGACGCCGAGTGATGCGGTGAGCAGACGGGTGGCCTGAATGCGGAGGACTTGACGCCGTAGCTTTTGCCATGAAGCGACCATATGGCCGCCACCTCAAGGGCTTGCGGCTCCGATAAAGCGGGAAGCAGAGAGGGAAAACGCATGGCGGCCATCGTCTTTCCCGATCCGGGAGGGCCGAAAAGCAGGAGATTGTGCCTTCCGGCCGCCGCGACGACGAGGGCTCTCATAACCTTTTCGTTGCCGCGATAATCGGAAAAATCGAGACAAGGCCCATCTCCCGCATCGCTCGAAAAATCCACATACGATCGGCGTTGTTGGGGCGCGGGCCGAAAGCTGGAACCATCCCTGATGGAGAGCAGTATGTCGGGAATTTCCGATATGTGGCCGATCGGGAAAAGACGCCCTTCTCGTAGACGGCCGGCTTCGGCATAGTTGGCTTCCGGCACGATGAAGTCTCGCACCCCTTTCCGTGAAGCCTGCAGAAGAGCCGGCAGAGTGCCCCGCACTGGACCGACAAAACCGTCCAACGTCAGCTCACCGATGGCGAGAACGCCCTTGCCGCCGTCGGGAACCGCTCCCGATGCCAAAAGAATCTTCAGAGCGATGGGTAGATCGTAGAGTGAGCCTTCTTTGGGGAGATCGGCGGGAGAGAGATTGATGAGGATTCTGTCCTGTGGAAATTCGAAGGCGGAATTCCTGATGGCTGCCCTGACTCTTTCTCGAGATTCCCTCACCGAGGCCGCGGCCAGACCAACGATATCGACAGCGGGAATCCCTCGCCGGATATCGACTTCTATTTTGACAAGAAACCCCTCGAAACCGAGGGGTTCATACGCAAAAATATCCATGCGACACCTTCCACCCGATATACGCGCGAAAAGGCCGCGAGCGCTTCAGCGCACCAGTTGCCCGTCTTTCAGCTTTCTCCGAGTATGGTATCCAGGTCGATTTCTCCGCCGGCCGCAGGCATGGTGACACCGAAAGCCTCGAGGATCGCGGGATGAACCTCCCCAAAGACGCCTACTTTCGCGCCGCCGCTCCAGACCTCGGCCTGACGGCCTGGGATGAAGCGCGGATCAAAGGCCTCTTTCACGCTGTACTCTTTGCCCAGATAGAACATCAGCGTCGCGAGATGTGAAGCCGATTCGTTGTAGTCCGCTTGGGCGTGCGTGTTGAGAAAGCCGAGGTATTGCCTCGTGGCGATGCCGTAGTTCTCGGTTTCATCCTTGATGGCCACCTTCCCCACTTCGAAGGTTCTGTGCGGATAGGGAGCCTTGACCGAAACGGACTCGGTTCCCAGCAAGCCGGGAAGCGGCGAATTTCTCAGATACTCGAAGTTTTCGCTCATTGGATTGGTGATCTTCACGACGGCTTTGGCCGGTATGCCCATCTTATCCACATAGTCGCGCTTGCTGCCGAGATAGTTGTAGATCATCTCTTGATACCCGACGCCTACGAGCGTGAGCTTCGCCTTACGGGAGAGCTGTTCAATGGGGGAAAGCCTTCCAATCGTGAAATCGCGCGGTTTTTCGGGCGGGAAGTTTTCCATGCCGATGCCTATCAGCACATCCTCGATGATGTCGACGGGATGGAGGAAATCATTCCTGTATCCGGCGGGCTCTACGACGATGAATTCGCCCTCCACCTTGGCCCTTGAGCCCATGCTTTCGACCGCGGCCCTCGCCTCTTCCGCGCTCATATCGAGGCCGAGCAGTTTCCTGACCTGGTCGATACGCACCTTCAACGCTCCCTGGAAATACGAGGGAAAGGTGATCTTTCTGCCAAATGGCGTGTCATAGGGATATTTCACCTCGACGTTCTCGATGGAAAAACCCATATCGGAGAGGTCGCAGGCTAAAATGGAGGCGGTAATCGTCACCGAAGGATAATCGGTGCCGGTGACCTCGATGAAAAGTTCATTATCGCCTACGAGGACTGCCCCCAGATCGGCTGAATTGATGATGGGCGGGTAGGAGAGAACCCTGTTCTTGTCATCCAGCAGGAGAGGATGGACAGGCTCATTCTGAAGAATGGATCCATATTCCTTCCCTTTTGGATGTTCGGCGAGAATTTGGCGCAAGGTCATGTTCCGCGTTTCCTGGAGGGGAACGAAGGAAACCTTGTCCGGGTCGACGCCCTTGTAGTGGACGGGCCAGGAAATTATTGAGGGACGGTAGAGGCCGATGGAGACGGTTTTCCGTTTGCGGCCATAGTTCCACGTCAGCTTTTCCTGAGCCTGGATGAGCTCTTTCAGCATGGAATCTGTTATCGAAACGCCCTTCGCCACGAATCCGGCAAGGTAAGGTCGAACGGCGTGGACGCTCTCTTCCACTTCGACGACATGCTTCGAGTCGCGCGCTTCCCCAAGGGGCACGAAGAATGGGTATTCGGGCATCACCTTCTTCCTGTGGGTCTTCAGCTGGCGAGCGAGCCCGGCTGTCGTCCAGAGATCCGGGCGATTCGTGTCGTTGAGCTCTATTTTGATCGTCCTATGCTCCGCGTCCGCCCCTTCCTTGTCCCAGCCATCCAGTTCGGCCTTGGCGGTAGGCAGTATGGCTTCGAGCTCGGCTGAGTCGGGACAGTCGCCCAGAAGCGTGAAGAACAGTTTTTCGTTGACTTCTATTTTAGGCATACACTATCTCCCTCAGCGTGTTTTGTTCAGGGCTCGGCGCATACGGACGCTCTCCAGGTCGGGACTGAACAGCTCTCGAAGATCGTTCAGGCCGAGAGCCATCAGGGCCATTCGATCGATGCCAATGCCCCAGGCGAGAACCGGCACATCGATGCCGAGCGATTTTGTTACCTCGGGGCGGAATATCCCCGAACCGCCGAGTTCGAACCAGCCCAGGACGGGATGCTTGATGTGCACTTCCACCGATGGCTCGGTGAAGGGGAAATAGCCGGGAACGTATTTGACTTCCTTGGCGCCGGCGACTTCCACGGCAAACATCTCCAGGAATCCTAGAAGCGTCCTGAGGTTCACTTCCTCACCCAGCACTATCCCTTCCGTCTGGTAGAAGTCGGAAAGGTGCGTGGCGTCCACTTTATCGTAGCGGAAGCATCTGGCTATGCCAAAGTACTTTCCGGGTATCTTGGCCTTCGGGAGCTGCCTGGCCGAGAGCACCGTGCCCTGGCTGCGGAGGATAAGTCTCTTCGTGAATTCGCGATCGAAGTGGTAATTCCAGCCGCGGCTTCCCGTGTCGCCGCCGTTTTCGTGCGCGGCAGCGACATTGGAGAGATGGGGTTCTTCTATATACTTGGCTTTCTGGGGATCGTCTATATGGTAGACATCGTGTATGTCGCGCGCCGAATGGAACTGCGGCATGAAGAGGGCGTCCGAATTCCAGAACTCGGTCTCGACCATGTTGCCGTCAAATTCCTCGAATCCCAGCGAGACGAGCTTGTCCTTCACGCTTTCGAGAAACTCGACATAGGGATTTTTCCTGCCTGGAATCGCCCTGGCAGGGTTGACGCCGATGTTGTAAGGCCTGAAAGCGCCGCTTTTCCAGCCGCCCTTCTCGAGCATGGCCGGGGTCAGTGCGCCCAGTTCCTCGCCGGTCATGCCCAGCGCGACCAGCGCTTCCCTGACTTCCTTGGTCGCCTCACAGAGGCGGTAGCCGACTCGTTCGCGTTCGGCTACCCTGAAGGGAGCGTCGCCCGAACCGCGCTTTTTCGCCACCGACTGTACGATGGCCAGCGCCTCGGCATCCAGCTTGCTTTCTTCCAGGGTTCCCCCCTGCCCCGAAGCGATCTTGAGGAGTTCATTCAGCCTGACGACGCGCGGTGGGAGAGCGGCGCCTGCGACCTTGGATGCCCTCTTGTCCGCGTCCATGCAGACGACGCCTTCTTTTGAGAGGAGGCCAAAGGCAGATCCGATATTCTTCTGCTCAAGGCCAAGCTTTTCGGCTAGTTCTGGCAATCTTGCGGGACCGGAACTTTCCAGGAAGCCGAAAATTCTTTCTTCAGGCGTGCCTTTTTCGGCATATTCCGAGCCAAGCGGCGTGATTTCATACAACACCGATACGGTTCTCGCGGTCTCTTCGATCAGGCCCTTGCCGGACAACCACGAAAAAGCCTGATTTTCCTGGCCTTCGCGATAGCCAAGATCATTGCGCACCATCGGCGCGTCGATCTCGCTTCCGCGTTCGTATTTGAGTAGTATCCGGACTTCCAGGGGATGAAGGGTTTTCGCAACGCTTACAGCATCCATTTAGTCTGCTCCATACAAGGAGATTAGGGCACATCGCAGGTCGTTCGAGGAAAACGATTATGCCTATTGGGCGCCAGTATCGCCCAAAATACCCTTAACCGTCAATGTGGAGAAACCTGGCTTCAGTATAAAAGCCTTGCTCGCCCTTCCATCCATCGCCACCTCGACGGGAGCGTCGAGGCTTGTCCATCTGCAATGCGCCGTGGACTGCTTCGTCGGCATCGATCGCAGCCAATCCCAGCTTATGTAATCGTCCTCGTCCCTGGAGATCTTCATATAGCCGATGCTCATGCTCGTGAGATTGTGGAAAAAATGGGAACCCAGGGAGGAATCGATGACAAAATCGGGGAGGTCGGCTTCGACGATTACCTTAGCGCGCGAAATCTGAGCGAAGGAGACGGGAATCCCGAGCCAGCGGTCCCTTGTTCCCCATCTTCCCGGTCCTACCAGGATATAGCGCTTCCCCAATTTTTTAAGCTGGATATCGAGGCTTTCGATTTCCGCTGCCATTTCCAGCGTCTTGGAGCGATCGAAGGCTTCGGGATCCACCCATACAATATCGCTGAGGCCCAGCTCCCTGCCATTGCCCATCGTCTTGTTGGAGTAGATGAAACAATGATCCCTGTCCATGGCCTCAAGATCCACATTCACTTTCTCCTCCCTGTGGATGAGGGGTTTGAGCTGCAGTATGTGCAGGGCTGGTCTTCCCGTCTCTGGGGCCATGTTGAGGGCATATTCAATTTCGACGGGCGTTCCCATCGAACGCGTGCCGATATCCAGTATCATCGAAATTGCGTTGGCGAAGGGCAGCGCCTCGTGTTTGAGGATGTTCGCGAGATCCACGACTTTAGGCCCCCGGCCGGAGCTGCCGGGAACGAAACGCAGGTCTTCCGCATCCCAAGTCGAGACGATGAGCGGAAATGTTCTATTGCTGGAAGCCGCGGAAATGGGCAGTTCGGAGAGGCTCGCCATCTCCCCCGCGTAGAGATCGGGCATCGAGGTGCCCATGTCAAGGGCGTGGAAATTTCTCTGCGTGTTCTCCAGAGCCTGATCGGGGGACAACACATCCAGTTTGGGGTATTTGGGGCAGAAGCGGTGGGCGGCCCCGCCTCCCACCACCCAGGTGCCCAATCCCAGCGCCGCCACGCAAAAGCCATCCTCGGGTTTTGTGTAGGAAACAGGATAGTAGTTGTACGACTGCGCCACGCCGGAAATATCGGGATAGTAGTAGTTGCCATGCCTCGATCCTACGAGTTCCTGTATGACGACGGCCATTCTCTCCTCTTCAAGATTATATCGCGCAACCTCGAAATAAGATCTCGCGTCCATCGAAAAGAGGCTGGCGTAAATGAGCCTGATGGCATCGCATAACTGGGTCAGGCGCACTTCGATATCGGGATGGTTGTTGGGAATGATATACGTATCGTAGATCCCGGAAAAAGGCACCATGAGCATATCTTCGAAGAGCCCCGACGATCTTACGGCGAGGGGTTTATCGGTGACGCCCAAAAAGCTCCTGAGCTTCGAGACGAGCGTGCGCGAGAGCGGAATCGAAAGGAAGGTGCGCTTCAATTCGCTCGAGCAGGGACCATAAAAAGCGGATGACCAGAGGTTGTGCGATTCCAAAAATGTCTCGAATTCGTCGATGCCTATAAAAGCGGTTCGGGGAATCTTTATGTCGAGGCCGTCAATATAGCGCGAAAAATTGAGGTTCTCCAACAACGAATGGATGAAGACTATGCCGCGCCCCTTGCCTCCCACCGATCCGTCGACGAGACGGCTGACGTAGTTTTCCTCCGCCATCATGCTTTCGTCGAAATTTGCGACGATACCCCTCGATTTTTCCTTCTTCACCGTGTCGAGAATTTCAACGATGAAATCGCGCATCGCCATTATGTCGGGAAAATCGTCCACTTTATAGGGCCGGAGGACTTTAGACATCTGTATTTCCCCGCGCGCCATAAGCCAGGCGGAGAAATGATTTTGTTCGGCGTGATACGCGAGGCTTTCTGGCGGGAGGTAATGGAGAATTTCTATGAACTCCTTCATGTTGCGGGCTCGCCTGATCTCGGTTCCGTTGGGCATGCAGAAACGGAAAGCGCCGAAGCCGAGATTTTCGACGAGAAAGGTCGCGAGTTCCATTTCCAGGGATTCCGAATTCTTATCGGTGAAGGCGGCGCCCATGGCATAGGCTTTTTCCCTGATCTTCTGCTCGCTAGACTGCACCAGGACCGGCAGATCGTGGATACGAGATTTGGCCATTTTGAGAAAGGCGAAGCCAGCCTCATCGTCCAGTTTGCCGTTCCTCGGAAAGCGCAGATCCGTGATGACCGTGAGAAGGTTCGCCTCGTAGGTGTTGAAGATTTCCAGCGCTTCCTCGTAGCTGGACGCGAGAAGGATCTTGGGCCGCGCACGGATGGAGAGAAGCTTGTAGGTCTCCGTGACTTTTTCTTCCTCGATGAGGTTCTGGGTCTGACGCAGAACCACCTTGTAGAGAACCGGAAGAAAGCGGGAATAATAGCGCACCGAGTCTTCGATGAGGAGTATGACCCTGACCCGCGCCGACATCGTATCCGCCTGGACATTCCTGACGTCCTCGATGTACTTGATCATGCCGACGAAGAGCTTGGAATAGCCGTTCCAGACAAAGATCCTGTCGATAGCCGCCAGGTCAGGTCTCGCCATATCGAGATTTTCAAGGCTTGAATTGTTGGTAGCCATGAGAAGTATGGGGATGTCGGGCCAGATATGCTTCATATCCTGCGCAAGTTTGAGTGGAGCGTCGAATTCGATGCCCGCCATGAGTATGACGAGGTCGAAGCTCCCCCCCCGATAGAGATCGAGCGCCGATTCTTCGGTATAGGCGCAGGTCACTCTGGGTATGGTGTTGAGGTTGAGCTTAAAATATTCGCCATAGATCTGTTCCGTCAGCACGCCATCCGACTCAACGACGAAGGAATCGTAGAGGCTGCCGACGAGAAGGACTTCGCGCACCCTGAATCTCATTAGGTCGTGATAGATATTCCGTTCCCGTCTTTGCTGGTCGTAGGCGGCCACAAGTTCGTTGAAATACATGGCTCAATAATAGATCAGATGACACAAAAACGAAAGCGCGATCTTCCTTGACCAGGGCATCTGCTCGCGTATATGATCATTGTTACTCTTCGGAGGAGCATTAGTCGAAGCCGGGACGAATTTAGTCCGGCGCCGGAGTATTAGTCCATGAAAAATCTCAAGCTCGTGGCGGCACGACCTGATTTCAGCCGCAGCATAATCAATGTTCAGGGCGTCGAATTCGGCAGGGGCTTCGTCGTCATAGCCGGCCCCTGTTCGGTAGAAACTGAAAAACAGACGATCGAGACGGCCATCGCCGTCAAGAAAGCCGGTGCCCAAATGCTCCGTGGAGGCGCCTTCAAGCCGAGAACTTCGCCCTACGCTTTCCAAGGACTTGGCCTCAAGGGGCTCAAGATTCTGGACAAGGCGAAAAAGGAAACCGGCCTGCCGATCGTGACGGAAGTCGTCGACACGAGGGATGTGTCCTGGGTTGGCGAGTATGCCGATGTCCTCCAGATCGGCGCGCGCAACATGCAAAACTTTTCCTTGCTGCGGGAAGTCGGCAAATCGGGTAAACCCATACTTTTAAAGCGCGGCATGTACTCCACGCTCGAGGAATGGCTCAACTGCGCCGAATACATCCTCGCCGAGGGCAATCCGAACGTCATTCTCTGCGAGCGCGGCATTCGAACCTTTGAAACCTACACGAGAAATACGCTGGATCTATCCATGGTGCCCGCGGTTCACTTGGAAACCCATCTTCCTATAATCGTCGATCCAAGCCACGGGACGGGCATCCTCACCATGATCGAACCCATGAGCCTGGCGGCCCTGATGGCCGGCGCCAACGGCCTGGAAATCGAAGTGCACGTAGATCCGCAAAGCGCGCTGAGCGACAAAGACCAGCAACTCACGTTCTCCCAATTCGAAACGCTCATGAAAAAGCTTAGAAGAGCGAAAGCTTTCCTGGACAGCTTGGACAACCTGGACGAGAATGTCGACGAAGAGGCGAAAGGAAGCCAAGGGAGCGGTGAAGAGAGAAGAGCGGCCGCCGGCGCCGACGCGAAATTGTTCGCCGACGCGGTCGACTGAAGGATAAAGCGTGGGCATATCCAAGGAAAGAACCATGCTCGAGGCCATCTCTTTCTGCGCCATCGGCCAAACAGTCTCGTCCATCGACCAGTCGAGAACGCTTATCGTCACGGACAAAAGGATACAGTCTCTTTTTGGATCCGCTTTCCCGAATTGCGCCGTCGCCCTCGTCCCGGAAGGAGAGTCCGCCAAATCCTGGGAGACGCTCCTGGAGCTTTATGGGCGTTGCGTCGCCCTTGGGGTGGACCGAAGCTGGGGCATCCTCGCGATCGGCGGTGGCACGGTTAGCGATATCGCCGGTTTTCTCGCCCACACATGGATGCGCGGAATAAGGTTTTCCGTCGTTCCCACGACGCTTCTCGCCATGACCGACGCGGCTTTAGGTGGCAAAAACGGGATAGATTTCGAAGGCTACAAGAATCTAGTCGGATCATTCCATCTTCCCGACGCTATTTTCTGCGATATCGAGACGCTTCGGACTCTCGACGCCACGCAATTCGCCTCGGGTATGGCCGAAGTGATAAAACACGCCATCATAGATGGAGAGGGGTATTTTTCTTTCCTGGAGAAGGCTCTTGCGACGAACTGCGGCGAAGGATATTTCGATGTTGGCTCCTGTCCGGCGGCCCTTCTTTGGCGCATGGTGGCCGAGTCCCAGCGCGTGAAGCTGTCGATCGTCGAAAGAGATCCGAAGGAGTCGGGAGAACGCAGGATTCTCAACCTCGGACACAGCTTCGGGCACGCGGTAGAAATCGTCTCGGGACTGCCTCATGGGCACGCGGTATCGATCGGCATGGCCCTCGCCTGCTCTTTTTCAACACTACGCCATGGGATGAAGCCGGAAGTGGCGGAGCGTATCGGGCACCTTCTCGCCGGGTACGGACTGCCAATCGATGCGGGGGCTTTGCGGCTCGCGTCGAAGAAGGTTTTTTGGCGGAGGGTAAAAGAAGCGCTTTTCATGGATAAAAAGAGGGAGGGCGGGTACATGAGTCTTGTCATTCCCCAAAATATAGGCGCGGTGAAGGTCGAAAAAATCGAGATGGCCGAAATCGAGGCATTTTTGGATAAGGTGTCGCCATGAACAGATTCGGAAGGATATTCAGGGTCGAGCTTTTCGGGGAGTCTCACGGCAAAGAAATCGGCGCCATCATCGACGGCTGCCCGGCCGGGATTCCGCTTTCCGAGGAAGATTTCGAGGCAGATCTCGCCCGACGCCGATCGGGGCTCGCGGGGACGACGCCGAGAAGGGAGCGGGATATTCCCCGAATACTTTCCGGCATCTACGAAGGCCACAGCTCCGGTTCTCCGATCTGCGTCTCTTTTCCCAACGATGATACGAGATCGAAGGATTACGAGCGCTTCGCGTCCGTGCCCAGGCCTGGACACGCCGATTACACGTCCCAGATAAAGTACGGAGGATTCGCGGACCCCCGCGGTTCCGGACATTTTTCCGGCCGCATCACGGTGGGCCTCGTGGCCGCAGGCGTCATAGCGAAGAAACTGCTGGAACCAGCCGTATTCGGCACGAAGATCCTTTCCGCGGGAGGCAGGCAGGACATCGAAGCCTGCATCGCCGAGGCTTCCTCCGATGGCGACTCCATCGGAGCGGTCGTCGAAACAAGGGTCTCCGGGCTGAACGCCGGCCTCGGCGAGCCTTTCTTCGATGCCTGCGAAAGCCTCATCGCCCACGCCGTTTTTGCCGTCCCCGGCATCCGTGGCGTGGAATTCGGCGACGGATTCGCCGCCGCCGCCATGCGCGGAAGCGCGCACAACGACCCCTTCATCGACGCGAACGGCAGGACGCTCAGAAACGGGGCGGGCGGCATCAACGGCGGCATCACCAATGGCAACGACCTCGTGATCAGGACAGCCGTCAAGCCCACCTCATCCATAGCGGCGCCGCAGAACACCTTCGACTTCGAGCGCGGCCGGATGACGGAGCTCGTCATCGAAGGCCGCCACGACGCCTGCATCGCCCTGCGGAGCGCCGTCGTCATCGAAGCCGCGATAGCCATCGCCCTGGCCGACCTGGTTTTAACCGCGGCCGCAAACGCCCCAAAGAAAAGCGAAAAAGATCGGAGGAATATATGACACTCGACGACCTGCGCCTCGACATCGACAAGATCGATACGAAAATCCTTTCGTTGCTGAATGAGAGAATGGAAAAGGCGATCCTCACAAAGAAGTTCAAGACAGCCATCGTGGACAAGTCCCGCGAGGAAGCGGTCCTCGACAAGATACGGCGCTCGAGTCACTGCCTTGTAGAGCCCAAGTTTTCGGTCGACATCTATTCCTTCATCATGTCCGAGAGCAAACGCCTTCAGTCGATGAACTTCAAGACCCTGGGATTCCAGGGCGAACATGGCGCCTACAGCGAAGTCGCGGCCAGGACGCTCATGCCCCACAGCGCGATGATGCCCTGCAGGGAATTCAGCGACGTCTTCGAAGCGGTGGAGTCCGGCCTCTTCGACTACGGAATCGTGCCTGTCGAGAACACTCTGGGCGGCCTCGTCGGGCCGGTCAACTCCATTCTCATCTATACCGATCTCAAGATCATCGCCACCGTGGACATGCCCGTAAAGCACAGCCTCCTCTGCGTGCCCGGCGCCGACCACAGGGAACTCAGACACGTTTGGTCGCATTCCCAGGCTCTCGCCCAGTGCAGGAACTTCATAGCGCGCAACAACCTCGAGGCCATCCAGTACTACGATACGGCGGGCGCCGCCAAGGCGATAGCCGAGACGAGACCCAAGGGCGTGGCCGCGATAGCCAGCAAATTCTGCGCCGACCTCTACGGCCTCGAGATTATAAAGGAAGACATCCAGGATTCGGTCAACAACAGAACCCGTTTTTTCGTTCTCGCGATGGAAGACGCGGCCGATGACGGGGACAAATGTTCCGCGGTCTTCACCGCCGGCGACAAGGCCGGCTCCCTTTTCTCGGTTCTCAAGGTCTTCGCTGACGCGTCCATCAACCTTACGAGGATCGAGTCCATACCGGATACGCCGGGGAAATACGCCATATTCATCGATTTTGAAGGCTCCGTGAAGAACGCGAACGTCGCCGGGGCAATCGAGAAAGTCACCGAGTTCGCCGAAGATTTCAAAGTGCTGGGCTGTTACAAGGAAACGAGGCTTTAGCATGAAAATATTCATACTCGGTACCGGCAGGATGGGAGCGTGGTTCAGCGAGGAACTTTGCTGGGATCACGAAGTGTGGGTGCACGACGCCGATCCGCTGAAGATGAAGTATTTCATGAAGGTCAACAGAATCATGGATTTGAGCGAACTCGACGCCGTGAAGCCCGAACTCTTCATCAACTGCGTCCCCCTCGGGGAAACCACCGAAGCCTTCGACGCCGTCCTTCCCCACATTCCCGAAAGCTGTATTCTGGCTGACATAGCCTCGGTCAAGGGAAACCTCAAGGACTACTACGAGAAGCTGGGCAGGCCCTTCGTCTCGAGTCACCCCATGTTCGGACCGACGGGCGCCAACTTCCACGATCTCCACGAAGAGAGCGCCATCATCATCGCCGAGTCCTGCGAGCGGGGAAAGACCTTTTTCAGGGATTTGTACGCCAAGCTGAAGATCAGGATTTTCGACTACGATTTCGAGGAACACGACAAGACCGTGGCCTATTCCCTCGCGACGCCTTTCGCCTCGACCATGGTATTCGCCGCCTGCATGAAGAAACAGGATGCCCCCGGCACCAACTTCAAGCGTCATATGACGATAGCGAAAGGACTTCTCTCGGAGGACGACAGGCTCCTGACGGAGATCATGTTCAATAACTATACGATACGCCAGCTGGAGCTCATCAATTCGAAACTCGCCTACCTATCGCACATTATACGCCAGCGCGATTACGAGGAGATGAAGAAGTTCATCGACACGCTTCGCGCGAATATCGCGGACTAACCGCTTATCGAGCCCAGGTCTTCGAAAAAGCCTGGCCATGACTTCGAGACGCACTCGCTTCCGTGGATTGTCACGCCGTCCGTCGCCCCAAGGGCGGCGACGGCGGCCGACATCGCTATGCGGTGATCGCCGAAGGCCCTCACCTCCCCGCCTCTCATCGACCCGCCTTCCACGATCATCGAATCCCCCTCGAGACGCACCGGGGCGCCGAGAATGTCGAAGGTGGCCTTCAGGCTCGCCGCCCTGTCGCTCTCCTTGCCCCTCAGCCTATGTACGCCGCGAATGACGGATTCGCCAGCGCAGGCTGAGGCCAGCGCCGCGAGCGGCGGGAAAAGGTCAGGGCAGTCCGTCGCGTCGAAATCGAAGGCTTCCAGGCGATCCCGGCCTACGAACAAAACCCCCTCCTCCATCGCGAGCGAAGCGCCGGCGGCCCTCGCGGCCTCGACGACCAAACGATCGGGTTGGCTAGAATCCATCCTCAATCCCCTTATCGCGAGTTTCGATTCGCCGGCCGCGATGGCCGCGGCTACTATGAGAAAGGCCGCCCCGCTCCAGTCGCCCTCCACGGCAAAGTCGGCAGGCTTGTATCGCTGCCCGCCCCTTATGGAGAATTTCGAAAAATCTTCGTTCCTTTGGATTTCGACGCCGAAGGCCTCGCAGGTATCAATCGTGAGATCGAGGTATCCCTTGCTCACCGCGCGGGCGACCTTCAGCTCGGAATCCCGGGGAGCGAGCGGCAGGGCGATGAGAAGCCCGGTGAGAAGCTGGGAGCTTTCGCTCGCGTCTATCTCCGCGCATCCGCCCTCGAGAGGTCCCGCGATGAGGAGAGGCGAATGTCCATCCACGCTCCGGCATTCGGCGCCCAGAGCCCTCAATGACCCTTCCACCATGCCCATTGGACGCAGCGCGAGGGATCCGCGGCCCGTCAATCTCGTCTCGGAAGCGAGCAGCGCCGCGATGGGCGAGAACATGCGCATGCAGAGCCCCGATTCCCCGCAGTCCAGCTCCAGCCGCTCCGCCGATAAAAGCGAGCCTCGCTCGCTCTGCGGTTCGCCGCGCGCGCTAAAGGCCGCGGCGTTTTTGCCGAAGAGCGGCGAGCCATCTATCGAGACGCTGCTCCCTTCGATCCGCGCCGAAGCGCCCAAGGCTTGAGCCAGCCGCAGCGCCGATTCGGAATCCGCACATAGTTCGGCGCTTCTTAGCACGCTTCTTCCCCTGGACAGCATCGCGCAGGCCACGGCTCTTTGCATGGAACTCTTCGATGACGGGGCATCGATGGTTCCCGATATGATCTTTCTTTCGCAACGGCGTATCATCGGATCATGTTCCCCTTACGTTCGCGCATAGTATCGCTCAATCGCCCAGGTCGGGTCATTATAGCAGATTGTGGAGCACGTATGCATTCCCGCGCCGCCGATGCGCATGAAAAAAGGGCCGGCCGCAGTACGCGGCAGGCCCTTTTTTCATGTTCGAAATCGAGAACTTTCCGTTTTTTATGCGGAAAGCCTCATCGGCTATGTCAGACGAGCCCCTGGGCTAGCATGGCCTCGGCGACTTTCTGGAATCCGGCGATGTTGGCGCCGACCACGTAATTGCCCTCAAAGCCGTATCTCGCCGCCGTCTCGGCGCAGGTCTTATGGATCTGGACCATGATCGCGTGGAGTTTATCGTCCACTTCTTCCGCCGTCCAGTTGAGCCTCATGGAGTTCTGGGTCATCTCGATGCCGGAGGTCGCGACGCCGCCCGCGTTCGCGGCTTTGCCCGGAGCGAAGGGTATCTTCTTCTCGATGAAGAGTTTCCAGGCTTCGGGAGTGCAGCCCATATTGCTCACTTCCACGATGGTCGTAACGCCGTTGGCGATGAGGAGCTTCGCGTCCTCGCCGTTCATCTCGTTCTGGATGGCGCAGGGCATGGCGATGTCGACCTTCTGGATCCAGGGTTTCTTGCCGGCGACGAACTTGGCCTTGGGGAATTTCTTGGCGTAGGTTTCGCACTTGTTCCTGTCGATGACGAGCATTTCCTTGAGATAGTCCCACTTTTCCTCGGTGCCGATGCCGTCGGGGTCGAAAATGTAGCCATCGGGGCCGGAAATGGTCACGACCTTGGCGCCGAGCTGGCTTGCCTTTACGCAGACGCCCCATGCCACGTTGCCGAAACCGGAGACCGCTATGGTCTTGCCGGCGAGGCTGTCGTTCTTGAGCTTGAGCATTTCCTTGAGGAAGTAGGTAGCGCCGAAACCGGTGGCTTCGGGACGGACGAGGGATCCGCCGAAGGACATGCCCTTGCCGGTGAGAACGCCGGTGAACTCGTTGGCGAGCCTCTTGTACTGGCCGAAGAGATATCCCACTTCCCTGCCGCCAACGCCGATATCGCCTGCCGGAACGTCGGTGTCAGGGCCGATGTGGCGGAAGAGTTCGGTCATGAAGCTCTGGCAGAAACGCATGATCTCGTTATCGCTCTTGCCGTTCGGATCGAAGTCGGAGCCGCCCTTGCCGCCGCCCATGGGGAGGCCGGTGAGGCTATTCTTGAAGGTCTGCTCGAAACCGAGGAACTTGAGCGTGGAGAGCGTGACTTTCGGATGGAAGCGCAGACCGCCCTTGTAGGGGCCGATCGCGGAGTTGAACTGAACCCTGTAACCGCGGTTGATATGGTATTCGCCCTTGTCGTCAACCCAGGGAACCCTGAACATAATGGTTCGCTCGGGCTCGACGATCCTCTCGAGGATCTTCTGGGCCTTATATTTCGGCTCAGCTTCGATGACCGGAGCGATGGACTCGAGGACTTCTTCGGCGGCCTGGAGAAACTCGGTTTCCCAGGGACAGCGTGCGCGCAGGTCATCGAGAACTTGCTTTATGTAGGAATTCATTCGACCCTCCTTGTGGGTTTTTGGGGAATATTTCATTTATGCTGGTAAGGTGTCAGCAGTTTTATTCTATACCCGCTTGCAGAATCCGGCAAGCAAAATTACATCTCAAAACGATGTTTTAAATATTGAAACATTCGTGCAATAATATGCATTTTTCTGTCTACAATTGGGATCGTTGGGCGGAATCGTCGTCGCTTGTTTCCTTGTCCACGCGCATGACTTTTTCTATTTTGACCGAAAGGATCCTGTACGCTTCCATCGTCTGAATGGTGAAAATCGCTTCCTCGGTCGATATGCTCTCATTTTCCGTCGGGATACGGCCAAAAAGGTCGAAAACATATCCCGCGAGGCTGTCGAATTCCCCCGCCGTCAGGTCTATGTCCAGCTTTTCGCTGACCTCGTCGAGGTGAACGCGGGCGTCGCAGAGCCAGGCTTGGGGGCCGATCTGTGTGATGTCCTCCGCCTCGTCGTCGTATTCGTCCTGTATCTCGCCTACTATCTCTTCGATGATATCTTCCATGCAGACGATGCCCGAGGTCCCGCCGTATTCGTCGAGAACGACCGCTATGTGGACTCTTCGCCGCTTGAATTCCCTGAGGAGGCTATCGATCCGCTTGGTTTCGGGTACGAAAAAAGGTTTCCGCGCCAGCGTCAGGACGTTGATTTCCTGTTTGTGTATGAGCGCGGCCATGACATCCTTGGCGTAGAGAATGCCGACGACATTATCGATCGATTCCTTGTAGACGGGAATGCGCGAGTGGCCAGATTCGACCAAGGTCGTGAACACTTCGTCCAGGGAAGCGTCGGAAGCGATGAACATCGTATCCGTGCGCGGGACCATCACCTCTTTCACCGTGGTTTCGGAGAGGTTTTCGACGCCTTCTATCATTTCTTTCTGTTCGATGGCCGCAGGCTCGTCGTTCTTTTTCGATTCCTGGCTTTTCTTTCCAAATATGCTCAGAAAAGGACTCACAGTATTCCTTCCCCCTGGACTGTTCCCAATAGCGCTTCCTGCTCAACCAACATCGGCTGGAGAGGGCTGTTGTCTTCGTGGTCCATGCCGGACAGATGCAGAATACCATGGATCATGAGTCTTTTCAGCTCTTCGTCGCGACTTACGCCGAATTCCTCGGCGTTTCTTTCAAGCGCGGGAATGCTGATAACGATGTCGCCGGCGATGAAAAGCGCCCCGCCTTCCTCCTCGATCGTATCCCCCATCGAAAAAGAGAGCACATCGGTGGCTTCATCCTTATTCCTGTAATCGCGGTTGAGGGTCCTGATGAAGTCATCTCCGCAGAAGAGAAGCGACAGGACCCAGTTATCCTTTCCCATGGCGGCGAGGGCGCGGCTCGCGAACGCTTCGGCTTTTCCAAGCCACGAGGGTTCGTCGATGTCCCGCCAATCCAAGCTTATCGCGTTCATTGTCCCTGTTCCTTCTGTTTCGGGTACTCAATCCTGGAATGGAACTGGCCCGCCATGATCCGCACGAAGGAATGTCGGATGACTTCGAGATCCTTCAGCGTGAGCTCGCATTCGTCCAGCTGGCCTTCCTGGATTTTATCGAGAATGAGCTGATGCACATGGGCGTCGAGACGAGGGACCGATGGTTTCTTGAGCGTGCGCGTGGAGGCTTCGACGGCGTCGGCGAGCATGACGATTCCAGCTTCCTTGTTGGCGGGCGGGAAACCGGGATAGGAAAAGTCTTCCTTGCGTATCGAGTCGTCCGCCCTTTTCGCTTTGTCGTAGAACCAGGCTATGACCGAGTTCCCATGGTGCTGGGCGATGATATCCACGACCGCCTTGGGCAGCTTGAGTTCCCTCGCCTTTTCCACGCCAATTTTAACGTGACTTCGTATGACGGTGGCCGAGAGGCGCGGGTTTATGTCATCGTGCTTGTTGACGCCGCGCTGGTTTTCAACGAAATATTCGGCCTGTTCTATTTTGCCGATATCGTGATAGTAGGCGCCCACCCTCGCCAGAAGGGGATTGGCGCCGATGTCCTCGGCGGCGGCTTCGGCAAGGTGGGCGACGCTCATCGAATGCGAATAGGTACCGGGAGCCTGCGTCAGCAATTCCTTGAGCGCCGGCGAATTCACGTCCGACAGCTCCAGGAGGCGGAATCGCGTCGGAAGGTTGAACGACTGCTCCAGAACGGGGAGTATGGCCAAAATGAGGGCGCAGCTGATGAATCCGCTGAGGGCGAGATAGCCGGAGAAGGCAAAAAGCTCGTTGAACCTGAGCCCCTGCTGCATGAGCAGGATGAGCGCGAGGAAAAACTGGATGACGGCTTGAAAGACAGCGGCCAGTACAAGATTGATCCTGGTCTTGGCGGTACTGATCATGAAGGTGGCGAAGACCCCCGCGAAGATGACAAATACGATGTAGTAGGGATTCAGGTTGGATGCCGAGGTGGCTAGCATCCCGAGAACGATAGAGAAGGAGAACGCGAACCGCTGCCCAGCGAGCGCGGCCGCTATGCCGGTAAAAAGCGCCACGGGGATCATGTAGGCGCCTTCGAACGGGAAATCTCCCACGCTCGTCCGGCTCGCCAGCAGGACGATGAAGTAGAAAACGAGGGCGCTGTAGACGCACATGAGAACCCCACTCGTGCCGACCGCGCCATATTCCTCGTCTTTCTTTCTGAGAAGGAAAAATCCCAGGCTCGCGGAGGCGAGAAGTATGCCCAGGCTGCGCATGGAGATACTGATGTCCGAACGGGACACGGCGCTTCGGATGGCCTGAAGCCTCGCGAAACTTTCATCGGTCACCATTTCGCCCTTACGGATAAGAAACTCGTTTTTACCCACGGCGCGGGTTACCGGATCGACTTTGGCGCTCACTTTGCGCAGCCGGGTCAGCGATGTGGTCTCATCGAAAAAAACGTTCTCGGCGATAAAGCCCGAGACTAAGCCTTCGACGATGCCGGAAAGAGGCCTGGCGAGATGTTTTTGGGAAATTTCCTCGTCGATACGCCTCACGACATCGTTTTCCGTGACCATAGATGCTCGCGGACGCTGTTCTAGCTCGGTTTTATCGTTGACGAGGCGGCGCAGCTCGAAATAGTCCTGATTAAAACGACTCAAGCCCTCCGAAGGGAGGGAAAATACGCCGTTCCCGAGTATCGCGCCCAGTATGCTCTCGGCGTAGACGAGCGCCTGCGCCTTGAGGGAGGAGTTGGCCAGAGCGAGAAGTGTCTCCCTGGACAAGGTTCCGGGGAACTTGCTCTGAAGCATCAGGATGCCTGTTTCGAGGGCGATATCCTGATCCACGAACTCCCTGAAGCTGGTTGAGAAGCTGTCAAACTGATCGAGCATTCTTTTTGAGATATTCGTGTCGAGCTGAAAAACGGGAAGCACGAGACGCTCTTCCGCGTCAATTCTCAAACGGGTGGCCTCGGCGTCCACATAGACGACATCCTTGCCTGCCGTTATGTCCCTATCCGCGATGACGCCCGGGCTCAATCCCTCAAAATTCCGCTTCACCGCGACGGCTCCGGGGCCGAGAAAAAAGAGAAGGAGGGCGGCGAGGCCCAGGCTGATGAAGAAATGTAGGCCGTAAAACTTGTCCCTCCCCGGATCGACGGAAAATATCCCGCGCCGTCCAGGGGAGACGGCATCATTCATTTTCATAGGCTTCGATGATTTTTCTGACCAGCGGGCTTCTGACCACATCGCGCGAATCGAGACGATTTATGAAAATGTCGTCGATAGTCGAGAGGATCTGGACCGCGTGGACAAGCCCGGACTCGGTTCTCTTGGGCAGATCGATCTGGGTAATGTCCCCGGTCACGATCGCTTTCGAGTTTTCCCCGAGGCGGGTCAAAAACATCTTCATCTGCTCCTTGGTGGTGTTCTGGGCTTCGTCCAATATCACGACGCAATTGCTCAGGCTTCTTCCCCGCATATAGGCCAGGGGCGCTACCTCGATGGACCGGGATTCCTCGAGCCTGCGTATGGCTTCGAAGGGAAGGATGAGTTCCATGGCGTCATAGAGGGGACGTAGATATGGGTTAATTTTCTGGACGAGATCGCCCGGCAGATAGCCGAGGCTTTCACCCGCCTCGACGATGGGTCGGGTGAGAATGAGCTTTCTTTTGGCTTTTACCAGCAGCTCCCTGAGGGCCCAGGCCATCGCGAGGTAGGTCTTGCCCGTTCCAGCGGGGCCGACGGAAAACACGAGATCGTGCGTAGCCAGGCCTTTCAGATACAGGCTCTGTCCCTTGCTGCGCGGATATATCTTGGCGTGGCTTCCGGGTATTTGGATGCAGGAATCGAAAAAATCCTCACACGAGGCCTCGCGTTCTTCCCTCGAAGGCTGGTACCCGAGAGGGGTGAGTTCGGCGTGAAGGGCAATTATAAGGTCGGGACTCGCGGGCAGCCCCCCTTCGATCGAGGTCACCAAGGCATCGATGAGGGCGGAAAAAAGCGTCTGCTTGCCCTCGTCATCGCTCCCTATCGATAACTCGTTTCCCCTGCTCAGGACCCTGGTCCCCAGCAAATCCCCTATTATCGACAAGTTGTAATCGTTGGGCCCGCAGAGTTCCGCGAGCAGTCCGGTATTTTCCAGTATTATACTCTCCGAATTCAAAACCTCTCCTCTACAGCGCGGCGTTTCATGCTTCGTGCCGCAAAGTATATCGACGCCTGGGCGGTTTGTACATTCTTCATTCCGCCACTCGGGCTCCTCGCGTCCGTCAATCGGTAAATCCGCCTTCCTCGTAGGTTTTCGAGGCCTTCATCTCCGGAATATCCTTCCAGGTCACGGCGATGCTGAACGAGAAATCGAGCTGGTAATAAGGTCGGCCGCTGTCGGGGGTGACGAGCACCGGGCTCATGCCCAGCGCGGCCTCCAGATTCCAGTCATGAAGATCCTGGGCCAGTTTGAGATTTAGGCTCTGCAGCTTGAAAAGGGAGCTCTTAAGCTTCGCACTGTCCCATATGGAGAGGGAATCGGCCAGGTCGGTCAGAAAGTTTCTGTAGTAATCGGTTGGGTCGAAACTCCCTGACGCGGGAAACAGCGAAGGCCAGTAACGCCATGCCGATTTGTTCGCCGACACGCTCGTGAAGCTCAAGGATGTGCCTTTGTCGCTGGTGAGGGAGAAATCCATGCTCGCCCCGAGCGTCGATTCGGTGAACCTCACGAGGTTCTGTGAATAAGAAATGGTGGGGCGCACGTAGAGATGAAGCGCTGAACCGCCTTCCACGGTTTTCGCGGATGAATCGCCAATCTTGGGGGTCAGGGAGAACGAAGTCTCGTATGGCCTGAAGCTTTCGGTGCCGTCGGTGCTCCACAGTCCATCGGTGAAGGAATACCCTTTCGATTTTTTGGCCGTGAAGGCTACTTTTGCCCAACCGTATCCGAGGGAAGTGACGCTCGAGAGCGGGGCGGCTTCATCGAAATCCCATGAAAACTCGGAGCTGAGCACGGGATAGGGCGCGGCGCCCAGCACTATCTGCGCGCTCAAGCTGGAGGGAAGAAGATCCGCCCCGTCGCTCGCCCTCGATACCGCCCCAAGAAAGCTGGTCTGCAGGAATTTCCTGCTATAGGCATAGGTGGCTGAATATTTTTCGAGGAGAGGCGGCAGCGAAGCGGCGAAGCTGAGCCGCTGCGAGGCCTTATTCCTGGGGGCGAGCGAAACCGTCGCGGAGAGGGCATGGCTGCTCAGCGTGTCGCTATCCCATCCTATCCACGTGGAGGTATAGATAGGTGTGGCGTCCACCCCGCTCCCCGAAAGCCCCGAATAATTGTTCTTGTAGAGCGTGCCGCCAATGGAATACTGCAACGAGGACGCCGACCAAGCCGATCCCGACTGGAAGGGAGAAACCGACAGCGCCGCGCTGGCGTCGACCGTCGTGGAGCGATAGGAATAGTCCGATAGTCTGTAGGGATGAACGGTTGTGGGTGATGTCCTCTCATCCTTGAGATAGGGCCGCCATTGATCCTGGGAGCTGAACCCCAGGCTCGTCTGCAAGGCTATCAGCTTCTCGGCCCAGCTACTGCTCGACGTGAGGGTCGCGTTCCCCTTCCACCCGACGAGGAGATACGAGAGCGTCGTGTCGACGTCCTCGGGGTAAACCCAATCGGTCGAGTAGAATTTTTCCTCAACGCTCGAAGACCCGGATGCCGTCCAGCCAATGTTCACCGAGCTTTGGGAAAAATCCCTCGGTTTTATTTCGACTGTCGAGGAAGAGGCTTCCGGCTGAGTCGCGGCTTCCGGTTGTGGCGCGACTGCCGGCTGCGACATCGCTTCCGTGGACTCGGCGGGAGGGGCCGCGCCTCCGGAAGAGGCCGCGCCTTTTGCGCCTTCGGGAGCAGTCGCGCTTCCAGCGCCCTCGGAAGAAATCGAATCCTCGGCGCTCCCTGGAGTGGCCGCTCCCGCTTTGGTTTTTTTCGCTTGCGAATCGCGCTGCAGAATGGTGCCGGAAAGGGAGAAGGAACTGTCCAGGAATTTCAGGCTATCCGGATAGAAAAAGTCCCGTTGCGGGTCGACGGCAAGCATGCGCTTTTGCGCGCTCGTGAGCCCGGTCGTGGGCTGCGACTTCGATTTCCATGTCATCTGCGCCGCAAGTTTTGAAATGTTCGCGCTCTGAAGGAGAGAAGCGCCTTTTATGTTTTGTGCGGTCCAGCTCAAGCTGGACTGCAGACTCTGCGTCAAGGAAGTGCGCTTCGATACGGTGGTCGTGTTCGCGTCGATAGCGGAAAGTATGCTGGAAGACTCGCTTCGCTGATAAAAATCCTGCTCAAAGTAGGGGTCGGAGTAGAGCGGCATTTTGAGGGCGATGGAAAAGCGCAGCGGTCCCGATATCTTCTTGTATGAATAGGTGGCGTCCCCGCCGAAACGGAAAGGCAGGTCGAAGCCAAGAAAATTGGATGAGTTCCAGTTCGAAACGTAGCCGTTGGCGTAGTCGAAAGGAGAATAGTAGCCGTTGGATTCCAGGAAAAGCGATCGGCTCAAACCCATCCCCAGGCTGAAGTCCAGAGAACCCGTCGAGGTCTCTGGTATCGCGCCGGAGATGCCGACATAGAGTCCCAGCGCCGAATAAATGTCGGCGAGGAGCTTGAGCGAGCGAGCGTCCGATGGGCTCGCGGCCTTCGCCCCGCCGCTTTCCAACGCCGTCTGCAGCCGCTTTATGAATATCCCCGACAACGCCTTCTTTCCGGAAGCTCCCTGTTGGCTGAGGAGAGAGAGACTGCTGGAAGAATCCGTCGTCTTCTTCATCTCGCCGAGCAAATAGGTGGTTGTCTGAACGAATGCCCCTTCCCTCGAACGGTATCCGATGACCGGGTGGAACACGATTTCGTCGCTCGGATAATAGAAAAAGGGAAGCCATAGCACGGGAACGACACCCAGGTAGAGCGTGGCGCCGGAGAGCGCCCAATCGCCATTCTCGAAAAGCCACACTTTCCTTGCCCTGATGTAATAGTGAGGCCGGTCGTCATCGCAGGCGGTCACGAGGGCGCTTTCAAGCACCGTGAGATCGGCTCCCCTCCTCGTCAGCTTTTCGAAATGGAACGAAAGGCTCCGCTTCACGGTGGCTGAGGGGTCGAGGTTGTACACTCCGTCCAGGAACACTCCCGAGTAGGAGTCGAGGTCGACGAGAATCGTGGATCCCTTGAATTCGTCGCTGCGCCCCTCGCCTTCGCGGACATACGTTACATCGCCCTTCGCCTGGACGATGTTCTCGTCCCTGTTGAAGATGATTTCATCCGCCTTGACCACGTGCCGGAAACCATCGTCGGTCGAGATTTTCATGGTGATGGGGCCCGAGAGCCTCATGAAACTGTCGGCGCTTCCATCGAGGGTAAAATATTCAAAATTGGACGCGCTCTCTATCGTCACGCTGGACGCCGGGGCGGGCGTTGCCGGCGGCGCGAGCTTCAGGTGCGCATAGAGCCTGTCGCGGAGCTCCTGGCTCAGCCCCTCGGTGGAGAGGCCGTATTTTTGAGCCAAAGCCTTGAGCTCGTAATAATTGCTGATGGCTATATCGAGCGCGAGGGTCTTGCGTTCGAGCTCCGACATGGTCGCGGTTTCATCGACGGTTGAGGCCGCGGCGACTTCACCGGGAAGCCCGCCGGAAAGCCCGTCCGAGGGCGCGCCTTCCGGCGAAGTTGAAGGCGAAGCGCCTCCGGATTGTGCCAGCAGCGGGAAAGCGAGAACGAAGCCGAGGCAGAGCGCTAGGGTTTTGCGGAACATCTAGGGGATAGTACACCGGCCGGACGCCGGGGTGCAACATTAGGCGCGATGGCTTTCCAGATATTGGCGGAGGTACTTGCCCGTGTAAGAAGTTTTGCTCTTGACGATATCCTCGGGTCTTCCCTGAACCACGATATTGCCTCCCTTCGTTCCGCCTTCGGGGCCGAGATCTATGATCCAGTCCGCCAGTTTGATGACATCGAGGTTGTGCTCGATCATCACGACGCTGTTTCCCGCGTCCACGAGCCTCTGGATAACCTCCATGAGCTGCTTCACATCGGCGAAATGGAGACCCGTCGTGGGCTCATCCATGAAATAGAGCGTCTTGCCGGTCGAGCGCTTGGATAGTTCGAAGGCCAACTTCACGCGTTGGGCCTCGCCTCCCGAAAGCGTGAGGGCGGACTGCCCCACTTTCACATAGCCCAGGCCGACCGAAAGGATCGTATCGAACTTGTGCGCTATTGGGGGAATGTGAGCGAAGAACTGGGCCGCTTCCTCTATCGTCATGTTCAGGACATCGGCGATGTTCTTTCCCTTGTAGCGTATGTCGAGCGTGTCGGCGTTGAAGCGCTTGCCATGGCAGACATCGCACTCGATATAGACGTCGGGAAGGAAATTCATCTCTATCTTGAGCGTGCCATCGCCCTGGCAGTTTTCGCAGCGGCCGCCCCTCACGTTGAAGCTGTATCGCCCCGACTTCCAGCCTCTCGCCTTCGACTCGGGCATGTTGGCGAAAAGCTCCCTGATGGCGGTGAATACCCCAACATAGGTGGCCGGATTCGAACGCGGCGTCCTTCCTATCGGGCTTTGGTCTATATTGATGATCTTGTCGATGTTCCCGATGCCCTCGATCGCGCCATAGTCGCCCTCCTGGTGGCTTGAATGCATGACGCGGTTCGAAATAGCCGGATAGAGAAGATCGCTGAGGAGAGTACTCTTCCCCGAACCCGAAACGCCGGTGATGCATACGAACATTCCAAGAGGAATCCGGACATCCAGATCCTTCAGGTTGTGCTCGCGCGCGCCCCGCACGATGATGTCCTTTCCGTTTCCCTCGCGCCTGAGCGCCGGAACGTCGATGGACAGCTTTCCCGCGAGATATTGGCCGGTGAGGCTCTTGTTCGACCGCATGACCTCCTCGGGCGTGCCCTGGGCGACTATCTTGCCGCCGTGTTCGCCCGCGCCCGGGCCGAGATCGACGATGTAGTCGGCTGTCCGAAGGGTCTGCTCGTCGTGTTCCACGACGATGAGGGTGTTTCCGATATCGCGCAGGTAGATGAGCGTGTCGATGAGTTTCTGGTTGTCGCGCTGGTGAAGACCGATGGAAGGTTCGTCCAGGATGTAGAGCACACCGACGAGAGAACTCCCTATCTGGGTAGCGAGCCGTATGCGCTGCGCTTCCCCGCCGGAAAGCGTGGCCGCCTTGCGTTCCAGGGTCAGATACTCGAGGCCCACATTCTTCATGAAGGTCAGTCGAGCCTTGATCTCCTTCAATATTTGCTTGGAAATCTGCTTTTCCACGTCGGTGAGCGTCACCGTCGAGAAGAATTTGAGTATCTCCTCCACCGACATGGAGGAAATCTCGTTGATATTCCGGCCGCCGACGGTCACCGCCAGGGCCTCGGGGCGCAGACGCTTCCCGCCGCAGGCCGTGCAGGGCTTTTCGGTCATGAAGCTTTCCAGCCACTGCTTTACGCCTTCGCTCGTCGTTTCCCTGTAGCGGCGTTTGAGATCGGCGAGGATTCCGGGGAATTTCGTGTTGTATTCGAAGTGGCCGGTCTTGTCCCTGTTATCGTAATGGTATTTGATCGGATCGTCGGTTCCATACAGTATGGCCTTCAGGATCTCGGGACTCAGCTCCGAAAATGGCGTATCGAGGCTGAATTTGTAGTAGGTGGCGAGGGCGTCGAACCGCGACCTGTTCCACGCGGACGATGGGTTGTAGGGAAGACAGCCCCCCTCGTTGAAGGAAAGGCTTCTGTCCGGAATGCAGAGATCGGGCTCGAATTCGAGGTTGACGCCGAGGCCGGTGCATGCCGGACAGGCGCCCTGGGGAGCGTTGAACGAGAAGAGGCGGGGTTCCATTTCCGGAAGCGAAATGCCGCACTCGGGACAGGCCCCTTTCTGGCTGAAGAATTCCTCGGAAAGGCCCTTGTCGGATTCCCGAAGCACGATGACCACGCCGTCGGCGATCTGGAGGGAACTCTCGACGGCTTCGGCAACGCGCCGCCTCACATCGGCGCCCAGCTTTATCCTGTCGACGATGACTTCTATCGTGTGCTTTTTCTGCTTTTCGAGCGGTATGTCTTCCTCGAGTTCGCGCATCGTCCCATCGACGCGCGCGCGCGCGAACCCCTGTTTCCGCGCGTCCTCGAACCACTTCTTGTGCTCACCTTTCATGGCGCGCACGACTGGGGCCAGAATCTGAAGCTTGGTTCCGGAAGGCCAGGACATGATCACGTCGAGTATCTGATCGACGCTCTGTTCCTTTATGATCCGACCGCAGGAAGGACAGTGGGGGGTCCCCATCCTCGCGAAAAGGAGGCGGAAGTAATCGTGTATTTCGGTCACCGTGCCCACCGTCGAACGGGGATTCTTGTGCGTCGTCTTCTGCTCTATGGAGATGGCGGGAGACAGGCCTTCGATGTAGTCCACGTCGGGTTTGTCCATGCGACCGAGGAATTGTCTGGCGTAGGAGGAGAGGGATTCGACATATCGCCGCTGGCCTTCGGCGAAGATAGTATCGAAAGCGAGCGAGCTTTTACCCGATCCCGAGAGCCCCGATATGACGATGAGCTTGTTGCGCGGAAGTTCCAGGTCGATGTTCTTTAGGTTGTGCTCCCGGGCGCCCTTTATAATTAATTTGTCCATACGATGGCTCAAGAATACGATATTAGGCTCGCCATGGCAAGTAGTGGCCTACATTTGTATAGTAAAAAATAGTTTCCAGACCGGCATCTTGTCCGCCGCGGTCTTGAAGGCCGCCGTGGGAACCGGACTCGACGAGGGGAGCCTCGTCACGCGTATGCGGCGCCCCGGCGCGAAGCCAGGAGTCCAATCGAGGCACTGTCCGGTTCTGGAAAAACTTTCTCCAGCGCGACGAGGCTTTGAGCCGATGATTTCTATCGCGAAGCCTTGGGCGGCCGCGCCTCCGTTAGCGCCTATCGCGACGATGGATGGGCGCCGACGCAGGAATTCCACTATCGGATTGGGCTGGACTCGGGAGATGTCCTTATCCAAGCTTCCCGGCCTTTCGCAGGAGGCGAAGACATCCCAGAGGGCGATCCTCGCCTTCTTCAACATCTCGATCTTCCCCTCATAGGAATAGGGCTCGGGCCGCCCGAAACAATCACAGATTATCTTCCAGAAATGATTCCGCGGGTTTCCATAGTATTCGCGCTTTTCGAGAGAACGTACCGAAGGAAAGGAACCGAGAATCAGGAAGAGCGGCTCCTCGCCTTCCCCGACCGCCCCCGCCGGGGGAAAGCCCTCAAGCGGGGCATTCTCAGACATTGAACTTGAAGAAGACGACATCCCCGTCTTGGACGACATACTCGCGCCCTTCCTGGCGGAGCTTGCCGGCGGCCTTCACCGCCTGCTCGGAGCCCAAGGCGACGAGGTCATTATAATGGTAGACTTCGGCCTTGATGAAGCCTTTCTCGAAATCGGTGTGTATGACGCCTGCCGCCTGCGGCGCCTTGTTCCCCGCCTTGATGGTCCATGCCCTGCATTCGTCCTCGCCCGCCGTGAAAAAGGTGCGCAGACCCAGGAGCCTGTAGGCCGCGTGGATGAGACTTGCGAGGCCGGATTCCTTCAGCCCGATGTCGGACAGGAATTCCGCCTTCTCCTCCTGGTCCTGGATATCGGCCAGCTCGGCCTCGAATTTGCCGCAGATGACGACGGCTTCCGATCCCATGCCCTCGGCTATCTTGCGCACGGCGTCCACGTGGGCGTTTCCGTTCACGCCCGTTTCGTCCACATTGCAGACGAAGATTTCCTTTTTCATCGTTATGAGAAAGGCGCCGCGCACGGATTCGAGTTCGTCATCCTCGAGAGGGACGGAACGAGCCGGCCTTCCCTCCTGGAGAGCCGGTCTGATCTTCTGGAGCGTGGCGATTTCCTTTTCGGTTTCTTTCTTGACCGCCTGATCCTGGACCTTGAGCTGTTTCTGCAGCTTCTCTAGTCTTTTATCCAGCGTGTCGAGGTCGGCCAGGGCCAGTTCGGTGTGGATGACTTCTATATCGTCGATGGGATCCACCTTGTTGGCCACGTGGATGATGTCGGGATCGTCGAAACAGCGCACGACATGGGCTATCATGCCCACTTCGCGGATATGGGAGAGGAATTGGTTGCCCAAGCCCTCGCCCTGCGAAGCCCCTTTCACGAGCCCCGCGATATCGACGAATTCCACGATGGCGGGAACTCTCTTCTTGGGTTTGAACATCGACACAAGCTTGTCCAGCCTGTTGTCCGGCACGGCCACGATGCCCACGTTGGGATCGATCGTGCAGAAAGGATAGTTGGCCGCCTCCGCCTTCGCGCTCGTCAAGGCCGAGAAAATCGTGGACTTTCCCACGTTGGGAAGTCCGACGATGCCGCAGTTCAATGCCATATATGACCTCTTTGATGATATCGTTCGGTGCTTTCATTATTATGAAAAGGCGGCCGAAGAGCAATACGCGCGATCGGCTCCTTTTCTACCGCGCTTTTCGTTTCGGACAGCGGCGCCGCTTGGCTGAATCCGGTTGCCTTTGCGCCCTACTGAAGCCATACTGTGACCGAATAGACGCATCACCGCCGCGAGGAGAATTCGATGGAATCCATAGAGCCATTTTTTTCCAAAAACGCCAACAATATGAAAAAATCCGTCATACGGGAACTCCTCAAGCTCACCAATCAGCCCGACATCATATCCTTCGCCGGAGGGCTGCCGGCTCCCGAAACATTCCCCGTCGAAGACCTCAGAGCGGCGGCGGACAGGGTCTTCCAGAAACAGGCGGCGAAGGCCCTTCAATACGGCACGACCGAAGGTGATAATGGCCTGCGGACCGAGCTTATCCATTACGAGGAAGTCCACGGCACGAAAGCGGCGCTCGGAAACCTCCTCATCACCTCAGCCAGTCAGCAAGCATTGGATATGGTGCCCAAGCTTTTCCTCGATCCTGACGACTGTGTCATCGCGGGACGCCCCACCTACATCGGGGCGATCCAGGCGATACAGAGCTATCGCGGCAAGGTCATCGGCATTCCCTTCAGCGCCGACGATGACGGCTTCGACATGGAGGAGCTTGAAAGGCGCTATGCGAAAGCCCTGGCACGAGGCGACCGAGTCAAGTACATCTATGTGATTCCTGACTTCCAGAACCCCACGGGCATATGCTGGAGCGAAGCAAAACGGAAGGAGCTTCTCAAGTTTTCCTATCGAAACGCGCTCTTCGTCGTGGAAGACGCGCCCTATAAGGAAATCCGCTTCCTTGGCGAATCCATTCCTTCGATCTACCAGCTTGACCAAGGTGGTAGATCCATGGGCAATGTCATCGGACTGAAGACCTTCTCCAAGATCCTGGCGCCGGGAACACGCATCGGCTGGATCCTCGCGAGAGAGGATATCATCTCCAAGCTCGTCACCGCAAAACAGGCCATGGACCTCTGCACCAACGTCTTCACCCAGATGTGGCTGGCGGAGTATCTCTCCACGGGAAAGATCGAGGAAGTGGTGGAGCGCACCCGCGCCATCTACCGCGAAAAGAGAAACTTCATGCTGGCCATGCTCGAGAAATACATGCCCCATCGTCCGGATATAAGCTGGACAAAACCCGAAGGCGGACTCTTCCTCTGGATTTCCCTTCCCTCCTCCATCGACACCGACAAAATGGTCGGCGTGGCCATCGATAGGAAAGTGGCTTATGTGGTGGGTTCGGCTTTTTATTTCGACGAACCCGAACGCAATTCCATGAGGATAAATTTTTCCTATTCCACGAAGGAGCAGATAGAGGAAGGAGTGAGGCGCTTGGCCGTCGTCATTCGGGAGGAACTCGGCGATCGGGAATCGGGCAGGCCCGGCTGACGGACAATTTCATGACATTTTTTCGTCCAAAGCCCCGGAGGCCTGAATAGGCAGGCCCGAATAAGCGCGAAAACCAGCGCCCATCGCGCGGCGAGGGACGCGCCGAGTCCTTGTCTTTCTTTAATTTTTATTCCCCCACCAGTTGATTATAGAGACCACTAATAAGTATTTTTACAAAAACGCTGTCCCGCGGCCAATGGCCGCTCCATATAGCGCGCGACGCTCAAGAAGAGGCCGCTGACTGGTGTATAGGGGTAAGGGATATGGCAAGGAGAAACGCATGGCGATCATAGAAATCAGCGACGTGAAAAAGGTGTATCCGCTTGGCAAGGTAGAAGTCCAAGCCGTAAAAGGGGTCACCTTCTCCATAGAAAAAGGCGATTTCGTCTCGATTGCGGGCCCTTCCGGCTCCGGCAAATCCACCATTCTGAATATGATCGGTCTCATCGACAAGCCTACGTCGGGCGAGGTATCCATCGGCGGCAAGGCGACCTCGGGCCTCTCGGACAAGGACCTCACGCGATTCAGGCACGAGGTGCTCGGCTTCGTCTTCCAGTCCTTCAACCTCATCCCTGTCCTCAATGTCTGGGAAAATATAGAATTTCCCCTGCTTCTCGGCAAAACGAGGATTTCCGCGAGCGAAAAGGCTTCCTGGATAGACTGGCTCATCGAGGAAGTGGGGCTCACCGAATGGAAGACCCACAAGCCCAACGAACTTTCGGGCGGACAGAGGCAGAGGGTGGCCATCGCCCGCGCCCTCGTCACGAAACCGGAAATCGTGCTGGCCGATGAGCCCACCGCCAACCTCGACTCGACCACCGGCGAGCAGATCATCGAACTCATGAAGAAGATCAACAGGGAGTTGGATACGACATTCATTTTCTCCACGCATGACGCGAAGATCGTCGATGTCGCCGACCACATCATCCGCCTTAAGGACGGTCTCGTCATCGAGAACAGAAGACGGGGCGAAGACAATGTTTCCGGCGGCAGCCGCGGCGAGGAGTGATCGCGATGCCAGTCACCTTCAGGATAGCTTTCCGCAACCTGTTCGAACACAAATCGAAAAGCCTCATCATAGGCATACTCCTCGCGCTGGGCGCCCTCGTCCTCGTGGTGGGCAACTCCTTCATTGACGCGTCGCGTCAGGGCATCAGGACGAGCTTCACCGACAACTACACCGGCGATGTCTTCGTTTCTGGCCTTTCCGAGGAAGGGGACGTCTCCCTCTTCGGCGTGATGTCCGTGGGAGGGCTCGCGTCCACCCCCATGATCCCGGATTTCGACAAAGTCCTCGCCGAGGTCAGGGGTTCTCCCCTCGTCAACAAGGCTACGGGCATGGCGACGAGCTACGGCATCGTCACGCGCGGCGATGAAGGGATTTCCGATCTGGAAGGCGAGGATTCAGAAAAAGACATGACCGCTCGGCTTCTCTTCCTGTTCGGCATCGACGCGCGCGACTATTGGACGGTTTTCGATTCGATAGACATCACCTCGGGCAAAGCCCTTGAACCGGGGCAGACGGGCCTCGTCATCAACGAGGAACAGTTGAGCCTTCTGTCCAAATGGATGAACCGCCCTTTGAACATCGGCGACAATCTTGTCATCCAAGGCTTTTCCTCGGCCGGAATGAAGATCCGCGAACTCCCCATCGTCGCCACCTACAGGCAGAAAGGTGGGGGAGCCAACCCCATGCAGATGGCCTTCGTCGACATCGATACGCTTCGAATCATGGCTGGCATGACGATAGGAACGAACGAGAACATCGTGCTGGATGAATCCCAGACGGCCATGTTGAGCATCGACGACACGGATTCCCTTTTCGCCGACAACCTTTTCGAGGCGACGCCGACCGAAGGCGGCTTCGATGAAGGCCTCATACAGAACCAGCTGGCCGATACCGAGGCGCGGGAAAAGGCTAACACCGCCGACACGGGAGCCTGGCAGTTCATCGTCATCAAGACCAAGGATCCCGCCGGCGCGAAGCCCCTCATCGCCACCCTCAACGAGACATTCGCGAGGGAAGGCATAAAGGCTCAGGCGGGAGACTGGCAGAAAGCGGCCGGCCCCTATGGACAATCGGTCGATGTCATCCGCATCGTGTTCACGGTCGCGATCGCGATCCTGTCCATCGTGGCGATCATCATCATCATGAACACTTTCGTCATCTCCGTGATAGAACGGACGGGCGAAATCGGGACGATGCGCGCGATCGGCGCGGGGAAGGGATTCATCCGCAAGCTTTTCGCCGCCGAAGCCCTCGTCCTATCGCTCATTTTTTCCACGATAGGCGCCCTTCTCGGCCTCGGGATCACGGCTATCCTCGGCGCGCTGAAGCTGGAAGCGGGCAATTCCTTCCTCGAAGTGCTCTTCGGCGGAAAGTACCTCGCCCCGACAGTGACGCCGATCAGTTTTTTCGCGGCTATACTGGCCATGGTAGCCGTCGGCTACATCGCCCATCTCTATCCCGTCTCGGTTGCGCTCAAGATTCAACCCGTGCGGGCGATGCAGCAAGATTAGGAGATACAATCAGATGAATAAGGTTTTACCGCGGATTGCCCTGCGCAATCTTTCGCGCCAGAAGAAAAGAACATTCCTCCTCGGAGGCGCCATTGCCTTCGGGATCATGATCGTCACGCTCATAAACGGGTTCGCCGGCGCTTTCATACAGAACGTGTCTGAGAACTTCGCCTACCTCATGGCCGGCCATGTCTTCGTGCAGGGATCGGAGAAGACCGCTTCGGGCAAGCAGATTCTCGTGATACGCGATGACTCGATCATCCTCAAGGCGCTCCAGGACGCCGGGGTGTCCTACGAATTCGCGACCAAGTCCAGCGAAGCCAGGGCATCCCTCATCTTCGAGGGCAAGAGCATCACCCAGAACCTCACCGGCCTCGACATAGCCAATTCACCCTTCCTCAGGGAAAGGCTCGTCCTCAAACAGGGCTCATGGGAAGCCGCCCAGGCCGATGACGCGCTCATTATTTCCGAGAAAATCGCCAAAAAGCTCAATGTCCTGCCTGGCGACAAGGTCACCGCGCAGTTCCAGACCATCACCGGCCAGAACAACATCGCCGATTTTACCATCGCGGCCATCAGCGTCGACTCGAGCATCGTCGGCTCCACCATGGCCTACACCAATCTCTCGTATCTGAGCGGCAACCTCGGACTTAAGGCGGGCGAATACATGTCGCTGGGCCTCATGCTGGGAGACATCAAGGACTCGAAAGAGGTCTCCACCAAGCTCTACACATCGATGAGCGGCATGGGACTGCAGCTTTTCCCGCAGAAGACGAAGGAAGAAAGCGGCACGACCACCCCCTTCATGGCGATGATGCAGAAACAGAACAAGGAAACCTGGGAAGGCGTCAAATATCGCGTCTACACCATCGACGACATGCTTTCCCAAGCCCAGCAGATCGTCGTGGCCCTGGATACCTCCAGCTTCATCATTCTGCTCGTCCTCTTCGCCATCGTCATGATCGGCATCACCAATACCTTCAGGATGGTGATGTACGAGCGTATACGCGAAATCGGCACGATGAGGGCCATAGGCGTCCAGCGAAGGGAGATCAGATCGCTTTTCCTCTATGAGGCATTCTTCCTCGCCCTAGGGGGCGCTGTCGTCGGCATAATCCTCGCCCTCATCGCGATGAGCCTTCTCTCCCTCATCAATTTCGGCATGGATTCGCCGGCCTTCCTCATAATGCGCAACGGCCACCTGTCGTTTTTCCTGCCGCCCCTGCGAGCCATCGGCAACATCATCATCATCGCCCTCCTCACGCTCTTCGCCGCGTACTTTCCGGCAAAAGCCGCCGCCAAAATGGAACCGGCCATAGCTCTCAGGACGACAAAATGACCAACAAAACATCGACCCGCGGCGGGCGCTGCGCCTCGCCGATTCCTTCGAAAAAACTGGAGTCTACTATGAATACGATAGCTCGAGGTTGTGGCTTAAAAACCAGAGGCCTTCTCGCCACGCTCTTCCTCGCTGTTTTCGCTCTTATCCTACCCCTGTCCACCTTCGCTCAAGGGCTCTCCCAGGAAGGAGCCGAGAAAATCCTCAAGGAACTGGATGAGCTGAGCAACTTTCCCGGCAAGGACTACACTTCCCTCTTCACCATCGTTTCGGAAAAGCCCGGAGAAAAGCAGAGCGTCACGCAGGTGAGAGTGTTCAGGCGAGACAGCAAAAAGCAGTTCACCATCCTCATAATGCTTCCGGACGTCAACAAAGGTCAGGGATACCTCCGAGAGGATGACAATGTCTGGTTCTACGATCCCACCAGCCGCAAGTTTTCCCATTCCTCGGTCAAGGAAAACCTCCAGAACAGCGAAGCCAAGAATTCTGACTTCACCGCCTCATCCATGATCGACGACTATTCCATCCAGAAAATTTCCGATGGCACGGTAGGCAAGTATCCCGTCTGGGTATTGGACCTCAAGGCCAGGACGAACGAAGTGGCCTACGAGCGCGTTATCCTGTACGTGCGCAAGGACAAGACCATGGCGCTCAAGGAGGAAGACTATTCGGTGAACGGCCGCCTCATGAGGACGACACTCTATCCGAAATATATCGCGCTCGACGGAAAGCTCCTCCCCTCGCAGATTCTCATCGTGGATGAGATCAACAAGGGCGAAAAAAGCCAGATAACCATGGCCGAACAGTCGGTCGAGAAGCTGCCGGACAAGGTCTTCACGAAGGCTTTCCTCGAACAGGTCAACCGCTAGGCGAAGGGGCGGCCGGGCAGCACGCCAACGGCCACAGGAGTATGGAACATGAAAAAGACATTTAAACAAGCGAAATTGTGTATTATTGTAGCCCTGCTCTGCGCGAGCGTTGCGCTCGGGGCGCAGGAGTCCTCCGAAGGTTCGGAAATCGATATGAATCTCGACTCTCTCTTCGGCGAAGAAGTCGTGGAGATCGCGTCCGACGCTCCCACGGCGACGGGCGACCCGGTGACGGCGGCGCTCAAGTCCGACAAGGTCAGGATCGGGGGGAGCTTCTACGGCACACTCGCGCCGACCGCCACATGGACGAGCCTATGGGACGGCGGCTCCGATCTTTTGGATCCCGACAGGAAGGATCTCTCATCCAGCCTCAAGTCCACGCTCTTCTTCGACGCCCGTCCCAAGGAAGATTTCCGCGTCTATGGATCGGTTAAAACGAGCTGGCCTTTCTCCACGGCGACCACCGACTCCATCGAAGTGCCCAACATTTCCATCTTCGAACTTTTCGCCGATTTTTCCATGAACGACAAGCTGTTCTTCCGTTTCGGGAAAAGCACGGTAAAGTGGGGCGTCGGCTACTTTTGGAGCCCCGCCGACGTCATCAACCTCGAACAGATAAACCTGCTCGACGCCGAGGCGCAGCGCGAGGGACCGGTGAATTTCCGCGTGCATATTCCCGTTCCGGGGACTCAGAACAACTTTTACATGTATACAATACTTGACGAAAACTCCGTCGCTTTCGAGACGACGGCGCTGGCGGCCAAGGCCGAGTTCCTTCTCGGCAATTATGAGCTGGGTCTGGGCGCTTACTACCGTTACGATACGGCCGAAAGAGCCATGCTCACCCTCACCGGCCCCATCGGAAACCTGGACGTTTTCGGCGAGGCCATGGTTTCGCGAGGCAGCGGCAAGACCTTCGTGACCGACATCCAGACCACGTCGCCGTATACCATAGCCACGAGCTCGACCGCCGACAACCGCGAAAACCTCTACTTTTCGGCCAGCGCCGGCTTTCTCTACAACGACTCGAACAACAACATGACGGCCATAGGCCAGTACTACTACAATGGCGAAGGCTACTCCACGGCGACGAAAGACGCGCTCGTCGCAAAAGCAAAACTGGCCATTGCCTCTGCGGTAGCCACGCCCGATCCGGCCGCTGCGGCCGCGCTCAGCGCCAGCCTCGCGAGTCTCATCTATGGCTCCGGCCAGCATTACGCGGCGCTGAGCTTCTCGAAGGGCGAACTGTTCACCGAGGATTTCTCGGCTTCAATCATCGCCGTGGCCAATCTCTCCGACTGGTCGGGAATCGTGAAACCCACCTTCAGCTACGCGGTTCACGACAATCTTTCCCTCGCGCTGAGCCCGACCTTTTTCTTCGGCCCGGCCGACGGCGAGTACGCCTTCCTCGCGGGAGGGGACGCCGTGACATTGTCGCTGGGCGCCACCGTGAGCGGCTCTTTCTGATCGGCGCGCGATTTGCGGTTGCCCTTTGCGCAAAGAAATGTTTTAATCGATACTAGGAGCGGGACCAATCCCGCGATGATCAAGAGACAAGGAAGCTGACATGAAAATCCACCCGATCACCGACAAGATCTTTGCCCTCCACGCCGACATCAAATCGGACGACCTCTTCGAAGGTATCTGGCCGATTCCTTACGGAGTCTCCCTCAACTCCTACCTGATAAAATCTGATAAAATCGCTCTCATCGACCTCGTGCGCGATTGGGTTGGCGCCCCCGGGGAGCTGGCCGGGCAGCTGGCGACCATAGGCGTGGGCCTCGATGACATCGACTATCTCATTCTCAATCACCTCGAACCGGATCACACCGGATGGCTCGAGGAATTCAGGGCCATAAATCCCAAGGCGGAGATCATCGCCACGCAGAAGGGCATAGACCTGGTGCGCAGTTTCTACAAGTTGGACGATGGCCTGCGCGCCGTGAAGACTGGCGACAGGCTGGACCTCGGCGAGGGCGTAGCCCTCGATTTCTTCGAAACGCCCAACGTCCACTGGCCCGAAACCATGGTCACCTGGGCGGCGGACGGCGGCGTCCTCTTCTCCTGCGACGCCTTCGGTTCCTTCGGCGCCCTGGGCGACCGGGTCTTCGACGATGAGTTCACGCCGGAAGAGCACGTCTTCTTCGAATCGGAATCCCTCCGCTACTACGCGAACATCATCGCAAGCTTCGGCCTCTTCGTGAAAAAAGCCATCGCCAAGCTCGCCGACCTCGACATTAAAGTGGTCGCTCCCAGCCATGGCATTGTCTGGCGCGAGGCTCCGGGGGAAATCATCGCCCGCTACGCCCACTACGCCGATTATCTCGAAGGCCCGCGCGAAAAGGAAATCGCCATCGTATGGGGATCGATGTACGGGAATACGGAAAAGGGTCTCGCGGCCGTGATCGAGGGCATCGAGGACGAAGGCCTGCCCTACACCATCCACAGAGTGCCGAACGAAGACGTATCCTGGGTTCTGGCCGACGCGTATAAAAGCGAGGGAATCCTCATCGCCATGCCGACCTACGAGTACAAGATGTTCCCGCCCATGGCCTATGTGCTCGACATTTTCGAGCGCAAGCACGTTTGGGACAGGAAAGTGCTCCGCGTCGGCAGCTTCGGCTGGATCGGCGGCGCCAAGAAAGAATACGAGAACAAGATTGCCCCGCTGAAATGGGAATCCATCGAATCGGTGGAATGGGCCGGGGCCCCAGACGAAGACACCCTCGCCCTTCTCTATGAAAAAGGCAAGGAATTGGCCATCGCGGTCAAGAATTCCTGAAGCCGCGTTAGCTTCCGACTTTGAGGCTTTGCGGCCTCGCGGCTTCAGGAAAGGACACTACCACATATAAAAAAGGCGCCTCTTAGGCGCCTTTTTTATCATACTCGCGAGGTTCCCTTGAGAGCCTCGGCTATGGAAACCGTCTCGCCATCACTTCGCTTTTTTGCTGATCATGTTCGCAAGCCGGATCATCAGAAAGAAAATACCCAACGTGGCGAATACGCCGATCAGGCCTCCCGCCGTGACGCCGAGAGCCTGGATAGTAGTCCCCAGGGTGTGGACAAGAGAACCGTCAGCGTTGCGCTCGCCCATCGACTTGAAATATTCTATTATGTTTTCCATATCTTTCTCCTTATTTTCCCACCGCGATGAAGATGAGGGGCACGAGGGCCAGAACCATGCCTCCCGCTATGACCGATCCCAGCTGGCCGGAAACGTTGGAGCCGATGGCGTGCATGAGAATGATGTTGCCCTTCTCCTCTTCATTCGCCATCTTTTGGACAATGCGTCCCGACATCGGGAAGGCCGAGATGCCGCAGGCGCCGATCATCGGGTTGATTTTCTTGTCCTTGGGCAGAAAGAGGTTGACGAACTTGGCGAAGAGGACGCCGCCCGCGGTGTCGAAGATGAAGGCCACGAGGCCCATGCCCATGATGAGGAAGGTCTTCCAGGTGAGGAAGTTCGCGGCGCTCATGGAGGCGCCGATCGTGATGCCAAGGAGAAGAGTAGTCAGGTAGGCCAATTCGTTCTGGGCTGTCTGGGAGAGCCGCTCGAGGACGCCAGATTCGCGGATCAGGTTGCCGAACATCAACGAGCCGATGAGGGGCACCGAAATGGGGGCCACAAAACCGGAGATCATCGTCACGAGGATGGGAAATAGCACCTTGAGCCACTTCGGCGAATTGGATTCATGGTAGACCATGTGAATTTTTCTCTCGCTGCTCGTCGTCAGCGCCTTGATAACGGGCGGCTGGATGAGGGGCACGAGGGACATGTAGGAGTAGGCCGCTACCGAGATGGGCGCCAACAGATGGGGGGCGAAGAGATTGGCGACGAAGATGGAGGTGGGGCCGTCGGCGGCGCCGATGATGCCGATACTCGCCGCTTCCTTGAGGTCGAAACCGACAAGCGTCGCAATGATCATCGTCGCGAAGATGCCGAACTGGGCGGCCGCGCCGAAGAAGATCATCATCGGATTCTTGAACAGGGGCCCGAAATCGATCATGGCGCCCACCGCGATGAATATGAGGAGAGGAAAGATTTCGGTTGCGATGCCCATATTGTAGAGGATCTTGAGGAATCCATCGGCGCCAGCGTGCTCCCAGACGACGGAGAGGGGCAGGTTGACAAGGATGGCGCCAAAACCGATCGGGAGAAGGAGCATGGGCTCGTATTCCTTGTTGATGGCCAGCCAGATGAGAATGCCGCCGATCCCGTACATGACAAGCATCTGCCATGTTATAGAGGTAAAACCGATGAAAACATCTTGCATTTCGAGACGTTCCTTTCCGAACCAAAAGCCGAGCGGCTCAGGATATCGGCAAATTATAATGACGAATGGGCCAAATTTTATCGTATAATTTCACTTTTGGCAATGCTACAGGACCCTAAAAATTGTGTTTAGCGCGGGACCGGCGGTCCCGAAGACCGCTGGCTGAACAGAGGGGACAACGCTAGAACAGCGAAAGCCCGCGATGCTATGATATGTGACAGTATGAACAGCGAGATTACAGTAGCGGTCGGACTGTCGGGCGGAGTCGACTCATCCCTTGCGGCCGCGATCCTGAAAGATGAGGGATACGCGGTGATCGGCCTCACCATGAAGATATGGCGAGGCGCGTATAAAATCCAGGAAAGCCTCAAGCACGCTTGCTTCGGTCCCGGCGAGGAAGAGGACATCGCGGCCTGTGAAAGACTGGCCTCCCAACTCGGCATCGGCTACACCGTGATCGATCTTTCTGATGAATACGAAAAGCATGTCATCGAATACTTCAGAAAGGAATATCTCGAGGGCAGGACGCCCAACCCCTGCGTCGTCTGCAACAGGGAGCTGAAGTTTGGCTTTCTGATCGACAGGGCTCACGAAGCGGGGCTGGAATTCGACTATTTCGCCACCGGCCATTACGCGAGAAAGGAAGTTCGCGACGGAATCAGCTTTGTACGAACGGCGGTGGACTCGGCCAAGGACCAGACGTATTTCCTTTACGGCCTTGAATCTCCAAGGCTGGAGAAGATCCTTTTTCCTCTCGGCATGATGACAAAGAACGAAGTGAGAGCGCTGGCCCGAGAGCATGGTCTCGAGGTCGCGGAAAAGCCTGAAAGCCAGGATTTCGTCGCGGGGGGAGACTACGCGCCTCTCTTCCAAGGCGAAACGCCCGCCCCCGGCGACATTGTCGACGTCGCGGGAAACCTTATGGGCAAACATAGGGGACTGCCCTATTACACGATCGGCCAGCGAAAGGGAATCGGCGTAAGCACGGGGCCAACCCCGCTCTATGTTCTGGCGCTCGACGCCAAGGAAAACAGGGTCATCGTTGGCCCCAACGCCGGGCTCTTTTCATCCGGGCTGCGATGCGGCAATTTTCGCTTCCAGGATCCCCGCATGACAGGCGGAAGGCTGACAGGTCTCGCGAAAATCCGCCAGAACCACAAGCCTGTATCCTGTTCGCTCTCCTGCTCGAAACAGGGCGTCGCCGCCGAATTCGATATCGCCCAGAGGGCGGTGGCGCCGGGGCAATCCTTCGTGCTCTATTCGGGCGACGGTCTCGTCCTCGGTGGCGGCGTCATCGACGAGGCGATCCCCGCGGAATGAGCGCGGCGGCTTACGGCATCGCGCCAGCGACCCGAATATGCCCGCTCCAGGGCGTGTTGACGCTGGACCGCGGCAATGAGTACTATTCAACCTATGATATGGGGGTGCACTGGTTTCGACTCGTGCGGTCCGTATCATGCGTTGCAGGTGGAGCCGCCGACCTCCTAACATTCGGCAAACTTTTACTTGCCAACAACAATGGCAATCTCGCTCTCGCCGCGTAAGTAGCGTAGAACGACGGACGTCCCGATGCGCCGCCCTGAGCGTCGGAAACGTCTGTAACTGACCGGGGCTCACTTCCCGCGAAGTCCGGGGCGCGGGGAGGACAACAAACCGGAATACGAACCGGGGGAGCGCGCCGTCCCGCGCCCCTGGTTTCGACAACCCAAATGGATGGACAAACCTGTAGATGCGTGTGGTGCGCGTTCGGGGACGGGGGTTCGATTCCCCCCACCTCCACAAACCTTCGAGGGGCTGTCCGACACCGGGCAGCCCCTCGCCAATTAAGGAATCTGTATGATCGGCTCGATATGCGTATTCTGTGGCTCGTCGCAAGGCGCTTCGCCGATCTACGGCGCTATGGCCGCCGATTTGGGCAGACGAATAGCCCGTAGAGGCAGTACCCTCGTCTATGGCGGCGGCAATGTGGGCACCATGGGGATTCTGGCCGAAGCGGCCATGCGGGAAGGCGGCAAGGTGATCGGCATTATTCCGGTGCGCCTGAACGAAATGGTGGACCATATGGAGCTCTCTGAGCTTTTCGTCGTCAAGGACATGCACGAGCGCAAAGCCCTTATGCAGGAAAAGGCCGATGCCTTCATCACCCTGCCCGGCGGCATTGGGACGATGGAAGAACTTTTCGAAGTGTGGGCGTGGCGCTACATCGGCTACCATTCCAAACCGGTGGGCCTCATCAATGCCAATGGTTTTTACGACGACCTCATAAAGCTTCTCGCGAAAATGACGGACGAAGGATTCATGAAAAGAGCCATGCTGGACGACCTCTGCATCGCCGACAGCCCCGAGGGGATTCTCGGCGCGCTGGAAGCGAAGGCCGATTCGGGGCTCGCCCCCACCTTGAAGGTGCCAGAACGCCGCGGCCCCAAAGCATAAGCACTTCGGGCACAAGCCTAAGTCTAGGGCATTGACCGCTCGGAGGCTGGGCAGCCTTCAAAAATGCCGTCCGGCGAAGCCTCGCAAAAAACGGCGGACTATTTGGCTCGGAGATATTTCTTGATGAGTCCCAGCTTCATGTCGCGCAGCTTCGTCGAAATGGAGACCTTATAGATATGGGGATTCAGCTGGCGAAGATAGGTCGTGTCGAATGTTTCAAGCCTCTTGGCCATATATTCCTGACTACTCTTCAGGTCAAGCTGACCTTCCACCGTCTTGCCATTCTCCATCACCTTGGAAAGAAGGGGCTCCACCCTGGCGGGAACTATGGAAAGCCGTCGGTAGTCGCCCATGGGGTGGTTGGCTATGATCTCGGTTCCCGCTTCGGGCGCTTCCTCATCGAGCGTCACGAGGTCGAGCCTGGATGTTCCACTCTCATCGTAGAGCCTGAAAAGATTTTTCCTGCCGGGGTTCGTCGATTTTTCTGGATTGTCCGAAACCTTCATCACGGCTTTTTCGGCGGCCCCGCTTCTCATTGCCGCCAGCTTGTAGACGCCCGTGAAAGCGGCTTCGTCGCCGCCCGTCACGAGCTTGGTTCCCACGCCCCAGATATCGATCGGCGCTTTGGACGCAACGAGATGCTCGATGATGGCCTCATCGAGTTCGTTGGACACGACGATCTTGGCGTCAGGGAATCCCGCATTGTCCAATCGCTCGCGGACCTTTCTCGTGAGGTAGTCGATATCGCCCGAATCGAGGCGGACGCCGAAAGAATAGCCCTTCGCGGCGAGTTCTTTCCCAACGATGATCGCGTTGTTTATGCCCGATTCGAGGGTGTTGTAGGTGTCGATCAGCAGGACGGCGTTGCTGGGATAGATCTCGGCGTAGGCCCTGAAGGCGTCCAGTTCGGACGGAAAGGTCATCACCCAGGAATGGGCCATGGTTCCCAGAACGGGCATGCCGAAGAGCTTGCCGGCCAGGGTGTTCGAAGTGCCATAGGCGCCGCCAATGAAGGCGGCTCTCGCCGCGGAGATGGCTCCATCGGCTCCCTGCGCTCTCCTCAGGCCGAATTCCATGATCCGTCCCCGCTCGGAGGCGAGCCATATTCGCGCGGATTTCGTGGCGATGAGGCTTTGGAAATTCAAGGTGTTGAGGACGAGGCCCTCGACGATCTGGGCCTGCACGAGGTCGCCATCGACGCGCACGAGCGGTTCCTGCGGAAAGATCAGCTCGCCTTCCTTGACCGACAGAATATCGCCGCTGAACGTGAAATCCTTCAGATACTCCAGGAAACCCTTTTCGAATATCTTGAGGGTTTCGAGGTAGGCCAGGTCGTCCTGGGTAAAATGGAAGTTTTCCAGCGCTTCGAGGAGGGTGCCGAGACCGGCGAAGACGGAATAGCCTCCCGCGAAGGGGTGACGGCGAAAAAAGTAATCGAAGATGACCCTATGCTCGTTGATGCCCCGCTTCCAGTATCCTTGGGCCATCGTGAGTTCGTAGAAATCGGTGAAGAGGGCGTTGTTCATTATTTCATTCATCGGATCACCTCTTTCAGCGCGACGATTCCGCAGCCCGCGCTTCTCATCGTTTCGACGGCCTTGGCGGCGTCGCCGGGCGAAGCCTCGACAGCCCTGATGCCTTCGGCCACGATGTCGACGCCGAGTCCCAGCCTGCGAGCGTCCAGCGCCGTGGCTTTGACGCAATAATCGGTGGCGAGGCCGACCACCACGATGGATTCGATTCCCAGAGCGTTCAGCCATCCGAAAAGACCGGTGGATGTGACGCCGTCATTCTCAAAAAAGGCGGAAAAGCTGTCGAGACCGGGATTCATACCTTTGCGGAGAATCAATCTGGCGAGATAGGACTTCAGCCGCGGATGGAAGTCGGCACCCGCCGATCCCGCGACACAGTGATCGGGCCAGAGAATCCTGGGAGGATTTTCGTTTTCGGCGAGGGAATATGGCGGCTTTCCCGCCGAGGAGGCGAAAGAGATATGGCCTACAGGATGCCAATCCTGCGTAAGAACCGAGAATGGCATCTTCTCCAAAAGCAGATTGGCGACAGGAACGACTTCATCGCCATGAGAGACGGCCAAGGCGCCTCCGGGGCAGAAATCGTTCTGTACGTCCACGACGATCAAGGCAGAATGCATGCGTGTACCTTCATCTTCAGTTGATACGTATTACTATACTGGTAGATTGGTTTTTCGGAAAGCATCGGCATGAAAGGGTTGGAACGTTCGTTCGCCGGCGCCCTCCCTCGCCTGAAGAGGTTTTTCATCTCCCCGCGATAACGAATTCCATCTTCAGACAGGGAAGCCGATCCGGCATCCTGTCCAGCGCGTATCCGCCTTCGGGGCTTTTTACCGCCAGGGAGAGCTCCCAGTTCGTGAACAGAAGGAGCTTCTGGACGAGTTCTCCCGACACGAAAAAAGAATACTTCCGATCCACATTTTTCACCGATACGCCGATTTTTGCGCTGCCCCCCTCGAGCCATCTCCTTAAGCGCGAGCCCATCCACTGCAGCCCGCACTCGCCTCCGGCGGAGCGGAACCGCAAGTCCCCATCCAGACCCTGGGTCAGCCAATCCCCGAAAGAAAGCCCTTCGCTATCAGCGAGGTCCTCGCCTTCGTCGCTCGCCTCCTCATCATTTCCTCCCTCCTCGCGGCTTCGCGAAAACGAGGCCTTGGCGGCGGCCTTGAAAACGAGTCGCCTCGTGCCGCCGGGAACGGGATTACGGCTAAGGACGAGCGAAGCGTTCCGCGGCCCTCCCCCATCGACGGAGAATCTGGCGGCCAACCTGATGGCGTCATAGCCCAGATCAATCGCCGCCCTGACGAGATCCGTCCGCCACAGCCAAAGCAGTTCGCTCATGGGCGAAACGTCGTCCCCGAGGACAGGTCGTTTGCCGCTTGGGAAAGTCCCTTCCAGGAACGATCCAACCATGAATCTCGCCGCGATGGTCCAAGGATCCGCGCTGAAGGAGGCTCTCGCGTCGGCCAGGAAATCGTGGAGCGGAGGCTCTCCTGATGCCGTCCTGTAAGATTTGGCGGAGCCGAAGACGAAGGCGCCTATACTGATCGACGGCGAAGACGGCCCCCCGCCGCCAAGTTTTCTGCCGAACGCCCAATCCAGGGAAGCGGCCAAGCCAGGGGGTTCCAGATAGCCGACGCTGCCCGACATCCAGGCACCGGCCTTAAAATCACCCAACCTCAATCTCGCGGACGAGGAAACCGCGAACGAGGCGGATCCCGGCGAATAGAAGGTCCCAGCGCGCCAGCCATCGCCGGAGGCCTCGCTGGGTTTGTCCGACAAGCTGGCCGATATAGCGACGGAAAAAGGCTCTCTTCCCGCCGAGAACTCGATCCCGGCGGAACGGAAAGACCGATCAAGCGTCGCGGCGATGGAGCTGGCTTTGGCCATGTCATTCGCCTCGAGGATCGAGGGCTCCGTCAGTACGAAAAGCGCTATCCCTTCGGTTCCGAATCCGAAGAGAAGCGCATCACCTTTTTCGCCATCGCCCGCGAGCCAGAGACCTCTGGAGGAGGCCTGCGGTTCGCTGTAGGGCTTGGTCTTGAGGGCAGCCCCCTCATTCGCTTTCCCCGTTCCCAGGAAAGCGACATAATCCTTTGAATCCATCCTGAAATACAGGCTTCCGACGCTAGCCCGCTCCAAGGCAAGCCCCAGACCACTCTCAAGGATCGCGTCGTCCGGAAGTGAGTATCCCATCCGGATATTCACTTTCTCCTCCCCTACAGCGATGCTGCCCGAAAGGTTTCGCCGCGATCTTTCCATGGACCGTGGGCTCGCCTCGGCCCAAAAGCACATCGTGAGCAACGCCATGGCGAGAAGTATCCGCTTCACGCACAAGGAACGTCCACTCGCCACATCGTTGCTTCAATTTCTCGATCCGCCCGCGGGATGTATGCCCCACGCTCCGTCGCGAGCCGCGCTTTTTGTCATGAATATTGACCTGTGAACCATTATATATTATTATTTGAATATACCTTTTGCTTGTATGGAGGTCCCTATGTCCGTCCTGCTCTATTCGACCCCGAGCTGCGCTTACTGCCGGTTGGCCAAAGATTATTTCAAGACAAACGGAGTTTCGTTTACCGAATACAATGTCGCCTCGGATCAGCGTAAAGCGGAGGAGATGGTGCGCAAATCGGGACAAATGGGCGTCCCCGTCATCGACATCGACGGCTCCATCATCATAGGATTCAACAAACCGGATATCGAGCGCGCCTTGCGCCGCTGAGTCCCCCGCAGCAGCCGATCCGCTTCCCCGAAGCCTTAGCTTCTCGGGACTTCAAGAAGCCCGCGAACATTGCCGTTCGTGGGCTTTTGCTTTATTATCATCGTGGCCGCCTCATTTCCGTGGGACGGCCGGGAGCTGCCCATGAACCAGGACCAGGTAAAATCCATACTTCTCGAAGTGGAGGAATGTCCTACCCCCTTCACGCTCGCATTCACCGGCAAGGCAAACAAGAAAGTGAATGGCCTCTATAAACCGGAAACCGCCGAAATCGTCCTCCACAACAAGAATTTCGAGTCGGACAACCAGCTACTCTATACTGCCCTCCATGAATACGCCCACCACCTCCATCACGCGCGCCGGGGCGGACTGCAGCAATCGCGCCCGCACACCCAGGAGTTCTGGGCAATATTCCATGGCCTCGTCCAGAAAGCGCAGGAAAAAGGTTTTTATGAAAACATCTTCGAGACAGTGCCGGAATTCGTGGAGTTGACGAAAACGATAAAGGAAAACTGCATACTGGCCAACGGCGAGATCATGCTCGAATTCGGGCGGCTCCTCGCACAGGCATCGCAGCTGTGCAGAGTTCATAGGGCGAGGTTCGAGGACTACATAGAGCGCGTGCTGGGCGTGCCGCGCGCCACGGCCACCGCGGCCGTGGCGGCGCAGCAGATAGGCCTCGATCCCGGCATGGGCTGGGACAGCCTCCGTTTCGTGTCCGGCATCCACGACCCCGACGAGCGCACGAAGGCGATTGAGGCTCTATCAGCGGGGGCGAGTCCGACATCGGTCAAGGGCTTTCTCAAAAGCGCCGAGGATGCCGAAGATCCAGCGGACCGCCTTTTCAAGGAAAAAGCCCGAATCGAGAAGACGATCCGCAGCCTTTCGGAGCGGCTCGAGGAGATCGAGAAGAAGCTGTCGGAAATATAGAGCTTTTCGCCTTCGAAATCGGGCCGACCGTATCGATAAGGCTTGAGCTCAAGCTGAAGCTTAAGCTCAAGCTTAAGCTTCAGCGCAGGCTTTAGCCTAGGCTTCAGCCAAGGCTAAAACAGATGGGCACGAGAAAAGGGACGATAAGGGAGAGCAGGGCTCCGGACATGAAGCTGACGGGAACGATCCAGGGTCCCGCCGACTGCTCGATGAGGGGCAAGGTCACGTCCATGGCCGTCGCGCCGCCTACGCTGACAGCCATGGCAGGAACCGCGCTCCGCCCCAGAAAGGGGATGAGCAACAGGGCAATACTCTCGCGAAACATGTTGGCCAGAAAGGAAACCGAGCCAAGAAGAGGGTCGCCCAAATTGGAAATGAGGACGCCGGATAGGCTGTACCAGCCGAAACCTCCGGCGAGAGCCATGGCTTTGCCGGCCGAGAGCGAAAAAAGCGGTACGAGAACCAGGCTCGACGCCAGCGTACCGACGATTGTCGCCAAGGGGACGGCGATGGCGGCGGGACTGGCGAGCGCTTTTTTCAGGCTCGTGCCCGACTGCGTGAACTGCATTCCGATGAAAAAGAGAAGCGCGTCCAGCGTCCAGCCCGTCACCTTTGCCATATCGAAGACCGATGGAGAAAGGAGTAGGCCAACCATGAGGCCTGCGACGACAAAGGCGAGAAGCTTGAGCGGGGCCTTCAACTGCGACGCGAAGGCTCTCACCCTCGCCCGCGTCGACCATTTCGGCGACGGGAAAGGCTGGGAGCCCGATGGGCGCGGCGACGAATCGGGGTTCGCCCCCCTTATTCCCTTTCGCCTCAAGCCGGGGACGATGAAGCTCGTTCCATAGACCGCGAGACAACTCCCCGTGATCGCCAGAAGGGCCGTCGCAAGGGCGAGGACGCCCATGGTCGCAAGATTCGCGTAGAGTTCGGGATTGTTCCCGATTCTGAAGCCCATGCTGAAAAGAAGAGCCCAGAGCACATAGCGCACTATGCCATCGACGACCGAGCTCTTAGGCGCCAGACGAATTTTCGCGAGAAGCGCTCCGCCGCAGATAAAAGCGAGGAGCGACGCTATATCGAATAGACCCTGCATTGTGGCAACCATAGCGAAAATTCGCCGTCGTGAACAGCGGCTATTCTTGACAGCCATCCCCGCTCTCCGGACAATGCAGGCCAGAGGTTAGTGGTGAGGCAGTTCGACGCGACCATAACGATAAATCATGACGTATCCCCTTCCTGGAAGATCTTGGGCTTCGAGTGGCCCAAAGACCTCCCCCCCCCCGCGCCCGGCCAGTTCTTCACCTTCAGGCCGAAGGCGCTGGAGCCGGGCGATTCGGGATTGCTTCGCAGGCCTCTCGCCTTCGCCAATTTCGCCGATACCCTCGCCTACGCCCTCTACCAGATCCGCGGAAGCGGCACGAAGGCGCTGGCCGCGATGACGGAGGGCGAGTCCATCGATATCATCGGGGCTCTTGGCAACAGCTTTCCCCTCCCCCAAACCGGCGAAAAACCATTTCTCCTTGGCGGCGGCATTGGGATAGGACCTCTCCTCTTCTTCCACTCGAGGCTTCAGGAACTGAGGCTCGACCGGGCCCAATCGCCATGCCTCATTCTCGGCTTTCGCTCATCAGGTTTCGTGCCCGATTTCCGGGCGGCCTTGGCGCTTCCCGCGGACAATGCCCGCCTGGGGCTTCAAAAGCTTTCCGACAGCCTCTCCATGGCGGCGATCGCGACCGACGACGGAACGAGAGGATACGCCGGCACAGTCATGGACGCCCTCGGCGCTGAAATCGCGGGCGCGGCCAGCGGCGGGCGGCACTACTACGGATGCGGCCCTGGTCCCATGCTGGCCGCGCTGGATGCCTTCGCCGGCGCCGAAGGCTCGATCGCCCACGTCTCCGTGGAACAATGGATGGCCTGCGGCGTCGGCGCCTGCCATGGCTGCGTCCTGCCCGCCTCCAAGGGCGGCTACCTCCGCGCATGCGCCGATGGCCCGGTTTTCGCGAGCGGCGACATCATGTGGAAGGAGTGAGCATGGAACCCGACCTCAGCGTCTCCATAGGCCCTCTCGTCATGCCGAACCCCGTAGGCGTCGCCTCGGGAACCTTCGGCTATGGACAGGAATACCAGGATCTCGTCGAAATAGACAAATTTGGCGCCCTCTACACGAAAGCGCTGACCCTCGAACCGCGCGAAGGCAACCGCCCTCCCCGCATCGTCGAAACCCCGCAGGGACTCATCAACTCCATAGGGCTAGCCAACCCCGGACTGCGAGGCTTTCTCAGCGACAAGCTTCCCTACCTCAAGCTTAGAACCTGCCCGATCATCGTCAACGTCGGCGGTTCCACCAAGGAAGATTACCTGTCCGTGGTGGAGGGGATCGAAGCCTTCGTGGGGTCTCCCGAAGCGGACGTACGCTCGGGCGTGGACGCGTATGAGATAAACGTCTCCTGCCCCAATGTATCGCACGGCGGTATGTCGTTCGGCACCGATCCCCGCCTCGTGGAGGATCTCACCTCCCGCATCCGGCGGACGACGAAGAGGGCGATCATCATAAAGCTGAGTCCCAATGTCACCGACATAGCGGAGATAGCGAGAGCCGCGGAAGGCGGCGGTGCCGATGCCGTATCCTGCATCAACACGCTCGTGGGGATGGCGATCGACACCGAACGCTGCCGGCCTCTCATCGCCAGGGGAACGGGCGGACTGTCCGGACCGGCGATTCGCCCCATCGGCGTCGCCTGCACATGGAAAGTGGCGCAGGCGGTCAAGATACCCGTCATCGGATTGGGGGGCATCGCCACCGCTAACGATGCCCTCGAGTACCTCCTCGCCGGGGCCGTGGCGGTCCAGATCGGCACAGCTCTTTTCGCCGATCCGGGAACGCCTCTCCGGATCCTCGACGGTATCGCGGCTTGGATGAAGCGAAAATCGGTCGCGAGCACGAAGGATATTGCGGGCCTTCTGAACTTTCAGCGAGTCTGAACCCTCACTTGGAAAGAGCGGATCTCTGCATAAGCGCCTCTCCCCCCTCCACCTTCACGAGAAGACTCTCCTTTTCGCTGAAAAACAGGTGCATCCCTTCGGAAAGCCCCGCTTTCTGTACGCCATCGGCGATTTCAAGGAAACAGAGCGGACTCTTTGGCCACCACCGCGCTCCCTCGGGAAGGCTGAATTTTCCGGCCGCGGCGCGAAATACGCTTACCCTGAAGGTTCCGTTCAAAAGCAGATCGGCCACCTTCCATGGAGGCACGGCCCAGGGATCCACGCCTTTCGTTTCGCTTAGGGGCTCGAGCTTTTCGAGAGGATAAGCCCAGGGAACATAGCCGGCTTCCTCGATGCGACGGGCGACCGAGGCCGCGTAGCCGGACGCGAAACTGACATTGAGGCGGTCGGGAGCGGAAGATGGCAGCTCGCTGGCCGGGGTTTCAAGGTCGAAGGGATAGAGTGCTCCCGCCGGCAAGAAAGCCACCTCCCCATAGGAAGGCGTGGCGAGTATCGCCTGCGGTTCGCCCCGCTTCAAGCGCAGGACGAGCGCCACGCCTTCGCTCGCGAAGGCGTGGCGCTCCATCCCGGCTTCATCTTTCCACGAAAACGCGTAGGTCAAAGCGCCCATCCCGGACCAGGCGGCGGGGCATTCGGGCGTTTCAACGATGACCGTGTGAACGAAGAGGCATTCGAGGCCGCAGGACAGAAGAAGCGCCGCGCAGGCGGCCAAAGCCGACAGAGCGCCGCATCGACGGCATGAATTTCGCACCGACATCCTCCATCGGCGATACGCCTGGAGGCGCCACCAGCGCTTCAATTCCGGGAAGCGAAGATTCTCTTTCTCCATTGGGCGAGCATGGTTCTCACCGGTTCCGATGCCCAGTCGGGATAAGTCCATGGCAAGGCGTGAAATTCCTTCTTTTCGAAGATGAGCGTGAGTTCTGCGTAGATCCCGTCACTCAGCGCGATCCGGTGGGCCCTGTCCTTCGTCGTCGCAAGGACGAATCTCCCCGGCGCCAAGAGGCCGGGATCGAGATTGATGCGCCGTCGGCCACCGGCGGCGAAGCCCGCCTCGATCGCGTTCGTGCTCGTCTTGATGGCGGCCAGGGCTGCGGGGTCCACTAAGTCGCTGAACTGCAGGTAATAACGCCAGATAGGTTCCCCCATCTCGGGAACGTAGTAATCGGTCCACCTGAACTCTTCCCTGGGAGTCAGGCTCTCCGCGGGACCATAGATCGCTTCGAGCTGGCCAAGGACGGCCTCCTCGATATCGGGATCGCTCGACAGAACTCCCACGACGAGAATTTCCTTTCCAAAAGCCCCGGATGTACCCATACTGTTGCCTTCCCCGCCTTTTTATCGCATACTCGATTGCAATGAAAACCAAACTTTTCGCCCTTCTGCTGATGCTGGTCATCGCCCTGCCAGCCCTGTCGGCCCAGGCTGAATCCCCTGAAGAATTCGTCACCATATTCGGCGGCACGACACCAGAATTCGATCCGCACCGCTCGATCTACTCGACGGAAGCCCAGATATTCACCGCCCTCTACGAAGGGCTTTTCTCATACGATGGAGCGACCCTCGAACCCCTCGCCGCCGCGGCCTCATCCTGGAAAAAGTCGAAAGACGGCATGGTCTATACCTTCCAGATTCGCGAGGACGCCGCGTGGTCAGACGGCGCTCCGCTTCTCGCCTCCGATTTCAGGAATTCATGGATTCGCATGCTCGACCTCAACGCGCAGTACGCGGCCTTCTTCGACATTATTTCCGGGGCCCGCGAATACAGGACCAAGGAAAACACGAACCCCGAAAGCGTCGGCATACAGGCGACGGGAAGAAAGACGCTCGTCGTCACGCTCAACAGACCGGCCGCGTATTTCACGCGGCTTCTCTGTCACCACGCCTTCGCCCCCATCCATCCCTCCATGCTGGGCGCCAGCGACTGGGTGAAACGCGTCCCCTTCCCCGTCAATGGCCCCTATCGGTTCGCGTCATTCGAAAAAGGCAGGCTTTCGCTCGAGAAAAACCCTCTCTACTGGGATGAAAAATCGGTTTCCATACACGGACAGGTCATGCTCTTCAGCGACGACGACGCGGCCGCCACCAGAATGTTCAACAACGAAGAAGCCCACTGGCTCGCGGGACCCGGCGACTACGACGCCATTCTGATGGAGGATGCCATCCAGGTCAACCCGATATTCTCCACCCATTACTGGTACTTCGACTGCTCCAAGGCGCCCTGGGACAAGGCGTCCGTGCGAAGGGCCCTGGCGCTTCTGCTTCCGTGGAAGGAACTGCGCGATTCAGCGAAATACATGGTGCTCGCGACCACCCTCGTTCTCCCCCTTCCCGGCTACAGCCAGGCTAAGGGTATCGAAAGCCAGGACAGGGACGAAGCGCTTAAGCTGCTCGAATCGGCGGGATACCCGGAGGGCGCCGGCCTCCCCGAACTGAATATCTATTTCGCCGAAGGACAGGATAACAAGCGCCAGGCCATGCTCTTCCAAGCGGTATGGAAAGCGCTACCCTCGCTGAAAGTCACCCTGGCGCCGGTCAGTCCATTGAAATACTATGGCATCATCACGGGTAATCAAAAAGCCGAAGGGATTACTCTCGCCCATACGACCTGGATCGGAGACTTCGCCGATCCGGAGGCCTTCCTTCAAATGTGGACTCCCGATTCGCCCCTCAACGACTCAGGCTTCAAGGATGCGGAATTCCAGACCCTTCTCTCGAAGTCCTATGAGAAGGAAGGCAAGGAACGCATGAGCCTTCTCGCCGAGGCGGAGACCTATCTTCTGCAAAAAGCCGTCGTTCTGCCCATCTACCATGGCTTCGAGGCCTCGGTCATCGATATAGACTACATAGAAGGCTGGTATCAGAACGCACTCAGCATCCATCCCTATAAAAGCCTGAAATTCGGCACGCCCAGCATCCAGCCCAACGTGGCGAGCGCTGGGCCGGGAAAAACCGGGGCGGCCCTTTTGTCAGCGACCGCCGCTGTCTCGACCGCCGCCCCGGCGCTCTGACAAGGAAAGACGCTCATGGACATCGGCGAAACCGGACAACTGCTGAGAAACCTCGGCTTTCCCCTCTTGAAGGTGCACACCTCATATTCCCATCACGATTTCATCACGCCCGCGAGGCGCATCCTCGTCATCGGCCCCATGGGTTCGGGCAAGACAGAGTTCACGGCCAGGGTTTGGCGCGACAGCAAGGTAGCGTTGAAGAAGAAAGGACACGCCGTCTCGCTCACGACGAGCGGTTCGGTCGATAGACGGGAAGTTTTCGTCGTCCGATCCAGCCTCGACAAGACGCGGTTTCCCGATTACCCCGATGACGCGCTGGCCTTCCGCGGCGGCTTCGAGCGCTGCGGCACGCACATAGGTGCCGCGCGCGACTCATTTCAGCTTGAAACGCTTCTCGCCGACAACCCCGAGATCGGCACATGGATCGTCGACGAGACGGCTTTCTTCGACGAAAGGATAGCCTACCTCATGGCCGACGAGTCGCGCCGCCACGATCTCTGTTTCATCTGCCCCACGCTCGTGCTCAATTTCCGCAGGGAGATATTCAATCAGACAGCCAGGCTTCTCCTTGAGAACGCCACGGACGTCTTTCCCCTCACCGCCTACTGCGAACACGAGGACTGCCTCATGGATTCGCTCTACACCTATCGCTACTATCTCGTGGACGGCAAGGAATGCCCCGCCCTCTATTTCGATCCCCTCATCATCATCGGCGGCGACAGGACGAAATCGGACGGTCTCGAGCCCAATTACTGCACGCGCTGCGACGAGCACCACTACCTGCCAGGCAAGGAATACACGTTCTTCACCCTCAAGCCCCTGGGAGAGCAGGCGGCGAGGGGCAATATCGCTCCCCTCCTCGCGGAACTCAACGCCCTCGCCGGAAACATCGGACAATCGCGGCTCTACGCGTCGCTTCACAACCGCTATGTCGAGTGCGATTCGCCCCGCACCGTCCAGATGAACTCGCTCACCGTCCCGCGCATTGCCGAGCGAGCCATCGTCTATCTCTATGCCGAGCAGAACCTCCTCTCTGCGGAACAGGTTCGCTATCTCGTGGAGGGGCTCGCCCTGGACAAGGACTATCTTTCGAGACGACTTTCCGACAATAGAAGACCGCTGGAACTGTAGCGGACTGCTCAACGCCGCGCGGCGGCGTTCAACAGCATTTTTCACAGCCTGCCACGATTCCCCGCGGCGTTGAAAGGAAGACGCGACGACGATGAAAATACGGATACAGGATTTGCCACGATCGATTTGGGCGCTCTTCGCCGTGAGGCTCGTCGTCGCGGCAGGCAACTTCATCTTTCCATTCTTGACCCTCATCCTGACGACGCGGTTGGGCTGGTCGTCCGACAAGGCCGGCATTTTTCTCACGGCCATGCACGCGGCGGCGCTGCCGGGCGTGTTTTTGGGCGGCAGACTCAGCGATGTTCTGGGCAGGAAGAGAATAATCATGCTCTGCCAAGCCGTGGCCGTCGTCCTGTTCTTCACGAGCCTCGCGGTCGGATTCGTGCCCATACTCCCCTTTCTCATCGCGGCCGCCTCGGTGGCTCTCTCCATGACCTGGCCAGTAATAAACGCCCTCGTGGCCGATCTCGTGCCGGAGCCTGAAACCAGGAAATCGGCGTTCGCGCTGCTCTATTGGGGCAACAATATCGGCTTTTCACTCGGTCCACTCGCTGCGGGCTTCCTCTTCCACCGCGCGCCTGGCCTCATGTTCCTCGGCAATGGAACCGCGCTCTTCATCTCCATTTTCATCATGATGAAATTCATCCCGGATTCCGGCTCGACCGCCGCGATGGCTGGAGACGGCCGAGAAGCAGAAGCTTCCCGCTCCGGAAGCCTCTGGTCCGTGCTCGTGGAAAGACCCGTCATCATCGCGTTCGCCCTCATCGTGGCCATCATGAATTTCGTCTATAGCCAGAATGGCTTCAGCCTTCCCCTCTTTCTCAACGCCGCGCTCGGGGAGAAGGGAGCGGAGATTTTCGGGTCGGCCATGACGGTGAATGGCCTCACGGTCGTATTCTGCACGCTGTTACTATCCAGATTCACCGCGAAGACGCCCGTCCTTGTCGTCATGGCGATCGCCAGCGTCTTATACGCCATAGGATTCGGCATGCTGTCGCTCCCACCCAGTTTTCTCCTCGTCATCGTGTCCACGGTGATATGGACCTGGGGGGAAATCCTATCCGCCACCAACATCAATGTCTTTGTCGCCTCCAAGACTCCCGCGAGCCACCGGGGACGGGTCAATTCGGCGGTGACGGTCATCACGAACCTGGGTTCCCTCTCGGCTCCCGTCATATCTGGCGCGATCATTCATCGAGGCGGCGCCGGCTCCCTATGGCCCATCGCCTTTTTCATGGGTCTGGGAGCCGCGGCGCTCATGGTACTGTTGGGAGCCTACGAGAGATCCCGCGGCCCCGCCGCGTCATCCATGAAAACGAGAATATGATCGACGGGTCGAGGAAAAGAATCTAGTTCAGAAGCGAAGCGGCCTTTTCGGCGAAGCGTTCGGCGATTTTCGCCGATCCGAAGGTAGCCCTGAAATTATTGGCTCCCCCGCCGCCTCTTCCCCCTAATTCCTGGAGGATAGACTTGAGGACGATGCCCAGGCCGATAGGCTGGGTCCTTGTTTCGGCCGGCTTCATTATGCAGACGGTTTTGTCGGGCAGGGAAAGGGCTATGACGGCGAATCCACGCGCGGCGCCGGCTTTTACGGTCTCCATGACTGCGTCGGTATCCCTGTCGCCATAGCTAAAGCGCAGTATTCGGCGGCCTTCCGGGCCTTCGGTCGGGGAGGTCTGCGGCCCAAGTGCCTTGATCGCCGCGTCGATCTCCGCGCCGGCCCTTTCGCGAACCAGGTCGTTTCGTTCGCTTTCCAGCGTCCCGCTGCGAAGAAGGACGGATGAAAGCTTGGCCGAGGATTCCTCGGCCGAAGTCCCCAGGAGTCCCGCGATATCCTTGAGCAGACCGAAGTATTTTCCAAGAAGCGCGATGGCTCTGTCCCCCGCTGCGAAATAAATCCTCGTGGCGCCTTTGTATTTCTCGGTGGCGAGAATCTTGAAAACGCGGAGTTCGGAGGCGGATGCGACGTGGGTCCCGCAGCACGCCACCCAGTCGTAGCCTTCGATTTCGACGATGGTGATTCTGGCTTCGCCAGCCGGAAGCTTCTTGCGTATCGGAAAGGATTGGGCGTCTTCGGGCGGGCAAAAATGCCTGGCGTAGGTACGATCGTCGACGATGAATCTCTCCGCCATAGCCTCGATGGTGTCGATCATCGCCGCGTCCAGCGAGGCGCAGGACACGTCGATGGTGCTATAGGCGCCCCCCAGATGGAAGCCGACCGTATGCACGCCGTATTCCCGCTCGAGAATCGCCGAGAGAAGGTGTTGTCCGGAATGCTGCTGACTGTGGTCCCGCCGCCTCGCCGCGTCGATCTCCATCGTCACCGTATCGCCCACGGCGAAAGCCGGCTCTCCCTCGACCCTGTGGAGAATGGCCAATCCGTCTTCCTCGACACGAGAGAGCGCCATTCCCCCCAGCCTTCCCAGATCGCAGGGCTGCCCCCCGCCTTCGGGATAGAATATCGTATGGTCCAGGATTATATCTTTGCTCGAGCCGGAATCGCGTATTTCCAGGACCTTGGCCTCGCCGCTCACCGCCGAAGGGTGAAGGTAAAATTCCTTGACGGTTTCAGGCATCGGTCGCCTCTTTTTTTTCGCCCGGCGAGGGGGCGAGCTCCCTTCCAGCCTCGAACTCGACGTCCTCGTCCTCGATTTTTTCGCCTAGGGGCATCATGACGAGGGAGGCCTCGCCCGCCTGGTGGTGCTCGAGCTTGACGGCGATGGCCTTCGTTATGCCCGATTCCTCCATGGTGACGCCGAGAAGGGTATCCGCGCCGCTCACCGTCTTCTTGTTGTGCGAAATCACGATGAACTGGCTCGTCCGGGAGAATTCGCGCAGGAGATTGATGAAGCGTATGACGTTGGCCTCGTCGAGGGCGGCGTCTATCTCATCCAGGAAACAGAAGGGCGAGGGCTTCACCATATAAGTGGCGAAGAGGAGGGCGATGGCCGTGAGCGTCTTTTCGCCTCCCGATAGAAGGGAGATTGCCTCCAGCTTCTTCCCGGGCGGCTGCGCGAGAATTTCAATGCCCGACTCGAGAATGTGGTCGGGGTCGGAGAGTCGCAGCTCCGCCCTTCCCCCGCCGAAAAGCCTTCTGAACATATTGTGGAAATTTTTCTTTATCTTGTTGTATGTCTCGAGGAAAAGTTCGGCGCTCTCGTTGCGTATTTCGTCGGTTATCTGCCTGAGATCGTCCCTCGCTTTCTGAAGGTCGGCCATCTGCCCCGAAAGGAAATCGTAGCGTTCCTTGACTTCCTTGTACTCCTCCGGCGCCATGAGGTTGACCGATCCCAGATCCTTGAGCTTGCCGCGATAGGTCGACAGCTCATCGCGCAGCGTCGAAAGAGGCGTCCTGAGCTCGAACATCCTCTCCTCGAACTCGGACAGGTCGCGCGAATACAACTCGAGGAAGTTCTCGCGGATGTTTTTTATCTCCGTCTCGCTCTGCGCGATCGAGAGATGGATAGTCTCCAGCTCGGTCTGGACCGACTGCATCTTGTCGGCGAGGCGCGTCGAATCCTTCTTCCGCTGGACGAGATCGGAGTTCTTGAAGGCAATTCCCTTCTCGAGCGAATCCATCTCCATGGCCAGCTTCTTGCCCTTGGTGTCGAACTCGGCCAGTTCCGAATCGATTTCGGAGAGCTCCTCGCCCATCTCCCCGAGTCTGCGGGTTTCGGAGAATATTTCCGTTTCCTGTTCTCGCAGGCTCGCTTCCTGGCCCGCGATCTCCCTTCTGAACACGGCGAGGGCGTCCTGCGCGCCCGACATCTGCGTCTGCAACTTGGTCTTTCCGAGGCGCGCTTCCTCCAGGGTCCTGCGATAGGTGTCGATCTTCGCGGCGAGCTGCTTGTTTTCGGCGCCGAGCTCATCGATGGTAGCCTTGTGGGTTCCGATCCTCTCGACGCTCGCCGCGATGGACGCGTCGACCGATCTCTTCTTCGTGATGATGCCTTCGGGCGAGAGGAATTCATCCAGGAAAGAGGGGGTTGTCTTCTTATAGAAGGAAAATTTCTCGGCCAATTCGGCGAGCGACCGCGACGCTCCGCCCAGATCCTCGACAACTTTGAGCACCGTGTCTATGAAATCGGCCGCGCCCTTTCCCTCATAAGCCAGGGAACGCTTCACGTCGGCGAGGAGAGTCGCCCTGCTTTCGAAGCGCGTCCTGATCCTGTCGATGAGAGCCTGTATCTCCGATTCCAAGGTATGTCTTTCGGCCGACGAATACCCAATCTCCTTGAGGCGGGAATCGAGCTGCTGGACGATCGTTTCGGTGATATCGTCGAGGGCGAGACGGGCGGCGGCGACTTCTTCCTCGATCCGCTGGATCGAGACGCCGCATTTAGCCGCTTCCTCGTCGTTGCTCCGCAAGGCCAGGCTTGCCGCCTTGATGCCGGATTCGAACTCCTCGATGTGCTTCTCGGTTTCCTTCAGCCGGGTCTTGTAGTCCGAAAGCTCGGCTTCCTTGTCGGCTTCCTCGTCGCGCAGCGCCGCTATCTTGTCCTTGATGCTTCGGGACCTGAGCTCGAGCTGGTCGATCTTGGACTTTATCTCTCGAATCCTGTCAACGATGAGGCTCTTGTGTTTTTCGGCCCCGTTTTTCTCCACTGCCAGGCCGTAGAGGCTCTTCTGCATCTCGACGAGTTGCGATTCCATCTCATTGACAAGATCCAGGCTTTCGGACATGGAGGCGGTCAGGGCTTCGGATTCGGCCTTGATCTTCTCCCTCTCCTGTTTCTTCGCCGCGAATTCCTCGTCCCGCTTGTCCTTGTCCCTGATGAACTGCCTGAGCCTGAGGAGATAGACATCGCGCTCCACGTCGAAGACTTTATCCTTGAGCACGCGGAAGGAGACAGTTTTCTCGGCTTGGTGCTTCAGGCTGTCGTGGGAGCGCTTCACCTCGGCGAGAACGGCCTCTATCTGCTTCATGTTCTCTTCGGTGCGCTCGAGCTTCGTCTCGGCTTCCCTGACCCTCACCTTGTGCTTGGTGATGCCGGCGGCTTCCTCGAAGAGATAGCGCCTGTCCTCGGGTTTGGAGGAGAGGATCTGGTCGATCTTGCCCTGCTCCATCACCGAATAGGCGGATTTTCCTATGCCCGTGTCCCAGAAAAGCTCCCTGACTTCCTTGAGCTTGGCGAGTTTGCCGTTGATATAGTATTCGCTCTCGCCCGATCGGTAGAGCCTTCTCTTTATCGCCACTTCGGGCACATCGAGAGGCAGGGTGCCCGCTTCATTGGAGATGGTGATGGTCACTTCGGCCACCGAGAGGGGTTTTCGGCTTTCGGTCCCATTGAAGATGATGTCTTCCATGGATTCCGCCCTCAGGCTCCTGGCGGATTGTTCGCCCACTACCCACTTTATGGCGTCGACCACATTCGACTTTCCGCAGCCGTTGGGGCCGAGAAGGGCGGAGATGCCATCTGAAAACTCTATCTTCGTACGGTCCGCGAAGGATTTAAAACCGAAAATTTCAAGGCTTTTTAGAAACAACGCTGATTCCTTTGCTAGGCTATGCCCATCGAAAGACTATCATGCATGGCCGTGAAACCGCAAGACAATGCCCTCGCGGGGAAAAAAACGCCCTCCAGGTTTCCGACCTGAAGATCGAAAGCCTGAAGGGCATATTGTCGCTGGATGCTGACGGTCGACTTACTCGTCCTGCTTGATGAGGAGGTCGTAGACTTCCTGGGGCGTGGAGCAAGCGAGGAGCGAGTCCCTAAGCTCCGCGGCCTTAAGGCGCGCCGAGAAGAAGGAGAGCGTCTGAAGGTAGTAGGCGTGCTGGTTGTACGCGGCGGCTATCATGAAGAGCAGTCGCACGGGAACATCGTCGAGAGACTGGAAGTCCGTTATGTCGCACTTGGAAACGCCCACCGAAACGACGAGGTCGGTGACCGAGGAGAGCCGCACATGGGGGATGGCGATGCCTCTTCCGATAGCCGTGCTCATCAAGTCTTCGCGCCTCAGAATTTCGGCGATCAGATCCTGTTTGTTCTTGATCTGCGGAGCCGTGGAGAGGTTTTCGGCGAGAGCGATGAGGGCATCGCGCTTTCTGGAATAATTAAGAAACAAAACCCTGTTGGGGGCGATAATATTCTGGATCTGTATCGAACCGATGAGGCCAGCTGGCCGGTTTGAGGAGAGTCTTTCATTTACCCAGCGTTCGATATCGCTTTTCTTGAATCTCCAGACCGTACCGATTTTGCCTGAAGGTATCTCGCCTTTCTGCGCCCAGTCGTAAACAGTTCTTTCTGATACGCGGAGGTACCTGGCAACCTCTTCAATGGTCAGGATGTCATCATCCATGCGAAAAACCCCCTATCTTTAGAATCTGATACCATATTATTGAATCCATTGACACCTTCTGTCAAGTAATACATTTAGAAAACCATTTTAGGCGAGATGCTTTATCGCTTCCCTGATCTTTTCGGGGTCGAACCCCTGCCTTTTCAATGTTCGATAAAGCGTGTCGCTGAAGTTTTCGTTCAGCTTTAGGCCCTTTTTTTCCCATACGGCCGCGAGGCGGGCATGCTCCTTGACCGCTGCGCGGGCGAGGGCGCGGCTGAAATCGATATCCTCGAGGGCGGAGCGGATCGCGCCCTCGCCCTGGCCGCGAGAGCGAAGCTCGGCGGCCAGGAGCGCCGGGCCGCAGGCCCGGCGCTCCGCGCGCCCCCTCGCCCACGCGCGCGCGTACCGCTCGTCGTCCAGGATCCTCTCTTCACGCAGACTCCCGATCACGGTCGCGACCGTTTTCCTCGAAAAGCCCCTGGAGGCCAGCTTCGCCGAAAGCCCCGCGCTCGACTGTTCGGCCCTGGCGCAGAGTTCCAGCGCCTTCCGCCTGGCCTTCAGCTCTTCGTCCCTCGACGCGAGGAATAGGTAGAGATCGTCTTCCTCAGAGAATTCGACTCCTATCCTCGGTATTCTTTCCAGAAAAGCGCGCCGGCCGGGGCCGTCATCGAAGACAAAGCTGTCGCTGATGCCAGATCCATTATCCATGTCGAGGCCCGCTCCGGCTTCGCCGCCCGGCGCCGCTCCGGCAAGGATATCGGCGAGTTCATCGACGCGAGAAAGCGGCAGAAAAAAAGAAATGCCCCCGGTAACGACGAAGGTCGGATTACCGGAGGCATCAAAACGTACGGATTCAATCCGCACAATAAAATATCTCTTTTAGCGCTTGGAGAACTGGAACCTTCTGCGCGCTCCCCTCTGGCCGTACTTCTTGCGCTCGACCATTCTGGAATCACGCGTCAGAAGACCGTTCGCGCGCAACGTCGCGTGGTTGGAGGGATCCACCTGATCGAGGGCCCTGGCGATTCCATGCGAACAGGCGCCAGCCTGACCATTGACCCCGCCGCCGACGACGCTGATCACGATATCGTATTTATTTTCGCTGGCGGTGACGACGAGGGGTTTCCTCGCCGCGGCCAGAAGCTCAGCCACCTTAAAGTACTGGGTCGCGTCCACTTCGTTTACCGTCAGCTTGCCGGTTCCCTCACGGAGGAACACGCGAGCGACAGCGCATTTTCTTCTGCCAGTGCCGATTCCAAGATTCCTAACCATTAAAATTCCCCTTCCCTTACAGGTCTATGGCAACCGGTGCCTGAGCCACGTGCGGATGCTGAGAACCAGCATAGATCTTCATGTTTTTATAGAGTTTTCGACCTAAGGGGCCCTTGGGAAGCATCCCTTTTATGGCCAGCTCGAGCGGTTCGATGGGATTGCGCTCGATGAGCTCGCGGAACGTAAAATCCTTGAGTCCGCCGGGATAGCCCGAGTGCCTGTAGTACATCTTATTCTGGCGCTTCCTTCCGGAGATCGCCACTTTTTCGGCGTTCAGGACTACGACAAAATCCCCAGTTTCCTGGCTCGGTGTATAGGTCGGCTTGTTCTTGCCGCGGAGTACGTAGGCGACTTTGGCGGCGACACGACCGAGGGGTTTGCCCTCTGCGTCGATCACGTACCACTTGCGCTCGGCAGTAGCGGAAGTTACGAAAATGGTCTTCATCAATGTATACCTTCACCTTATCGTGTAATTTTCACAAAATGCGCGTGGCATAATCCCACATTATAGTAAATGTGTCAAGCTCTCTTCATCTTCGCGAGGCGCGACGAGGAATTACTCTTTCTTGGCCTCGACTTTTTCCTCGGTCTTCTCTTCTTCTTTTTCTTCCTTCTCGGCTTCTTTCTTGTCCTTGATATCGGCCACACCGATGAGGATCGCCACGGCGCCGATCAGCACGGCGATAACGGGAATGGATCCCCTCAGGAATGCCAGGACATCGCCCCACCAACCAAGGACACCGGGCAAACACATGAGGACGGCCACTACCACCAGCGCGACACCTACAGCAAGCGCTACCATGTAATTCTCCTTATTTTTTCTCGTCAAGTTCGATATGAAACATGTGGCAAGTCGGTTGCAGTATAGCAAGGCATCGCAGGCTTTGCAACGATTTTCGGCTGTTGCCATTCCCCGGCTTTGCGGCTATAAAGAATTCCATGATTTCCCCAGGTTCTCTCGTCATTTTCAGAGGCCAGATCGCGCGCGTCGCGTCGTGCGCCGAGGGTAAAATCTCGCTCGAACTGGAATCGGGTGAGGCGAAGAAAGTCCGGGAGAAGGATGTCTCGCTCCTCCACGGCGCCTCCTCGACCCGCATTCCGCCCGCCATGGAAGGCGGCGACTTCGTGACCGCCCACGCCATGCTCGCGAGCGACCACGAGGGAAAAGCCCCCATACCGACAACCTGGAGAGAGCTGGCCGAGTTGGTGTTCGGGGTATACAGCCCGGCCACGGCGGCGGCCTGCGCGCGCTACGCCGCGGCGGGTGAACTCTTCAAGATTATCGACGATGTCCCCTGCGCGCTCAGTTTCGAGGAAATCGATCACCTACGGCGAAAGAGCGAAGAGAAGCTCCAGGAGAGCGAGCGTCGGGCCTCCTTCATCGCCGCCCTGCGAGCGGCCATTCGGAAAAAAGGCGATACCGGACTCCAATCGGCGCTTAAGACGACGCAGGAGTTTTCCCGCTATATCGCCGATCTCGAATCCTTCGCCCTGGGCTCGGGCGAGCGCTGCCTCATCGGCGCCGATGCGGGCATCGCCGAAACGCGCGAGGCGGTCCATCAGGCGCTTCTCGATTCAGGTCTCTGGGAATCCTCCTTCAATCCCTGGCCCACGCGCGCGGGATGCCTCCTCTGGCCGCCTCGCCTGAGTTTCCCGAAGAGCGAGCTGCCCGCCTACGTGGCCGGGCGGAAGGATCTTCGCCACCTCCCTTCCTTCGCCATAGACAACGCGTGGTCCACCGATCCGGACGACGCCATAGCTTTCGACGGCGAATTCGTGTGGGTTCACATCGCCGACCCCGCCGCCTTCATCGCCCCCGGTTCAGCCCTCGACGCCGAGGCGCTCTCCAGAGGCGCCACGCTCTATCTTCCGGAAAAGATCGTGCCCATGTTCCCCGAAGAGACCGTCGGCCTGCTCGGCCTCGGCATGGAGGACAGTTCCCCCGCCCTCTCCTTCGGTATTCGCCTCTCCGATGAGGGAGCGCCCGTGGAGACGATCATCGCGCCCAGCACCGTTCGCGTGACGCGCCTCAGCTACGAGGAGGCCGACGCGCTGCTGGCGGGCGGGGACAAGAATCTGACGAATCTCGATTCGATCGCCGATTTGCGCCATGCCCACCGTCTCGCGAACGGCGCCGTCGATATCGACATGCCCGAAGTATCCATGAAGGTCGACGGCGATGAAGTGCGATTCCTCTCCGTCCCTTCCACGAGATCCTCGGAAATTGTGCGCGAAATGATGCTTCTCGCGGGAGAGGCCGTGGCGCGCTGGGCCTATGAGCGAAAGCTCCCTTTCACCTATTCCAGCCAGGAAGCTCCGCAGTTTCCCAAAAGTCTTCAGCGCTCCGACGGGGAAGAAAAGCTGCTCTCCATCCAGTATCAGCGGCGAAAAGGCATGAAGGCGAGCATTGTCGGAACCGAGTGTCTCGCCCATCAGGGCTTGGGACTCTCTTTCTATTCCCAGGTGACGAGCCCCCTACGCCGTTATCAAGATCTTCTAGCCCACTATCAGATTCGCGCCTGGCTTGCTTTCGGCGGCGACCTGGGAAACAAGACCGCCAGAAAGGATCCTAATTCGCCGTCGGAATCCCGCGCGGCTCCCCTCTCGGCCGATGAGGTATCCAGGCGATGCATTCTCGCCGGGCAGGGCTCTTCCTCGACCAGGCAGGCCGAGCGCGATTCGCGCCTTCACTGGATAGCCTATTTCCTCTCTCAGAACCCCGAGTGGGAGGGCGAGGCCAAAATCCTCGACTTAAGGGAGCAGGATATATGGATCATCGTACCGGAACTCGGCATGGAGACGTCCCTGCGCACGAGAAGGCCGCTCGCCCTCGACGACACCGTCACCGTAAAAGCCTCTCGCGTTTCCATCGCGTTGCACGACATCACATTCGAACTCGCGTAGAAGCTCACCTCCTGCTCCCCGAGGAAGGCCCCGCCGTGCCGCGCGCCGCTTGTTCCTCGGCCGCCGCCGCCAGCGACTTCGCGCGAGCTCCGATTGACCTTTTCATTGAGTCCACCTATGCTTTATAGAACAAAAATGGACAACAACGAATTAAAACTTTCGGCGATCCTCTCGATGGATATCCCGGGACTATCCTTTTCCGGGGATAGTGAGGAAGAAGCTGATTCCATCGAACGGTGCCACCGGCTCGTCCATACCTCCGCTCTTTCCCACGGCGGTTCTCTCATAAAAGCGATCGGCGATTCCTTCATCATAACCTTCGCTAACTGCCAGGACGCCGTGAAATGCGCGCTGGATCTAGCCGAGAACCTCGGCGCTTCCCCATCGGCCGCCGGCTCGGCTCCCAGAGGCGAAGTCTCATCGAGGCTTCTCGCCCGCATGGGCATACATCTCGGCGATGTTCGTTTCTTCGAAAAAAACGTCTTCGGCGACGCCGTCGACATCGCGTCGGCCCTCCAGGTCGCTGCCCGACCCGGCTCGATCTGCGTGTCGGGCGAAGTTCTCTCTCTCGTCCGCGAAAAGATCGACCTGAACGCCGCGCTCCTTTCGGGACAGCGCCACAAGGCTATTCCCGGGAGTATTCATGCCTACGAGATTTCGCCGCCCACAGCGGCGGCCTCTACCTCATCCGGAACCGGCCCATCCCTCGGGGACATACGAAAAGCTATTCTGGAGGAAATACGCCTTCGCGGCAGGCGTCTCACCGTGGAAGAAGCCCTGGGAAAGTTCGGTTGGTATGGCATCGAAGCCACGGAGGTGATAGCCTCCCTGGCCGACGCGGGCATACTCATCGGCAAAAAGGAAGCTTCATCGGCCAAACGACGCCAGGCTGAATCGGCCGCGGGCACAGAGCGAAAACCACAGGAACAGGATGAGCCTTGGGAGGAAACCCCAAAAAGCGAAGCTCCCGGCTACGCTTCCGCCGCTTCCGCGGGCGACCTGGGCAAAAGCATCGAATCAGCCATCCATTCCATCGTGACGGAGATCGAGAGAGCCGTCGAAAGCAATGTGAGGAGCAATTCCGCGTCCTACGTCGGCAAATCCTCGGGGTCAGGATTCCATATCCGGATCGACAAGGACAGTTTCAAGGAAAGCGCCCAGAATCTCAAGGAAGTGGGCAGGGAGATCAAGCGCCAGGTCAGGGAAAGCCGGTACCAGGAACGACACGGGGGCCATTCCTCGGAGTACTACACCGAGCGGCAGGAAGAGCGCGCAAGAAGGCGCGGCGGACGACGCTCCGACCGCGCGGCATCGTCGGACAATGACGCCGCGTCGTCCACGACTTCATTCGATACCTATAGATCAGAACTTACCCTCAAGGCCGGCAAACTCAGAAAGGGCCTCATAGGCGATTTCATCGGCACCATCGTCGCCAATGTGGGCCTCTGGTATGTCAACCTGAACTTCTCCCAGGGAGTCCTGTGGGCGCCTATCGTCAGCATATTCACGGGTTTCGGCCTCGTCGACTCCATCCTTCAGGCCGCAAGGGCTTCGCGCCACGCCAGCGAAACCGAAGCCTTGCCTGAGCTCGACGAGGAGCGGACGAAAGAACTCAAGAAAATGCACAAGGAAAGGAACTCGATCGGCAAGCATTTCATCAGCGCCCTTTCCATACCCATGGCCCTCTACTACATCAACACGACCTTCGACAAGGGCAATTCCTGGTTCCTCATTCCCGCTGCCATCATGGTCGCGACCTTCTTCATCCACTTCATGACCTACATCACGACAGCCCCTTCGCGCCGCCGGAAATTTTTCGAAAAACTGGGCATTAAGGGCAATAAAAGAGGCCTCAGGGAAGCCAAGGCGCAGCGCGAAACGACGACGACGGAGCTGGGCGCCTACGCCGGCATCTACCGCGACGCCCAGGATTACGCGAAGGACATCGAAGGTTCGCTCGCCTCATCCGATCCTTCTTCCGCCGCCGAGCTGAAACCGCAGATGGACGGCTACCTCAAGCAGGTCTTCCTTCTGGCGAAAACGGCCAACGAACTCGACTCCATCATCGGTGAAATCCCCATGGAGGCTCTTGAGAAGGACAAAGCCGCGCTCAAGGCCAAGCTGGGGAAGGCCGCGGAAGGAATGCGGTCGGAATACGAAGGCAGCATAAAGGAAATCGAAAAACAGGAAGAGTCCTTCAAAGCCCTCGCCGAGCAGAGCGAGGTGATCGATCTCCGTCTGCGCTCTTCGGTCAGCCAGCTTCAGCAGCTCAAGATGGATCTCGCGAGGGCCAGGGCCGCCGACGCCGAAACCGACACGGGAAGAAGTGAATCTGCCCTTTCTTCGATCCGCGCCCGCTCGGAGGAACTCTCCCATTACATAGATGATCTCAAGCAGGGAAATCTCGAGGCTCTTGCCGATCCCTTCCTGGAACTGGAAAAGAAATACGGCCAGCCTTCCGATACGCTCAAAACGGGAACTATCGCGGAAAGCAAGACCTCCGACCGGTAATCGCGTTTCGGTCATTCGTCGATAATCTTGATGCAAACGGGTGTCGGCACTTCGATTGTCGTGCCTGTGTATTCAAGCTTTCCTGTCACGGCATCCATGCGGAAGACGACTACCGTATCGGAATCCTGATTGGCCACCAGAAGGAATCGGCCACCACCATCAATAGCGAAATTGCGGGGCGTATGCCCTTTCGTAGACTCATGTCCTATCAAGCCGAGCCGCCCGCTCGCCTTCTCTATCCCAAAAATCGCTATGCTGTCATGCCCGCGGTTGGAGGCGTAAAGAAACTCGCCCGATGGGGAAATATGGAGATCGGCGCAGGTGCTGGCCCCACGATAACCCGCGGGAAGCGTCGAGCTGGACTGTATCATCCGGAAAGATAGGTTTTCCGGATCGACAGCGAAGGAGTCTATCGTGGAACTCAGTTCGTTCACCACGTAGGCAAAGCGGCCAGAACTATGGAATTCAAGGTAGCGCGGACCAACACCTGCCGCCGATGCGACGCATCGCTCATCGCTCAGCCGAAGACTTCCATTCAGGCTGTCGAAATCGTATACGATGATTTTATCCAGACCTAGATCGGGAACGAGCATGTAACGGTTCGAGGGATCGAAGATTATGGAATGAGCGTGTGGACCCGCCTGCCTGGCCTTGTCGACGCTGGATCCTCTGTGTTGAACGAAAGCCGAAGCCTCGCCCAGGCTTCCGTCTTCCAATATCGGGAAAATAATGATGCTGCCGCTCATGAAATTGGCCACCGCGGCGAACCTGCCTGTTCCATCCACCGCCACGTGGCATGGATCCGTTCCTCTTGTCAGACGCTTGTTCAGGAAAGCGAGTTCCATCGATCCGCCATCAAAGGCGAAAGCGCTCAACGCGCCGGAATGCCTTCCTTCGCATCGCTTCAATTCGTTGACGGCGAACAGACGCCGGCTTCCGTCGCTAAAAGCCAGGTAGGAGGGATTCATGATACCCTCTGCCACGGAAAGCAGATCCATCCTCCCCGAATCCCCGCGCAGACGGTACATATAAATTCCCTTGCCCTTCCCCTCAAGCACTTTCCCCGTGCCGAAAAGTATCGGCTCGGTATACGTGCCCACAAAAACGAGTTGTGTTTTTTCCATGGTCTCCCCTACCGTCTCACCGCGAAAAATCTCGGCTCAATACCGCGACGCCATATGAAAACGCGGCTATGGATACAGTATACATTAAACAATATTGGTTTTTGCTGTCAATGTGAGGCGTATGGGCACATAACCGGAGCTCTAGGTATTCATATACCCCCGCGACGATATAGGTTGAAATGCGATCCGTGATTGATATATACTGGATCCAGAAAGCATTATCCGGTGATTAATGAATCACGTCGATCGGTCCCCACGATTCATCCCGGGAAAAAGGCGGTGCGCGATAAAATGGCCGAAGAAATAAGGGCGAAATATAGAAGCATCCAGGACATCGTATTCACCACGCTGAGGGATGAAATCGTCTCCCACACCCTCAAGCCGGGCGACATCATGAATACCGTCGAACTGTCGAGTCGTCTTGGCGTCAGCCGCACTCCCATCAGGGAGGCCTTGAACAGGCTGATCTCCATCGGCCTCGTGGAGGAAGCGCCCCATCGAAGTTGCTGCGTGAAAAAGCTCTCGGCCGACCAGCTCATAGAAATATATTATATCAGGGCCGCTCTTTCCGGCGTCGCGGCGCGTCTGGCGGCGACTAAAATTTCCGACGCGGACAGGAGACAACTCGAAATCCTTTGCGAGCAAATGGAGAAGACAAACGAACCCGATGAATCGAGCATCATGCTCGAGAAGAACAGGGAATTCCACAATATCATAATAGCGGCCGCCAATTCCCCGAGGCTCAAGGATATCCTCGAGCAATACTACTCGCAGAGCCAGCAATACAGGGCGCTGGCGCTAGAACTGCCCGGACGTTTCGCCGAAATCTGCGCCGAGCATCGCAAAATCGCTGAAGCGCTCGCGCGCGGCGACAAGGATGGGGCCGAGGCCTACACTCGCGAACATTATTTCAACACGGCCAGGAGGATAGCTCAGGCGTTCCAGATGAGCTCGGAAATTTGAGCCATCCCTATCTGCGTCCTTAAGGCTGGCTTTTTATCTTCTTCAGCGCGTGGATGATGAATTCATTGCGCAGCTTGGCCAAAGCCTCCATATCTTTCTTGCTCCAGTCATAGAATCCCTTGCCGGTCTTATAGCCAAGGTTTCCGCTCTCAACCATTTCCGCGAAACACGAATTGGCTTCGTGGCTGTCGCTGATGCCCGGTAGCACGGTATTCTGAACGGAGTTGCATAGATCGACACCGACGGCGTCCACGTGTTCCAGGGGTCCCCAGACGGGGAAACGTATGCCCATGCCCATTTTTACCGCGGTATCCACGTCTTCCGCTGAGGCGAGACCTATCTCAACGATATGCGATGCTTCCCTGATGACCGCCTGCAGTATCCTGTTGGCGAGCTGACCGGGCAAATCTCTTTTCACCAATACGGGCGCCTTTCCCCAAGCCTTCAGCGTCTTCATCACCCATTCAGCGGTCTCCATCGAGGTGCTGTCGCTCATGACAACCTCCACCAAAGGGACGAGATGGGCGGGAAACCAGAAATGGGCGGTGGCTGTCCTCTCCGGATGTTTCGTGAACCGGGCTATATCGGTGATCCTCAAGCCCGATGTATTGCTCACTATGGGGACTTCTTCGGGCAGCAGTTCATCGAGACGCCTGAAAATTTCCTGCTTGGCCGCGAGATCCTCGACAATGGCTTCAATAACGAAAAAAGCTTTATCGATTTCCTCTTCAGGATTCTTGCCGTACGAAATATTCTCGATCGCCGTCGTTCTCGTCTTCTCCGATATCAGGCTGTTCTCGGCCAATTCATTCAATAGGCCTCGCACGCGCTCCGGGCACTTCCCCCTTGCCTGCTCCGACGATTCAATTATTATGGTCGGATTGCCCGCGATGGCCGATATCGCGGCAATACCGCTACCCATCATGCCCCCGCCAATCACCATGACACTGTTTCTCATAGTCGTGCTCCTCGCTAGAGATTCCTCGGAAATATCGTGAGCAAGTCATACCCGGTTTTCGTGACGGCTACATTTTCTTCGATACGCATTCCGCCCCACCCAGGCAGATAGACATGCGGCTCCAGTGAAATCACGGAACCTTCCTCCAGGACCTCATCGCTCAGGACATGGATGGAAGGAGGCTCGTGAAATTGCAGACCTATGCCGTGACCGGGCTGGTGCACAAAGTTTTCTTTGCCGTCATAACCATGTCGTGCCGCGATATCCTTGGCCGCCTGACACATATCCCTTACAGGAGCGCCCGCTTTCACCAGGCTCAGCATCCCTTCCAGCTCCTCATTGACTATATTCCATAGCTCCATGGCTTTGCCGGTAGGATTCCCAAGCGCCATCGTCCTCGTCATATCGCAGAAGTATCCATCCACGAAAGCGTCCAATTCTATAAGGGTAATTTCACCTTGTCTCATCGTCCTGTCGCTCGTCACGAAATACGGATTTCGCACCATGGATGATTTTTCGCCGGACAAGGCGAAAGCGTATCCTCTTGCCCTTCGCGCGCCCTTATATCCCACCCCCTTCGAGCGGATTGCAGCTTCCACCGCCGCAGAGACTTCGCAATCCTTGATGCCAGGATGGAGAATATTCCGGGCCGCTTCATATCCTAAGCAGGTTACTTCGCAGGCCCTGCGCATTTTTTCAATCTCAAGGGAGGATTTTACATAGCGCGCCTCCCTGATCAGGTTGAAGGCATCGAAGAATGTCGCGTCCGGGAATGCTTCATGAAGCATCCTGGTGCCTGTTTCCGATGGAATCCTCGCTTCCACGGAAATGTTCTGGGTGGCGATGAACTCGAAACTTCCCTCATAACCGATGGTGCCTTTGCGGTCATAGCCCTTTTCGGTCCACAGCTCCTTCAGCATCCTTTTGAAATTCCGGTTTGGATTGGGCATTTCGAGCATGCCGAAGTAAATATATGGACGGACATCCTTAACCCATGATTCCTCGACGAAATCCTCCTCTCCTTCGATGTAAAAAATCGTCGTTTCCCCTTCGCGCGGCACCACGGCCATCGATGCGCCGAATACGGGCCAATAACCGGTCGTATACAGCACATTTTCAGGCAAGCGAACGATCAGGTAATCGACGTCGTATTCCAGCATCTTATCGCGCATTCGCTTTACTCGGAATTCGTCACCTATATTAAGCATTTTCCGTTCTCCTTAAAATTTCTTGCCCAAGCTTATTTCTTACGCAGTACATCGATCGTTACCGCCGCTATGAGCAAAGTCCCCTTGATGAAGGTCTGCCAATAGGACTGTACGCTTATCAGGGCCATGCCGTTATTCAGTATTCCGATGATCATGACGCCGAGAAGTGTGCGCCACACCGATCCTTCTCCCCCCTCGCTGCTGTTCCCCCCGAGGTAGACGGCCGTGATAGTATCAAGCGCATAACTTTCTCCCACCGAAGGCATCGCCGTTGAAGCCAATCCCGTCATGACAAGACCGGAGAGGGCAGCGAGCGTGCCAGTCAATGTATATAAAATGAGCGTTATTCGCTTTACATTAATGCCCGCAAGCCTGCTCGCGACGGGATTTCCTCCAATTGTGAACACATAACGTCCGAAAACGGTATACTTGCTTACAACCCAAATACCGACAAAACAAAGCAGCATTATCACGCCGGGAACAGGTATGAGTCCGAAGATTTTTCCGGCTCCAAGGAAGGATACCTGTGAGCTCGAAGTGTAGATCGCCTGTCCATTCGTGCTGATGAAAGCAAGTCCCCGCACCATGTTCATGGCGCCTAACGTGGCTATAAAGGGCAATACGCGGAACTTCGTTATGAGCAACCCATTGAACATGCCGATAAACATGCCCGCGGTCATCGCCGCCATCATGCTGAACCACCAGGGCATATGCGATTTTTCGATCAAAAGCGCGCAGACGCAGCCCGCGACGGCGATTATCGCTCCCACCGATAGGTCAATGCCTCTCGTGATTATTATGAGCGTCATTCCCGCCGCTATTATCCCGACGATGGAAACCGAGGAGAAGATATTCATGAAATTCTTAATGGACAGGAAATATTTAGACGCGAACGTGAAATATACGGACATGGCCACCATGAAGAGAATGAGAAAGGAGTCGAGGAGCCTCTGCTGATACCCCCTGTGTTTCTTCGTGTTGTGGGTTATCCCTTCTATACTCGTCATTTTATACCATCCTAAATAATTATCGCTTTTCGAATTTATGACACTATTCCCAGGGCATAGCTGAGGAGCTTTTCCTGCGTGGCTTCCTCTCTCGACAATTCGCCCACGATTCTCTTTTCATGCATGACATAGATATGATCGGCGATGCTCAACACCTCGGGCATCTCGAGTGATATGATTACTATCGCGACGCCACGTCTGCTGAGGTCTTCTAGTACCCGATAGATTTCGGAACGGGCGCCAACATCGACGCCGCGAGTCGGCATATTGAGGAGAAGTACCTTCGCGTCGTTCGCTAGCCATCGGGCGATTATGCACTTCTGCTGATTTCCCCCGCTCAAAGTGCCAATTTTCTGGTCTATGCCCGAGCAACGCAACTCCAGTTCGCTGAAATATTTCATCGCCAGGGCTTTTTCCTGTTTGCGGCGCACAAAGCCCCATCGGGAGGATAGTTTGGAAGGCAGCGCGGTGAGACAAATGTTTTCCTCAACGGACCGGAGCGGCACTATAGCGTCATTTTTCCTGTCATCGGACACGAAGCCGATGCCGTGGTCGCACGCATCCTTTATGGTCCTGAGCTGTACCCGCTCGTTCATGATATATATTTCACCCGTATCTTTCCTGATATCCCCGAATATCGCCCTGAACACTTCGTTTTGTCCCGCGCCAAACAGTCCAAAGATTACGACAAGCTCACCTTCCTTCACGTCGAAACTCACGTCTTCAACAAATCCTTTCACACTGAGGTTTTTTACCGAAAAAAGGACTTTTTCCCCGACATTGCCCCGATGGACGAACATCGATGTTTTATCCTTTCCTATCATCATTTTTATGAGCTTTTCATTCGTGATATCGCTTGTCATCATTGTATCGACGATTTCCCCATCCCGCATCACGGTTATGCGATCTGTCAATTCATACATTTCCGAAAAGCGGTGCGTTATATAGATTATCGATACTCCGGAATCTCTGAGCTTCCTCAACAGCACGAATAGCTTCGAGGTCTCCTGGTCGTTGAGCGCCGAGGTTGGCTCGTCCATGATGAGGATTTTCGCCCTTACGCTCAGCGCTTTCGCTATTTCAATGACTTGCTGCTCGGCTATGGTTAGGTTCGAAACCTTTGTCTTGATCGGTATGGCGACGCCCAGGCTATCCAACACTGCCTGGGCGTCGCTGTTAAGCGTACCCCAGTCGATCATTCCATTTTTCTTAAGCGGGTAATTACCGAGGAAAATATTCTCTGCGACGCTTATCGGCTTTACTACATTTATCTCTTGGTAAATCACCCTGATTCCCAGCCCCATCGCGATTTTAGGCGAACTAATTTTGACGTCTTTTCCATCAAACATTATGCAGCCATCGTCAAGGGAGTAATCGCCGGATATAATTTTGATCAATGTCGACTTTCCGGCGCCGTTTTCCCCCATCAATCCGTGGATTTCTCCCTTTCTGATCGAGAAATCGATGTTCTTGAGCACACGGGAATCCCCGAATGATTTATTGATGCCTTTTGTCGTTAGGATATCTTCATTGCCCATACAGTTTATTCCCGTAAAGCGAAAGCATTATTCTATGACGCGATAGAGAAATGGCCCCGTAAAGTGAATTCACGGAGCCATTCTCAATTCGAATCGATGCTGGCGCCATTAAAAAAAGATCACATTCCCGGATAATACTTCGAAAGGTTATCCTTCGTGATGATATCGAGGGGAGGTAACGTCACGAGCGGCGGCTTGACACCGTCGTTCAGGTGCTTCAAAACGAGCGGCAGCAAATCCCAACCGAAGCGTTCAGAGAACTGGGCGACGGTTCCAATCACCGGCGATTTCGGATTTTTCAATTCCGGGAAGATGACGGGATTGGCTCCGAACGACGTAATGATCACATCGCTTTCGCGGCCGGCGGCTTTTACCGCGGCGAGCATTCCCAAGGTGTTCTGGTCTATATGGTTCCACATCATGATCTTGCCCTTGGGATTGGCCGTCAGAAAATCCGCGGTTCTCTGTCGCGTGACCTCGGGACTTCCTTCCGTGCTAGTCTCAAAAACCTTGACATCAGGCATCGCTTTCTTTACGGCGGCGATGGCGCTGTTTGCGCGGATGATAAAGTTGACTCCAGCCTGGGGATGACCAGCGATGAAAAGGACCGGTTTCTGACCGGGCCACATTTTCAGCGCCGCGGCGACGAGCAGCTCGCCGCAGATAGAGCCGGCCCTCTCGTTATCGACATGGTATTCCGGGTCGATGTTGTTTCTTGCCTTCGTCTGTATGGAAATCATCGGAATGCCGTTATTCGCGAGTTTTTGAGCGATGGCCGCATTGATGGATTCGTCCTGATTGAAATTCAGATAGTAATCCACGCCCGCGAGTATCGCTGTATCCGCATTGGACATCGCCCTGTTCGGATCCTGCTTATTATCGAATATCATGAGTTCAACGCCGTAATATTTGCACGCATCCACGATTGAGTCACGCACGATTATGGAGATCGAGTTCTCGTCGTTCCAGTTGGCGTATCCGATCTTATATTTTTTATTGGCGAAGATGGTTTCATCAACATCGATTATCGCTGGGTACTTTATATTCAGTTTTCCGTGAGGTATCGACGTCGCCGCCGGCGCTTTCGCGGCTTGCCCATAGGCCGCCATGGCGAATAAAAGCATGGATGCGATAAGTAGCAAAGCGCATTTTTTCCTTGCCTGCATTTGGCTCTCCTTTTAAAAACTATGAAACACTCAGAGGACATACGCCCTCATATAACACAAATTTTTTCGCCAGCGTGGATCCAGGACACAGGATACAGGCAATAATTCCATCTGTCAAGAAAAATTTATGATGAGGTTTGTAAGCTATACTCTGCAAATAAAAAGGCGGCATTCCAATAGGATTCCGCCTTTTTTCAAATTTCCGAAAAGTCTCCGACTCTACTTCCGCTTGATGTACTTCTGGGAATCGATGGCCACGGCTAAAATGATGATCATTCCCTTGACGATATACTGGACATAGGGATTCACCCCGATGAATACGAGCCCGTAGTTGATGATCTGGAACAAAAGGACGCCGGTGGCGACGCCGGGGACGGTTCCGACGCCGCCCCGCATGGATACGCCGCCGACGACGCAGGCCGAGATGGCGTCCAGCTCATAGCCTGATCCCAGCATGTTCGTGACGCTTCCCGTCCTCGCGCCTTCCAGGGCGCCGCCGAAGCCGTACATCAGGCCGGCGATCACGTAAATGACGATGATGTTGGCCACGACATTGACTCCTGACACCGTCGCCGCTTCCACGTTGCCGCCTATGGCGTACATGTTTCGGCCAAGCTTGGTCTTGTTCCATATGAACCACACGATGATGATGGCGGCGATCGCGTAGAGAATGAGGTAGGGGATCCTGAAGTTCTCGAATTCGATGGCGCCCTGGGCGAAACGGCTGAATTTCTGATCGAAGCCGCCAATCGGCGACGAATCGTTCAACTCGTCGATATAGAGGGACTGGAGTCCGTAGATGACGAGCTGGAATCCCAGGGACGCGATGAAGGGCGCCACCTTGAGTTTCGAGACCACGATACCCTGTGCCACCTGGAAAAGCGCGCAGAGCAGCATCGCGATGAGTATCGGCACGACGATGGGCAGCTGCGGCAGGTCGGGGAAAATTCGCTGGGAGTAATTGGCCGCCTGAAGCAATGATGAGGAGACGATGGCCGCCATGCCGACGCTCCGTCCGAGGGAGAGGTCCGTGTATCCCAGGACGATTATGCTGGCGACGCCCAAAGCCAGGACGATGCGCGACGAAGATTGCGTCAGGATGAAATAGAAATTCTGCAGCCTTATGAAACTTGGCTCTATGGCGACGATGACGCAGAGCAGAAAGAGCATTACGAGATAAAGAGCGTTCTTCACGAGGAAAGCCGATAGTATCGCCTTTATGTCGCTGGCCTTCCGGTTATCCATAATCATTCGAGACTCCCCTTCTTCAGATATACTTGGCGGCGAGGCGCAGGAGCTCTTCCTGGCTCGTCGTGGCGGAATCCACGACTCCGGCAAGCCTGCCGTTGCTCATCACCATGATCCTGTCCGCCACTCCCAGCAGTTCGGTCATTTCCGAGGATATGAAAACGACGCCGTTTCCCTTCTCCGCCAGATCGATCATGAGCTGGTATATTTCGTATTTCGCGCCGACATCGATGCCGCGAGTGGGTTCGTCGAGAAGCAGCACTTTGGGCGATGTAAGGAGCCAGCGCCCAAGGATCACTTTCTGCTGGTTGCCGCCGGAAAGATTGACGATGGCCGCTTTCTGCGAAGGAGTCTTCACCGACAGAGAGTCTATGACCCATTGGGTATCCTTGGCGACATTCCTGTATTTCATGACTCCGAAACGGGCATAGGCGTGAATATTCGCGATCATGGCGTTGAACTGGATATTCAGGAGAGGAAATATTCCCGTGGCCCTTCGTTCCTCGGTAACGAGTCCGATGCCGCGGGCTATCGATCCGCGCGGGTAATGTTTCGTGAGGGCCTGCCCGCCTATATGGATTTCGCCCTTTTTCATCTTCCGCAACCCGAAGATAGTCTCCACGAGCTCTGTCCGCCTGGAACCGACGAGCCCTGACACCCCGAGGATTTCGCCTTTAAATAGATCGAAGGAAACGTCTTCGATCGTAGGCTGATAGGCGCCGGAGAGATTTCTGACCTTGAGGACCACTTCATCCGTAGGCTTGTTGATCTTGGGCGGATACAGCCTCGCCAGGTCTCTTCCCACCATCAACGAGATTATCCTGTCCTTCGTCAGGTCGCCGGATTTCTCGGTGGCTATCCAGCGGCCATCCCTCATCACCGTCACTTCGTCGGCGATGGCGAGAATTTCTTCCATCTTGTGGGAGATATAGATGACGGCGACGCCTTCTTTCTTCAGCGTCCTGATTATGCCGAAAAGATGCTCGACTTCGTTTTCGGTGAGCGATGACGTGGGCTCGTCCAGAACGATTATTTTCGCGTTGCACGATACCGCTTTGGCGATCTCGACCATTTGACGTTCGGAGACGGAAAGCGAGCCTATTTTCCTGAGCGGACTCACGTTGATTCTCAGTCTTTCGAAAACGGCGCTGGTCTCGGACAGCATCAGCTTGTCGTTCACGACGATGCCTTTGACCGGCAGTCTCCCAAGCCAGATATTGTCCAGGACGCTTCGCTCCAGGACTTGGTTGAGTTCCTGATGAACCATCGAAACGCCATTATCCAGCGCCTGTCTCGGGCTGTCGAAGGAGATGGGCTTCCCATCGAGGAGGATCTCTCCCTCATCCTTTCTGTAAATGCCGAAAAGACATTTCATGAGCGTGGATTTTCCCGCGCCGTTTTCGCCCATAAGAGCATGTACCGAGCCCGGTTCGAGGAAGAGCTGAGCGTTGTCCAGGGCTTTGACCCCCGGGAACCGCTTTGTGATGCCGCGCATCTCGAGAACGTACATACGATCTACCTTTCCGTGGGATAACGCATAGGAGGAAGAGGAGAAGGTTCCCCTTCCCCTCTTCCTCCAAGGACTATTATCGCGTTGCCTACTTTACTTCGGTCTTGGCGTAGGCGGCCTCGGCCACGCCGACATTGGCCGTCGTGATCTCAAAGTAGGGCATTCGAACATCGCGGAACGCGCCGACTTTTCCGACCTTAACGCCCGTCATCGGTTCGATGCCGCGGACCAGGTTCGCCGCGATGGTGAGTATGGCTTCGGCTTCGAAGTTGGGGTCCGACAGGACCGACCCGAGCATTATACCATCCTTGATGAGGGGCACAACCGTGGAAAGCGCGTTGATGCCGACGACGCCCATGTATTTCTTCCCGGTGAAGTAACCGGCCGATTTCAGGGCTTCCACCGCGCCGAGCGCCATGGCGTCGTTGTTGCAGATCACCATTTCGGTCTTGTCGCCGAACCTGCCGAGCCAGGTTTCCATGATGTTCTTCGCCTCGTCGGTCTTGAAGTTGGCGGGCTGGAGCGCCAGCTGTTCGGTCGCGAATCCGGCCTTCTGCATGGTCTCGACCACCAGCTTGGTGCGCGCTTCGGCATCGGGATGCCCGGGGGTGCCCTTCAGAACCACATACTGCATTTTACCGTCCTTGTTCTTGTCGAGGGACGGCTTGTTCTTCCACGCGTTCATGATGAGCTGAGCCTGGATGACGCCCGATTCCTCCGGCGTCGTTCCGACATACCAGGTCTTGTCGTAGCTGAGGATGTCGGCCGAGTCCGGGCACCTGTTGAAGAAGACGACGGGGATTTTCCTGGCCTTGGCTTTCGCGATCATCGTCGACGCCGCTTTCGGATCCACGGGGTTGATGGCCAATACATCGTAACCTTTGGCGATCAACGTATCGATCTGGTCGTTCTGCGTCGGCTGATCGTTGCGGGAATCGAAATATTCCACGCTGACATTGGGACCTAGGCTGTTTTCGAACGCCTTCATGCCGCCGCGCATGTAGGAAAGATAGGTGTTCGAGAAATCGAAGAACACGACGGCGACTTTCACCGGCTTCGCCGAGGCGCTCTTGGACGCCTGGGACCATACCGGAGCGATGGAAAGACACAGCAGCGCGGCCAGAAAAAACGCAATACCTTTTTTCATACTTCCTGCCTCCTGAAACAGACTTCACTCATTTCCGCGTCGGTTCACCAAAGAACCGCCGCTATAGCTACCCTATGGGGCGACTATCAATTCATCGGAGAAAATCGAATCGACCAATGTAGACAACCGGCCTTCATCCGCCGCATCGTACGCCCTTATGGCTTCTGCTGGATCATCGATCGGACAAAGCTGCCAGGTTTCAACCTGTTCCACCGATTCGCCCGGAGGAACGATTTTCAGCGGCGACATCGTTTCCATCTCCACCATTCGATCGTCCGTGAAGGTTTCGTAGGAAACGCCGAAGTCCGGATATTCGGCCGCTGGATCGTGCCTGTACGAGACGAGGAAACACAGTCCCTTATTGAGGTAACAAGCCCAGCCGTTTTCATTGTTGATGCCGATTTTCAGCGGCGACTCGTTGAGCGCATCCTGCTTCAGAAAAATATGGCGCGCGCCCCAGAACACTCTCGCGTCCCTCATGCTCGAATAGGGCCAGAGCGATATGTGGCGGTTGGGGAGCACGCCGGTCTTGCTCGCCGTCTGGGGAATAATCTCGAGTCCGCCCGCATCCACGCTCGTGATGGACCATGCCGCCATTCTCTTAGGCGCCGCCCCCATGTTCTCGATGTTATGGCGTATCATCACCCTGGAAGACGTTTCGTCGAGCCTCACCTCCGTGGTGACCCTGACACCTGTTTCCCTCCGCGGTCTGGGAATGAAGCGTGCTCCATTTTCGATATGTTCGAAGGCGACAGGCTCGTTGTCGGGATAGAAGGCCAGTGGAAAGTTATGCGGCGCAACCCAGAGCCTGTTGCCGCCATAGATGTTCCAGAAGGCTCCGGGATAGAAGCGGTCATCGAAGTCTTCGCCTCTTTTGACGTAGTCTGGATCGCGGTTGAAAAACATGACATTGGGGCCATCGCCGAGCGCATAGTGAATGATCCTGGGACCATAGTCCAGCGAAACGTAAAGCGTCGCCGTTTCATTAGAGATGCGAAGGCAACGGCCATATTCGGAATGAATGGCCTCTTCGACCTTCACTCTGGACATCAGCGGAGATCCTTGCTTTCGCCTTCCGGGCCATTGGGTTCTATGACGACCTTTATGGCTCCCTGCTTGCGGCCCACGAAGGTTTCGAGAGCTTCCTTGAAGCTCTCGAGCGGAAAAGTATGCGTTATGAGATCGTCCACGCGCAGGCTCCCCGAAGCGATGGCCTCGATGATTTTCCAGGAGACATTGGGGTTCGCCCTCGAGCCATATATCGCTATTTCGTTGTGAACAATATATTTATAAGGCAGTTTTTCCAGCACTTTATCGGTGGGCACGCCCATGAGGCCAACTTTCCCGCCCTTCCTGAGCATGCGCACCGCTTGGGCGAAGGTGCCTTCCGCGCCGCTGCATTCGAAGGCTTCATCGACACCGGCGTCGCCCGCCAACTTTCGGACCGCCTCGACAGGCTCCTCTTTTTCGAAGTCCACGATGAAATCGGCTCCCAACTGGGCCGCCAGCTGAAGCCTCACTCCCCTGCCCACCATGATCACCTTGGCCGCGCCAAGGACTTTCGCGAAACGCATGGCGATGAGGCCGATGGGACCGGGGCCGATCACGGCGACCGTGCCGCCCGCCGTGATGCCCGTGAGTTCCATCCCGTGAAGGGTGACCCCCGCGGTATCGACCAGGGCTCCTTCCCTAAAACTCACCGAGGCAGGCATTCTCTTGATGCTTTTCGTGGAATAGACGTTGTACTGGGCATAGGCTCCCTGCGAGATGAACCCATAATGACGATGCCCGGTCTCTGGCTTGCCGTAATTCTCGCAGAGCGTGTATCGCCCGTTCATGCAGTTCCTGCATGTGCCACATCCCTTATGCGCTTCGCCTGCGACGCGGTCCCCGGGGAGGAAGTCGGTCACGCCCTCGCCCAGCCTCACGACCTCGCCCGACCACTCGTGGCCTGGTGTGAAGGGATAGGCGGGTGGCCAGATTCCGGCCAGATCGCCGCGTATTATTTCCGGATCGCTACCGCAGATGGCGACGGCGCGGACCTTGCACAACACTTCCCCGAGCCCGGGTTCGGGAATGGGAACCTGCCGTATTTCAAATGTGCCTGGCGAAGTGAGCACCAGGGCGTTCATCAGGGTTTCCTGAGTCGAGTCCATATAGTATCCCTTTTCTCGAGATGAGCAACTCTTTCGTGGATCCAGGACACAGGATACAAGCTCTTTATCTATCTGTCAAGAAAATTTTTCTCGGGTAGAAAAGCAAAAAGATCGAGGCGGGGATAATGACAGAGACCTTGAGCTTTAGCGTCCGATCAAGGCCCATATCTTTCCCATGGCTTTGTCCGTGCTAGAATTGTCGATATAGATGCCGGGAAGCCCGAAAAGATCGAGGCTGGAGGCCAGAACGAAACGGTTGTCGGAAGTCCTAATAGCCTTGTAGCCAGCCTTTTGGGCGAGCTCCATGATCGCTTCCTTTCCGGCTCCCGAGCCGAAAGGAAGCGCGAGAAAACAAACGGGTTCTCCGGTATTGTTTTCCAGCGCCGCCTTGGATTCGGTCAATTCCTTCATGGCGGCGCTCTCGTCCAGGTCTCCCAGATATTTATGGCTCGCGCCGTGCGATCCTATAGTGAAGAGCTTGTTGTCGGAAGCATCCCTGAATTGGGCCATCTCCTGTATCTGAGGCCAATTCATGTACCCAATCTCTCCGACAAAGCTGGAAATGATAAAGAACGTCGCTTCTATGCCATACTCCTTGAGAAGAGGATAGGCTATCGCGTACATCGACAAATCGCCATCGTCGAAGGTTACCAGGGCGGCGTCGCTCGCGAGCCGCATCCTACCCTCTTTGATGGCCAATAAATCCTCGAAATCGATGATCCTGAAACGTTTTCTGAGAAAGGCAAGATCGTGTTCGAAGTTATAGATGTCCCTGTTATACTCGTTGCCCGTTCTTCCGAACACAAGGTTATGATACATGAGGATGACGATCTTCGGATCCTTTCGATCCGGCACTTCGCGGTCCAGGAGTTCGTCGGCGCCGACGGTCATGGCTTTCCGTCCTAAAGCGCCCGAATCTTCCTTCCAGTAACGGATGTTGCTGACATGGCTATACTGATCGACGGGAACTGTCGAGCAGGAAGATAACAGCAATAGCGTGATGGCTGAAAAGCAGATCGCTAATCTCGAAATGGAGCGTGGCATCGCTTCTCCCGGCAACTATGAAATACTATTGTCATTATAGCATTTGTCGTGATTCAATAGAACCCGCTTTAATCTTCCTCTTCCACCACGAAGCATCGCTGTGGCAAGTGGCGTAAACTTGGTGCGAGACGCGGCGAAATCACTCCGGAGGCTTTCCATGCAGGCTAAAAGAATAAAAAAGCTATACGGCATCGATCCGAAATCATGGGAACATCCAGCCGACAAAGCGGCGCTCAGCGCCGTCAGGCAACTTAAAGGGATCGACGAACTCGTGAAAATCGTTCTGTCGGCGACGACAGAGCGATCCTTGAAGCTCATTCACCTCGCATCGTCGGTCAAAGTGACGGAAAAGCAATTCCCAAAGCTCAACGCCATGCTGAACGACATCGTCGACACCTTCGATTGGGATTACAGGCCTGACATGTTCGTCACGCAGAGTCCGTTTCTCAACGCCGGAGTCCTGGGAGTAAAAGAGCCCTTCATCCTTATCAACAGCTCGGTGCTGCGCAATTTCGAAGAAAATGAAATCGCCGCCATCATCGCCCATGAAATGGGACATATCATGAGCGGACACGCCCTCTATAAAACGCTTATCTGGATTTTGACTACTATTTCCCTAAGCTTTTTACCCGGTGGAGAGCTCGCCGTGAACGCGATTATGGCGGTTCTTGCGGAGTGGGACAGGAAGAGCGAATTGACGGCGGACAGGGCGGAAATCCTAGCCACGCAGGACGAAATGCCGAGCTGTAATGTCCTGATGAAGATGGCCGGAGCCGAAGATCTGAGTCAGGTGAACCTGAACGAATTTTTCCTTCAAGCGAAAGAATATGAAGATCAAAAAACCGTTTTAGACAGTATACATAAAATACTCAACCAGGTATGGCAGTCCCATCCCTTCCCGGTCATACGCCTGCAGGAATTGAAATCTTGGACTTCTTCAGGACAATACCAGCGCATCCTGGACGGTGAGTATCCGCGGAAGGGAGAGTCGAAAGCGAGCGCTCAAGACGATTTGAAGGAAGCGGCCGATTTTTACAGAGACAGCCTAAAGAAAAGCGACGACCCGATTTTCAAATTTATGAACGCCGTGGGAGAAGGAATAGAAAAAACCGCCAGCGATTTTGGAGACAGGATCAAGGATGTTTTTAAGGCTCCCTGAAGGTATATATTGTCATTGTAAACCATTCGCCTTAAAATCGCGGCGCGTCGTCTTTCTTTCCATGGCGCTGAGTATGGCCTTTCTCAGGCGGATGGAATGGGGCGTCACCTCGACCATGTCATCCTCGTGCAGAAGGAGAATCGCCCGTTCCAGGGTCATGGGCTGGATCGGTGTCAGGGTCAGCGCCTCATCCTTCAAAACCGAACGCATGTTGGAGAGCTTCTTTTCCTTGGAGGGATTCACCTCGAGATCCGAATCGAGATTGTGTTCGCCGATGATCATGCCCTCGTAGACGGGATCTCCGGGAACGACGAAGAGGCGACCGCGCGGCTCGAGGTGATAGAGGCCGTAGGTGACCCCCTTGCCGCTCCTGTCCGACACGAGGAAGCCGGTATAGTAGTCGTTGAAATCGCCGCGGTATTCCTCATACCCCGAAAAGTACGTGTTCATGATTCCGGTGCCCTTCGTGTCGGTGAGGAAGGTATCGCGATAGCCGATGAGCGAGCGAGAGGGAACGGAGAACTCGATATGGACGCGTGCCCCGTCGTGGCAGGTATAGGAGAGCATGCGGCCCTTGTGGGCGGAAATCTTGTCCGTCACTATGCCGGCGAAAAGTTCGTTGCAGTCGACAAAAAGGTGTTCGATAGGTTCGAGCCTTTTTCCGTCCCTGTACTTGAAGATCACTTCCGGCCTTCCCACGCAGATTTCGAAATCCTCTCGCCTGAGCTGCTCGATCAGGATGACGAGCTGGAATTCCCCCCTACCCCGCACGATGTACCCGCCGCCGCCCTTCACTTCCTCCACGTGGATGGATACGTTTTTGAGGGTCTCTTTGCGGAGGCGTTCGAAGAGTTTCATCGACTGAATCTTCTTCCCATCGAGACCCGAGAGCGGGGATGTATTCACGGTGAAGAGCATGGACACGGTGGGTTCGTCGATGACGATCCTGGGCAGGGCCTTGGGATACTCGCTCGTGCAGATCGTGTCCCCGATGTGGACGTTCTCGATGCCCGAGAGCACGAAAATGTCGCCCGGCTCCGCGCTCTCGGCTTCCACCAGCTTTATGCCCGAATAGGTGTGCAGCTTGGATATATTCAGGGCTTCGCGGAGGTTGCCTTCCCCGATGCAGACGAGACTGTCCTTGGAATGCGCGCGGCCGTTTATCACTTTCCCGATGGCCTGACGCCCAAAATAATCGGAGTACGAAAGGTCGGAAACGAGCATCTGGAAAGGCTCGCCGCTCGTATACGCGGGGGGGGCGATCTCCTCCAGAATGGCATCGAAGAGCGGGTGCAGGTTTTCGCTTGGTTCCGTGAGACTTTTCCGAGCGATGCCCTTTTTCCCTATGGCATAGAGAAGCGGGAATTCGAGCTGTTCCTCGCTGGCGCCCAGATCGATGAAAAGGTCGTATATTTCGCTCAAGACTTCGGCGGGACGGGCATCTAGCCGATCGATCTTGTTGATGACGACGACTATGGACAGCCGCAGTTCCAGCGCCTTCTTGAGAACGAATCGAGTCTGCGGCAGAGGGCCTTCCGACGCGTCGACGAGGAGAATCGCCCCATCCACCATGGAGAGGGCGCGCTCGACCTCTCCCCCGAAATCGGCGTGCCCCGGAGTATCCAGGATATTTATCTTGATGCCTTTCCAAAGAACGGAACAGTTCTTCGCGGTGATGGTGATCCCGCGCTCGCGCTCCAGGTCCATGCTGTCCATGAGGCGTTCCGGCTCTTCCTGGCCTTCGCGGAACAGCCCCGACTGCCTGAACATGGCGTCTACGAGAGTGGTTTTGCCGTGGTCAACGTGGGCGATAATGGCGATATTTCGGATCTTCGGGTTGGATGCGTCTTTGATGGACAATATGTTTCCTGGTTCGTTCGCGACGACGTGGGATGCGATTAGTATATCGACAAGCGGGATCTTCGGATAGCATGCGGATTGTGCTACACTCGCCGCCATGATGTACGTCATCTCCATTGCCATGATCGTCGTTTCCAACATTTGCTACAACATTACGCAGAAATCGACGCCGAACGCCGCCAATCCCTTCGCCGCTCTCCTCGTCACCTATCTCACCGCGGCCGCCACGACCGCGGTGGCTCTGCTGATCTCGCAGCAACGCTACGGCCGAGGGCTATCGGAAAGCTTCCGAGGGGTCAACTGGACGAGCCTGCTTCTCGGCGTCGCTATAATCGGTCTCGAATTGGGATTTCTGTTCGCGTTTCGCGCGGGATGGGACATAAGCAAAGCTTCCCTGATAGCGAATATCTTGTTGGCCATCATTCTGATTCCCGTAGGGGTTATTGTTTACAAGGAATCGTTCAGCGTGCAGAAAGCCGTCGGAATCGCCCTCTGCGTCGCGGGACTCCTCGTCATGAATCGTTGAAGGAATGGCCCAGGCCCGATTCGAACGGGCGACCTGCTGCTTAGGAGGCAGCCGCTCTATCCATCTGAGCTACTGGGTCGCTGCGCGCGGCGATAAGGCCGGAGATGGTTCCGGCGGCGCATCATTTGAAAGGACAGTATAATAAAGTCTTAATCGTGTCAACGACGACGCACAAATGTTGACCATTCAATCTTCCTCCGGTTATGCTGATGTCGCGATGAAATTGTGGTTTAAATATGCCGCTGGAATCCTGTTCGGAGCGGCGCTGTTCGCCGTCTGCCCCAAAACTCTCCTCGACGATGGCGGAGCTCTGGCCTCCGTCGCCGAGCTATCCATAAGGATCGGCTATTATGTCTTCGGCGCCCTTCTCTGCGTCAACATTCCTCTTTCCGTGCTGAAGCTGTACGAAGAGAAGAAATTCTGGAGCATTGGACTGAAAAGCCTACGCTTTTTCCTCCTTTCCCTTTTCGCGGCCACGGCGATCGGCATCGCGGCCGCGCTCGTGGCCTTGCCCGTCCGCATACCCCTCCTATCCGACACTTCCTCTCAGTCGGTACAGAGTATTGGAAGCGGTCTGTTTGAAATCTTCCCGGAGAGCTTGGGCGCGATCTTCCTTGGCCCTGGCGGGAGGATAGTTCCCGCGATTGTCTTTGCCTTCATCATCGGGCTGGCGATGGCCCACGATCCAATCGCCGCGCGCCCCGCGGCCAATCTTCTCGATTCACTTTCCAGGATATTTCACACCATCAACGCCTTCATGACTGAAATCCTGGGCGTCCTGCTCATCCCGATATCGGCGAGAGCCCTTTATCTCGTCACGACATCGCTCGGCGGCGGCATCTACGCTTCCTTCCTCCTGATCCTCGGCATCGCCTCCTCAGCCCTCCTTCTTCTGTTCATTCCACTCGCCATCTTCCTTTTAAGCGGAAGGAAGAACCCCATACCGGTACTCTATTCGGGTCTACCGGCGGCCCTGGCCGCCCTGATTTCGGGCAATCTCCGTTTTTCCGCCGGCTTGACCATGCGCCAGGCGCGCGAGAACCTGGGAATCAAGCGTCGATACAACGCCATCGCCATGCCGGCGGGACTCCTGTTCGGGAGAGCGGGCACGGCTTTCGTTGCGGCGATTTCCTTCGTCATCATTCTTTCTTCCTATTCACAGCTGGCTATCTCGATTCCGAGCCTCATAGCCATTTTTCTGCTCATCCCCGCGACGACCATCCTCGCCAGTTCATCGATGCAGAGCGGCCCGATCGCGGTGCTTACGCTCAGCTGCGGCTTTTTCGGAAGGGGCTTCGAGAACGGCTATCTCGTCATGGTGCCGATCGCCATGCTCCTGTCGATGATAGCTTCTCTCATCGATGCCTTGTGGATTGGAGCCTCACAGGCCCTCGTCGCGCGCCACATCATCGCCCGCGACCAGAAGGATTCCCGGCATTTCATCTGATTCGGCCATAGCCGCGGCTGTTGAGGCTTGACGATACCGAATCCCCGATTTACTATTCTTTACTATGGACTTAAAGACTGTGCTCAGCTCCGAGCTGATTGCCCTTAATCTCGCGGGAACGACAAAAGACGAAATCATAGACGAACTCATCGATGTGGCCATGAAAAGCGGCAAGGTCAAGGACAGGGAACAGGCAAAGGCCTCGGTGCTAGAGCGCGAGACGAGAATGAGCACCGGCATGAAACATGGCATCGCCATTCCTCACGGCAAGACTTCAGCCGTCTCCGAACTTGTCGCCTGCGTTGGAGTTTCCGACAAGGAAGTGGATTTCGACGCTTTGGATAGAAAGGGCTGCAAGATATTCATCATGACGCTTTCCCCGCCGGAAAAAACCGGCCCGCATCTGCAATTCCTCGCCGAGGTGAGCATGCTTTTCAGGAGCGAGGAAAAACGCCAGGCTATCCTGAAAGCCGCGACATCGCAGGAAGTGCTGGATATCCTAACCCCCTGACACCCCCATTGAAGATGAAAAAGGCTGCCTTTCGGCAGCCTTTTTCATGTGTTGCGGTATCCCGTACGCTAGGTATTACTCTAGCACGGCGAGGACATCGGACATCTTGACGATGAGGTGCTCGGAACCCTGGATCTTGATCTGGGTTCCCGCGTACTTGTCGTACATGACTTCATCGCCTGCCTTGACCTTGATCACATCCGTATCGGTGCCGACAGCAACGACGACGCCCGTCTGGGTTTTTTCCTGGGCTGTCTGCGGAATGATGATTCCGCCGGCTGTCTTGGTCTCGCTTTCCTTAATTTTGATGAGAATGCGATCACCCAAGGGTTTGACGTTCATAAAGAATCCTCCTGAACTTTCGTTAGAATTGAGATTGATCAATAGAAATATAGAAAAATAGAGGCGGAGGGTCAAGAGAAGACACGAAAAAGGAAAGCGCCGAATGAACTTCCTTCTCGGGCCTCTTTTCGTTAGATTTGTCATTGGAGCGATACATGCCGAAAAAAAACAGCAATTGGAACAATAAACCCGGACTTCGCCCGACTGGGGGCAACAAGGGGCCAGCGAAGGGCGGAGGCCCTTTCGGGGGCTTTCAGCTGAGATTTTCCTTCAGTTATATAATCATAACGCTCGTGCTCGTGAGCCTTTTCAACTATCTCCTTTTCAGGACGGACAATACTCTCGTTCCCTATTCGACCTTCAAGAGCAAGGTCGAGAATGGCGAGATAAAGCGCGTCGAGATCGATCCGAACTATTTCACGGGATACACTGACGCGAACACGCAGGCGCCCTCATCGCCCTTCCCCGCCTCCACGAAGACAGGCGTCGTCTACAAGGCGGTCCCCGTCGACGACCCCCAGTTTACGGCCCTTCTCGATGAAAAGAATATCGTGTATTCCGCTTCCCCTCGCGAAGGCAGCACCATGCTTTCGTTGATACTCAATTGGGTCTTGCCTTTCGGCATCATGTTCTTCGTATGGCGCCTCGTGATGAAGCGCGCTTCGGGAGGAGGCAATTCCAACGTGCTCGCCTTCGGGCAGAACAAGGCGACGATTGTGGCCGAGGGCGACATAAAAACACGTTTCGGCGATGTGGCGGGCGTGGACGAAGCCAAGGCCGAACTCGTGGAAGTCGTCGATTTTCTCAAGAATCCAACGAAGTATACCGACATTGGCGGCAAGATCCCCAAGGGCGTCCTCCTCGTCGGCCCTCCTGGCACAGGCAAAACCCTTTTGGCCCGCGCGGTGGCCGGCGAGGCGGCGGTGCCTTTCTTCCGCATGAGCGGCGCCGATTTTGTGGAAATGTTCGTGGGCGTTGGCGCCGCCAGAGTGCGCGACCTCTTCCGCCAGGCGAGGGAAAAAGCGCCCTGCATCGTTTTCATCGATGAGCTGGACGCCCTCGGCAAGAGCAGGTCGAGCGGGATGATAGGCGGCAACGACGAGCGAGAGCAGACTTTAAACCAGCTTCTCGTCGAGATGGATGGATTTGACGCCACCTCGGGCCTCATCATCCTCGCCGCAACGAACCGCCCCGATGTTCTCGACCCGGCCCTTCTACGCCCCGGCAGATTCGACCGGCAGGTTCTCGTGGACAGGCCCGATATGCCGGGCCGCGAAGCCATCCTCAGGATTCACGCCAAGAGCATCAAGATGGACGATTCGGTCGATCTGGCGAAAATCGCCCGCAGCACCCCCGGTTTCGTGGGAGCTGATCTCGCCAACATCGTGAACGAGGCGGCCCTCCTCGCCGTCCGCGCCGGAAGGAAAAAGGTACGGCAGGGAGACTTCGACGCGGCCATCGAGAAAGTGATCGCCGGTCTGGAAAAGAAGACCAAAGTCATCAACGTGAAGGAGAAAAAAGTGATCGCCTTCCATGAGACAGGCCATGCGGTGACCGCGGCCTTCACCCCGGGAAGCGATCCGGTCAAAAAGGTATCGATAGTGCCGAGGGGCTACGGCGCCTTGGGCTATACCCTGCAGATGCCCATCGAGGACCGCTATGTCGTCAGCGAAGAAGAGCTTCTGAGCCAGATCGACGTGCTGCTCGGCGGGCGCGCCGCGGAACAGATCGTGTTTGATTCGATTTCCACCGGCGCCGCCAACGATATCACGAGGGCCACCGATATAGCCCGCAGGATGATCGTTGATTTCGGCATGTCGGAGCGTTTCAGGCATGTGGCGTTGACGAGAAAGGGACAGGCCTTCGGCGGCACCCAGGCCCCCGAACCCTTCATGGCCAGGGAATACAGTGAGGACACCCAAAAATACGTGGACGAGGAGATTGCGAGAATCATCGCGGCCCGTTATGATGGCGTGGTCGCCCTTCTTGGCTCCAAGCGCGACCTGATCGAAAAGGTCGCGAGCATCCTTCTTGAGAAGGAAGTCATCGAAGAGGCGGAATTCCTCGCTCTCACCTCTGAACCGGGAGAGAGCCTCCCTCCTGAAACCCGGGAGAGCATCCGACCCTGACAGGATTTTTCCATGCAGGTATTCCTCTTCGCCTATGGGGCTTTTCTTCTCTCGATAGCCTTTCATTCATCCCGTAGACAGCACAGTTTTCAGGATTTCGTGCTGGCCGACAGGAATCAGCCCAGAATTCTCATCATAGGATCCATGCTGGCTTCCACCATCGGAGGGGGCCTCACGCTGGGCACAGTGAGTAAAGCCTATGCCATTGGATTCCCGGCATTCTGGTTCGTCGCGGCGGGAGCTCTCGCCCACCTCGCTCAGGGGGCCTTTCTTTCGGAAAAAGTGAGGAAGACGGAAGCCCTGACGCTGCCTGACCTCGCCGAGAAACTATCATCCCCCGCCGTCAAGCGGCTGACCGGCGTCATCATCGTGCTGACCTGGACGGGCATAGCCGCGGGTCAGTTCCTCGCCGCGAGCAAGGTGCTCTCATCCATCACGGGGCTTTCGCACCAGTGGGCGGTCATAGCCGCGGCCTCATTCCTCGTCATCTACACCATCATGGGCGGCCAGGGCTCCATTCTCAAGACCGATCTTTTTCAGTTCGGCGTTTTGGCCATAGCCGTGCTGGCAGCCTGCGGCTGGCTATTTGGAACTCGGCCCCTGTCCATCGCGGCGCTTGATCTTCATTTCTTCTCCGAAAAATTCGGTCTCCTCGATCTTCTCTATTATCTCGTGGTCGTCGCGGGATCCTATCTGATATGCCCCATGATGTTCGGGCGCATCCTCTCGTCCGACACCCCTACATCGGCCAGGAAGGCTTCATACACGAGCGCCCTGGGAATGTTCATCTTCGCCATCGTCATCACCTCCATCGGGCTTTGGGCCAGGGCTTCGGGCCTCGACTTCGGCGGCGTTGACCCGCTAAACGCCATGATCGGCTCGGTCTTCCCCTCTTGGCTGTCCGTTCTCATGGTCTTCGGCATCCTGGCCGCCATCCTATCCACGGCGGACACGGTGCTCCTCACCGCCGCGGGAATCTTCGAGCACGACGTTCTGGGTGGGTCCTCGCTCTATCGGACACAGGCCTGGGTCGGCATCATCGCCGCCTTCGCGACCGTCATCGCGCTCTTCAAGACCGATATCGTCGATCTCCTCCTCGAGACGTACCAGGGCTACACCTCGGGCATTGTACCAGCCCTCTTCATCGCCCTCGTCGTCGGCGGAAAGAAGAGAGTGAGAAGCGGTTTCCTCTTCGCCGCCATAGCCTGCGGGTACGCCCTCGGTTTTAGCGGCAACGTATTCGCGGGGGGCGTCGCGCAAAAAATTATGGCCTTCGCCGGCATCGTGGCATCGAGCCTCATCGCCATAGCGGGGTTAAAGCCCCTTCGCATGGACGCTGCCGGCAAAACTCGATGATTCAGTCATTTTGACATTTTCCGTCATATTGACATAGTCGCTTCATCTATGGTCCAATCCCTCTCGTGACATTTTCTAAATATATGTCAACCACAATGGGAGGAAAACGATGTCCGTTGTCATACGTTCCATCGCGTCCTATATTCCGCGGACCAGAATTTCCAATGAAGAGCTGGCGGCGAAACTCGAAACCACCGATGAGTGGATCCGCTCCCACACCGGCATAGGCGCCCGCCACATAGCCTCTGAGAATGTGCTGACGAGCGATATGGCGGCCGAGGCCGCGAAGTCGGCCATGGAAAAAGCCAGGATCGGGCCGCACGACATAGATCTCATCGTCGTGGCCTCCGCCACGCCGGATTTCTTCGGCTTTCCCGCGACCGCCTGCATCGTGCAGGAAAAGATCGGCGCCTTTGGATGCGCGGCCTTCGACGTCGTGGCTGGCTGCACGGGTTTCATCTATGCGCTGGATATAGCCTCGGCCATGCTGGAGGCCAGGAACGGGCGTCACGCCCTCGTCATAGGGGCTGAACAGCTTTCGAGGATCGTGGACTGGAACGACCGTTCGACGGCCGTTCTCTTCGGCGACGGAGCGGGCGCCGCCGTCATATCGCGCATAGACGAGCCGGGACGAGGATGCCTGTCCTTCCTGCTCGGGGCTGATGGCTCGGGCGCGAAGGACCTCTATCTCACCCAGGCGCCCCGAACCGACGCCTATACAAGGTCGACGCCCATAGTCCCCGTGCTTTCGATGAACGGAAAGAATGTCTACAATTTCGCCGTCAAATCCATCACCGTCCTCATCGAGCGAATCATGCACGCCACCGTGTACAAGCTCGAGGATTTTTCCTGGATCATCCCGCATCAGGCGAACGAGCGCATCGTCCAGGCCGCTGGCAAGCGCTTCGGCATTCCGCCTGAAAAGTTCTACCTCAATATGGAAGAATACGCCAACACGTCGGCCGCGAGCATCCCCCTCGCCCTCGCCGAGATGAACGAAAAGGGACTTCTGAAAACGAACGATCTCATAATGCTTTTAGGCTTCGGCGCAGGGCTCACCTATGGCGCCGCCGTAATACGCTGGTAGGAGGACTGTAGATGCAGAGAAAAATCGCCGTGACAGGCTTAGGGGTCATCAGCCCCATCGGGAACGATATGGAGAGTTTCTGGGGCGCTCTCCTGAGAGGCGAATCGGGCGCTGGCCCCGTGACGCGTTTCGACGCCTCGAGGCTCGACTCAAAGATAGCGGCCGAAGTGAAGGGTTTCGATCCAGGACTCTGGATGGACAAGAAAGAATCGCGGAAAATGGGGCTTTTTTCCCAATACGCTGTAGCGGCGTCGGTTCAGGCATGGAGGGACGCTGGGCTCGCCGACGAGGGATTCCGGGCGACCGGAGGCGAGGCCGCGGCGGCCATGGCCGGAAGCGACGTTATCAAGGCAGAAGGCGGCGCCGACGCGGCGAGGATGGCCGAAAGCCGCGCGCTTTCATCGAGCTACGACGGCGAAAGGACGGCGATCTGCCTCGGCAATGGTATCGGCGGGCTGGAGGTGTTCCAGGATTCCCATGCCAAGCTGCTGGAATCGGGTCCCGATAGGATGCCGCCCATGACGGTGCCGCTCATGATAGCCAACGAGGCGGCGGCCAACGTCGCCATGCGCCTCGGGATAAGAGGCCCCGCCTACACGCAGGTGACCGCCTGCGCCTCGGGGACCGACGCCATCGGCCAAGCCATCGACCTCCTGCGATCGGGACGCGCGGATATCGTCGTTGCCGGGGGCACGGAGGCGGCGATCACGGAGTTCGCCATGGGCGGTTTCTGTCGTCTCAAGGCTCTGACGACGCGGCGCAACGACGAGCCGAAAAAGGCGTCCAGGCCCTTCGACGCGGACAGGGACGGCTTCCTCATCGGGGAGGGCGCCGGCATCATGATTCTCGAGGATTACGAGCGGGCAAAGGCCCGCGGCGCGAGAATCTACGCGCTCGCCTCCGGCTATGGGGCGACCTGCGACGCCTACCACTTGACGGCTCCACACCCTGAAGGCATACAGGGCTCCAGGGCCCTCGCGCTGGCTCTCGAGGACGCCGGATTGAAGCCTTCGGAAGTGGGATACTACAACGCGCACGGGACTTCGACGCAGCTCAACGATCCCACCGAGACGGCCATGGTCAAAAAAACCTTCGGCGACGCCGTCCATCAGCTCAAGATAAGCTCGACGAAGAGCATGACGGGGCACTGTCTGGGCGCCACGGGCGCCATCGAGGCGATCGTCTGCGTGAAAGCCATAGAGACGGGTTATCTTCCGCCGACCATCAATCTGGACAACCCCGACATCGCCGCGGGCTGCGATCTGGACTACATCCCGAACAAGGCGATCCACCACCCCATCGAAGCGGCTCTCACCGCGTCGCTGGGGTTCGGCGGACACAACGGCGCTTTGGCTTTCAGGCGGGCCTAGGATGGCCTGGGATCGCGATGGGTGCCCGAATGGCTGCTGCCATCAAGCGCCGCCATCCCGAGTCCCGGGCATCGAAAAGCGCATGGTCCCGCGCCTTCTTTTCAGGGCGGCCGCGCATACATTATAATCCCTGTAGGTTTTTCGCTCGGTTCGGCGAGCGTTGACACTACAAAAGGCTGAACACATGGAAAACATAGAGTCATATCTCCCTCATCGTCCGCCCTTTCTCTTTATCGACGACGCCAGGATCGATGGGACGACGATTCTGGCCACGAGGGCGTACAAACCCGACGACTGGTTCTTCAAAGGACATTTCCCGGCCTACCCGGTCGTGCCCGGCGTCCTCCTCATAGAGGCGATGGCCCAGGCGGGCGGCGTCGGCGCGAAGCTTCTCGGCATCAAACCGAAAGGCCTCTTCGTCCTGGCCAAGATCAGGCAGGCGACCTTCAAGCGCCAGGTCCGTCCCGGCGACACGCTCGAGATGGAAGTCGTCAACCTCAAATCCAGCGGATTGGTCCTCCACCAGAAAGGTGTGGGCAAGGTCAATGGCGAGATCGCCGTAGAAGCCGAATGGATAGCCATGGCAACGGAGGTTCCGGAATGAAAATCGCGCCCATGGTGAGAAACAACATATTCCTCAACGCGCACCCGGAGGGCTGCGCGGCCGAGGTTCGGCTCCAGATCGCGCAGGCTGCCTCGCTAAAAGCCAAGATCGACGCGGCCAGACCTTCGAAACAGAGACTCCCGAGGAACGTGCTCGTGATAGGAGCCTCCACTGGATACGGCCTCGCTTCGAGAATCGTGGCGGGCTTCGCGTATGGGGCGGCCACGGTGGGATTTTCCTATGAAAAGGAGCCTGGCGCCTCGAAGACAGCCTCGCCCGGCTGGTACGCGAACAGGAGTTTCGATCAGGAAGCCGCGAAGAGCGGACTCTTCGCGAAAACATTCAATATCGACGCGTTTTCCCATGAGGCCAAGAATTTGGCCATAGCGACCGCCCGCGCCGGAGATTTCGCCTACGACCTCGTCATCTATTCCCTCGCGAGCCCGGTCCGTGTCGATCCCGATACGGGAACCATGTACCGCTCGGTGATAAAGCCGATAGGGAGGGATTACGCGGGCAAGACGGCCGACGTTTTCTCCGGCAAAATCAGCGAGGCCCATGTCCAGCCCGCCGAGGAAAAGGAAATAGAGGAGACCGTCAAGGTTATGGGCGGCGAGGATTGGATACTATGGCTGGAGGCGCTCGATTCCGCGAAGGTCCTCGATAAAAACGCCATCACCGTGGCCTATTCCTACATCGGGCCACCCCTTTCCTGGCCCATCTACAGGGATGGGACCATCGGTCGCGCCAAGGCGCATCTGGAAAGGAGCGCCCGCGATATAAGGGCTGAACATGAGGCGTCGGGACTTCAGGCTTTCGTCTCCATAAACAAGGCCGTCGTGACCCGCGCCTCGGCGGTGATCCCCATCATCCCGCTCTACGTGTCGACGCTGTTCAAGGTCATGAAGGAAAGGAACATTCACGAAGACTGCATGGACCAGATGAAGCGGCTCTTTATGGAAAGACTGTACATGAGGGAAGGTTCGACCGTCCCCGTCGACGCCGAAGGCAGGATCAGGCTCGACGAGCTGGAGATGGGAGCCGCCGTCCAGGAGGACGTGTCGGTCCGGCTGGGGAAGATAAACGAGGCGAACCTCGACGAACTCACTGATATTGAAGGCTTCCGGAGGGATTTCCTCCAGGCCCACGGCTTCGATGTGCCCGGCGTCGATTATGAAGCCGATGTCGATCCTCTCCGATGAATATACTCTATCTTGATGAAAGCGAGATCGGCGCGCCGCTTCCCCGTGGCGACAGACGCCGCGAGCACGTGGCGAGAATACTCAAGAAGAAACAGGGCGAAGTCCTGGCCGCGGGCTGCTCCGACGGCACGCTGGGGCAGGCCAGGATCGAGGTTATTTCCGAGGATAGTCTCGTGCTTTCCTATTCCGCGCAGTCCCAGGCCCCGTCGCTCAGGCCCGTCCGGCTGCTCATGGGATTTCCCCGCCCTATCCAGGCGGGCCGCATCCTGAAGGACCTCACGAGCCTCGGCGTAGCGGAAATATGGTTCACCCTCTCCGATCTGGGAGATAAATCCTACGCCGAATCCACATTCTTCAAGAAAGGGGAATATGGAACCCATCTCATCGAGGGAGCCGAGCAGGCCGGCAATCCACGCCTCCCCGCGATCGGCAGCTTCTGGAGCATCGACAGGGCCTGCGCCGCCCTCGAACTGGCCGATGGGGAGGGTGGCGCGTCCTCCTTGCGGCTCATATTCCATCCCGATCCCTCGCTCCCCAGGATCGCCACGCTCCCATCGCTCGAAGCCCCAGTGACCATCGCCATCGGCAGCGAACGTGGCTGGACGCAAAGAGAATTGGAACTCCTGGGCTCGCACGCCTTTACGGCCTGCTACCTTGGAGACCGCATCCTGAAAACAGAGACCGCGGCCGTAGCCGCGGTCTCGATCATCCTGTCCAGTCTGGGATATATGTAGAAATCGCGGGACGCGGGCGAGGCGTGCGAGCCACGGGTGATGCGCTGGAACCCTGCGAGGCATCGCGGAGCCTCGCCGTTTGGCTCGGGCTCGCGGCCAGCCGAACCCCAAAGCTTTTTACAGCTTCAACAACCCCTTCAGCGTCCTCACATCGTTGGCGAATCTGGCGCAGGCAAGCTGAACCGGCTCCGGGGAAGACATATCCACGCCAGCCACCTTCAACGCCTCGATGGGGAATCTCGAGCCTCCCGATTTAAGGAAGGCGAAATAATCATTCTTCTCGGCCTCTCCTCCGTTCAAAACCCGCTCCGAGAGCGCGATGCTGGCGGAGATGCCTGTCGAATACTTGTACACGTAAAAAGCGTTGTAGAAATGGGGGATGCGCAGGCCCTCGAGATCGGATAGCGATTCAAGCTTCATCCGCGGCCCGAAATACTTCTCCAAGAGCTTGCGATACTCAGCCCTCAGCGAATCGACGGTCAGCGCCTGCCCCGACTCGGCCATGGCGTGGGTCACCGCTTCGTATTCGGCGAACATCGTCTGCCTGAATAACGTCGCCAGCGTATCGTCCACGCGGCTGGCCAGGAGGGAAACCCTTTCCTCGTCCGAAGCCGCGCGCTCATAGAGATACTTGAACACGAGCTGCTCGTTGAAGGTGCTCGCGACCTCGGCCTCGAATATAGTGTACGAATAGCACATGAAAGGATTGCCGCGCACGGAATGCCAGGAGTGCATCGAATGTCCGCCCTCGTGAGCCATGGTGAAGATATCGTTGAGGACATTTTCCTTGTAGTTGAGAAGGATATAGGGCTCGCCCGAGAAACTGCCGGCGGAGAAGGCCCCTGAACGCTTCCCCTTGTTCTCGTAGCGGTCCACCCAGCCGCCCAGCAGTCCCGCTCTCAGCGTCGCCACATAGTCTTCGCCGAGCGGCGCTAGCGAAGCCGAGACGATGTCCACAGCCTCCCTGTAGCTGTGGCGGCTCGTCTTCCGCTCGACCAAGGGAACATAGACATCGTAGTGCCTCAGCTCGTCGAGGCCGAGAGCGCGCATTCTCAGGTCATAGTACTCATGCAGCACCGGCAGGTTGGCGTTGATAGTGCCCACGAGATTGTCGTACACGGATTCAGGGACATTGTCGGGAAAGAGAGCCTGCGCGCGGGCGCTTTCGTATCCCCTGACCTGAGCCTGGTATTTGTCGATTTTAACGGAGCCGGCGTAGAGGCTGGCCAGGGTCGTCTTGTGCCGCTCATAGGCCCCATAGAGTTTCAGATAGGCTTTTCTCCTGATTTCCCTGTCCTGGCTGCGCATGAAGGCGGAGAAGGTGGACTGGCTCAAGGGGAGAAGTCCTTCATCGGTCCTGATCGTTCCGAAATCGAGATCGACGTTGGTGAGGACGCCGAAGGTCTCCTGGGCAGTGTGGTTGGTCTCGGCCTGCATGGCGAGCAGGCGTTCCTCTTTTTCGGAAAGAATGTGGGGTTTGAAGCGGATGAGCTTCTTGAGGAAGACGCCGTAGTCGGCGAATCGGGGGTCTGCGAAACAGGAATCCAGAAAAGCCTCGGGAAGAGCCTGAATGGAGGGAGTGAGCCATGCCCAGGCGGCCTGCCCCGCGGCAGCGACGCCCACATAGCGCGAATAACGGCCGCGCGAGCCGCTGTCGCCCTCATCCTCCGTAACCCTGAGATCGGAATAGTAAGCCAGCCGCTCATCGAGCCGAAGATACTCCGCGTAGCCTGTCAGAAGGGCGAGAAAATCTTCTCGCGAAGAAGAAAACTTCGCCCTGAGAACGCCGATGCCCGCCTGCATCGATGCCAACTCTTTCAGGCCATTTTCCCAGGATTCGCCGGAAGGGAAAAGCGCTGAGAGATCCCACCTGTCGGCGATGGGTACTTCGCTGCGTTTGGGAATGTTGTGGTTTGCCATCTATAGCTCCTCGCTGCTATCGTGTTGGTTTCGTCGAACCGCGAATTTCCAAGGTATAGGGAAACGTGAAATGAGCGGGTTTGCCGCCGTTGAGAATATCGAGGGCGAGCGATGCGGCTTTCTGGCCCTTCTCCCTCGCGGGCTGGTGCACCGTCGTGAGCGGCGGGCGCGCGTAGCGGCTGAAGGTTATATCGTCGAAACCGGCGATGGACAACTGGTCGGGAATGTGAATCCCCAATTCGGCCGCGGCCGAATAGATGCCCAAGGCTACGATGTCGGCCATCGCCACGATGGCGTCAGGCCTATCGGGCGCGTCGAGGAGAATCCGTCCCGCGACTCTGCCGCCCTCTATGGAGCCTTCGGCTTCGATGAGCCTGGCGCGATCCGATCCGATGGAGAGCCCCATTTCCTGGAGAGCCCTGGCGAACCCAGCGAGCCGCTTCTCCAGGACCACCGATCGGGACCGCTCGGTGTGGTTTTTGGCGTCCGGCTTGAGACAGAGCACGGCTATGCGGGCCGGGTCGAGCGACAGGATATAGCTCATCAGGTCATATGCCGCCCGCTCGTGCTCGATGCCGACATTGGTCGTCGTCCCCGTCTCCTCGCTGTCGATAGTGACGAAGGGCACCCGACGCGCGCTGAGGAAATCGATCACTTCGTGTTCCGGCCCGACGCCAATGGTGACAATCGCGTCGACGAAGGCCCTGCGCGCCGCCTCGATTATCTTTCCCCGAACGGGAGGGAGCATGATCAGCGAAATTTCGCGCTTGTCGCACTCCTCGCCTATGCCTGAGATCACATCGCAGAGATGGGGATTGTTCATCACCTCGGAAATCGGCTGGGGGAGAAGTAGGCCGAGCGCGCCGAGACGCTTCGTCGTGAGCGTCCTCGCGACAGGGCTCGGGAAATAACCAAGTTCGCCGACAATGGCCATGATCTTCTCGTATGTTTCTTTGGAAATGCGTTTCGGGTTGTTGAGCGCGAAGGAAACCGTCGTCTTCGACACGCCGGCGCGTTCCGCAATATCTTTTATGGTAATTTTCATCTGAGCAGCCATCAGCCATTGTATCCTTCTTCGCGGACAGCGTCAAACCTCGCGGGCTAAACCGCTTTATCAGCCACGGCAGGCCTCTGGAAACAGGGGCCGATGGACGATAGTATGGCAGAAGCGACGGACTATCGAGAAAGAGGACTCAATGACGCAGATCACCGCGACCTTTGATTCGGGCGAAACGAAATTCTTTCAGACAGGCACCAAGGCTCTCGAAACCTTGCCTAACAAAGGCGGGTTGGATCAGGCGCTGGTTGCCGTCCTGATCGACAACGAGCTCAAGTCGCTCGATACCGAGCTGGAGAGCGATTGCCGGATCAGCCCCGTGCTCTCGGGTTCTGCCATCGGCGCCACGGTCTATCGACGCTCCCTCTGCTTTCTCCTCGCCATCGCTTCCCGAGAACTCTTCCCCGAGAGAAGATTGATCGCCGGCATGGCCATCGGGACGGGGTTCTATCATTACTATTACGACGAAATCCCCCTGACCGAAGAGCAGGTCGAAAAACTCGCCGGGCGCATCGGGGACCTCGTGGCTAGGGACATACCCATCTGCCTCGAAAAATGGTCCTGGGAAAAAGCCTGCGACTACTTCGTGAAAAGCGGACAGCTCGACACCCTCGCCCTTCTTGAAAACCTGAACGAACCCCAGATTCCTCTCAACGAGTGCGCCGGATTCCGCGATCTTCAGATCGCCCCGCTCGTCAGCTCCACCGGGATTCTTGGCACCTGGGAACTCATCCCCTATCACGGGGGCATGCTTCTCCGCTATCCCCACAAGGACAAGGCGGGCGTCATCGAACCTTTCGAGGATGTCCCCCTCCTCTACAAGATATCGGAGGAATACAAGGAGCGAGGGCGCGTTCTCGGCGTCGGCTCGGTCGGCGTCCTCAACCGCTTGAGCGCCTCGGGCAGGATCGGCGAATACATCACCGTGGCCGAGGCGCTTCAAAACAGGAAGATCGCCGCCCTCGCCGAGGCGGTGGCGGCTAAAGCCGACAAAGTGAGGGTAGTCCTGATCGCCGGACCTTCCAGTTCCGGCAAGACGACGACATCCAAAAAACTCGCCATACAGCTCAAGGTGCTGGGATTCGAGCCCATCCCCATCGAACTGGACAACTTCTTCATAGACAGAAGCCGCACGCCGCTCGACGACGAGGGAAAACCTGACTTCGAATGCCTGGAAGCCCTCGATGTCACCTATCTCAATGAACTCCTGCTCCAGCTCTTCTCCGGCGACGAGGTCGAGCTGCCCATCTACGATTTCAAGGCGGGGACGAGACGAGGCACGGGCCAGACGCTGAGGCTTTCCGGCCACGAAATCCTCATTCTCGAGGGCATCCACGGCCTCAACGATGCCCTCACGCCGAAAATTCCGCAGGAGAACAAGTTCAAGATTTACGTCTCGGCCCTCACCCAGCTCAACCTGGATGACCACAACCGGATCAGCACGACGGATTACAGGCTCCTGCGCCGCATGGTGAGGGATCACAACTTCAGGGGCCACAGCGCGAGGGCGACGCTCGCCATGTGGCCTTCGGTGCAGCGAGGCGAACGCGCCCACATCTTCCCCTTCCAGAATTCGGCGGACGCCGCGTTGAATTCGGCCCTGGACTACGAATTGGGCGTGCTGAAGATCTTCGCCGATCCCCTCCTCCGCACGATCAAGCCCAGCATGCCCGAATACACCGAAGCCAGGCGGATTCAGGCATTCCTCGACAATTTCACGCCCATTCCCGCCCAGTACGTGCCCAAGGACTCCACGCTGCGCGAGTTCATCGGAGAGTCGGCCTTCCATTATTGAGCGCTTCGACGATATCCGCCGCTGACGGGGCTGTCTACTAAGTTCAAGTAGACAGCCCCTTTCCTATTTCCAAACCTGCATTACAGCATTGGATCTGTGTAGTTTTTCCAATCCATGCAGAAAACAGAAAAAGGGGACTAGCCCTTGACCATTTTCTTTCCCAGTTT
>DATMZF010000040.1:0-49599 GCA_035560555.1 Rectinemataceae bacterium
CGAGTTGACGAGGCTCAAAGATGATGGGAGCTACGAATACCTTACCTTCGCCCCCAAGGATGTGTTGGAGAAAAAATTCGACCTCGCGCTTCGCGCTCGCGATTCGATTCGCCTCGTGAAGAAGACGGCCTTTGGCGGCGCGCTCGCCGCTTCCGACCTCGAGAAGTTCGCGGACGTGGTGCAGCTCACGGGCCAGGTGGCGCGGCCCGAACTCTACGCGTTGCGACCAGGCATGAAGCTCTCCCAGATAGTCACTTTGGATCAGATCCTGCTGAGCACGAATCTTTACTATGCCGAGGTAGTGCGCTTCAAGACGAATGGGCGCGATGAATATGTCATCTTCAAGCCCTCGGATGTTCTTTCGGGCGCCTGGGACCTGGAACTTGGCCCGCGCGATCTCGTGAGGATCTATAAAGTCAATTATTCGCCAGAAAAACCCGATTTCGATCGATTCGCGGCCTCCGTGCTCATGTCGGGTCCTCTCCGCTTTTCGGGACTCTATGCCTGGCGTTCGGGCACGATGTTGTCCGAACTGCAGGGTGCCGCCCAGCTCCTTCTCGATGTCAATCAGGTGTATGCCGATATACTGAGGGTTCTTCCCGACGGCAAGAGTCAGCTTATCACCTTCGCTCCCAGGGAAGTGGCCTCCGGAACATTCGATACCGAGCTGTCGGCTCGCGACACGGTGCGCTACTATTCCATCACTCAGGCCACGCCAAAGATCGCCACGGTGAGCCTCAAGGAAGAAGCCGGCCAAACGACGCCCGCCGCTGTCCCGACGGGGACGATCGGAACGGTTGGCGCCAATGGCGCGCCTCCCGCCGCCCTTGCGGCGGGAGGCGCGGTTGGGGCTCCCGCTTCCGGGATCACGACCGACGCTGGCTTCTTTCTCGAAGTGGTCAACACTGTCGGACAGATCCGCTATGGGGGCCCCTACGCGCGTACGCCTACCTTAAGGCTTTCCTCCGTGGTGACCGCCGACCAAATCCTTCAGGACACCAACCTCGATTACGCCGAACTCACCAGGCGGAAGAGCGACGGAGGCTGGGAATACGCGACCTTCTCCCCCCGCGAGGTGCTGTCGGGCGCCTACGATCTCCCGCTCAGGGCCCAGGACGTCATCAGGTATTTCAAGGTGGGCTACCTGCCCGAGAAACCCGATTTCGATCACTTCGGCAACGCCTATGCGCTCGCTGGGCGGGCACGGAATTCCGGCCTCTATTCCATCAACGCTCCCGCCCTTCTTTCCGAGATCATCACCTCATCCCAGTTGGTGAGCGATACCGACATCTATTACGCCGAAATCGATCGCTGGGTGACGGGCGGCAGAATCGAATATCTCACCTTCAGCCCCCTCGCGGTCATTTCGGGATCGGTCGATATGCGTGTTTTCCCGCGCGACATCATTAGGCTCGTTCCGGCGGGCAATAGGGGCGAAACCCACGACTTCTCGAAATACGCCGATACGGTGATTCTGCAGGGAACCGTCCGATATCCCGGCCGCTATGCCTGGTACAGGGGATTCTCCCTATCGGGAATGCTGTCTGAGACGGATCTTCTGATTGACACCGATTCCAGCTACGCCGTGATCAAACGCAAGAGTTCCGAGACTGAGTCCCTCATCGGGTTCTCGCCTTCCGAGATCGTGAAAGGCAACAAGGACATAGAGCTGCGGCCTCGCGATACGGTCATGTTATTTCCGAAATATTCCAATCGTCCGGTCACCATTTCGGGGGAGATCGTCGAACCCAAGGTTATTCCCTATTATGAGGGCATTGAACTATCGGTCGTGCTGCGGTCGGTTGCCTTGATGGCCGATAGTTCCTCCCTCAAGGCCGTCGTGACAAAGGCGGCGGGGGGAAGCGTCGATGTCTATCTCGAGGAGTATTTGCACCGACAGGCCAACACCAAAGTTCCGCTTCAGCCCGGCGACTCCATTTCCATAAAGAGGCTTTTGCCTGATGAACATCTATCGATCGTCATGGTGCGGGGCGCGGTGAAGGATCCTCAGCCCGTCGAGTTCCGCGAAGGCATGAGGCTTGCCGAGGCTCTCGCGGCCGCTGGCGGTTTCGAGACGCGCGCCTATCCAGCCGGCCTCGTCCTCATAAGGAAGAACGCGGCAGAGCTTCAGCAGAAACAGGTCGACCGGCTCATCGCCCAGCTCGAGGCGATGTCCTCCGCGAGCGGAGCGCTGCCGACGTCGACCGATTCCACCTTAAGTTCGGCGGCGGCGATAATCGCCAACCTGCAGATTGACTTTGCGATGCAGAAAGCGAAGCTCGGTTCCTTGAAACAGCAGTATAAGGAGGGCTTTGGCCGCATTTCGCTCGATGTCCCCGACACCCTCGCCGCCCTGAGCGATTCGTCCTCCAATGTCGTGCTCGAGCGGGACGACCTCATCTTCGTGCCTTCCATGCCGACCTATGTACTGGTGTCGGGCGAAGTCTCCGACCAGACAGTCATCGCCTATCGCTCCGGAATCACGGTGAGGGAGGCCCTGTCCGAATCCGGATGGATTTCGCGGGACGCGGATCTCGCGAGAATCTATATCGTCAGGGTCACTGGCAAACTCGACAGCACCACCGGCAAAGGCTTTCTCTTCTTCAAGCCGAGTATCCTGAAGTACAAACTCAATCCAGGCGATACGATTATCGTGCCGGCCAAGACGGTGAAAGTCAGCGTCGGCTGGTCCTATCTGAAAGATACTTTCTCGGTCATAAGCACGATACTAACCACCGCGCTGACGACGAAAACCTTGCTGGGCCTATGATGGAGGACGACCACGTGAGCGATTTAGCTGAGAAACCCGATTTGGATGACGAAGTAAGCCTGGTAGACCTCGCCGCCACGCTGTGGCGGCGGAAAATGCTCATCGTGGCCTTCACCGCCGCGGCGGCGGTTCTGTCGGTCGTCTATGCCCTTATGCAGCCCAATATGTTCACCGCTTCAGCCACGATGTTGCCGATATCGGGATCCTCGTCATCCATGCTGTCCCAGTATGCCGGTCTCGCTGCGATGGCGGGAGTGAGCCTTCCTTCCGGTAGTTCCGCCAACTCCGTGGTAAAGATTGAGGCTATTCTCAAGAGCCGCAGCTTCGCCGAGAACCTTGTAGCCGAGATGAATCTCGTGCCCCTCCTCATCGAGCATCCCGAAAAGATCAAGATGGGGACGCCGCTGGGAATTGCGGTCAGGGCGTTGCAGGGAATGCTGACGGTATCCACCGATACGAAAACAAGCGTTATGAAGATCGTCGTCAAGACAAAGAGCGCGACGCTCTCCAGCGCTATCGCGAATGGCGCCCTGGATATGATCCAGAAGGATCTCGCGGCGCGTGTTCTCTCTTCCAGCGGGAAAAACATCATCCTTCTCGAGCAGCAGTCCGCCGAGCAGGAGCAGAAAGTCCGGGCCGCCCAAAACAAACTCACCGCGTACCAGAAAAAGAATAAGTTTGTCCAGCCACAAGCTCAGAGTACTAGAAGTCTGCAGCTCTATCAGGCGCTGATCCAGCAGAAGATGACCTTAGAGGTCGAGATATCCCGCCTCGAGAGCGCCCTCTCTTCTGACAATCCCAAGATCGTCTCCGCGCAGACGCAGCTCGACGCGATCAAGAAGCAGATGGCCGATTTCGAGAAAACCGGAGGCGGGGTAGGGCCTTCGATGAGCGAAACGCCGGCCGCCCTCATGGAGTACGCGAATCTCACCGCCGAGCTAGAGCTCGCCACGAAAGTCTATGACAGCTTGATCACAAGTCTCGAAAGCGTGAAGCTTCAGGACGCCACCGAAAAAGTGTTCGTCGAGGTGATCGACAGAGCCATCCCGCCTGAAAGGAAAAGCGAGCCCTCGCGGTCCAAGATCTGCGTCATCGGAACCATGGCCGGCGGATTTTTCTCAGTTCTCCTCGCCTTCGTTCTCGATGCCATGGGAAAACTGATCTCCGATCCTGAAGTCCGCGCGAAGTTCTCCGCCGTCGCGAAGCGGAAACAGCGGAAAAGCTGAAAATTTCTAACTTACTCTCGACTATCTCCTCACATGACGCCAAGGAACTATGAACCCCACCGATACCGAACTCCAGCTCCTCGAAACCATCTACTCAAAACAGGGCGACCAGCAGTCCCTCTCCCAGAGGGATCTGGCGGGTGCGGCTGGCTTGTCTCTGGGTATGACGAACGCTCTCCTAAGGCGGTTCATCGAGCGCGGCTGGGTAAAGCTCATGCACCTGTCAGGACGCAGCCTGCGGTACATCCTCACCTCCAACGGAATGGAAGAGGTTCTGCGCCGTTCGCTCTCCTACTTCACGAGGGCGGTGCGAAGCGCCTCCCTCTATCGCGACAAAATTGACGCCTTCGTCCTGCGGCTTTCCAGGGAAGGCTTCGATACGCTGGTGCTCGAAGGCCCTGCCGAACTCGACTTTCTTTTCGACTATTCCTGCGAGCGGCATGGTCTGGCGTTTTTAAAGAACCCTGCCGGGGCGAAACGGGAGTCCTTGCTCCGTCTTCCGGGCGCCATGTTCGTGGCCGCCAAAACCTTCAACGGGCTGGAAAAATACTGTGGCGACCAGGACGAAGCCGATGGCGCTGGCTTGGATCGCGCCGCTGGGGCTGGCGCCTCGCGGCTTCATTTGGCCGATATTCTTTTTGACTGCGACGAGGCTTTTTTTGGGGAGCGTGCAGCGTCAAAATGACTTTCCATAGATTCGACGTCACAACTAGGAGGGCTGCCCGCGACGCGTTCGTGGGCAGCCCTTTTTTTGCCGTGCTGGCAAGCGTTTTCATTGGTGCTATACTTCATCCGAGATTTTATGAAAAGGAAATACAATGGCAAAAAATACGCTTCGGTGGATGGCCGGTTCCTTGCTGGTCTTTATGTTTGGATTGACGGCGGCGCCGCGCGCCGATGCCCAATCCCATCTCGCCGTCGAGTTGGGTCATCCGGTGTACGGCGTCATCGAGACCGCCGAACTGCGCGGCGTGCTGACGCGGCTTTCGTCGGTGAAGCCCTACACGAGGGCGCAGGTGGCCGAGTTCCTCGCGACGATCCAGGCTAACATGGACGTCTTCTCCCCCGTCGAGAGGGCCGAAATACGGGGAATCGCCGCCGAGTTCGAGGAGGGGGCGCGGGGCGACATCGGGCAGGCGTTCTGGAAAGCGCCCAACGCCAAGGCGGCCCTCGGAGGCCACATAGAGGCGACGGGGCGCTTCGACGTCGCCGGCATCGCGGACCTCGCCTCGGGTGGGACGGGCGGCGCCAGTTCTGGCGACGTGACCGATCTCTGGCACCTCAACTCCCTCATTCAGCCCTACGTGAAGCTCTACCCCGAGCCCTGGCTCTCCCTCTGGGGAACGATCGGCATAACCTATGACAAGGTAAACCGCGATCTCTATCTTCCCTATACCTTCACGAAGGAATGGGACTCGTACCATAATAAAGTCTCGACCTCCCCCACGACCGACGGGGAGGAGGCCTATCCTACCTGGAGCTTCGACCTCCGCAACGACGTATCGGGGGCGACCGATTCGGGATCTCTGCGGTTCCGCCTCTCGCGCTTCAGGAGGGATTGGGGCATGAGTTCGGGATCCCTCTCCCTTTCAGGCACTGCCCGGCCCTTCATGGGGCTCGAAGTTCAGTTCAGGCCATCTGAGATTTTCGCGATCACCAATCTCATCGGTTCGCTGGGGAACTGGGAAAAGGGCAAAGCCGACCGTTCGGCGGCTACCGATGACTATGGCAACAGTACAGCGGTCACCGAGCAGAAAATGTTCGCCATACAGAGACTGGAGCTTTTTCCCTTCCCTTGGCTCACCCTGGGCGCCAACGGTACGATGATAGGCGCGAAACGCTTTGAGCTCGGCTACATTTCCCCTATGATGTTCGCCCTGGAGTACCAGGTGACGATGTCTGATATCGACAACATGGGCGTGCAGGGCGACATCCAGATCCTTCTTAAGCGCCTAGGCAAGCTCTACGCTTCCCTCTATATCGACGAAATCGAGCTTTCTGGATTCGAGGAGTGGTTCACGAGGCCGCGCAACATGTTCGCACTCCAGGGCGGTGCCAAGCTCAACCTGCCATTTCTGCCTTTCGGGACGCTCTCCGCCCAATACACGAAGATTGAACCCTTCGTCTACACGCACTATCCGACCTGGAACTACGAATCCCGCCTCCGCGTGAACGAATCCTACACCAACGACGGCGAGAACCTGGGCTACTACCTCCCCCCCAACTCCGACGAATTTCTCCTCCGACTGGAGTCCAGGATAGCCCCCGACTGGCGGGCCACGCTGCAGTACAGCTTTGTCCGTCATGGCGACAATTCCGACGCCGATTATGCCGATGGCAAATATTTAATTTATGGGGATGTCGACAAGTACCAGGATTACTCTAAGCTCTCGGAATATCCCGACAAAAATTTCCTCCACGATGGCATCTACGACTACAACCACATCGCGAAGCTCAAGGTCTGTTGGAGGCCGGCGGAAGCGCCCATGATCCTGGGGGCGGCGGTACCGCTCGAGCTGGGCGCGGGCTACGGGCTTTCCTACACCTGGTGGGAGGATGGCACGGGGGAAGGGGCCGCCGTGCCCGATGCCGAGTGGAAGAATGTGTTGGAGCTGAGCTGCAAGTTTTTCCTGTAGGCTGGCCAGGCTCCGGGAGTTTTCCGTCCCGGAGCCTATGCGATCAGGGCTTCGCCAGAATGACGCAGACCGCGAGCCAGGTGTCGCCGGGGGCGCCGCCCGTGGCGGGGCAGGTGGTCATGCCGATGCCGATTTTCGTGAATCCGGCGTTTCTCATCGAGGCGGTGCCTCCCGGTCCCGCCAGCCAGCCTTCCATGGCGGTTTGAACATTGATGCCGCCGCTCGCCTTGAATATGAAGGACGCCGCGTCCGAGCAGCTGCCCATCGCGATGGCCACTCTGTCCTTGAGGTTTTCCGGGGCTGTCTCGCATTGGCCGACTCTGGCGTATCGCCGCGTGAGGGCTTCCAGGCTCGCGTCGCGCGACGGAAACGCCGCCACGGAATTGTCGGTTCGTTCCTTGTTGATGGCGACGAAGAAATCGTTCTCAGCGCTGTCGTAGGTGGATTCGTCGGCGACCGAATCGGGGAGAGTGATCGGATCCTGGTCGGAATCCCCGCCTCCGATGATGTTCATGATGAGGTCGCATCCCGAGAGAGTGAGCGTGAAGAAGACGAGGGTGATGGCGGCCATGGCCGCTTTGTGTGCGTTTCGGCGCATCAGGAGCCTCCCATTTCATATATCCCGACGTTGCGTAATGAAATACGTTTATAGTCAAGTATATGCGGGAAGTGCTCGGCCGCAATGGCAAAAGGCGAGCGGAGAAGGGGCGGCCTTAGGGGACAATCCTATCGTTCGCGGTCGTTGACGCCTCTGATGCGGGGCATGGGGCCGAGGTAGAGGCTCTTGTCGCCGCCGCCTGAGTCGATCGCGCGCTGCATGTCGGCGCGGACGCGCTTCGAGAGGACGATGGCGTTGTGGAGATCGGTGGTGGCGTGGCCGGCGGCGGCGGGCGGCTCCAGGGCCGGAAGGAAATGGACGGCGGGGCGGACGCGCCGCTTCGGACGCTTGAGCACGGTGACGACGGGGACTATCAGGGCGTTGTTCTTGATGGCGTAGTAGAAGGCTCCCGCCTTGAGAGGTTTGATCTCCTGGTTCAGAAGGAAGCACTCCCCCTCGGCGTAGAAATAGACCCTCCCTCGCTTTTCCAGCGCGAGGCGCATGGCTTCGTCGATATCGGGCAGCCGGCTCGGGTCGGCCGGCATGGGTATGCCTCCCAGGAGACGCACGAGGGTGCCGAGGATGGGGGTGAGGATGGTTTCCTCGATGATGGTGAAGTAGGAAAACCCTGGCAGAATGGAGAGGCCGTGGACGAGGCAGTCCAGGGGCAGGGAGTGGTTGCTGACGAAGATGAGGGGCCGTTTGCCCGTCGCCTTGAGGTTTTCCCTACCCGTCACGGTGAAACCGTAATAGGCTTTTGCGACGGGCCAGCCGATGAGCGCCACAAACCAGCTGAGTAGGTAGGAAGCCGCCAGAAATGGCGGCTTCCGCGTTATTAGGGCTCCGCCTCTTTTGTACGCCATCGTTTACTTCACCATCCTTCCCTTCCATTCGATGGCCTTGCCCGTAGAGAAAAGCCTGCGGGCGCGCCACGCGGTGGAGAGGACGTTGATCAGGATGAGGGGGTAAATGAAGGGTATGTATAGGGGCAGCGCCCGTTCCAGGGTGACGAGACCCCAGGCGTAGAAAATGACGACGCAGCCGAGGCGGAACCAGGGCTGAGCCTGTATCAGGGAGGCCGGGAGCCAGCATGACGCGAGGAGGGGGATGAAGAAGATGAGCGGCACGAGCGCGGTCACGGCCACCAGGATGAAGATGTTCTTGTTGAAGTAATCGTAGACGTTTTTTGAGAAACCGGTGATGGCGCTCCGGTAATCCACGTACATCCTGCAGGTGATCTGGTCCTTGAGGTCGGCGAAGATGACCTTGCCACCATGTTTTTTCACGAGCCGGGCCATGTGGACGTCTTCGGACACCTTGTCCTTCACCGCGTCGTAGCCACCCAGCTTCTCGTACATCGATGTCCTGAAAAGCATCGCCTGCCCTATCGCGTGCGAGATGATGGGCGTTTTCGTGAGGTGGATGAGCCAAAGGGGCATGGCCACCATCGTTAAAAGATAGATGGCGGGGACGACCTGGCCTTCCCCGAAGCTGCCTATCTTGTTGCGCACATAGCCCGAGAGGAGGTCGGCCTTGTGGAATTCGGCCACGCCGAGGGCGAAGCCGACCGAGTCGGCCTCGTGGACGGTGTCGGCGTCGGTGAAGTAGAGCCATGCCCCCGAGGCGGCCTCCGACAGGTGCTGGAGGGCGTTGGGCTTGCCGTACCAGCCTTCCTCCAGGTTTCCGTGGATGGCCCTGACGAGGCTAGGGTACTCCTTCACGTAGCGATTGAGTATTTTCTTGGTCCCATCGGTGGAATCGTCGTCGTAGACGATGATCTCCAGGTTTTCGTAGTTCTGGGCGACGAGGGAGTCGAGGCAGGCCGCGATGTGCTCTTCCTCGTCGCGCGCGGGAATGAGAACGCTGACGAGAGAGCCCGATTTCTTTGGGCTGCCGATGTTCGTGTGGAACATCCAGGCGGTGTTCAGCCCCGTGACGATGAGGATGTAGATGCCTGCGGCGGCGGTGATCATGGCGTAGGCGGTCACGATGGCGGCGAGGCTCATGGTTTCGCCTTTTTCAGCTCCGAAGCGGCATAGTTGTTGCGCGGGTAGAGTTCGAGGGCCGCCTGGAACCAGAAACGGGCTTCGTCGGCGCGGCCGAGCTTGGATAAGGCGGTGGCGACGCAGGCGCGCAGGTCGAAGAGATCGTCCTTCTCGAATCCTTCGTCGCGGGCGTCGATGAGGGCAGTCAGCCGCGCGATAGCTTCTTTGGGGTTCCCGCCGAATATGGCCGGCGGATATGCCTTGGCCTCCGCGAGGACGATGACAGCCCCGGGCCGTCCGGGTTCCATGGCGAGGACTTTTCTGGCGTTCTGGGAAATCTTCGGGCCGTTGGCGATGAGATAGCCCATATCCTTTAGGAGGCAGAGCTCCGAAAGAGGCTTCATGTGGGCCATGAGACCGGCTGGATGCTCGCCCGATTCCATTGAGAGACGGGCGTTGTCCATGGCGGCCTCGAAATGGGGGATGGCTTTCTTTTTGTCGCCAGCCTCGTTCCAGGAGCGCCCGGCGAGATATTCGATTCTGGCGAGGATGAGGTATCGGTCCAGTTCCGTGAGGGCCCGGCTTTTCGTCGCCCGGATGAGGTCCTGTGCCGCTTTTTCCACCTCGTCGGGCGGGGCGCTTTCGTAGACTGAGTCCCTGAACCCGTAGAGGGCACCGATGAAGCGGGCATCGACATCGGCTGGAAGGGGCTGTCCGGCCGGAGCGCGAGGCGACGCGAGGAGTTCGCCCGTGCTAGTCAGGGGCTGGGCTTGGATCTGCCGCGCCCCTAGGGAGACGACGGCGAGCGCGAAGAATAGGTGACTGAATTTGCTGCCGTTCATCGTCCTTAGAGTATGCCCGGGCGGTCTTTTGAGTCAACCGCGGGCTTGGGGGCGCCGCGCTTATTCCTCGGGCTTTGAGGCGTCGAGCCCATTCCTTCTACCGGGACGGCCGCAGGGCGCCCCGCCGCTCTTTTCGCTTGCGTATCGAGTCTGGAAGCTTTACATTGAGCGTTGGGAGAAAGAAAATGTGCGATACGTTCTATTGCGCAGTAGGCGCCTCGGGCTCCATTTCCGCTGGCTCGTTCTTCGGCAAGAATTCCGATCGCCAGCCGGATGAGCCGCAGACGCTCTGCGTCGTCCCTCGTCGCGCCGCCTCGGCGCAGGCCAGGCTGGGCGCGAAGACCTATCCCGTCGTCGACGAAGGCTTCGCCTTCGTTCTCTCCAAACCCTCATGGATGGGCGGCGGGGAAATGGGGATGAACGAGAAGGGCGTCGCCATTGGCAACGAGGCGGTCTTCTCCCGCTTTAAGCCGGCCAAGGATGGAGTCCTGGGCATGGATATCCTGCGGGCGGCCCTCGGCGCGTCCGCGACAGCCAAGGCGGCCGTGGATTTCATCTGCGCTTTTGTCGAGAACTACGAGCAGGGCGGCAACGCTTCCTTTCGCGGCTCCCTGTATTACGACAACAGCTTCATCGTTTCGGATCCCTCGGGCGCGTACATTCTCGAAACGGCGGGGCATCGCTGGGCCTGGCGCGCCATTCCCCGCCACGACGCGATCTCCAACGCTTACTGCATCGAGGAAGATTTCAAACGGCTCGATGTCGCCACGCGCAAGGCTATTTCGCCCGTCAACGAGAAGGCCGCCTGCTCGGACGAGGCGGATCCCGGCCGCAAGGGCGAAAAGGAATCCTTCAAGGCCTATGTCGAGAATCGTTTCTACCTGCGTTTTTCAAAAGGCGAACAACGCCGCGCCCTTTCCCTTTCCCTTTTGGGCGAATTCGCGGCGAAGGCCGATATGGCCGCCGCGGCTATCGCGGGATCCGCCGCCGGCGCGGCCGCGACCCCCGGCGATGGACCAGGCGATGGAAGGCCCGCCGTCCTCGATTTCTTCAAGATCCTACGTTCCCACGGGCCCTTCAATCCGAGCCATCCTCTCGCGAAGCACATGGAGAGCCTCTGCGTCCACTCGGGCGGCGTTCCCGCGTCCGCCACGACCGCTTCCCTCGTCGTCGAGTACAGGGACGCCGACGCGGCCGTCATCTGGTTCACGGGCACTTCCTACCCCTGCGTCTCCCTCTTCAAACCGATGCTCCTCGTCAAAGGCGAATTCATTCCGCTCTGGGCGGGCTATGATTACGCGGAGGGCTCGGCGAAAGCCGAAGGCTATTGGAAGCGCTGGAAGGCCTGGCTCGAAAAATCGCGCGCTTACCTGCGATCGGGCGACGCCACCTACACGAAGGGTCGCGACCTGGCGCAGGAAGCCCTCGTGATGATAGCGAACAAGGCCCTGGCCGACATGGTCGCCACGGGCGATCTTTCGTCGCTGCCGGTGCTGAGGCAGGAAGCCGGCGCGGTCATCGCGGGCTGGGAGAAAGACAGCGGGCTGTAATATTTCGGGAGAGGTCGGATGAGGCGAATGGGGAGGCTTCGAGCGCTCGTACCGTTCATGGCGCTCGGGATGGTCGCGATTCTCGCGGTTTCATTCTTCGCGTGGAACGCGGCGCGCGGCGCGAAGCCGACCGTCTCGGAGCGTTGGGCACTCTATATCGAGAATCTGGAGCCCGAGCGCAAGATCGTCGTCCTTTCATCGAGCCAGCGCTACGTGGCCTCAAAGGAATTCACGGCCAAACTGCTCGCCATCGTCCGCGTCAAGGCGACCATCGAACTTTCGGCTTGGGCCGACGTCTTCTATTTCGTCGACGCCTCCGATCCCTCGCTGTGGAAGATCGTATGGAACGGCAAGACGCGCGCCCTGTCGATTTCCGCGCCCGACCCCGACTGCCTGCCGCCCGCCGTACGCACCCAAACCATCGAGATAAGAGCCAAAGGCGCCAATCTCGTCACGAACACCGTCTTCCGACTTAAGGAAGAAGCGTCTAGGATGGAGGGCGAGCTTTCGGCCGACCTCCTGGTCCGCGCCCGCGCCTCGCTCTCCGAGGCCGCGATCCGAAAGGGTATCCGCGAGGGCATCGCTGACATCGGCCGCGCATTCTGCGTCGCGGCTATCGGTACCGAGCCCCAGGGGGTGTTTGTCAGGCTCCCCGGGGATTGAATTCGGCGCGGCGGCGGCTCTGTGTTGCGCCGCGCTTCTTTGTTGGTCAGCGACGCAGCAATCCCTAGACGACATCGAAGTGAGCGTCATTGGAGTGCAGGATCGAACCTGTCTTAAACGTGGATGCGGCGATCCGGAGATCGTTGGTGGGTATCGGCTTTCCCGCGGCGCGCAGTGCCGCAAATATTTCAGCGTAGAAAATCGCTGTCTCTTCCCCGAGAGAATGAATCGAGACTCGTGGCGTCGCGAGAAACGCTTCTAGCTCGAGAAGATTCTCCTTTTCCCGCGAGCCTCCCTTGATACCAGCCCCGAGTTTTCCGAGGACAATCGTCGGTATCACTATTTCATCAGCCATCGCCAAAGCTTCCTTAACCTCACGATCCCCTCGTTTGAATCTCGAGTAAGCGTTTGTATCGATTATAACGCGCGTGGTTTGCCTTGCAGCAACCGCGGAGGGTAAAGTTTTTCATATATTCCTCCATTATAATGCGCTATCATAAGTATTGCGTCATGTGATGGCAAAATGAGGAAAGCAACGTAAAAAAAGGCGGAGCGTCCGGAATTTCCGTATGCCCCGCCTTTTTGTTTCGGGAATTCTACTGCAGTATCGGCTTCATGGCCTCGTCGATCCTCGCGAGGATGGCTGGCGTAAGCTTGGGCAGGACCTCGAGGGCGCCCAAGTTTTCGATGAGCTGCTCGCGCCTGGAGGCGCCGGTGATCACCGAGGAGACGTTGGGATTGCGGGCGACCCAGGCTATGCCCATTTGGCTCATGGAGCAGCCGAGTTCGGCGGCTATGGGTTCGAGCTTGGCCACGCAGGCGATGAATTCGTCATGCATGTAGCGGCCGCTCAGCCAGTCGTAGCCGGGCAGGGCGAAACGTGAGCCCGCCGGGATGCCGTTCTTGTATTTGCCGGTGAGGAAGCCCGCCGCGAGGGGACTGAAGGTGGTGAGACCGAGGCCGATGCCTTCGTAGAGGCGCGCGAATTCCTTTTCCACCTTGGAGCGGTTGATCATATTGTAGCTGGGCTGTTCCATCTGGGGCTTGTGGAAATTGCGCTTGTCGGCGATCTGCCAGGCTTCGCGTATCTGTTCGGCCGACCATTCGCTCGTGCCCCAGTAGAAGGCCTTGCCCGCGGCGACGATGTCGTTCATCGCCCTGACGGTTTCCTCCATGGGGGTTTCGGAATCGGGCCTGTGGCAGTAGACGAAGTCGACATGGTTCATGCCGAGGCGCTCGAGCGAGCCGTCCATCGCCTCGAGCAGGTATTTGCGGTTGAGGGTGTTTTTTTCGTTCGGCCCTTCATGCAGTCCCCAGTAGAGTTTCGTGGAGACGAGGTAGGAGCCTCTGCGCAGGCCCAGCCTGCGGAAGGAAGCGCCCATGATAGTCTCCGACTGGCCGGCCGCGTAGGTTTCGGCGTTGTCGAAAAAGTTGATGCCGTTGTCGTATGCCAGCTTGATCATGTCGGCCGCCGCGTCGACGTCCACCTGGTTGCCGTAGGTTACCCAAGAGCCGAGCGAAAGCAGCGATACCTTTATGCCTGCCGAGCCGAGCCTTCTGTAGAACATATCCAGCCTCCTCGAATTGTTTAGAGCGATTATATCTTGAATGTACTATACAGGCGATGTGGCCGCCTAGCGAAACCGCGGAAGGTACCGGTTGGCCGGCTCATTGGCGTGGCGGCTCGCTTGCCCGCAGTACTTGCGGGTTCACCGGAAGGCGCGCGCGAGTTCGAGGATGCGACGCTTGTCGCTCCGGTAGTCGAAAGGTTGAAGACCGGGGCCGAAATGGTTTCGGGCCACCACCGCGACGATGTTTTCGCGCGGGAGGAGGGCGCAGAGGCTGTATGAGGCGCCGGAGGCCACGCGTCCGCCCAGGTCGTCGAAGAGCCACCAGAGGAGGCCGTAGTCGCTCGCGTCGGAGGATCGGGTGGAGTGCCTGCTCCATAGTTCATCCCTGATGGCGGCGTCGCACCAGGGCTTGCCCGATGTGTCCCTCATGCTAAGCCAGGCTTCCCCGAAGGCGAGGAGGTCGCGGGCCGTGCCGTAGAGGCCAAGGCCGCAGCGCTGCCGCGGCTGCGAGGCCACCACTTTTCCGTCGAGGCAGGGCAGGGCCCGTGAGGCAGCGCGAGTCGCCTCGCGCGTCGCGCGCGTTGCGGGAGCCGCGCGGCCGGCCCGCCCGGTCCCCGCGATGGCGCCAGGAGCGGCTTCCGGGCCGGCCGCCTCAGCCGCGATGTCCTCCTCGTAGAGAAAGCGTACGCTGCCCAAGCCGAAGGGCTCGAGCACTTCCCCGCGAAGGAGCTCGCCGTAGTCGGAGCCGGTCAGGGCTTCGAGGAAGCGCTCCAGAACATGCATGCCGAGCGAGGAGTACTCGAAGACCGAGCCGGGCTCGGTCGCGATGAGAACCTCGGAGAGGACGGGGGGCGGTCCCAGGGTCACGCCGTCCTCGATCCTGCCTGAAAGGGCGCAGCCTGATGTGTGGCTCATGAGGTGGCTCAGGGTCACCTTTCTCCGGTCGAAGGGTCCCGGCCCGCGCTCCGCGAACTCGGGCAGGGCGCGCGAGAGCGCCATGTCGAGGCCGAGGACGCCCCCGAACGCCAGGCGCGCCACGAGGGCGGCCGCGAAGGATTTCGAGATGGACCAGAAGGGCCAGAGCGAATCGGCGTCGACGGGCGCCGCCGATTGGGGCCGCGGCCCCCTTTCGTAGCGCTCCACGAGCTTTTTACCCGCCCTGGACAGGAGGATGGCCGAGGAAGAGGGCGCGAGGATTTCCAGCGTGCCGGCGACATAGCCCGCGAGGGCGGCCTCGGCCGCCTTCGCCGCCGTCTTGGCCGACGCCGCGACGCCGGAGCCTGTTCCGGCCGCCGCCGCTACCCGCGCCGCTCCAGCCATACCGTCGCCCTTTTCAATGCTGTTCGTCATATTCCCTTCAAAATCCTTTCAGTTTTTCAGGCCCGAGGTGGCTATGCCCTCCACGAAGTACTTCTGCGCCGCGAAGAAAATGAGGACCGAGGGCAGAATGGCCACCACGGACATTGCGGCGATCTGGTTCCAGGGCGGAATGCCCATCGCGTCGATGGAGAGCCTGAGGCCGAGCGTGACGGGATACTTGTCCACGCTCGAAATATAGATGAGGGATTGGAAGAAGTCATCCCAGGTCCAGATGAACTGGAAAATTGCGGCCGAGAAGATAGCCGGCTTCAATAGGGGGATGAGGATGGACCAGAGGATCCTGAAGGAGCCGCAGCCATCCAGATAGGCCGATTCGTCCAGGGAGCGCGGAATGCCGTGGAAAAACTGCACGAACATGAAGATGAAGAAGGGAACGCCCGCCGCCGCCGTCAACCAGAAGGGCAGATAGGAATCCAGCATGCCCAGGTTGCGGAAAATCAGGTAGCGGGGGATGAGGAGAACGGTGTTGGGCAAAAGGATGGTGCCGATCATGATCGCGAAGAGGGGTTTTCGCAGCTTGAAGTTGAAGCGCGAGAAGCCATAGGCGACGAGGACGCCCGAGATGATGGTGAGGATGACGGTCGGCAGGGTGAGCGCGATGGAGTTCCAGATGAAGACCGAGAACTTCGGCCTGCCCTCGCCCTTCCAGCCCTCGATGAAGCCGCTGAGGTTGAAGGCGCCGGGCAGGAGCCTGTCGCTCGTGAGTATCTCCTGGGTGTCCTTGAAGGCCGCGAACACGAGCCAGATCAGGGGATAAATCATGACGAAGGCGAAAAGGCTGAGGCCGATATAGGTGAGCAGGTTCTTTCTCTTCTTCGCCATAGTCAGTTCTCCGTGTCCATGTAGTGCATCCAGCTCGATGAGGACTTGAAAAGGAAACCGGTGACCACCATGAGGATCATGAAGAGCACCCATGACAACGCCGAGGCGTAGCCCATCTTGAAATACTTGAAGGCGTTGTCGTAGAGGAGGATGGCGTAGAGGTAGGTTGAGTGGAGCGGCCCGCCCGAGGTGATGACGAAAGCCGTCGTGAAGCTCTGGAAGGCGTTGACCGTCTGCATCACGAGGTTGAAGAACACGATCGGCGTTATGAGGGGCAGGGTGACGCTACGGAAGATGCGGAGCTTGCCCGCGCCGTCGATCCTGGCCGCCTCGTAGAGGTATTCGGGCACCTGTTTGAGGGCGGCGAGGAAGAGGACCATCGAGGAGCCGAACTGCCAGACCTGGAGGAGGCTTATCGTGATGAGAGAAAAGCGCTGGTCGCCCAGCCAGTCGGGACCCATGATCCCTACCGTGGCGAGGAGGCGGTTGATGAAGCCGTCGCCCTGAAAGAGCATGCGCCAGAGGATGGAGAGGGCAACGCTGCCGCCGAAGATGGACGGCATATAGTAAATGGTTCGGTAGAGGCCGATACCTTTTATATTCTTGTTCAGGACGATCGCGACGAGGAGCGCGAAAGCGAGCTTGAGAGGCACCGAGATGAAGACGTACTTCGTGGTGACCCAGAGTGATTTGGGGAAGAGGTCGTCTTCGGTGAACATCTTGACGTAGTTTGCCAGGCCGACGAACTTGGGCGGCCTCAGCACCGAATAGTCGGTGAATGAAAAAATGAAGGTCGAGACGAAGGGGAGAAAGGTGAGACAGAGAAAGCCTATGAGCCAGGGGGCGATGTACAGGTAGGCCACCCGGTTGTGTTTGGTCAGGGAACTCATGAAACCTCCGGCGGCGGCGGCCGCCCCAACCCGTCAGAGCCAGTCGGGTGGCCGCCGCCGCGCCATGCGTGAAAAGCGCCGATGCTTATTTGAAGTTTTTCAGGACCTTGGAAGCCTTCGTGTAGAATTCCTTGGCCGCGGCGTCGGCGCTCACGTTTCCCTTGAGGCCGACCTGCTGGAGGGCGGTGAAGAGGAGGTCGCGGACTTCCACTGGGTCGTAGTAGGAGAACTTGCCCGTGTCGGTGTCGTCGATCAGCTTCATGGCCACCTTGGTCACGTCGTTGATCATGCCGTTCTTGACGAGGGAGTCGTAGCCCTTCTTATTGGTCGGAACGCCGCGCTCGAGGGCCATGAGCTTGGCGCCTTCGGGATCGCTGGTGAGGAAATTGGCCAGCTTGACGGTGGCGTCCATCTCTTTGGTGTTCGCGTTGACGCAGAACATCATGTTCGGTCCGACCTCGACGCCCGAAAGCTTCGCGCCTTCGATCATCGGGTAGCGGGTGAAGCCCACCTGGTACTTGTAATTGAGATGCTGGGGAATCTGCGTGACCGGCGTCTCGCTGAAGAGGACCTTGCCGTTGAGCCAGTCGGGGTCAGACCAGGAGGCTTTCAGGAGGACGGTCTTCTCGAGGGACTGGAAGGTCCCGTCGGCGAACCATTCCTTGAACATCGCGAGGCCTTCGGCTAGGTCTTTTTCGCTGAAGCCGAACTCGGCGTCCTTGGAGATGTAGGGTTTTCCGGTCTTCTGGACGAGATAGGAAATAAGAGGGTAACCGTACTGGTCCATGGTGCCGGAGTAGCCGATGACGGAAGGGTCTTTCGCTTTCGCGGCCTTTATCGCCTTGCCGAAAGATTCCCAGGTGAAATACTTATCGACGTTGACGCCGAGCTTGTCGGCCAGGGTCTTGTTGTAGACCAGGACGCGGCCGTTGGCGCCCAGCGGAAGGCCGATGAGCTTGGTGCCGAGGGTGCCGTATTCGAAGGTAGTCTGCGGCCAGCCGGAGAGGTCGAGACCGGGCACTTTCTTGAGGTCGGCGAACATTTCGGGGCTCTTCTGGAAGTCGCCGAACCAGGCGATGATGAACTGGAAGACGTCGGGGCCGGTTCCGGCGGCGAGCTGGGTGATGAGCTTGTCGTAGTAGCCTTCAAAGCCCGAATACTCGGTCTTGACCGTGATGGTGGGGTACTTCCTCATGAAGGCTTCGGCCGCGGCGACGGTCGCCTTGTGTCGGGTCTCGCCGCCCCACCATGCCAAGCGGATGGTTGTCTGCTTCTGGGCGAAGGCGCCGCCGACGGCGAAACATAGCATCGCTATCGCCACGAAGGTGGTGAAGGCCGATTTGCCGCGCGAACGTGTATTGATCATGTATTCCTCCTTGCTCCCCGGATAGAGGAGTTTCACCTCCATGGTAAGGCCGTATTTTCATAGGCGATAGGGACTTTTTTCAATGAAAATGGTTGCCCAATCCACGATTTTTCGCGAAAGGTAGCGCAAAGAACGAAAAGGGTGCTCAACCAACGATAAGATTCAGGCCAGTGGGATCGCGTCCGGTTCCGGCTTTCGCGTCGCGACGATCAGGGGAAAACGGACCTCTATGCTTGTGCCGCGTCCGGGGGCGCTGTGTATGGAGAGACCATACTGGGGCCCAAAAACGAGCTGGATGTGGCGATTCGTGTTGTAGAGGCCGATGTGCTCCGCCGAATGGGTCTGCGCGAGCAGTGAGGCGCGGATTTCGGCCAGGCGAGCCTCGTCCATGCCCACGCCGTCGTCCTCCACGCGGACCGACAGCGCGCCGGCGACCTCGTCCACGGAGGCCGCGATCCTGATGATGCCCTTTCCTTCCTTGTTCCTGATGCCGTGATAGATGGAGTTCTCGAGGAGGGGCTGAAGGGTAAACTTGACCACCTTGCAGCGTCCCGCCCCTTCCCCGATGTCCCATATCACCTGGAACTTTTCGCTGTATCTGAAGCGCTGGATGGCGAGGTAGCGCTTGGCCGAGTCGATTTCGTCGGAGAGGGCCGCTTCCTCGCTTTCGGCGAGGGAGTATTTGAGGAGGACGGAGAGGTCCTGGATCATCGAGGAAGCGGCCGATGGCTTCCCTTCGGTGCCGAAGACCATCCAGTAGAGGGAGCCCAGGGTGTTGAAGAGGAAATGGGGATTCATCTGGGCGCGCAGGGCCTTGAGCTCGAGGACCTTGGCCTGGGCCTGGCGTTCGGAAAGCTGGAGAGCGGCGTAGCGCTGCTCGAGGAAGCTCCTGATGAGGGTTTCCACCATATAATCGTACTCATCGTGCAGGAGGGGAGGGTGTTCGGGGAACTCCTCCCCCAACTCGGCCTTCCTGAAGAGTTCGGTGACGGCGGCCACTCTGCGGGCGTTTCTCCGCGCTATGGAGAGGGTCATGGCGGCGCCGATGAGGATGGCGATGGCCAGCATCAGGAGGATGAGCTTCCTGAGGGTGATGGAAAAGCTCTCGAGGCTGGCGGCCGGTATTATCGACACGACGCGCCAGCCGTAACGGGTGGTAGCGGAGGAGTAGGTGTAATACGACGAGCCCGAGTAGGGCTGCTTGGCCAGGGGATCCCTGTTCTCGGCGAGGAGCTTTTTGCCTAGGGGGCTGGGTTCCTTTCTGTCGCCGGCCGAGAGGATGAGGCGCCCGTCCCGGTCCAGGATATAGACTTCCTGGCCCTCGAACTGGGAAGCCCTGGACATGAGCTCGTCGAAGTGACTTTTCTCGATGTTCATCACGATGACGCCGGTGCGCCCGTGGCTGGCGGGGTAGAGGCGCCGATAGACGGTGAAGAGGGGCAGGGCGGTCTTTTCGAAGCTGAAACGGCGCACTTCCCGGGTTTCCGTCCAGAGGAGGCGGTTTTCGGGGAAGGTTTCGTAGGTTTTCAGCCAGCCCGAGTCCGCGAAGCTGTCCATATGCATGATGCCGTCGGTCACGGAGAGCAGGCGTTCCGGGTAGCGGTCGAGATAGAAGTAGATCGAGTCGACGTAGGGCCTGGCGTTGCTCTGGGCGCTCAGGATGTCGTTCAGGACGCTGGAGAAGGAGACTTCGTCGACGCCGAGGGGCAGACCCGAGAGCAGTTCGTCGACGGTGGAGATTATTTTCGTGTTCACGCTGAAGGTGAGGTTGAGGGCGTCGAGCTCGAACATGGTCACGTCCACCATGTCCTTGAGGTTGTCCAACTGGCGACTCGTCATCGTGGCTATTTCGCGGTTGATGAAATCGTCGGCTATGTAGGTCGCCGCGAACCCGAGCATGAGAAGGGGTACCACGACAGGGATGAGCGAGAGGAGAAGTTTTCTCAGAAACGACAGGGCGGGGAAGGAAAGCGCCAGAAAGGGCCGGACGAGGTGGGCCGCCCTCGCGGCCCGCGCTTCCGAGATGCCCGCGGCTTCGGGTGAGGCGGGTTCTGGTGAGGCGGGGTCTCCGGAGGCGCCCACGGCGCGCTTGTTCCTACGCATCGGGCCTGCGCTGGGCCCCGCAGCGGAAGGCCGTGGGCGAGCTGCCGAAATAGAGTCTGAAGGCGCGGATGAAGCTCTTCGTGTTGGCGTAACCGACGAGGGCGCTTATTGCGCCGACGCGGTTGGCGGGGTTGGCGAGGAGGCGTTCGGCTTTCTTCATCCGCGCGTCCAGGAGGAGTTCGGAGAAGGTCTTTCCCGTCTCCTGGTGCAGTTTCGCGCTCAGGTAGTTCGGGCTCATGTTCAGCTTTGAGGCGATCGAGGGGAGGCTGATGTTGACGAGGTCCCGCTCGAAAAGCCGTGTCGCGCGTTCGGCCAGGCTCGCCGTCGGGACGGGGCTCTCCTGTCGATCGGGCTCGGCGCTCGCGTTCCGCTCGGCGTTCGCGGCGCGTTCGGCGCTGACGGCGCGCTCCTTCGCGATTTTCGAGAAGACTTCGTTGAGCTCGTCGAAGCCGGCGGGCTTCACTATGTATTCCCGGGCTCCCAGTTCTATGGCTTTCTTCGCGTAGGCGAAATCCTTATAGGCGCTGATGAAGACAATATCGCAGGGATAGCCGCGCTCGCGCACCTTTTCCGCGAACTGGATGCCGTCCATGCGGGGCATCCGGATGTCGCAGAGGATGAGGTCGAAGGTCGCCTTCTCCATGACGGCGAGGGCTTCGAGGCCGTCCTGACAGGTGGCGGCCACCTCGATGCCGAGGCTCGACCAGGGAAAATAGGCCGAGATTCCGGCGCGTATGGCGGATTCGTCGTCGATGATGAGCAGGCGCAGCATATCCTGATTGTACTATGGCCGCGGGGGGAGCGCCATCTTTTTCATTCTATTGTATGATGGAGCGGTTCAAGGAGTCGGGCGATGATTCATGAGACGATCGATGTGTGGGGCCATGGCGAGGGTTCAGAGGGTTCGTATCGCGGCGACATGGGCGACGGTTTCGCTCCCGTCATCGACACCTATGTCCTCGATGGAAACAAGAGGCGCGCCGCGGTCCTGATCTGCCCGGGAGGCGGGTACGGCTTTCTCTCCCCGAGGGAAGCCGAACCCATCGCGCTTCAGTTCAACGCGGCCGGGTATCACGCCTTCGTGCTCCACTACAGCGTCGCGCCGAGGCGTCATCCCCTTCCCCTCCTCGATGTATCGAAGGCGCTCTGCGTGCTCAGGCGTCGCGCCGAGGAGTACAATATCCATTCCGGCCGGATCGCGCTCTGTGGCTTTTCCGCCGGGGCCCACCTCGCGGCGAGCCTGGGCGTCTACTGGGACAAGCCTCTGTCGCTGAGCGGCGCGGGCGGGGTCAAGGACTTGAATGGTCAAACCTTTACCCCGACGGGCATCGAGCCGGGGATGAACCGTCCGGACGCCCTTATCCTCTGTTATCCCGTCATCACCTCAGGCTCTTTCGCGCACAAGGGCTCCTTCGAGAACCTGCTCGGGCCGGGCGCCGGTCCCGAGACGCTCGCCGAAGTGTCGCTGGAACTCCACGTGAACGAAAAGACGCCGCCAGCCTTCATTTGGCATACCTATGCCGACGAGGGCGTGCCGCTCGAGAACAGCTTCCTTTTCGCTGGCGCCTTGCGCGCGGCGGGCGTTCCCTTCGAATACCACGTCTATCCCGAGGGACCGCACGGGCTTTCGCTGGCCACCGAGGAAACGAGCGTCGATGGCAAGGAGCCCAATCCCCACGTTTCGTCGTGGATGTATCTCTGCGTCGAGTGGTTGGGGGAGCAGTTCGAGGATTGACGCGCCAGGGCGGGACCGCGAGATTGCTGATTCGCTCGCGGGTTTCATGTCCCGCGGCCGCGAGGGTGTTAATTTCCCTTGACCTCCGACGGTTCGACGCCGCATTCTACCTACATGAGATTTTTCCACCTCTCCGACCTCCACCTCGGAAAAACGCTCCACGGATACGATCTTCTCGATGACCAGGCGTATGTTCTCGAACGCGTCGTCGCGAAGGTAGGGGAGCTGAGGCCTGAGGTCCTGCTCATCGCCGGCGACATCTACGACAGGGCGATTCCGCCCGTCGAGGCAATACAGCTTTTCGACGCTTTTCTGGGCGCCGCCCGCAGGGCGGCGCCCGGCCTCCGCATCGTAGTGGTTTCGGGGAATCATGATTCGGCGGGGAGGCTTTCCTTCGGCGCCTCTTTATTGGCCGATTCAGGGCTCCGCATCGTCACGAAGGCGGAGGGCTCGCCAACGCTCGTGGCGGGAGAGGGCTCCGAGCGGGTGACGGTCTGGGCGCTGCCTTTCCTGACGCAGTCGAGCGCCGACTGGGAGGATCTAGCGGTGGCCGAGGGCGGCGCCGGCGGCCTCGGAAAGGCTGTGGATGGCGGAAATGCTGGCGGCGGGGCGGTCGGCCGCGGCGTGGGAGGCAAGGGCGGCGTGGGAAGCGAGCCGGCCGGCCGCCTCGCGTCGATAACGCGGATCCGCCCGCAGCAGGAACTTATGCGGCTCGCCATCGCCCCTATCCGGGCGGCGATGGACCCCGGATCGGCGAATGTCCTCGTGGCGCACTGTTTCGCTTCGGGCGCCATCGCCGGCGACAGCGAGCTGGCATTCGTGGGCGCGGCGGAGCAGGTCGACACGGGCTTTTTCGAGGGCTTCGATTATGTCGCCTTAGGGCACTTGCATTCCGGCCAGAGTCCCGCGCCCCATGTCTGGTACTGCGGCGCGCCGCTCGCCTATTCGGTGGGAGAGGCGGGCGCCGAAAAAAGTTTTCTTTCGGTCGAGGTCCTGGCCGGAAAGACGCCGCGGATCGAGCCGATTTCCATCGCGCCCAAGCGTCAGGTTCGCAGGCTGAAGGGCTTCTTTGACGAGCTGGTCGCGAATCCGTTGCCCGAAGCGGAGCGGGACGACTATATCGAGGTGTATCTCTGCGACGATGAGCCTGTCCTCAACGCGGGAGAAAGGCTGAAGGCCCTGTACCCGCGGCTGTTGGGCGCGCCGCAGCGGGCTTTCGAGCTGCGCTGGGGCGCCGCGGGGAACGGCGATGATGCATTGGACGCGCTGCGGCGCGCGCGCGGCGGCAGCGACGCCCCCGACAGGCTCGAGACGGCGAAGGGAGATTTCCGCGCCTTCCACCGCGAGATGACGGGTGACGGGCCGTCGGAGGCTATGATCGAGCTTTTCGAGGCGATGGCGGAGGAGGCTTCCGATGCGTCCGATTAGGCTCGCCCTCGAGAACTTCGGCCCTTACCGCGAGCGGGCCGAGATTGATTTTTCACGCCTGGGCGAGTTCTTTCTTATCTGCGGGAAAACGGGTTCGGGCAAATCGTCCCTCTTCGATGCCATCACCTACGCTCTCTTCGGCCAGGCGCCGGGAGCCCGCAAGGGTTTCGAGGCCGATCTCGTGTCGGATTTCGCGAAGCCTGGCGACAAGCCGACGGTGGAGTTCGAGTTTTCGCTTGCCGGAACGAGCTACAGAGTCCTGCGGACGGCGCCCTACGCGCGGCCCAAGCGGGGCGGCGGCTTTACGGATGTTCTCCCCTCGGCCGCCTTGTGGGTGGCCGCCGCCGATTCCGAAGGAGGCTGGCGCCTCATCGTCGATGGGGTCAGGGACACGAACGCCAAGATTCCCGCGCTCATCGGGCTCAGCGCGGACGAGTTTTCCAAGATCATCCTTCTCCCCCAGGGGGATTTCCAGAAGTTCCTTGAGATGGAATCGACCGAGAGGAGTCAGGTGCTTGAAAAGCTCTTTCCTGTCGGGCTTCACGAGAGGATAACCGAGATAGCGAAGGAGAGGACGCAGGACGCGCGGATGGAACTCTCGGTTCTCGACGCGGAGATCGGGCGGCTGGACGCGGATCTGGGCGAGGATCCCGAGGCGAGGCTCCTCGCCCAGAAGGCCGATCTCGAGGCGGCCTTGGGGCTGGAGGCCGCGGCGATGGGGGAGGCGGCCGCGCGCGAGCGGGTGCTGGAGAGCGAGAAGGAAAGGGCGGCGCGGGCGGCGCGGGCTCGGGATGCGTCGATAGCCTTCGCGGCCCTCGAGGAGCGGCGCGCTGCCGAAGATGAGAGGGCGGCGCGGATCGCCTCGGCGAAGGCCGCGGCCTCGGTGGCGCCCTTCTCCCTGGCCTTTTCGAAGGCGCGGGCCGCGGCTCTCGATCTGTCGGGCCGCGCCGCCGGCCTTTCGGGCGAGCTTTCCGCGCTCGTGGAAGCTCTGCCCTTGATCGACGCCAAGCGCGCCAGGGCCAGGGATTGCTCTTCGCTCATCCAGGCGAAACAGCAGGAAATCTTCGGCCTGCGGAAGGCCGTGGAAGTATGGAAGCGCCGCGCCCAGGCCGAGGCTTCATGTATCGAAGCTGAAACTCGATCACTTGAAGTTGATAGGCTTCTTGCTGACGAAACAGCCGGGGTCGAGAAGTACCGGCGGGAAATCGAGGCGCTGAAACCGAACCCAGAAGAGGAAGCGCTTCTGCGCGCCGATCAGGATAGGTTTGCGGCGCTGGGCTCGAGCCTGGCGATGCTTTTGGAGCGGGCAAATCGTCGTTTAGCGCTGTTTGCCGAGCTTTCGAAAGCGGAGCTGGCGCGGCATGACTATGAAGTCGCGCATCGAGCCAGCCTCGCCGGCGGCGAGGAGGCTTCCCGCGTCTTGGCCGGACTCGAAACGGCCGCCGCGCGCTCCGAGGCGATTCACCTCGCGGGCGCGCTGCGCGCCGGAGAGCCCTGTCCCGTCTGTGGCTCAAGGGATCATCCCGTCCTCGCCCTGTCCTCGGCGGGCGCTGGCTCGCATTCTTTCTCCGATATCGAGGCCGCGAGAGAGCGCCGCTCGAAGCTCGTTTCGGAGGCTGCGGGTTCCGCGGCCAGCCTGGCTCACGCGTCGGAGAGGGTGAAAGAGATAACCGCCGCCCTCGATGCCCTGGGCGAGGAAATGGGAAAGAACGCGGGCGCCGTTGGCGAGGCGCTGTCGAAGGCCGGTCTTCTTCCCGATGGAATAGGCGACGAAACGGGTATAGCCGCCGCTTGGGCGGCCCGCCTGGACGAAAAGGCTTCGGCCTCCTTCGCGGCGGGCCTCGAGCGCTTTTCCCGCGAGAACGCCGCGGCTGTCGCCGAGGGCAAGTCCCGGGCTTCCCGTTTTGAGGCGCAAAGGCGCGAGGCTTTTGCCCGCGAGCGAATTTTCGCCGCGAGAAGGGGGGCTCTCGAGGCGCTTCGAGCCGAGGCCGAGAGCGCGAGGGCGAAGCTGGTGGAGCGCAGGACGCTGCTTCAGGAAGCCGAGCGCGAGTCGGGCGCGGAAGACCCAACGCCCAGGCACGATGCCGCGCTCAAGACCCTCGAATCGCTCGAAAAGCAAAAGTCAGGGCTTGAGGCCGAGTGTTCGGGCTGGGAAGAGGGGATGACGGCGACGAAGGCGAAACTCGCGACAATCGAGCGCGAGAGGGACGTTTCCCTCGAAGCGCTTTTAGCCGAGTTCGAGCGCCTCTTCGAGTCGCTTTCCCAGGCGGGCTTTGTCACCGGCGGCGATACGGCGACGGCCGAATCACTTCTATTGAATCCGGCTTTGGCGGCGAAGGCGCTTCTAGGCGACGGCTGCGGCGGCCTTGGTCCGGCGGTGGCGAAGGTAAAGGCTCTCTCGCTTCCTTCCAATGTTCTCGCCGCCGAGGAAAGGATGGCTTCCGACTACAGGGAGTCCCTGGCCGCCGCGCGCGCCAAGGCCGCTTCCCTGGAAGCCGATCTTCCCGTTCCCGGCGGGGAATTGCCCGATCTGGCTGCCCTTGAGGCGGCCCACCGCGAGGCGCGAGCGGCGCATGCCGCGGCGCGCGAGCGTTCCGACGCCTGTCGCCTCTCCATCGGCCGCCTCGAGGAAACGCTCGCGCGCCGCGTCGCCCGCCAGAAGCAGCGCGGCGATCTGGAAGCCGGCAGCCGCACCCTCAATCGCCTCGCCGAACTGCTGCTCGGCAAGGTTTCGGGCAAGCAGCTGCCCTTCAAGAATTTCGTGCTGGCGATGTATTTTCGGGAGGTGACGAGGCGCGCCTCGATCCATCTCTCGCGGATGTCCGACGGCAGGTATTATCTAAAGCCCGAAGAAAGCTCCTCCGCCAGCCTTGCCAACGGCCAGAGCGCCGGGCGGCCGCCGGGGCGCGGGAAGATAGGCCTTGGGCTTCGCGTTCTCGATTCCTGGACCGGCCTCGACCGTCCTACGACAACCCTCTCGGGAGGCGAGAAATTCCTCACCTCCATCAGCCTCGCCCTCGGCCTCGCCGACTCGATCCGCGACCAGAACGGCGGCGTTTCGCTCGACGCCGTTTTCATCGACGAAGGTTTCGGCTCCCTCGACGACGAGGCCCTCGATCGGGCGATTTCGGTGCTGGACAAGATTCGCGGATCGCGGGTCATCGGCATCGTGTCCCACGTGGCGGGTCTGCGTTCCCGCATCCCCGCGCGCATCGAGGTTGAGAAGACGGCCGCCGGGTCGCGTCTCTCGCAATCCGCCATGGCCCCCGACGAGGCTCAGTAAAAAGGGGCCGGGGCGTTCGCCCCGGCCCCTCGTCGCGACCCTGAACGTTCGCCGCGGCCCTGGGCCGCCAGAGCCGCCTATGCATCGGCCCGGCGTTTATCCCGCCATATTCTCCGACCAAGCCTTGCGGAGAAGGATCTTCAGCTCCTCGTCGGTGAAGAGATGTGGGCTCTGAGGCCTGCGCTTGTAAGTTTTCGCGTCGTCGAAGATGGGCCGCAAGAGGTCTTCCGAAACCCCCGCGCTGAAAAGATTCGGTGGGATGCCTATCTCGGAACCCAGCTCCGCCATGGCGCTCACGGCGTCTATCGCCGTGGCCGAGTGCCGTCCCGTCAGCGCCTTGCCGATGATGGAGAGCCTGATGCTAGCGTCCGGAATGCATGCCTGCATGACATAGGGGAGTATGATCGCGTTGGCCAGTCCGTGGGGCAGTCCGACTAGGGCGCCGACGGCGTGTGCGAAGCCGTGCACCATGCCCAGCCCAGCCTGTGACAGCGCCACGCCGGCCATCGTCGACGCGAGGGCCATGCCCGCCCTCGCGTCCAGATCGTCGCCGCGCTTGTGCGCGCGCTTGAGATTCTCCCCGATGAGCCGTATCGCTTCCAGGCAGAATAGGTCGGCCACCGGCGTGTGCGACCTGCTCACGTAGGCTTCGACGGCGTGGGTAAGCGCGTCCATACCCGTCGCCGCGGTGAGTTCGGGCGGCATGGATGCCTGGAGGAGGGGGTCGACGAGGGCGAGGCGGGGGTAGAGGCTCTGCCCCGATATGCCCTTCTTCGCCTTTTGAGGGCCATCCGTCAGCGTGAAGACGGCGGCGCTCGTCACTTCCGAACCGGTTCCGGCCGTCGTCGGAATGGCGACGAGGGGAGGGACGGGTCTCGCGCCGAGCGCGAGACCCGTCCCGACGAAATCGCGTATGGGCCGGCCTTCGCCGATCGAGGCGCCGATGCCTTTTGCGCAGTCGAGGGGGCTGCCGCCGCCGTATCCGAGGATGGCGTCGCAGGCTTCCCGCCTGTAGAGCGCCGCGCCTTCATCCACCATGGAGGTCGAGGGATCGGCCCCGGCCCCCGCGTAGTGGAAATAGGCGACGCCGCCCGCTTCCAGGCTCTGTTTCAGGAGGCCGAGGGCTTCGGAGGAAGCCGTCCTCCCGGGGCCTGTCACGATGAGCACCTTGCGCGCGCCCATAGCGGCGATTTCCTTGGCCGCCGAATCGGCGACTCCATTCCCGAAAACCAGTTTGGTAGGCGAATTGAAAGTGAACAAGGTCGACTCCTGGTTGACACTCCCGCCCGACAATTCCGTGTCGTGGCGCGATGGAGTGGGTAATTTACATGACTATCATACCAGAAAACCGAGATGAATGGGAGCCGCTCGTCTAGCTCAATGCGGCAAAAGGGCTGTCGTAGAAACTTCTTGCATTCCGGTTTTCATGGGTATATAGTTTGCTAAGTATCATTTTTTTTAGGAGGCACTGATGAAAAAGAGTCTGTTAGTAGTTCTTGCACTCCTCGCTGTAGTATCGCTGGGAGCACAGGATTTCATCATCGCGAACGGCGCTGAACCCGCCACGCTCGACCCGAGCCTTATGACGGATACAACGTCGGGAAATATCGACTTTGCGCTGAATGAAGGCCTTACGGTGTATGATCCCCGCACGAGCCAGGGTATTCCGGCCATGGCTGAAAGCTGGACCACCAGCGCCGACGGCCTAACCGTCACCTTCAAGATCCGCAAAAACGCGCTCTGGTCGGACGGTACTCCCGTTAAAGCCCAGGACTTCGTATACGGCTGGCTCCGCACGCTTGCCCCCGAAACCGCGTCCGACTACGGCTGGATGATCGGCATGGTGGTGAAGGGCGCTGGCGCCTACAATTCCGGCAAAGGGAAAGCCGAGGATGTCGGCGTCAAGGCTCTGGATGACAAGACCCTCGAGGTCACCCTCGCCGGTCCCGCCGCCTACTTTGTCGGCATGACCGCCCACCACGCTTTTGCGCCGCTGCCCAAGTGGGCCATCGATAAGCATGGCACGAACTGGACCAAGCCCGGCAATTATGTCGGAACCGGCGCCTACATCCTCAAGGAGTGGAAGCCCCAGGATTACGTTCTCGTCGAGAAAAACCCGAAATACTGGGATGCCAAGAACGTGAAACTCAAGAGCATCAAGTATCTGGCTTCCGACAACTCCACCACCAACTACAAGATGTTCAAGGCCGGCGCAGTCGATTGGCAGTCTGGGATCACCCTCGATCTCATCGACGAGATCAAGCTCCGCAAGGACTATCAGCTCTCGGCCCGCTTTGGTACCTATTACCTGTCTTTCAACGTGACGAAGTCACCGTTTACCGATGTCAATGTTCGCAAGGCTTTTGCCGCGGCAATTGACAAAGTTACCCTCATCGACAAAGTCGTCAAGGGCGGCCAGATTCCCACCGATGGATTCACCCCCGCCATGGTAGGCTACACCCCGCAGAAGGGCGTTGGATTCGATCCTGCGGCGGCCAAGAAATATCTTGCCGCGGCTGGCTACCCCGACGGCAAGGGTTTCCCTCCCCTAACCTATATTTATAACACGAATGAAGGCCACAAGAAGATCGCGGAGTACGTGCAGCAGCAGCTGAAGCAGAACCTCAACATCGACGTCACGGTGCAGAATATGGAGTGGAATTCCTTCCTTTCGTTGCGTTCCTCTCATGACTATGTCTTCGCTCGCCACGGCTGGATCGGCGACTATCTGGATCCGAACACCATGCTCGACCTCTTCGTCACCGGTGGCGGCAACAATGACGGCGTCTATTCCAACCCGGCCTTTGACAAGGCCATTTCCGGGGCAGTCGTTGCCACGGGCGACGCGCGCATGAAGTTGCTGATGGAAGCGGAAAAAGTCCTTCTTACCCAGGATCAGGCTTTTATTCCCATCTACCATTACACCAATCAGGACATGATCGACACCAACAAGTGGGGTGGCTGGTATCCGAACCCGCTCGGGTTCCACCCGCCGAAGTTCATCTACAAGAAGTAAAAGAAACGGTCTAGCCGTAAATTCCAAGGGGGGGTATACTTCTTCCTTGGGCGGGGAGACGCTCCGGCGTTTCCCCGTTTTTTTTCGCCCCGATCAAGGGGATTTTTATTTTTCCGCCCAAAGGCGACATAGATTTATCCCCCTGTTTCAGGGAGGCTATTCTCTATTTGGAGGGTATGATGTCGAAGTACATCATCCGTCGAATTTTGAGCTTGATCCCGACAATGTTCGTGATCGTGACCTTAAGTTTCTTCCTGGTGCGGTTCGCGCCGGGCGGACCTTTCTCGAGCGAAAAAAAGGTGCCGGAACAGGTGCTCCAGAATCTGCTCAAGAAATACCACATGGACGAACCCTTGGGACAGCAGTATCTCCGCTATTTGGGCGACGTGCTGAAAGGGGATTTCGGGCCTTCTTTCAGGTATCGTGATTCATCGGTGAATGAGCTGATAGCGCAGACGCTGCCCAACTCCATGATGCTCGGTACGATAGCGTTGACGCTGGCGCTTGTGGCGGGCATAGGCGTGGGTATAGTCTCGGCCCTGAAACAGAACCGATGGCAGGATTATACGGCCATGTCCATTGCCGTGGTTGGCATTTCGGTTCCTCTTTTCGTCATCGGACCCGTTCTCCAGCTGGCTTTTGGCCTCAAGCTTCATTGGCTGCCGATTTCCGGTTGGATTACCAGTAGGGATGGCTTGAAGACTCTCATCATGCCCGCGCTCACCCTTTCTTTCCCCTATTTCGCCTACCTCGCCCGCCTCTCCCGCGCTTCCATACTCGAAGTGCTGCGTTCCGATTATGTTCGTACGGCGAGAGCGAAGGGGCTTTCCGAAAGAGTCGTGATAAGCAAGCATGTGCTCAAGGGAGGGCTTCTCCCCGTGGTTTCCTACCTTGGTCCGGCTTTTTCAGGCATCATTACGGGGTCCCTCGTCGTCGAGTCGGTGTTTGCCATTCCTGGCATCGGCAGGGTCTTCGTCCAGTCGGCCATCAACAGGGATTACACTCTGATCATGGGGGAAGTCATCATGTATTCGCTGATACTCGTTACCATGAATTTCGTGGTCGATATCGTGTACGGGTTCCTCGACCCGCGTATCTCGTACAATTGAGGAGGAACCGGACATGACGCGAAAACCAGGAAAAGCCGTAAACGAATTCAATCAGCAGATGAGGCCGATCTCGCTTTGGGCGGACGCATGGAAAAGGCTTCGTCGCAACAAGATGGCCCTGGCAAGCCTGTGGGTGGTCATATTTTACGCCGTCATCGCGATTGCCGCCCCTCTGCTCCCTTTCCACGATTACAGGGTCCAGGTTCTAACACATACAAATCTCCCTCCCTCTTTCAAACCGGCGGGGCAGATTGCTCTCGGAAATATCGAGGACCATGCGAAGCTCCTCCAGGAGAGGATCAACGATGGAATGGACAGCCTGAAGCCGGATCTCGAGCGCGCGCTCGCCGATATCGAAACCATGAAAGCCGAGATGGACACGAATCCGGACAACAAGAAGGTCTATATCCTCGGAACCGATTATCTTGGCCGCGACATGCTCTCCAAGACAATATACGGCGCTCGCATCTCCATGATGGTTGGCTTAATTGGCACTCTGACCGCCGTGCTCGTGGGCGTCATCATAGGCGCGATATCGGGTTACATCGGCGGCTGGTTCGACAATCTCATCATGCGTTTCGTGGACATTATGTACGGGCTCCCCTACATGCTCATCGTCATCATCCTGATGGCGTTATTTAGGAAGGAGGGGCAGAGTTCCGTCGTCATCCTCTTCATCGGCATAGCCCTCGTCTCCTGGCTTACGATCGCCCGCGTCGTGCGCGGCCAGATCATAAGCCTGAAAAACTCCGAATTCGTCGAGGCGGCCCGTTCGATGGGCGCCGGTCCCGGAAGGATCATTTTCCGCCATCTTTTACCCAACGCCCTTGGCGTCATCATCGTCTTCACCAGTCTTTCCCTGCCGAGTTTCATCATGAGCGAATCCTTCCTCTCTTTCCTCGGCATGGGCGTGTCGGCGCCGCTCTCTTCCTGGGGCTCCCTCGTCAGCGAGGGCGCCAATACGATGGAACTCTATCCGTGGCAGCTCCTGGCGCCCGCGATCGAGATGACCCTGTTCCTGTTCTGCATGAATTTCCTGGGCGACGGTCTCCGCGACGCCCTGGATCCGCAGAGCAAGAATCGAACCTGAGCAAGGAGCAGCGCGCAATGACCGAAGAAGTCATCCTCCAGGTCAAAGACCTGAAAACCTATTTCACCGTCGACGAAGGCCTCGTGAAAGCCGTCGACGGCGTGAGTTTCGATCTCCGCATGGGAGAAACCCTGGGCATCGTGGGCGAGTCGGGATCCGGAAAGAGCGTCACCAACCTCTCCATCATCAACCTGATTCCCATGCCTCCAGGCAGGATCGCCGGCGGCGAAATCCTCTTTCACGGCAAGGATATTCTCAAGATGCCGCCCAAGGAAATCCGCCAGATCCGCGGCAACAAGATTTCGATGATTTTCCAGGATCCGATGACCTCGCTCAATCCCTTCCTGAGAGTTTCGACCCAGATGATCGAGACGATTGTCCTCCACCAGGGGCTGGACAAGGACGCGGCCAAGGCGAAGGCCATAGAAATGCTCAAACTGGCGGGCATCCCGGCTCCCGAAAAGCGCATCGACCAGTATCCGCATCAATTCTCAGGCGGCATGCGCCAGCGCGTCATGATCGCCATGAGCCTCTCCTGCAACCCCGAGATACTGATCGCCGACGAACCGACGAGCGCGCTCGACGTCACGATACAGGCGCAGATTCTCGAACTCATGAAGGAGCTCACCAAGAAGCTGGGCACAGCCGTGATTCTTATCACCCACTCGTTGGGCGTCGTGGCCGGCATGTGCGACACCCTCTGCGTCATGTACGCTGGGCGCGTCGTGGAGCGCGGGCCGACGGACGTCATTTTCGAGGATCCAAAGCATCCCTACACCATTGGCCTCATCCGCTCGGTTCCCCGACTCGACCGGGAAAATTCCGAGCGCCTCTATTCCATCCAAGGTCAGCCGCCCAATGTCATCGATCTTCCCGATTGTTGCCCCTTCTATCCGCGTTGTGAAAAGGCGATGGAAATCTGCAAAAAGAAGTATCCGGCATCCGCCCGCCTCGAAAACGGCCGCGCCGTCTCGTGCTGGCTCTATTCGGAGGAAAAGAAATGAGTGATCGAGAAATACTCCTCGACGTGAAGGGGCTAAAAATGCACTTCCCCACCAAGGGGGGCTTCCTTTCGAGGAAGAAGGGATATATCTACGCGGTGGACGGGATAGACTTTCAGATAAAGAAGGGCGAGACTCTCGGCCTCGTGGGTGAGTCCGGCTGCGGAAAATCCACGACCGTGCGGGCTATCGCCCAGCTTTACAAGCCGACCGCGGGCGAAGTGTGGCTGAAAGGCAAGGACCTCACCAAGATGAGCGCCATCGATCTGCTGGCCGCGCGCAAGAATATGCAGATGGTCTTTCAGGATCCCTACGCCTCGCTCAACCCGCGCATGACGGCGGGCGACATCATTGGGGAGCCAATCCGCATCTTCCAGCAGCGAGGTTTGTTAAGCGTGAGCGGCCAGGAGCGCGACGATCTGGTCGAGCACCTCATGGAGCGCGTGGGGCTTTCCCGCTTCTTCAAGAATCGCTATCCGCACGAGTTCTCGGGCGGCCAGCGGCAGAGAATCGGCATAGCCCGCGCCCTCGCCCTGAAACCCGAGCTCATGCTCTGCGACGAACCCGTTTCGGCCCTCGACGTCTCCATCCAGTCCCAGATCCTCAACCTCTTCAAGGATCTGCAGAAGGAATTCGGGCTCACCTATCTCTTCATCGCCCACGACCTCGCGGTTATCCAGTACATTTCCGATAGAGTGGCGGTCATGTATCTCGGCCTCATCGTCGAGATTTCTGGCTCGAAGGATCTGTACAGGAACCCGATGCATCCCTATACGCAGGCCCTGCTTTCGGCCGCGCCCATCCCCGACCCCAAGATAGAGGCCAAGCGTCAGCGCATCATCCTCACGGGCGACGTGCCATCGCCGGACAAACAGCGGCCGGGCTGCTACTTCTACGACAGGTGCTCGAAGCGCATGGATGTCTGCAAGCAATACAGACCCAAGCTCCAGGAGACGGAAGCGGGCCATCAGGTGGCGTGCTTCCTGTACCATAAGCCCGCATAACGTGGTTTTTTTTGGATCGATGAGGCCGTCCCGGAAAGGGCGGCCTTTTTTATTCAGACGTTCGGTTCGGTGTAGCGGCTTTCCGATGAGGCGGCGAGCATTTGAGCGGCCTTGTTGAGACGTCCCCCGCGGCGAGCGGGAAGGGTGTTCACGAGATAGGTTTCTCCCGACTTCGTTTTCAGCAGGAGGTTGATGTAAGGCTTATGTCCCGTCCACTTCTGGAAGGCGCTTTTGCTCATGTCGTTGGTGTCCTTGCCCTTCATCATCGCGAAGGCCTTTTCCTTGTCTTTTTCCTCTTCGGCGGAGCCTGGCACCGTGCCCCGGGCGAAGGCGGAGAGGCAGAATTCGTCGATTTCGTCGAATCCGATGTTCATGGCGCGGGCGATCGGCCAGAATCCGGAAAAGTAGCGGACGAGCCTGGCCTGTGGATCGACGACCCAGCGTTCCTCGTAGGCGAGGCCGAGGAGAAGGAGGGCGAGGATGATCCAGGCGATGAGGCTGGGCGGGCCGCCCGCGATGAAGATTCCACCGGCGATGAGGAGGAGCATCGCCGCGGTCGCGATCCTGTACCAGAGGGGGATGCCGTAACTGACGCGGCCATCGGCCGATTTCTTGAGGGTTAATGGGATTTCCATGGGGAAAGAATAGCGGCGATGGGCTTTCGGCGCAAGCGGGCGAGAGGCTCTGAAAATATATCGGCATCGCGTCTTGCTTAAGAAAACCTTCGCCTTGCCGGCACTGCCGGGTCGTGTTATCCTCGTGATCGACACGAAGGAGGCCACCGAAGGTGTCCGCAGGAATCCCTGAAAACAAAGACCTTAAAAAGTACCGCGCCTTCGGCCTCACCATTTCTTCGGAACTGGAATTGCCCGGATTATCGCAGGGCGATGGGGAAGTCGAAGTGGAGATTCTCCTGGGGGCGGTGCCCGCCAGACTGGACGCCCCTATCATCGGGAAAACCCGATTTCAGGCTACTCAACGCGAGTTCCTCATGCACACGAAAAAATTCGGCTCTTTTTACCTGACGGATGGCAGCCGGATCGTCGTGCAACTGAATGGGGAAACCGACCCGGAGGGGGATGGCTCCAGGCAGTATCTGCTCGGTTCCGTATTCGGGGCGCTCCTGTTCCAGCGCGGATTCCTGCCCTTGCATGGAAGCGCCTTGAGCTTTCCAGATGGACGCTGTTTCATCCTCACAGGAAAGAGCGGCGCGGGGAAGAGCACGCTGGCCGCGGCCTTTCTTGACGCTGGGTGCAGGATGCTTTCGGACGATGTTTGCTCCATCCATTGCGGCTCCGACACGCCGATCGTCTACCCCTCATACCCCCAACAGAAACTATGGAAGGATAGCGCCGATCTTCTCGAGATCGATACGGGAAACCTGAAGTTCGTCCCGGCGCGTGACGGGAAGAAATACTACCGACCCGTGCCTGTATCGTATCGGTCCGAATCCTCCCCCCTGGCCGTCGTGTATGAACTTGTCCTGGCTGAAAATATTCCTGGGGACAGGAATGCGACCATTGAACGGCTTTCGGGAACCGAGAAATTTTTAACGCTTGCGAAGAACACGTACCGACTGTGGTTCGCGAAATATCTGGGCGTGCAGGTGCCGCATTTCATGCAGTGTTCGAGGCTCGCGTCGACGGTGCAAGTAAGTCGCATAACGCGGAAAACGTCCGGCAACACGATCGGTGAGTTGCGCGATATAGTGATGGCCGATTTCAATGGGCTCTCATGAGATGAAGCCCTCGCCCACCGTATGCTCAGGCCGGCGGACTCGGGTTTTCCCGCGAAAGGCCACTATGGGACGCAGCGCCGTGGGAACCGGACCGGTCCGATTTTTTTTCCGCTTTCTCTCCATGCGGTCGGGCCGCCGCCTGCTAATCGAAGCTTCCTTCAGGCTGGGACTTGCCGCGCTGGCTATCAAGGCCCTCCCTTTCAGACACGTCGCTCCTTCCCTGGGAACGCACATGGCGAAGACGGATGAAACGCCCCTCGCCGATGGGTCGCGCCGTGTCTGCGTCGCCGTGGCCCGCGCGGTGCGCATCGCCGCGCGGCATCTTCCCTGGGAGTGCAAATGCCTGGCTCAGGCCATGGCCGCGCAGAAAATGCTCAGGCGGCGGAGGCTTGCCACCACACTGTACCTGGGGCTTGCGAAGGGCGGCGGGGGCGATGAAAGGGAGTTGAGCGCCCACGCCTGGCTGCGCTGCGGCGACATGATCGTTACCGGGGGCGAGGCCATGGGCCTGTTCACCGTAGTGTCGATGTTCGGTCATGAGGGGTGATGCATCAGACGCGATTTGCGGTATTTATTATAGAGACAAGGCAATACAATGCGGGGAAGCCGAAGCCTTCATGAAAGCGTTCGGCAAATGCCGGTTCACCGGAGCCAAGGAAAACGATACCATGCCATGGGACCCTTCGATCTCTATGCTAGGTATCTGCCGAAGACCGGACGTTAGGGTAGCTTAGGTCTGACTTTCGTGTTTGAGACGCGGAGATTACGCACCTGAGATACATATGTCCTTTTTTGATGTTCCCTGTGGCGCATCGCCACCTATCGCTGGTAGAATAGCGGAATGCCCCTTTTCGGAAGCTTCGTCGGCGATTTGTATCGCCGCGACCGCAAAAGATTCATCGCGAGCGTCCTCCTGACCGTGGCGAACGGCCTCATGGGAGGCGCGGGCCTGCTTCTGATCGTGCCCCTCCTGTCGGTGGCCGGTCTCACCCCCTCCTCGGGCGGTTTCATGGGAATCCTTGGCGGGCTGTTTGGGAACTTCTCGCCCGCGATCAGACTCATTTTCGTCCTTCTCATCTATACTTGCCTTGTCGTTCTCCAGACGCTGGCGGGGCGAGCTTCCGCCATTGTGGACTCCGCCGTCACCAACGGCTATACGGCGTATCTGCGGACCCAGTTTTTCGGCCGTTCGGCCCACGCCGAGTGGGAATACATGTTGACCCGCAAGAAATCCGATTTCACCAATGCGTTGACCGTGGAGATCGGGCGGATAAGCTCGGGGGCCGTGTTTTTCCTGCGCCTCATCGCCCAGGTGACGGTCGCCGTCATCCAGCTAGGCATAGCCTTGCTGGTCTCAACCAAGGTGACCTTGGCCGTCGTGGCCGCGGGCGCTCTTTTTTTCCTCTATACGAATTCCTCGGCGAAAAGGGCCCGGAAGCTCGGGCAGGATCTCCTGAAATTCAACCGGGAGCTCCAGGGCAGCATTGGCGGGCAGTTCGGCGCATTCAAGGAAGTCAAAATATACGGCATAGAAGCCGGACAGACCGAGGCTTTTTCCGGACTCTGCGAGCGACTCCGCGACAATTTAGTCGACTTCGCGCGGCTGCAGTCCAGGCCCGACTTCGTATACAAGACCGGGGCGGCCGTTCTCGTCAGTCTCTTTATGTTTTTCAGCATTGAGGTAGCCGGGCTTGCGGCGCCGGCGCTGATCATGATGATCTACATATTCGCGCGGCTCTGGCCGCTCTTTTCCGGTTTCCAGGTGGCGGTTCAACAGATTTCCGCGATGCTTCCTTCCTTCGCCGCCTATAGCGCCCAGATGGCTGAGTTCGACGCCCATGCCGAGCGCGGCGCGGGCGGGACCGATCGAGAGGATGACGTTGGCGGCGCGCGTGGTGGGGGTTCTGGGACGGCGGCCGGCCGCGAGTCACTGCCGCTTTCGGACGCGATAGAGTGCCACGGGGTCACGTTCGCGTACTCCGGGGCAGGCGCGTTCGCGTTGCGCGATATCGACCTCAGGATACCCGCGAAGACGATGACGGCGCTGGTGGGGCGGTCGGGCGCCGGCAAATCCACCCTCGCCGACCTGCTGACAGGGCTCCTCTTGCCTCAGGAGGGCAAGGTTCTGGTGGATGGCCGCGATATAGGGGAGGGCGAGCGATACAGATGGCGGAGCTGCATCGGCTATGTGCCGCAGGATCCTTTCCTCCTGGACGGCAGCATCCGCGAAAACCTGTTGCGTTTCAATCCGGGGGCCGACCAGACCCGCGTCGAGGAAAGCCTGACGAAGGCATCGGCGGATTTCGTCTTTGCCCTGCCCAAGGGCCTGGACACGGTGGTGGGCGACCGGGGTGTCATGCTTTCGGGAGGGGAGAGGCAGCGCATCGTTCTGGCGCGGGCACTGTTGAGGAATCCGGAATTCCTCGTCCTGGACGAGGCCACGAGCGCCCTGGACAACGAAAACGAATACCGGATCCAGAAGGCGGTGGCTGAACTGGAAGGCCAGGTCACGGTGCTTGTGATCGCCCACCGTCTTTCCACCATAAAGCGCGCATCGCGGATAGTCGTCCTTGACGGCGGCAGGATCGTCGAAACCGGCGCCTATGACTCTCTCACCGCGCAGCCCCGTGGCTGGTTGCGTAAAATGCTCGATTACGGGGAATTGGCGTGAGTCCCGAGAGTTTTGCCATGTCTCCCGAGCTTTCGCTGCTGGCGCTGGTGACGAGCGAAGCCGTCTTCGGTGGCCGGAATGGATATCTCGCGCGGCCGAAGGCGGAAACCGCCCTGCGGGATTGCCCGCGAGAAGGAATCGACTGGCAGCGATTCGTCGCCTATGCCTACGAACATCGCGTCTATCCCCTCGTCTACAAGGTTTTGGCGCGAATGCCTGAGGGAATCGTCCCGGCCGACGTTATGCGCCAGATGAAGACCATGAATACAAGAAACTGCCTAGCTGCCCTGCGCCAGAAGGCTGAGCTGGCCGGCGTTTCCGCGGACTTCGATGGCGCGGACATACGGTTCCTTGTGGTCAAGGGAGCGCCGCTCTCCGAACTGCTCTACGGCGATATCGTGTCGCGGCAGAGCCGACCTGGACGCCATGACCGTACCCGTGCTGTCGCGAGAGGATCAGTTTCTGCACTTGCTTTATCACGGGGGAGTACACGGCTTCTTCAGGCTGCGCTGGCTTCTCGATCTGGCCATCCTTCTCGGGCGCGAGGAGTATGCGGACTGGAGTGCCCTGATCCGGAGAGCCGGCGAGATGGGTCTCGGTGTGATCTTCGCCCAGGCTCTTCAGCTTTCCGGGCTGTTTTTCGGCTTTGACTCCGCGTCCTTCATGGAGAAATACAATGGCGAGGTATCGCTGACTGTCGCTTCCTCGCTGAGAGTCCACCTCCTGTGCCGATTTGCCCTCGAACAAATAACCAGCGTTCCGGACATGTCAACGCCGACCGAAACGATCAGCATTATACGACGGGTGATCCGCCTGGCCAAATCCTTGCGCTGTAACCGTCTTGTTCTGCCGACACTCGGTTCGAGACTGAAATTCTATCACTACGCGATCGGTTTGATGACGGAACGGGCGTTTTTCCGAATTGGCGAAAGAATTTCGCGACTCTTCCCGCCTGAAACATCGCGTGAAAAAAGATTCGTCCCGAATAGGTGGCGTAATCCGCCTCACCGCCCGAATTCCATAAAATCTCCTTGACCCTCCAGTCGCTGGATGGATTAGGCTCTTCCGAAAGGAGATACAAGCGATGAAAAAGATCGGTCTGCCGCACAAGGTCCTGGATTACTGTTGTCCCATCAACGGCCTGGAGGATCAGTACGAGTGGAAAACGGGGCTGCGCCTGCCCGGTTTCTTCCTTATGGATATGAGCAATATCGGCTTCATCTACCTGAAGCGAAACATGGCGCCGGCGCCGAGGATGATAGGCTGGGGAGACGGCGTGGGTTCCTCCCAGTATGAGTTTCTCGCCGACGTGATGGGGTTCAGGCTGAGGCGCTCGGAGGGACTGCCCTTCGACGAGGCCTGGCGTGAGGCCAGGGATTCGGTGGACCGCGGCTTGCCGCCCATCCTCGGCTTTCTCGATATGTTCCACCTGCGCTACTATCCCAAGTTTTACCACCGCTACCACATCCCCCACCACTTCGTCACCCTTGTGGGCTACGATGAGGCGGGAGGAAAGGCGCTCATCCAGGACAACGGCGTGGCCGAGGTCCAAGCGTTGCCGCTCGAGGAGCTGCGCCAGGCTTGGAACGTCAGCGTTCCCGGTCTCGGGAAGAGAAACACATTTCACAGCTTCGAATTCGGCGAGGCGATCGCCTCGCCGGATGAGATCGCGGCGAAAGGGCTGCGGAAGAGGGCCAAACTCTTCCTTGAATCGCCCGCGGGATTCATGGGCTTGCGCGGCATGAGGAAGGCGGCCGCTGAATTTTCGCTCTGGAAGCCGGAATTGAGCGAGGCGCGGTGTGTCGAGTCCCTGCGTTACCTCGTCACCTTTTCATGCAGCGTGGTGCCCAACCCTCCTCAGCGGCTTCTGCCCTATCCGCTCGGCTACGATGATCCCCATCGCGGGATCAGGGATAGGTTCTCGAGGGAACTGGCGGCATTGGCCGGACGTCTCGACCGACCGGCCTGGGGCAAGGCGGCGGACTTGCTGCGGGAAAGCGGCGCCCTCATAGGAGCGTTGACCGAGGTCGCCACGGGGGCGGTCCTGGGCGAGGCGGGGGCCTTCGATGTCTTTGAAGGCGCCGCGCCCGAATTGATGATCCAGATCGCCGATATCGAGGAGAGGGCATTCGGGCTGCTTCTGTAGGCCGCCGGTCGGCGATGATGTTAGCCGGTTGACGTCGGCGAGGAAGGCGGCGATGAAGTCTATCACTCGGCGAAGGCAGGGGCGGTGAAGGCGGCCGATCTAGGGAGGGCGACAAGGGCGTTCATGAGCGGCTGGTTTTGATGTATAGTGGGGGCGGCGTGCGGGGGCGTCACCGTGGAATACCTGATTGGCGATTTTTCTAAAATCTCGCGGCTGGGGATCAAGACCCTGCGCTACTACCACGAGATTGGACTTCTCGAACCGGGCCGCGTGGACGCTTTTTCTGGCTACCGCTATTACGATGAGGAGTGCCTTTCCCGCGTGCGCGCCATATCCCGCCTGAAAGACCTGAATTTTTCCCTGGGCGAGATCCGCGATATTCTAGCCGGAAAACAGAAGGATGTGAGCGTTCTCCAACTTCTGCGGAAAAAACTGGCCGAAGTGGAAGGCCAGTTGGCCATCATGGAAAAAAGTCGCGACCAGCTCGCCGCCTTCGTGAACAGCGAATCCCTGCCCCTCCTGCGCCCCTGTCCTGTCGCCGAAAAGTTCGTGCCCGACCAGACGATCGCCTCCATACGTTTTAGCGGGCGTTACGCCGAGGTGGGCGGCGCGCTGTCTCGCCTGCTGAACGCCTGCGGAGCCTTGATGGCGGGGCCACCCTTTTCCCTCTACCACGACGATCAGCCGATGGAAGAGGGAGCCGATATCGAGGTCTGCTTGCCGTTGTCGGTTTCCCTCGCCGATTCGGGCGGTTCCGGCGGGGAGGGGCCTCGAATTCCGTCAGACGGAGTACCGAGCCGGATGCCACCTGAAGGCGTAAAGGACCGACTACTGCGGGGAGGGCGTGTGGTCTCGATCATTCATCCCGGGATTTACGATCAGCTTTGGGTATCCTACCAGGCGCTGGTGGACTATATGAATCGGCGAGGACTCGAACAGGCGGGACCGGCGCGCGAGATATATCTCGAGACGGGCGGGCTTGGGGGCGCCGGAGGTGGCGTTGTTGGGGGCGGCTTCGAGGACGCTGCCGCAAGCGCCTCCGCGGCCGGCCATTCCGCGGCTTCGTCGCGCTTCGTGACCGAAATCCAGTTTCCGGTGAGGTGAAGGGGTATGGAGACGTTCCGCATCATGGTGATCGAGGATGAAGAGAATATCAGGTCTCTCGTGGCCGATCTGCTGGCTCGCTGGGGTTGGGAAGTCGCGGCGCCCGCGCCGACCGCTGACTTCGCAGCGGAGGCCGCGAGGCTGCGCCCCCATTTGGTCGTTCTCGATGTAGGACTGCCTCGGCTCGATGGGTTCGAGTGGTGCGGGCGCCTAAGGGAAGCGACGAGAGCGCCCATCCTTTTTCTTACGGCCCGATCCCAACCCTCCGACATCGCGCGCGGCCTGGCCGCGGGCGGCGACGACTGGCTCGTCAAACCCTTCGATTCCGAAGTCCTCATCGCGAAGATAAAGGCTCTTCTCCGCCGCGCCTATGTCTGGGCTCCCGACACCGCCGCCCACCTTGAGCGCGATGGTCTCCTTCTCGACAGGGAGCGGAGCGTCGCGAGTCTCGGCGGCCAATCGCTCCAGCTCACGCGCAACGAGACGCTCCTTCTCGCCCGCCTCATGGAAGCGGACGGAAGGGTCATGTCGAGGGCGGAGCTCATGGACGCTCTTTGGAGCGAGGATGTTTTCGTGGACGACAACACGCTTACGGTGAATGTCTCGAGGCTGCGCGACAGCCTCGAGAAGCTGGGCGCGCGCGGCGCGATCGAGACGGTGCGGGGCGGGGGCTACCGCATACCGTGAAGCCCGGCGTCATAAACCCCGGCCGCGGGCTTTTGGACCGCGAGGCGTCGGGTACTGTTCGGCGTCGTCTCGCCGCCGACCTTTGCGCCGTCGCCGCGTTGACGATATTCCCCGCGGCCCTCGTCCTCGGCGTGGTCGTCCTCGATCCGGAAAATCGCGTCGCGACCGCCGATCTCTGGTACTCGGGATTCCTGGTTATCGTGTTTGCGACGATTGTGGTAACAAAACGCGCCTTGCGGCTCCGAACCCTCGGCCGCGACGCCTCGGCCGCGACGCGCTCTCCCCTGGAAGCGGCCCTGCCCCATCCCGCGGGAGCCGGCGAGGCGCTCTGGGCAGCGGTGGCGAAGGCTGAGAGGGCGGAGGCCGCGAGACGTCTCGAAGCCTCCGATTCCCGGCTCCGCGAGGAACTCGAAGCCTATCTCGCCTCGGTCCACGCCTTGAAGACGCCAGCGACGGCCTTGAACCTCCTGGCCGATCGAGCCGAGCGCGATGGCGCCGATCTTTCCACCGCCGATCTTCGAGCCGAAATCGACGAACTCTGCCGCGTCATAGACAGGATCATGGGAAGGATCAGGCTTGTGGACTTCGAGGCGGGATCGATCGCCCAACGCGAGGTCGATGTCGCCGAAGCCGTCCGCGCCTCGCTGCGGAAGCACAGGCGCCTATTCATCGCCAGAAAAGTCGCCGTGTCGGTGGAAGGCGGCTGCGTCACCGATACCGACCCCTCCTGGCTCGGTTTCATCCTCGATCAGGCTTTTTCGAACGCGGGCAAGTACGCGGCCGCTTCGGTGAAGGTGAGGATGAGTCTTATCAATGGCGTCGCCTCCGTGGAAATTGCGGACGATGGTCCGGGTATGAACGACTATGACGCGGCGGCAGCTTTCGGCCCATCGGCCACGGGGAGCGCCGGACGCATGGCCTCGGCCGGCGAGGAAAAAGGACCCGACGCGAGCGGCTACGGCCTCTACCTCGCCGGCCTCGCGGCGAATCGTCTCGGCTGGCGCCTTTCCCTTTCGTCGGGGCCAGGGGGCGCCGGGACGGTTTTCCGCGTCGAGATGCCCGCGTCGACAAAGCTTACGGCGCCGTAAGCCGAAACCCGCGAAATGTAAGACTCTTCGATGGATAGGCGGCGCGCGAGCCGGTATCATCCCCGCAGACAGAATTTTTCGGAGGTACATGCATCATGTCGATCCTGACGGTGCGCGCTATATCCAAGACCTACGGCTCGCGCTTCGGCGCCGCCGCGAGACGTGCTCTCGACAAAGCTTCGCTCGATATCGAAGAGAGGGAGTTCGTCGCCATCCTCGGGCCTTCGGGCTCGGGCAAGTCGACGCTTCTCAATATGATCGCGCTTCTCGATTCGCCCGATTCCGGCGAGATCCTCTTCAGGGGAGAGAATCCGCGCTCGGGCGGCGACCTGGCCACATTCAGGCGCAAACACATCGGCTTTGTCTTTCAGGACTCCAATCTCATCGACACCATGACCGTGCGGGAGAACATTCTCCTTCCCCTCGCTCTCGACAAGACGCCAGCGATCGAGGCCAGGGCGCGGGTGGCTGAGCTGGCTTCCGCGCTCGGCATCGCCGACATCCTCGACGCCTATCCGGTCGAGACTTCGGGCGGGCAGCGCCAGAGGGCTTCCGCCGCCAGGGCGCTCGTGCTCGGCCCGAGCCTCCTCCTCGCCGATGAGCCTACGGGAGCCCTGGATTCCCGCTCCGCCCGCGATCTGCTCGAACGTTTCCGCGCGCTCAACGAGGAGCGTGGAAGCGCCATCCTCATGGTGACCCACGATTCTTTCGCCGCGAGCTGGTCGGACAGGGCCGTCTTCCTGCGCGACGGCAGACCTCTCACGACGGTGAACCGGACGGCCGACCGCAAGGAGTTTCTCGAGCGCATCCTGGCGGCACAGGCCGCCGCCGACGAGGCGCTCCGATGAGATACTCCGACGATGCCCCCCTCGGGCTTGTTCCCCTTCTCCTCGCCTCGGCGAGGAGAAGGCTAGGCGACGCGGCCCTTCTCTTCGCTTCGACGACCTTCGCCGTCGTCTCGCTCACCATCTTCGTCGCGGCGGGTTCGTCCCCGCGCTTTCAAGACGCGCAAGGCGCCTACGCCAACGTACGCGGAGTCTTCAACGCCGCGAGCGTCGTGATCGCTTTCTTCGCGGTGGGTTCCGGCTGGTTTTACGCCGAGCATTATTTGCTGGGAAGAAAGAGGGAAATCGCCTCCTGGATCCTGTTGGGTATGAGGCGCTCCAAGGCGGCGGGGATACTCTCGCTGGAATTGGGCGTCGCCTCACTCGCCTCCTTCGTCGCGGGGCTGGGCCTGGGCGCCCTCTTTCTTCGCCTTTTTTCCTTCATTCTCGCGGCTATGATGTCGGAGCGGCGGGCGGTGCCCCTTCAATTCGGCGTTTCCTGCGCGGCTATCGCTTTCGCCGCCTGCGCCGGTCAATGGCTGGTCGCCAGCCTGCGCGCCGTTTTGGACGTGTATCGGACCAATCTCGCGACCCTCTTCAGGGCCAAAAAGGAGCCCGAGGCGAAGCTGCGCTCCGGTTTTTTCGGCGCGGCGGCCGGTCTCGCGCTCATCGGGGCCGGCTACGGCATCGCCCTCTTCTGGAAAGGCGCGTCCGCGGGGCGGTTCATCCTTCCCGTTCTCGTCTCCACCGTCGCGGGAAGTTTCTTTCTTTTCAGTTCCCTCCTACCGGCTTGGATCGCCGCGTCGAGGAAGAAGCGGGCGCTGGCGGCGGACGTGGACGCGGCCGGCCTCGTCGCCTGGGCTCAGGTATCCTTCAGGTCGAGGCGCAACTACAAGGTATACGCCTTCGGCGCCGTCCTCGTGGCCACGGCCGCCACTGCCCTTGGCGCCGTCGTCACCCTGGACGCCAGGGACGACCTCGTCGCCCGACATCTCTGTCCCCAACCCCTCGAGCTGACCTACCAGGCCGATGGGAAGAAAGCGGGACTCGCCGCTGCCGCGTCGATCGACGCCTTCCTCGGCGCGGATGCCCGGCGTATGGAGATTTCCTCGTTCCGCGCGAAAGTCTACGTGGACGGGGAAGCCGTTCGGACCGTCAGGGTTTTTCCCCTTTCGACCTGGACGCCCCTCGCGCTCGCTCTTGGGGAGAAAACGCCAGCGCTCGGCTCAGGGAAGGCGGGATACTCCGATCCCGCCGAGAATGGCGGAAAGACAAAGTACGCCAGCATCCAGCTCCGCGCGGGCGAGAAGGTCGCGGATGTCGACCTCCTTCCAGGGGAAAGCCTGCCTCCGCTTTCGATTTACGCCTCCGGCGCTTCCGTCCTTCTCGACGATGAAGGTTGGGGAAGCTTGCGCGGCGGCGAGGACGGATCGCCTATCACCACCACCGTCGCCTGGACGAACGTGTCGCCGGAACGGCAAAGGGAAGCCGCCGCCGCCTTCTCATTCCTTGTCGAGAACGAGTCGAAGGAAGGCCCCTGGCTCGTGGTTCGCGCGTCCGTCCTCGAGGAACAGGCGGGAATCTATGGGGTGCTCAAGTTCATCGGCGCTCTTCTCGCCGCCACCTTCATCCTCGCCGCGCTTTCCTCCATCGCCTTCAGGGCTATCGAGGACGCGAGAGACGACGCCGACCGCTACCACATCCTGCTCGAGCTTGGGGCGGAGGATGGCGTCGTGGGCAGATCCCTCGCCATCCAAAACGCCCTCGCCTTCGGCTTGCCCCTGGTCCTCGGCCTCTGCCACACGGCGGCGGCCCTCCGCATGCTGACGAACATGTCCGGATACGCGAGCGCGGCATCCACGGCCGCCGTGTCGGCGGGAACCGTCGTCGCCTTTGTCGTCGCGTGGCTGGCGGCCACCGGCTCGCAGTCCAGGATGCTCAGGAATAGCGGGAGGTTCAGGGCGGAGTAGCGGGTTTGGGAGTGAGGCATCGCGGGACCCGCGAAAACAGGCCCCGCGCCGCCTCATTGAAGCCTTTTCACGGAAAAGACTATACTCGACGCGGCTATTAGTCTTTTCAAGGAAAGGATAACCGGACGGAATGGATAAGACGAGTTTCGGCGCCAGGGAGTTCTGCAGACTGACCGGCGTCACCGGCGAAACCCTGAGACATTACGTGAATCGCGGTATCATCGCGCCCGAAGGGGTGGCGTTGAACAATTACCGCAAATATTCGGCGGCCAGCGCCGTGGACATGCTCCTGACGAGGATTTGCCGCGGACTCGAGCTGCCCATACCGGCCATCATAGACAAGGCCAACTCCTGCGTCGAGGAACAGGCCAGGCTCTACGCCCAGCACGAAATCGCCATCGAGACCGAGCTGGAGTCGCTCAGGCTCAATCTCGCCCGGGCGCGCCAGCAAAGGGAAATGCTTGCCGCCATCCCTTCGCGCATGGGCCGGGTGGAGCTGCGCGGGGCGGAGCAAGTCTTCAATCTTTATCGTCTCATTCTTTTTGGCGAAGGCGGGCAGCGGAGCCGCGCCGCGCTCCGCGTCCTGGATCAGTGGATGACCCATCCCCAATACACCTGCGTCGCCCTCAACGTGCCCCGCGAGAGCCTCGTCGACCCCGCCGTGGACAGGCTTCCCGTGTCCGTCGGCGTCGGCGTGCGCGAGGAATGGGCGAAGGCTTTCGATTTCGACCTCAGCCCCCCGGTTTCCTTTTTCGCGAAGGCGAAGAATCTCTGTACCCTCGTGGCCACCTACGATCCTTTCTCGCTCAGGAAGAGCGACCTCAACGGCATCTTCGAGATGGCGGAATCGCTGGGCGCCGAGATCGCGAGCGATCTTACCGGTCTTCTCGCCACTTTCTGCGAAACGGAGAAGGGAAGGCTTTACTACATTTCTCTGGGTTTTTCGATAAAATAATATTTTATCGCTTGACCGCGTGGTTACCCCACGCTTTAGCATCCAACACTTGTACGGGTCCGAGCATCGAAGAGACCGGTCTTTTGGCGCGGCAACGCGCCCTTGACGGGGCCTCGCGTCGCCGGATCCCGCGTACAAGGAGTTGGAATGAAAAAGATCATGAAAGGCGCCGCCCTCGCCCTCGTCTGCGCGTTGGCGGTCCTGTCCATCGTCGCCTGCGCGACCAAGCCCGAAACGGCCAAGGCGGCCGCTTTCAAGGCGGGGACTTACACGGCTGAGGCGAATGGCAAGAACGGCCCCGTGGCGGTGAAGGTTACCTTTTCGGCCGACGCGATCAAGAAGGTCGAGGTCGTGAAGCACGGCGAGACGCCGGGAATCAGCGATACGGCGATCGCGCGTGTGCCCGAGGCCATCGTCAAGAGCCAGTCGCTCGCCATCGACGTCGTGTCGGGCGTCACGCTCACGAGCGAGGCCATACTCGGCGCCGTGGCCGACTGCGTGAAGCAGGCGGGCGGTTCGGTCGAGGCGCTTATGGGCAAACAGGCCGAGGCGAAGAAGGCAGCCGGCGCCGCCGTCGAGAAGTCGACGGAGGTGGTGATCATCGGCGGCGGCGGCGCCGGCCTCGCGGCCGCCGTATCCGCGGCGGAAAAGGGCGCCAAGGTCATCCTTATCGAAAAGGCCCCCGCCCTCGGCGGGAACACGATCAGGGCGGGCGGCGCCTACAACGCCGTGGATTCTTCGCGACAGGATGCGGTCAAGATGACGGCGCCCCTTCTGGGCGACCTCAAGTCCTTCCTCGACATCGACGAGGCTTCGGTGGGCGAGTATGGTTCTACCCTCAGGATCCTCAAGGATCAGATCCGCGCCTATATCGCTTCGGGTTCCGACAAGCTCTTCGACTCCGTCGAGCTCCACGTGATGCAGACCTATTTCGGCGGCAAGCGCGTCGACCTCAAGGGCAACGCCATCCACGGCGACCTCGAGCTCGTGCGGACGCTGACGACGAACTCCCCCAAGGCCATGCAGTGGCTCGAGTCTCTCGGGCTCCCTTTTAAAAAAGAAATCAGCACCGTTCTCGGCGCCCTCTGGCCCAGAACCCATGGTAGCGCGAAACCCGTGGGCACCGGCTTCATCGGCACTCTCGCCGACAACGCGAAAAAGCTGGGCGTCGAGATCATGCTCGAAACCAAGGCCGATGAGCTCATCATGGCGAAGGGAGCTGTCGTGGGCGTGAAGGCGACCAAGGTCGACGGCACGAAAGTCACGCTCAAGGCTTCCAAAGGCGTCGTCATGGCCACCGGCGGCTTCGGCGCCAATCCGGAAATGCGCGCCAAGTATAACACCTACTGGCCCGCGATGCCCCTCACCATGCCCACCACCAACGCCCCGACCACCACCGGCGACGGCATCGTCATGGGCGAGAAGGCCGGCGCCAACCTCGTAGGCATGGGCTTCATCCAGCTCATGCCCTCCTCGCACCCCGTTTCGGGCTCTCTCGCGGGCGGCCTCTGGGGCAGCGCCGAGAGCCAGGTTTTCGTCAACAGCCAGGGCAAGCGCTTCGTGAACGAGTACGCCGAGCGCGACGTTCTCGCCGCCGGGGCGCTCAAGCAGGACAAAGGCCTCTTCTACATCATCTGCGACCAGGTCACGGCGGGCAATCCGCAGCCGGGCGGCAAGAATGGCTGGGGCGACGATATCGACACCCTGATCAAGAACCATGACGTCTACAAGGCCGACACCCTCGCCGGTCTCGAGACTCAGCTCGGCATGGCCCCCGGCGCCCTCAGCTCCGAGATCGAGAAGTATAACAGCTACATCGAAAAGGGCGCCGATCCCGATTTCGGCAAGCGCAACTTCGGGCCCAAACTCACGCAGGGTCCCTTCTATGCCACGCCGCGCTCGCCCTCTGTCCACCACACGATGGGCGGTCTGGCGATCGACACGCAGGCGCGCGTCCTCAACGCGGCCGGGAAGGCCATCCCTGGACTCTTCGCCGCTGGCGAGGTGACCGGTGGCATCCACGCGGGCAACCGCCTGGGCGGCAACGCCATCGCCGACATCATGGTTTTCGGAAGGATAGCGGGCGCGAACGCCGCCGAGAGGAAGTAAAGATCTTTTTCCGTTAAGCAGAGTTGCCTGCGGTTGAATCGCCGGGTTTTGTTAAAAAAGGGGGGCTGTCTACTAAGTTCAAGTAGACAGCCCTTTTCCTATTTCCAAACCTGCATTACAGCATTGGATCTGTGTAGTTTTTCCAATCCATGCAGAAAACAGAAAAAGGGGACTAGCCCTTGACCATTTTCTTTCCCAGTTTCTCCAAATTGTAGCCAATCGCAAGGAGGCCCCATTCA
>DATMZF010000041.1:0-12380 GCA_035560555.1 Rectinemataceae bacterium
CCGTTCCCTTTCCGTCGCCCGCCGCCCCGCCATCTTCGCCCGCCGCGTTTCCGCCGCCCGCCTCACTCCCCTCGCCCGCCGCGAAAATCACCCTGAGCTTGGCCGCCTGGGCCGCGAGCGCCTCGAGCCGGGGCAGCCAAGAGGATAAATCGGTCCTGTCGTTGAGTTTCAGGTACACGAGGGAAGAGGTCACGACATCGATAGAAGGAGGCGATCCCGGCTTCCTCGGCATGTCGAGAAGGCAAAGAGCCACGCCGCGCGCCTTCAGGCCCTCGATGACCCGCGCCGAATACCAGTCGGCGCCGTAGAAAGCCACGGCGAGAGGCAGACCCGAAAGATCCTTCGTCACGCGGTCGAGATGCCGGCGCGCGGCGGCGCCGTAGGAGCAGGAAGCGGGAAATTCGATGAGGAGAGCGGCTATGGCGGCCTTAGCCCAGGGCTTCTCCATGAGCCGGCGGCATTCGGCGACGGCTTTCACATAGGCGGCTTCCCTGTCCGCCGCCGCCTGCCCTTCTTCCGCCATACTTCCCTCGGCCGGCCCGATGAAGTCTTCGCCCAGGCGGAGACAAAGGTCGGAGAAGCCTCGCGCAAAAGCTGGCGCGGGCGCCAAGCCCCCTGCCCACGCCCAGGCCCCGAAAGGCAGTTCCACCGTCGTGAGGCCGGGACTGAGCGACGCGCCAAGCCCCCAGGGGCTGTCCTCCTCGGGCGCGATGCCAAAGTGGACATCGGGCGATATCATCCACCTGTCTCCGATCATACTTCAATTATTACTATACATTTGTTAAGTATTCAAGGGCAAAAAGCGTCTTTTTCTCAAGTCATTGTCCTACCGATTTATACCATTATCGAAAGATATAACAGACACTATTCCGCATGTCGTATGGTGCCATTTTAATGAAGCTGCTATACTAATCGAGGTGGTTACTAAGGAACGTTATTTCATGACAAAAGGAGCACCGTGAGCACTGTTTATAAGAATCGAGACTGATTTTGCGCTGTGAAACACGGCTCTTTTCGACGTTGGGAGTGAAAAGTCATTGTAGGAAAAGAACTAGCGAGATGCTATGGTAATCTATATAAATATATACCAAATAAGTATTTAGATTCACCCTCGCCTCCCTGAATAGAGAGTCCCCCTCGATGGGCGGTTTATTCATTGCTTCGGCTATTCTGAACAATGCTGACGGCATTTCCGCGGTCGACCACCCTGCGCCAAAAATATAGAGGATCCATGAACGAACTTGAAACGCAACTGAGAAAACGACTCACCTTCGCGATCATTTCCCATCCCGACTCAGGCAAGACCACCATAACGGAAAAGCTCCTTCTGTTTGGAGGAGCCATTCACATCGCGGGAGCCGTCAAAAGCGGCAAGACGACGAGAGCCTCCGTATCCGATTTCATGGCGATGGAAAAGGAACGCGGCATTTCGATTAGCACCTCGGTGATGGGGTTCGAATACGGGAACAGAAAGATCAACCTCCTCGACACCCCCGGGCACGCCGATTTTTCCGAAGACACCTATCGCGGCCTATCGGCCGTGGACAGCGCCCTCCTCGTCATCGACTCGGTGAAGGGCGTGGAAGAGCGCACCCGAAGGCTCTGCGAGGTATGCCGAATGCGACATACGCCCATAGCCACCTTCATCAACAAGCTGGACCGCGAGGGCAAGGATCCGATGGAGCTTCTGGACGAAACCGAGCGGGAGCTGGCCATCGGGGTCAGGCCCGTGACCTGGCCCATAGGCCAGGGAAAAAGCTTCAAGGGCGTGTACGACCTCATGCGGAAAAGGCTCCTTTTGTTTTTTCCGGGGCTCGTGGAACGCCCCTCCGATGTCGTGACCATCGACGATCTTTCCGACCCCCTCCTCGACCAAAAAGTCGGAACGTCATTGGCCAAAAAGCTTCGCGACGACATCGCCCTGCTCTCGGGCGTCTACCCCGACTTCGATGTGTCGGAGTACCTGGAAGGCAAGGTGACACCCGTATTCTTTGGCTCGGCCATCAACAATTTCGGGATCAAGGAACTCCTGGATGCGCTGACGGCATTCGCCCCCTCGCCCACTCCCAAAAAAAGCGAAGAGCGAACCGTTCAACCCGACGAAGACAAATTTTCCGGGTTCATCTTCAAGATACACGCCAACATGAATCCCAAGCACCGCGACCGCGTCGCCTTCCTCCGCGTCTGCTCCGGCATGTTCGAGCGCAACAAGACGTATTACCACGTGCGCTCAGGCAAAACATTCAGGACAGCCAACCCGACGGCTTTCATGGCGCAGAACAGCGATATCATCAATGAAGCCTGGCCCGGCGACATCGTCGGCATCCACGACACGGGCACCTTCAAGATCGGCGACACGGTGACCGAAGGCGAGCCGCTGAACTTCAAGGGGATACCGAATTTCGCGCCGCAGATTTTCCGCTATATCATCAACGCCGATCCACTGAAGGAAAAACAGTATCACAAAGGACTCGACCAGCTGGCCGAGGAAGGCATCGTGCAGATTTTTTCCAAGCCTCACCAGCCCAATACGCGCGTGCTGGGCGTTGTCGGGCAGCTCCAGCTCGAAGTGCTCCAGTATCGCATGGAGTACGAGTACGGTGCCAAATGCGACTATCGCCCCATCAGCCTCAGCATCGCGCACTGGATCGCTTCGGACGATCCGAAGGCGCTGCAGGGATTCATCGATGCCCACGAGCGACGGATCCTCGTCGATATTCGGGGAACGAATATCCTGATGTCGGAGACTTCCTGGCAATTCGAGCAGCTGAAGGCGGAGAGCCAGAAAATCCGCTTCTATTCTACCTCCGAAATGGTGGAAAGCCGCGCCTGATGATTTTACAGCCAGCCCGGCTGTTCTCCCTTCGCGCGTCATGATACATTTCCCCTGATGCTCTGAAGCTTATTCCACCTAAGGATCTTTCCTTCCACAGGATCGACTCTATGGGGATAAGCCAATGGGTTCGTCCCGAAAGAGGCGAATCTCCCACGCTTGGAAAGGACGCATCCGCAGGCGAAACGAAAGCCACAAATTTCCTTCCCGGAAATTTGTGGCCTCAGTCCCGTCGCGGTTTGTTATACCCATCCGGCATCGGAATGCATCCAGAAATAAGGAGGCCCATAATGCAGGACGGGATTTTCTCTCTTCCCTTTCCGCGCAACGAACACGTCTACAATTACGCGCCGGACTGTCCCGAAACGGGAGCCCTCGCTCTCGAGCTCAAACGCCAGGGATCCGGACCTATCGAGATACCCCTCATAATCGGGGGCGAAGAAGTGCGCACCGGGCTCATGGGGGAAATACGTTCTCCCCACAACCATAAGGCCTTGCTGGCGACCTATCACAAGGCAAGTCCGGAAATGGTTGCCATGGCGGCCGAAAAGGCGATCGAAGCCCGGGCCGAATGGAAGAGTATGCCCTGGCAGGCCAGGGCAGCGATATTCCTCAAGGCGGCCGACCTTCTGTCCACGCGGTTCCGCCAGAAGCTGAACGCCGCGACCATGTTGGGACAGAGCAAGAATGTCTACCAGGCGGAGATCGACTCGGCATGCGAGCTGATCGATTTCTTCCGCTTCAATGTTCATTATGCCCGGCAAATCTACGCCATGCAGCCCGAGCTTAACGGTGAGAGGACATGGAACAGGCTGGAGTACAGGCCCCTCGAGGGCTTCGTCTTCGCCGTGACGCCTTTCAACTTCACGTCCATCTGCGGGAATTTGCCGACGGCTCCCGCCATGATGGGCAACACGGTCGTCTGGAAGCCGGCGAGCTCCGCGGTGCTCTCCAATTATTATATCATGGAGCTGCTGAAGGAGGCCGGCCTGCCTCCCGGGGTGATCAATTTCGTTCCGGGCGACGGGGCCAGCGTCGGCGGGCCAGCCATCGCCAGCAGGCATTTCGCTGGCCTGCATTTCACGGGCTCCACCTCCACCTTCAACGCGATGTGGGTCGACATAGCGAAAAACCTCGCGGCGAATCGATATAAAGTGTACCCCCGCATCGTCGGGGAGACGGGCGGCAAGAATTTTCTCATCGCCCACGAGGACTGCGATGTCCAGGCCCTGGCGGTGGCGCTGTTCCGCGGCGCTTTCGAGTATCAAGGGCAGAAATGCTCGGCCACAAGCCGCGCCTATATACCCCGCTCCATCTGGCCGCTGGTTCGGGACAAGCTCGTCGGATTCGCGGAGTCCGCCGCCATGGGCGATGTCGCGGACTTTTCCACCTTCATGGGGGCGGTCATCGATAAAAAAGCCTTCGCGAACATCGCTTCCTACATCGACTACGCCAAGGCCAAGCCCGAAGAATATAAATTCATCGTTGGAGGCGACCGCGACGACAGCGAAGGCTGGTTCATACCGGCCACCGTCATCGAGACGAACAATCCCGCGGGCAAGCTCATGACGGAGGAGATTTTCGGCCCGATCCTGACGATCTACGTCTACGACGGCGACAGGCTCGACGAAACGCTGGCTTTGGTGGACGCCACGAGCCCCTTCGCCCTGACAGGGTCGATATTCGCCAACGACAGGAAGGTGATCGAGAAAATGTCGGATGCCCTCTCGGACTGCGCCGGCAACTTCTACATCAACGACAAGTCGACGGGGGCCGTCGTCGGCCAGCAGCCTTTCGGCGGGGCGAGAGCCTCCGGCACCAACGACAAGGCGGGAAGCGTCTTCAATCTTCTCCGATGGACTTCGGTGAGGACGATCAAGGAAACCTTCCTGCCGGCGGAAACCTGGGATTACCCCCACCAGAGACGGTCGGGATATAAGGAACCGGAGAACATCCGCTGACAAAGAGAGAGCGACAGCATAAAAAAAGGGGCGATCCGCGAACAAGTCGCGGGTCGCCCCTTTTTGGAGATTTCAATCGATCGTCAGGACTTATTTGAGCCAGCCCTGCTCGACGAAGTACTTCCTGGCACCGGGGTGATAGGGCACGAGCATCTGGTCGTCTGTGAGCACGAGATCCTTCGTGAACTGCTTGAGATTGGCGGATACGGCCTGAATCGTCGGAAGGTTCGAATAGAGCGTCTTCGTCATTTTATAGACGAGATCGGCATCCATGTCGTCGCGCACGATGATGATATCGGGAGGCGTACCAACGGTGGCGGCCGCGTTCGGCTGATTCGGGTAGGTGTTGGCCGGAATCATGCGCCTCATGTAGAACTGGTTGACCTTCTTGAGGTTCGCGAGAGCCTGGTCGGTTATCGGAACGATGATGGTCTTGTTGTCGAGCATGAGCTCGGTCATTCCGGAAGCGCCGAGCGCGAGACCGAGAATGGCGCCGTCGACCTGGTCGTCCTGGAGCATCTCGACGCCCTGGGTATATTCGACAAAGCTGACCTTCATGTCTTTGTAGGTGAGGCCATAGGCCGCGAGCGTTTCGCGGGCGTCGACTTCGCCGCCGGAACCAACAGGACCCACCGCGATGCGTTTGCCCTTGAAATCGGCGACAGAGGTGATGCCGCTTCTCTTGCGCGCCACGACCTGGAACACGTCGGCGAAAAGGCCGCCGGAGATGGCGCGGATCCAGGGCATCTTCTCGGGATAGGGGGCCGTGCCGTTGGTGGCGCGGAAAGCCTCGAGGGATCTGCACTGAGCGACGTCGATGTCACGGGTGCGGAGCAGGTCGATGTTGTGCGGGCTGCCATTCGTCGCTATGGCGACGGCCTTGATGCCGTCGATATTCTGGTTCCACAGCTGGCACATGGCGATGCCCGTGGGATAGTTGGTGCCGCTGACTCCGGCGGTGCCCATGGTGAGGTGCTTGATCGGGGCGGCGAAAGCCACCGAGCCGGCCAGCACGAGAAGCGCCGCGATGACGGCGATTTTAGCAGAATTCTTCATCATACGTCCTCCTTGAAAGAATGGAAAATGTTCATTTCATATACCATGCCGGGGCGTACGCCCCGGCGAGGATCCATTACGCGGCGACCGGCGTTCCGGTGCCGGCATTCCCCTGCTTTTTCCTGATGAGCAGGATGATGGCTATTCCGACCGCCGAAACAGCCAAACCGATCAGACTCGAGGTGAGTCCAGGCGCTATCAGAAGTACCGCGCCGATGAAGAAGATGGGGCGGACCCACACGGGGAACTTGATGAGGAAGTAGCCTTCGACCGAGACAGCGAGGAACCAGGTGCCTAGGAGGCCGAAAACGACGGACATGATTATGTTGAGCGTACTCGCGCCATTCAGGACAAGGTTTCCCGCCGCGTCCGGACCCATGAGAAGCATCCCGGGCTGATAGATGAAGAAGAAGGGCACGATGAAGCCGGCGAGCGCGAGCCTGAAAGCCATCCAGCCGACCTTGTCGGTATTGGCGTTGGCGATGCCCGCCGCGACGTAGGCAGCGAGGGCGATTGGCGGCGAAACGGTGGAGAGGCAGGAATAATAGAAGACGAAGAAGTGGGCCTGGAAGGGAGAGAGGCCGACTTTTATCAGGATGGGCGCGCAGATCGAGGCAGTGATGACGTAGCAGGCGCTCGTGGGAAGTCCCAGTCCCAGGATAATCGCGACGACCATCGTGAGGATGAGGACGACCATGAGGTGTCCTCCGGAGATCGCCACGATGCTGTCGGCGAGGATGATGCCGAGACCGGTCATCGAGAAGGCGGCGATCATGAAGCCGGCGGCCGCCATCGAGATGCCGATGGCCAGGCTGGAACGCGCCGCGTTTACGGCGACGGTTTTCGCTTCCTTGATGCCGATCCTCGTCTCTTTTCTGATCCAGGAAAGCACGACAGTGAGACAGACGGCGAAGAAGGCCGAATAGAGCGCCGTGCGGCCCTGCATCATGAGCCAGACGAGGACGATCATCGGGATGATCATCTGGCCGTAGCGCATGACCGTCTTCTTGACGTTGGGCATTTCTTCTTTGGTGAGGCCCCTGAGCTTGAGCGCTCGGGCGCGCAGGTCTACCTGGAAGAAGACGCTACCGAAAAAGAGGAGCGCGGGAATGACCGCGGCGGCCGCTATCGTGAGATAGGGAATGCCGAGGTACTCAGCCATGATGAAAGCGGCGGAGCCCATGATGGGCGGCATGATCTGCCCGCCCGTGGAGGCGGCCGCCTCGACGGCGCCGGCGAAAACGGGTGGATAACCGACTTTCTTCATCAGTGGGATGGTGAAAGAGCCGACCGTCGCTACGTTCGAAGCCGCGCTGCCCGATATCATGCCGACGAGGGCGCTGCCGATGACCGATACTTTGGCCGGGCCTCCGGTGAAACGCCCGCCCAAGCCCATGGCCAGATCGTTGAAGAGCTTGCCAAGGCCGCTCTTGTCGAGAATGGCGGCGAGAATGACGAAGATAATCAGATACGTGGCCGATACGCTCAACGGCATGCCGTAGATGCCGTCGCCCCCCAGATACATGGCCTGGATGATTCGCGGCACCGATGTTCCCCTGTGGGAGAAGACACCGGGCATCCATGGGCCCGCCCACATGTAGACGAGGCAGATGATGCTGATCCAGAGCATCTGGCCGCCCACGGTGCGTCGGGTCGCCTCGAGCACGAGGAGCATCGTGATGCAACCGAAGATATAGTCGGGCAAATTGGGGATGCCGCTGCGCAGGAGGTAGGAATCCCTGTTGATGACCGTATAGACGGCGCAAATCGTCGAAATCACCGAAAGAACGATATCCAGGGTGCTCGGCCTCGCCCTGGGCGATGCCTTGCTGGCCGGAAAGTAAAGAAAGGTCAGCGCGAGCAGGAAACCCAAATGGATAGCGTTATGTTTCAGGACCTCGGGCATGCCGAATCCCGCCGTGATGAGCTGGTAGCCGATGAAGAGCACCGAAATCACCATGATGATCTTGAGCCATTTGTCGGTGAATTTCTTGCGGTAGTTGTACTCCGCCTCGGTATCCTCGAGCATCTCGTCGGTGTCCGCTACGACCACCGGCGTTTTCTTCATCTTCTTCAAACCATTGATACCCACGATTCCCCCCATCGTTACATTGCTTTAGCCCGCTCGTCGCAGGCTAGCTTTCCCATCGACCCAAAGTTCGGTACTCGGTCCACGGTCAATGGATAATTATATCCTATATCCTATATCATAAATAATATCATGAGTTCATCCATCACGCAAGTCACAAAGAAGAAGATTTCCTGCCTGCGGGAAAATCAATGCGCCAGAGAAGATTTCTCGGTGAATTGGGATCCTGAGACGGCGAACGTGGATATCATGGAAGAGAAGGGCGATAAGGGAGTGCCTTCTGGGCACTCCCCCAACATCAACGCTTTCGGAGGAGCGCGGCCATGGCGCGCTTTTCGCCATTGCGGAGGTGGGTCTGCACGCTTTCGGATACCTTGGCCGGGTCCCGCGTCTTGAGCGCCTCAATGATCGAAAGATGCTCCTGGAGAACCTCGTTGACGATCTGCTCATGCATGGCCGGGGAATCCTCGGGGAAATAGCGAATCCTTATCGACATCTGATGTACTCGCCTGATCGTGTCCTTGAGAAAGGTATTCGGCAGATGGATATAGAGAATCTCATGCATTTTAGTGTCTGAAGCCACATAGCGGTCATTGTTGAAGGGAGATTGCTTGATGCTGAGGATTTCGCCGCGTATCGCCTCCACCTCGCTGTCCGGGATCAGGCTGGCGCTCTTCCCCGCCGCGTAGGGTTCGAGGAGCTGCCTCATCTCCCAGTTGTTGAGGATATCGTCGGCCTGGATGTCGGTGACGATGGCGCCCTTGTTGGGAATGAGCGTCACGAGACTTTCCGCCTCGAGCCGAACGAGCGCTTCCCTCACGGGGGTGGCGCTGACGCCGAAATCCTCGGCCAGCCGGTCTATAGGCAAAACCGAATTGGGAGCGTAGGCATTCTTGAGAATGGAATCCCGCAGCGCGTCATAAATCTGGTCGCGCATGGAAAGCGTCACGATTTTTCTCGTCATGTGGACACCAGGCCTTTCTTTTCAGCGTTAAAATCCGTATGAGACAGCGTATTCCGATATAATATATCATCGATTCAATAAGCTGTACAGAACGATACGAGAAGCGACGATTTTACAAACTTCTTCAATTCCATCTTGTCTATTCCAAAACCTCATGCTAAGATATATGATATAGGATGTGTGATATATTTTAGTATACACCTACTTTACCTTTATCATTGCGTAATTGTAGAGCTAGCGGGAACCATCCTTCGAATTGCAGTAAATAGGGGAATACTATGGGGACAGTTGCCGAACAGTTGGTCAGGCGTTTCCGTGAGAAAGGCATCCGCTTCGTATTCGGGGTGCCGAGCGGCTCATGGCTCTATTATATGGAAGCGATGAGAAAGGAAGGCCTGGACTTCGTGCTTGTCAGCAATGAGGCCTCGGGCGGTTTCATGGCCGACGTCTGTTCGAGACTCACCGGCGTCCCGGCTGTCTGCTACGGAACCGTCGGACCGGGCGCGACCAATCTCAGCACGGGGGTCGTCAACGCGCTCCTGGATCGATCGCCCATGATCGCGCTTTCGAGCGAACCGCCCGAAAAGATGATCGGCCGCACGGTTCAGATGGCCATCGACCACCAAGCTCTATTCCGCCCGCTCACCAAGTGGACCACCAGGCTCACCGTCGAGAGGGTCGATCAGATTGTCGACCAGGCGCTCAGGATAGCCACGAGCGAAGTTCCCGGACCGGTGCATATCGGTTTGCCCGAGGATCTGGGTTCCCGCAAAGCCATTTCTCAAAACCTGGAAGCAAGGGGGTTGACCGCGCCCGCCCAACCCCCTACCGCCGACGAAGCCTCGCTCTCGTCGATGGAAGAGGTTTTCGCCCGATCGCGCCGCCCCGTTCTGGCGGTCGGTTTGTCGGCCGTCCGCAGCAAGGCAGGCAGCCTCATCGCGCAATTGGCGGAGAAACACGGCATTCCCGTCATCCTCACCCCGATGGCCAAAGGCATCATCTCGGAAGACCATCCCTGGTATACGGGAGTCCTTTTCCATGCCCTCAGCGACAGGGTCGCGGAAACCCACCGTGACGCCGATCTCGTGGTGGCCGTCGGCTACGATCCCGTGGAATTCAATTTCGAAGACTGGATGCCCGAGGTTCCGCTCCTCCATCTGGACACCGTGGAAGCCGACATCGACAGAAGCGTCTATCGCGAAGTCCACGATATCGTCGGCAATATTCCCGCCTCGCTGAGCCGCCTCCTCGCCCTTCCCGCCCTCGATTCGGCTTGGGATAAAAAAGCCCTCGCCGAACGCAGACAGAAAATGTTCGAGGACCTGAGCCCGCCCCCCGGAAGTTTCGGCCCTCGCGCGGCCCTGGCTATATTGCGGGAAACCCTGCCGCAGGACGGCATCATGGCCTGCGACGTGGGCGCCCACACCCACCTTATCGGACAGATGTGGCGCACTCCGGCGCCCGGCCTCCAGCTCATGACGAACGGCTGCTCCTCGATGGGATTCAGCGTCCCCGCCGCCATCGCCGCCAAACTCTGCCGCCCCGACAAGAAGGTCGCCTGCGTCACGGGCGACGGCAGCTTCCTCATGATGGCCGGAGAGATGGCCGTCGCGCGAAGACGAAGACTCTCCATAGTATTCATCGTCCTCGCCGATCAGAACCTCGAGCTCATTAGGCTGAAGCAAAGCCACAAAGGCTTCCCCGCCAATTCGACGGTGCTCTACGAAGACGAATGCCCGACCTCGAACTACGTGTTCGGCGTTCCCGTCATCCGCGCCGACGACGCCGCCCAGTACAAGGCGGCGCTGGACAAAGCCTTCGCCACCGAAGGGCCGGTCATCGTCGAGGCTCACATCGATCCGTCGGAATACGAAAAACTCATTCTTCGCAAGCATAAATAAGGAGGATCTCCATGGCATCCAGCGTCGGTGACACAATATTCAACCCTGAGGACATGATGTCCGACAGGCTCAAGATCGTACCCTTCTCCGGCATCAGAAAGGTGTTCGACAAGGTAAAGGAACTCGAAGCGGCCGGCCGCGACGTGATCCACTGGCAGATAGGACGTCCCGATTTCGACACGCCGGCCCACATCAAGCGGGCGGCCGCCGACGCCCTCCAGCGCGGCGAAGTGCATTACGCGCCGAATCTCGGCATTCCCGCCCTGCGACGCGCCATCGGCGCCCGCACCGCCCTCGACAACGGGGTACCGGTGGACGGTGAAAAGCAGGCCATCGTCATGGCCGGAGCGAACGAGGGCATCCTCGTTTCCATGCTCGCCTTCATCAATCCCGGCGACGAAGTCATCATCGCCAATCCCAACTGGCATCACTATAAGTCCTGCGTTTCCCTCGCCGGGGGAGTGCCCGTGGAAGTCACGGCCACCGAGGCCAACGGCTTCGCGATGGATCCCGCCGAAGTGGAAAGCAAGATCACGAGCAAAACGAAAATGCTCTGCGTCACCTCCCCGGGTAATCCCACCGGCTGCATCCAGAGCAAGGAAAGCCTCCTCGCGCTCGCGAAGATCGCGATGCGCCACAACCTCCTCGTCCTTTCCGACGAAATCTACTCGCGCATCTATTACGGCGAAGGTTCCGTCGCGCCGAGCATCTATTCGATTCCCGGCATGGCCGAGCGGACCATCATCATCAACGGCTTCTCCAAAACCTACTCCATGGACGGATGGAGGCTGGGCTGGACGGTGGCTTCGGAGCCCCTTACCCGGGCCATCCTTAAAGTGCGGCAGTATACCACCGTCTGCGTGAACACCTTCATACAGCACGGAGCCGCGCTCGCGCTCACCGCCGATCAGGCTTGCGTCGACGAAATGGTCGGGGAATTCGCGAAACGCCGCGCCATCATGCTCAAGGGGCTGCGCGCCATCCAGGGCGTGAGCGTCGTGGAGCCACTCGGCGCCTTCTACCTTTTCCCCAACATCAAGTCCTTCGGCAAGAGCTCTGCCGAGATGGCGGACTACCTCATCAACGACTATGGAATCGCCACGGTAGCCGGAAGCGTCTTCGGCGACGCCGGCGAAGGGTATCTGCGAATCGCCTATTCCTGCTCCACCGCCGAGTGCGAGCGCGGCGTGGAAAAGCTCGCGGCGGCCCTCAACGCGCTTCGATAAATCGCATAGAAGAAAGGAGAAAAACACTATCATGAAACAGTACCGAGTCGCTGTGGTGGGCGCCCTGGGCGCCGTGGGCACGGAAATGCTGAAAACCCTCGAACAGAGGGACTTTCCGGTGTCGGAGATCATCCCCATGGACGTCGAAGCCATGGCCGGGAAGAAAGTGACCTTCAAGGGCGTGGAAAAGACGGTGAGGGCGGCCAAGCCGGGCGCCTTCGGCGACGTCGACATCGCCCTCTTCTCGGCGGGCGCCGAGGCCAGCGAAATCCTCGCCCCGGCGGCGGCGAAGGAAGGCGCCATCGTCATCGACAACTCCAGCCAGTGGCGCATGGACCCCAAGGTCCCCC
>DATMZF010000042.1:0-9794 GCA_035560555.1 Rectinemataceae bacterium
GAACGAGCCATGGTTGTTTCTGTTCGTAGGGCTTAAAGACTAGCTTGTCACTTTTCCCTTTCGGCATGTCCTATTTTATCATGGTTCCTGTAGTTACTCGATATATATAATAAGGGGCTGCCCAACTTTTTGGACAGCCCCCTTTTTTCATTTCACGCTGGCGTACACGAAATCGTATACGGCGCCTACGAGGGGCTTTGAGAGGTTGACGACTCTCGAGTTCTCCAGGACGACCTTGCGTCTGATCTGAAGCGGAACGAGGGGAGCGTCGGCGAGAAGGGTCTTCTCCGCGTTGAAGAGCATATTCATGCGCTTCTTGGCGTCGCTTTCCTTGAAGGCGTCCTTGACGTACTTGTCGAAGGCGGCGCTGGCGTAGCCGGAGTTGTTCTGTGAACTGTCGCCCAGCCATATTTCCATGTAGGTCATCGGGTCGTCATAGTCGGGCATCCAGCCGCCGTAGACCATGTCGTACTCATGCTTCTGCTCCATCGCGGTGCGCTGTTTGCGCGGCACGAGCTTGATGGTGAAGTGGATGCCGAGGTTCTTCTCGACCTGCTGCTGGAGGGTTTCGGCCATGAGCCTGCATTCCTCGAGGTCCTGGATGAGATACTCGACGGAAATGTCGGAGGCATTGGCGATCTTGAGCTCGGCGAGCGCCTTGTTCAGGTAGTCTTTAGCCTTGGCGACATCGGCCTTGGGTGGGTAGGCTTCCAGGGGATATTCCTCGCCATATTTTTTGTCGACGCCCATGACTATGGGGAGGACATAGCGGAGGGCTGGAACGTAGAGTCCCTTCGTCGCGATGTTGCAGTAGGATTCGCGGTCGATGGCGTAGCCGATAGCCTTGCGGAAGTTCACGTTCTGGAGCCAGGGTTTCGCCGGGTTCGGCTGGACCTGGAATTTGATGAAGTCGTCGGCGCCGTTGTAGAAGGCTCCAGCCTTGTTCTCGTACTGCTTGAAGAGCGTGGAGGGGACTTCGACGAAGTCGAGTTCGCCGTTCTCGTACATGGCGAGGGCGGTGCCGGTGTCGGAGATCTGGAGAATTTCCACGGCGTCGAGCTTGATGGCCTTGGCGTTCCAATAGCCCTTGTTCTTGACGAGGAGTTTGCTCTGTTCGTTCTTCCACTCCTTGAGAATGAAGGGGCCATTGTAGACTGCTTTGTCCGCGGCCGTGGCGTAGGCGTCGCCGTACTTCTCGACGATGTCCCTGCGGGCCGGGGCGAAACAGTAGGCGCCGAGATAGGCGATAAAGTAGGGCGTGGGGTTGTTGAGGGTTATGACGAGAGTCTTGTCATCGGTCGCTTTCACGCCGACGGAAGCCGCGTCGGGGTTCTTCCCGAGGTTGTAGGCTTCGGCGCCAGTGATGTAGTACGCGGCGAAAGCGTACTCGGACGCGGTCTTGGGATCGAGAAGGCGCTTGATTCCGTATTCGAAATCCTTGGCGGATACGGCCACGCCATCACTCCACTTGGCATCGCGGATCTTGAAGGTGAGGGTCTTGCCGTCCTTCGAGGTCGTCCAGCTTTGGGCCATGCCCGGTGTCACCTTACCGTCCACGGTGCGGATCAGAGCCTCGAAGAGGCCGTTGCCGACGGTGAAGCTGGGGGCAGCGTTGGCCTTTTGGGGATCGAGGGCGGGGATCTCCGCTTCCATGGAGAAAACGAGGGTGTTCTTGGGGCCGGCGAAGGCGGGCATGGCAGCGAGAAGCGCCATGCAGCAGAGCACGCACAGTACGAGGGCATGCTTTCTCTTCATTGTGAACCTCCATTTCTATCTATAGCCGTCCTAGGGACGGCAGCCGTCTTTAGGACGGCGCTTCGACCGCGATGCGTTTTCGGGGCGGGCGAAAGGCGGCGATCCAGAGCCAGCCCTTGTCCCCCATTCCAGGGCTTCTAGATTTCGAGAAGTTTGTCCTTGGGGAACCGGGTCAGGCATTCGGGATTACCGTCGCGTATGAGGACGGTATCTTCGACGCGCACGCCTCCCCAGCCGGGGATGTAGATACCCGGCTCGCAGGTGATAACCATGCCGTTTTCGAGCGTTTCGGCGCATCGGCGAGACATGAAGGGCATCTCGTGGATTTCGAGGCCGACGCCGTGGCCGACCCCGTAACCGAACTCGGGATAACCTGAAGCTCGTACGCTTTCCCTCGCTACGGCATCGGGCGTTTTGCCCGACGCTCCCGCCACCATCGCCTCGACGCTCTTCATCTGCGATTCGAGGACGGCGGCGTAGACCTTCTTCTGCTCGAGCGAAGCTCTCCCGAACACGACGGTGCGAGTCATGTCCGAGCGGTAACCCTCGATCGATACGCCGAAGTCGATGAGGATAAAGTCGCCCTTTTTCAGCTTCGAGCCGGCGAGGGGAACAGCGTGGGGGAGGGAGGGGCGGGCGCCGAAGGCGACGATCGTCGAGGAGCCCGGGCCGTCTCCTCCCAGTTCCACGATGCGGGCTTCCAGCTCGCGCGTCAGCTCGACTTCGGACATGCCTTCGCGCAGGTTCGCGACCGCGCGCTCTAGGGAGAGGTCCGTTATCGTACACGCACGGCGCAAAAAAGAGATTTCCTCCGAGTTTTTCACCATTCTGAGCTTTTCGACGATGTTCTCCGTCGGGATGAACTCGATGCCGCCCTTCTTGCCAAGCTCCGTACCGATGGCATCGTACTGGGCGTAGGAGAGCAGTGATCGCTCGAAACCGATTCGCCTGAGGCCAGCGCCTGCCGCGAGGCTGGCTATCACTTCATCGTAGGGGGGGAATGGATCGCGGTGCCGCACGACCTTCGCGCTCGCGCATTCGTCCGAAGCCTGCTCTGTGTAACGCGAGTCGGCGATGAGCCAGTTTTCGTTTTTCGAGACAAGTAGGTAGCATTCGCTTCCGGTATACCCTTCGACGAAGCGCTGGTTGGCGTCTCGCGTGACGAGGAGAGCATCGAGCCCGGCTTCGGCCATGGCGGCGCGTAGAAGCGTTTTCATCGACGCGTTTTTTTCTCGGTTCATAATTACCTCGCTTCGTGCATGGTTCAGGCGAAATGGCAGGCGACGCAGTGACCGCCCGCGACCTCGCTCAGTTCGGGAGCTTTTTCGCGGCAGAGCGCCGCCGCCATCGGGCAGCGTTGGGCGAAGCGGCAGCCCGGCGGTGGATCTATCGGGCTTGGCACGTCGCCCGTCAGGAGAGTTCGCTTCCTCGACCTCTCCAGGCGAGGATCCGCGATGGGAATGGCCGAGAGAAGCGCCTTCGTGTAGGGGTGGAGGGGGGTGGCGTAGAGCTCATCGCTCGCGGCGATTTCCACGATCACGCCCAGATACATCACCGCCACCCGCTCGCATAGGTACTTGACCATGGAAAGGTCGTGGGAGATGAAGAGATAGGTGAGGCCCAGCTGGTTCTGAAGCCTCTGGAGAAGGTTGACCACTTGGGACTGGATCGATACGTCGAGGGCGCTGATCGGCTCGTCGCAGACGATGAATTTCGGCTCCACCGCGAGACTTCTGGCGATGCCGATCCTCTGCCGCTGGCCGCCCGAGAACTCGTGGGGAAAGCGGTTGGCGTGCTCCTTCGCGAGCCCGACCATGCCGAGGAGATCCCATATCCTCTCTGTGCGCTCCTTTCCTTTGAATAAGCCATGTATGTCGATGCCCTCGCCGACGATGTCGGCCACCGTCATGCGCGGATTGAGGGAAGAGTAGGGATCCTGGAAAATCATCTGCGCGTGCCGCGTGAATTCCTTCTTTTCGGCCTTGTCGAGAGCTTGCGTATTCTTGCCCTTGAAGAGGACCTGACCACTGGTCGGCTTGTACATGCCCACGAGGGCGCGGCCCGTCGTGGTCTTCCCGCATCCGGATTCTCCGACGAGACCGAGCGTGCGGCCCTCGGGAATCGCCAGGTCGATGCCGTCGATGGCCTTTAGCCATGAGCCGCGGCCCATGCTGAAATGGAGCCGCAGGTCCCTGGCCTCGATCATGGGAACGGCTCCAGTGGCAGTCGCGGCGGCTCCGGGGGTGGATGACGCGGCGAGGGCCCCGTGGCCGCCGGCCGCCGCGCGCATTTTTTCAGCGGTCATGGCAAACCTCCGCCTCAAGCCTGTCCCTCGTCGGCAAGCCATGCCTGATGCGGGCTTTCTCGTGATAGAGCCAGCAGGAGACTTGGTGTTCTTCCCCCAGCCTGAAGGATCGCGGCGGGGCGCGGCGGCAGATTTCGAGGGCGCAGCCGCAGCGCGGCGCGAAGGCGCAGCCCGGCGGGGGTGCGAAGAGGTCGGGGGGCGCGCCCGGGATGGAGATGAGGCACTGGGTTCTGTCTCGGTCGAGGCGAGGGCGCGATCGCAGAAGGGCGGCGGTGTAGGGGTGGCCGGGGCTGTAGAAAATATCTTCCGCGGTTCCTTCCTCAGCCACTTCGCCCGCGTAGAAAACCGCTATCCTGTCGGCCATGTTGGAAACGACACCCATGTCGTGGGTTATGAGAAGGACGGCTGTGTGGAGCTCGTCCTTGAGGTTGCGGATCAGATCCAGTATCTGCGCCTGCGTGGTCACGTCGAGGGCTGTCGTCGGCTCGTCGGCGATGAGGAGCTTGGGTTTACAGACCACCGCCATGGCGATGACGGCGCGCTGCCGCATGCCGCCCGAGAACTCGTAGGCGTAGCGTTTGAGCTGGCGTTCCGGCTCGGGGATTCCCACCATGCCCAGCACTTCCACGACGCGCCTTCGCGCCTCGGATCGTTTCATCCATCGGTTGTGTTCGAGCAGGCCTTCCATTATCTGCTTGCCTATCGGCATCGTCGGGTCGAGGGAGGTCATGGGGTCCTGGAAGATCATGCCGATTTCCGCGCCGCGAAGGGTTTTGATCTTGCGCTCGGACATGGTCATGATTTCGCGCCCCTCGAAGCGGACGCTGCCCTCGATGGCGGCGGGAGGGGAGGGAATGAGGCGCATGATCGTCTGCGCGGTGACGCTCTTCCCGCATCCGGACTCGCCCACGATCGCGAGGCACTCGCCTTTCCGTATCGAAAGGGAAATTCCCCGCACCGCTTTCACGGAGCCTCCGTAGGTCCGAAACGACACCCTGAGGCCATCGATTTCCACGAGGTTTTCCCCGCCGCCGCTCATCGTTTCCTGCCTCGCTTTCATGACTGGTTCCTGAGTTTTGGGTCGAGCGCGTCGCGGAGGCCGTCTCCGAGAAGGTAGAGTGAAAGCACCGTCGTGCTTATGAAGAACGCGGGGATGAAAAGCTGCCAGGGCGCCACCCTGAAGCTCTGGGCTCCATAGCGCGCCAGAAGTCCCCAGCTCGCGTTGGGCGGCTGGACGCCGAGGCCGATGAAGCTGAGGAAGGCTTCGTTGAAGATGGCCGAGGGAATGGTCATCGTGACGTTCGTCAGAATGAGGCCGATGGTATTGGGAATGAGGTGCCTGAAAATGATGCGGAGGTCGCTCGCCCCCAGCTTGCGCGCGGCCAGCACATATTCCTGGTTCTTGAGCTGGAGCACCTGGCCGCGCACGAGACGCGCCGAGCTCACCCAGCCCACGATGATCATGGCCACGACCAGGGGAGCGATGCCCGCGCCCAGGACGACCATGACGAGTATGGCGATGATGAGGTTCGGAATGCCCGAAAGCACGTCTATCAGCCGCATGATGACCATATCGAGGCGTCCGCCGAAATAACCTGATATACCGCCGAGACAGACACCGATAAAGGCGTTGAGGGAGGCCGCGAGAAAACCGATGGAGAGCGAAACGCGCGCGCCCACCCACACTCGCGCCCACATGTCCCTGCCCAGCGTATCGGTCCCGAACCAGTGGAGGGCGCTGGGGCCTCTATCCATCTGCGCCTCGTCGATAGCCCTGAAATCGAAACCGACGAGATGCGGTCCCGCGATGGCCATGATTATATAGAAGATGAGGATGCAGAGCCCCGTCATGGCCACTTTGTTTTTCTTGAGCCTTATCCAAGCGTCCTGCCAGTAGCTGAGGCAGGGTCTGACGATGCGGTCCGACTCGCCTTCATCGCCATCGGCCAGGTTCTCGAAGAGGGCCTCATCCGCCATATCGATATCCGCCGCCCCGGACGTGGCCGATACGCGTATTTCCTGTATGCCGTTCATTTTACGCGGCTTCTTTTTTGTCGAGGCGTATGCGCGGGTCGATGAAACCGTAGAGCAGGTCCACGAGGAAATTGGCCGCGATGAGGAAGGCTCCGTAAAAGACCGTGAGCCCGAGTATCTGGGAATAGTCCAGGTTCTGGATGCCCAGGACATAGAACTTTCCCATGCCGGGTATGGCGTAGATCGATTCGATGACGAAGGTGCCGGTGAGAATCGCCGCCGTGATGGGGCCTAGGATGGTGACGACGGGGAGAATGGCGTTCCTTATCTGGTGGCGCCACACGATTTTCGTCGTGGACAGGCCCTTCGCGCGCGCCACTTTGATGTAGTCCTGCCCCACGACTTCGAGCATGCTCGCCCGCATGATCCGCGTGAGCAGGGCCGTCGTGTAGAACGATAGGGCGAGCGTCGGAAGGATGGTGTATTTGAGCCCGCGCCACAGGGCGATGGGCAGAACCTTGAGCTTGAGGCCGAAGACGAACTGGAGCAGGTATCCCGACACGAAGTCGGGGAGGGATACGCCCAGGATAGCGATGAAGATGCATAGGTAATCGAGCCACTTGCCCCTGTTGAGCGCCGATACGATGCCGAGGCCGGTGCCGGCGAAGAAGGCGAGGAGGATGGCGCGGATGCCCAGGTCGGCCGAATAGGGGAAGGACTCCGCGATGAGCCTCGTCACGGGTATGCTGTTGTAGTGCATGGACGTTCCGAGATCTCCGCGCAGCAGATTCCCGATGTAGCGGAGATACTGCTCGTGGAGTGGCTTGTCGAAGCCGTAGTAGCGGAGCATGTTTTCGCGTATTTCCGGGGTGAGCTTCTCGCTGAGGAAGGGATCTCCGGGCATGGCGCGGATGAGGAAGAAGACGGCCGTCACCAGTATGAGGAGGGTGAAAACCGAGATCACGAACCTTTTTAAGATATAGCGCAGCGTAGGAAGCCCCTTTTCGGTCCTCATCTGACATATCAGTTTGATTCGATAGAAATAATACCATACAATTTCTTCCGGTCAATCGCTATTTTCAATTTTATTGACATTATTTGGCGGGACTATGGGCCGATTGACGCGGAAAAGAGGGAATTAGGTATTCCTGCTTCTATCCCTTATCTCGATCAGCTTTTTCATGCAGGCGTAGAGATCCATCTGGGCGCCTTCGACGCCGAACGAATCGTGGAGACGTCGGTAGAGGGCGAAAAGCTCGTCGTAGGTTGCCGAAGGTTCGGGTGCCGGGATGTATTTTACATCGCTCACGCCCGTCATCTTTTCGATCGCTTCGCGGAAATCGGCGTATCCTCCGCGTTCGGGGCGGGCGACGACCGCGGCGGCTATGGCGCCGCCGAGAGCCCCCGTCTGGCTCGAGCGCGAAATCTCCATCGTCTTTCCGCAGACATCGGCGTAGATCTGCATCGTCATCGGGCTCTTCTGGGCTATGCCTCCGCAGTTGATAACCCTGTCGATGCGGCAGCCATACTCCTCGAAACGCTCGATGATGACGCGGGCGCCGAAGGCTGTCGCTTCTACCAAAGCGCGGTATATCTCGGCGGCTGTGGATTGGAGGGTGAGGCCAACGATTGTTCCTGTCAGGCGCTGGTCCATGAGGATGGTGCGGTTGCCATTCTGCCAGTCGAGGGCGAGGAGACCAGACTCGCCTGGGGCGAGCTTCGAGGCTTCCGCCTGAAGCGCGTTGTGGCTGTCGCCCTTGCCGGGCGCGACAAGGTTCGCAAACCAGCAAAATATATCGCCTACAGCCGACTGGCCGGCCTCTAGGCCGTAATACCCTGGAAGTATGGAGTCGGGGACGACTCCCGCCAGGCCGGGGATTTCTGGAAGGGGTACGGACAGATCCGAGACCATCATGTCGCAGGTGGAAGTCCCAACGTTTTTAACGAGAATGTTCGCCGCTATCCCTGAACCGACACCGCCGAGATGAGCGTCGAAGGCTCCCACGGCAATGGGAATTCCGACTGGAAGGCCCAGTTTTTTAGCCCATTCCCAAGAGAGGAAACCGGCGGCTTCTCCGATGGAGAAGGCTTCACGCGCGAAGGTCGACGCGATTCGAGCCAGTTCGGGATCGAGAGCCCTCAGGAATTCAGCGTCGGGCCAACCGCCCCATTCAGGGTGGTAAAAAGCCTTATGCCCCGCCGCGCAGATGCTTCTCCGAATCTTCTCGGGACGTGTGTCGCCAGAGAGAATTGCGGGAATCCAGTCGCACATCTCCACCCATGACCATGCGGCGGAAAACACATCGGGAGCGCAGCGCCTGCAGCGCAAAAGTTTCGACCAGAGCCATTCGCTCGAGTAGGTGCCTCCGACCTTTCCCAGGTACGCGGGGCGCAGCTTCATCGCGAGCCTTGTTATCTCCTCGGCTTCGGCTGTCGACGTGTGGTCCTTCCAGAGCCAGGCGAGGGCGTTGGGATTGCGGGCGAAGGTCTTCGAGAACGAGAGAGGGACACCTCTTCTGTCTACGGGTATGGGCGTGCTCCCTGTCGTATCGACGCCCAGGCCAATCACGTCGGCCGGCTGGATGTTCTCATCGCGACGAGCCTGTTCCAGAACATCTCGGACGACGGATTCGAGACCGAGGAGATAGTCCCGGGGATCATGTCGCGCGAGGAGGGGGCGGACGGGGTCGAGAATTATTCCCTTTTCCCCGGATTCATATCCATGGACGCTGCTCGCGATTTCCCTGCCCGTCTCGACTTCCACCAGCAAGGCGCGAACGGAGTTCGTTCCGTAGTCCAGACCTATCGTATATTTTTCAATCATGCCGCCGCTCTCTTTCGATAGTCGTAATCTGATTTTCGAGAAATGCCTTCTCCGCGCCGGGCGCCGTCGCGAGAGCATACGCTTCTCGCTGCCCGCGCTATATCTACGATCCGAGCGACCCTCGCGGGTCGTCCGGAAAGTCTCAGTCCATGTAGTAGCCGCCGTTGATATTGAGAACCTCGCCGTTGACGAAAGAGGATTCGTCGGCGGCGAGGTAGAGCACGGCGCGGGAGACGTCGAGGGGAGTCCCCAGGCGGCGCACCGGTATCTTGTCGGAGATGCTCTTCTTTTTCGCGTCATCCCAGTACAGCATCATGTTCGTCATAATGGCGTGAGGGGCGACAGCGTTGCAGGTTACGCCGAAGGGACCGAGCTGCCGCGCGACTGAACGGGTGAGCGACATCACGGCGCCTTTCGTGGCGCCATAGACGAAGGTGGAGGAATTGTCGCCATTCTTGCCCGTTATCGAGGCGATGTTGACGATGCGTCCGTATCCGGCTTTCTTCATATGGGGAGTCACGGCGCGTATCGCCCAGAGAACGCCTTTCAGGTTAATATCGATGGTTTTGTCGATGAGCTGGTCCGAGGTCTCCTCGATGGTCGCTGGAATGAGGATGCCAGCGTTGTTCACGAGAATGTCGAGGCGGGAATGAGTCGCGACAATGGTTTCGACGAGTTTGTCGATCTGCTCCCGGTTCGAAATGTCGCAGAGGTAGGGAAAGGCTTTTCCGCCCTTGGCCACGATTTCCTGGACTGTGGCATCGATGTCGGTCTTGTTGATGTCGCTGATGATGACCGTGGCGCCTTCGTCGGCCATGTCGTTCGCGATCTGTCGTCCGATGCCTTGAGCCGCGCCTGTTATCACCGCCACCTTACCCATAAACCTTGGTCCAATCATGCTAATTCCTCCAAAATGGTATGTAAAAACCATATAAT
>DATMZF010000043.1:0-31808 GCA_035560555.1 Rectinemataceae bacterium
CCTATTTACTGTGGTAGATCCCTCGGCTATCCGCCTCAAACCGCTTTGCGGTCTTCGGTTTTCGCCTTCCGCTCTTTCGGTCGGTCTCGGTTTCCCTTGGCCTTCCCTAGAGCGCTCGATGAAGGTAGCAAACTTCGCTACCTTTTGTCAAGAGCGATTTTTCTTTTTCCGCTCTTTTGCAAATTTTGCTGTTTTGTAGCAATCCTTGCTTTTTCGTTTCGTACATCGCTGCACGTCGCGAGGAGGACAGTAACGGTTTGCGGAAAGTTCGTCAATAGAAAACCAGAAAAATGTTGAAAAAAAGCGTTCAGCGGCTTTGGCCCATCAATTTTCTGTACTGAATGAGATAGTCTATAAAGGAAAGAATCGATAAAAGACCGGCTCCGATAAATGCTGCGAGAACGATTATTTTCAAGGCAGGAATAAGCTTAGCAAGGATCGAAAGACGCTCGAAACTGACGAGAAACAGGGCGAGCATGCCGGAGGTCATATAGAGGCCAGCCTTGAGCTTGCCCCCCGGCCTCGCGCCCATGGCTATGCCTTTGGAACTCAGCATCATCCTGAGAAAAGAAATGCTATATTCTCGGTACAAGATGATGAGAAAAACCCACAATGGCATGACGCCGCTGAAGGCGAAGCAGATGAAATAGGTTATCCGCGCGAGAACATCCGCGAAGGGATCGAAAAGCTTCCCGAAATTGCTCACCTCGTTTGAAGCGCGGGCGATCTTGCCATCCACGAAATCGCTGATCTCCATGAGCCCGAAAAGGATCCAGAGAAGAATGATTGTCGGAAGCGATGGCAGCAAAGGATATCTATATAATATGAAGAATAGCGGAGCAAGGATAATCCTGCTCAGCGTTACTTTATCGGCTTTAGTCATGTAAGCAGAATACGGATTTGACAGCCCGCATGTCAAGGTTGTAGTATTGAACGGTCCTGTGGACATAAAAAAATGATGCGATGAAAAGACAAGACGGACCGGCGGCCGAAACGGAGACGCAACGCATGGACGAACTGACACGAGCAAGAAACCTCCGACGAAGCATAGCAAAAACTGTTTTGCTCTATTTCCTATGCCAGTGCGCCGTTTTTTGCGCTTTTGCCGTACCCGGCAAGTTTTTCGCCGCGTTCTGGAGACAGTTTCTCTGCACGAGCGCGGGTTTTCATATTTTTCTATATTTTCTCCTCAACTATTTCAAGAACGACTTCCGCAAGGAAGCCACAGGGGAAAAACTTTCGTCCATCAATCTCGCCAACAGGATAACCCTGATAAGGGTGAGTACCCTGCCCACTCTCCTCTATCTCGTCATCGCCGCGAAACATTACCGCATCCGATACCCTCTCCTCGTCCTCGTCGTCTTCATCTTCATCACCGACTTCCTCGACGGATACGTTTCACGCAAGGCGAACGAAGTGACAAAAGCTGGCCGGATGATGGATTCGGCCAGCGATTACTGTCTGTTAATTGTCCTCACCCTCATTTTTCGTTATTATAGGCTGATACCGATATGGTTCCTGGTACTCGTGCTGGCGCGGCTCGGCATACAGGTGCTGCTGATGGGAATTCTGATTGTCATCAAGCAGAAAATCGAGCCGAAGACTACTTTCATGGGAAAAGTCGCCGTCGCATCTATAATGGTGGTCTATAGCTTCGAGGTTCTCGGCCTGATAGCCGGCGAGCTTCCGCTTGTGCTCAAGACTACCATCGAGTGGATCGTGGCCGCGCTGATCGTGGCGAGTATCGGGGACAAGATTATCAGCTTCACTTCGTCATTGAGGGAAGCGAAGCTTGAACGGAGGATTCCCGATGGCAATGATAAAGAGCGCTCTTGAACTGGCTCTCGAGCGTACAAAAAACCTGGAAGTGGACGAAGTCGCTATCGAGGCGCACAGAATAAAGATGGAAGGCAGAAGGGCGGCGGGGAAATTCCTCGACGATCCCGAAGGCGCCGACCTCGCGAAAGCTATTCAGGGTACGGAGACAAAGAATCGCGAAGCGTTCCGGAGATCGATCTTCGATGTGTTGGTGGCGCAGATCCAGCTCCCTGGCGCCTATTACGACGCTGAAAAGCTAACGGCTATAGGCTCGGGGCTTGGGGCGTTGGCGGCCGCGGCACCGTCCAAGGCCACCGCCGGAGTCGCGAAGCAGGTTGTCTCGCTGATCCAGCAGATCGCCGCCTTCCTCGTCAAATATCAGGAAGAGGTGAAGCGCGTCGAACAGGCCATACGCAGCCAATGGGCGCCAAAGCTGAAAGAGAAGGAGCGCCAGATGGCGGCGCGCATGGGCCAGGATATACGCCTCGACCCCATGGCCGATCCGGAATTCGCCGCCTTCTACAAGCAGAATGTCGAAACCCTCAAGGCTAATTACAGCGACGCGCTGGAGAGGGCAAAAGGCGAACTGGCCACGCTTTGCGGAATGAAAGAGCGGAAGGATGGTGAATAAGCCGCGCCTCCTTCGATTCACCTCTCCCTCAGAGGCGATCTGCGCAGAAGCGCGACGTAGAGAAGCGCCAGATCGGATTTCCGCACACCGGGCACCCGCGAAGCCTGCCCCAGGGTGAGGGGCTGGACCGATTCCAGCTTCTCGATCGACTCGCTGGAGAGCCCAAGGACTTCCCGATAGATGAAGCCTTGGGGAATTCTCATGCGATCGGAGCGGTCGACCCTGGCCGCCAGACGCTCCTCCTTTTCCAGATAGCCTCTGTAGCGCACATCGAGGGTGGCGGTCAGTATCCACGAGTCGGGGAAACCGGCTCCTTCGGGAATAAGGGGAACGAGAAAGGCCTTGCAGCCGGTCTGGGCATCGGCGAGAGCGCCGATGCGCGGATCTCGAAGAGCCGTGGCGAGCGATTCCCCGATATGGGGCAGGAAGTCCAGATTGTCATGGGCGTCGGCGGGCGTGATCCTGCGCCCTTCTAGGAGGGCGGAAAGTTCGTCGATGCCTTTACGCCTTCTCTCGAAGATTTCCCGGCGCTCCTCATCGGCCAGGCCCATGGCTATGGCCATGGGTGTGAGCCGCAGGTCGGCCGAATCCTGGCGCAAAGCCAGCCGCCTCTCCGCCCTGCTCGTGAACATGCGGTAAGGTTCCTTGGGAGAGAGGGTGACGATATCGTCGATGAGGACGCCGATGTAGGCTTCGTCGCGGCCGAGTATGAGGGCATCCTCGCCACTCAAGGACCTGCGAGCGTTGATGCCGGCCACGAGTCCCTGGGCGGCGGCTTCTTCGTAGCCGGAAGTGCCGTTCGTCTGGCCGGCCACGAAAAGCCCCGCGACCAACTTGGATTCGAGGGACGCGAAAAGCGCCGAAGGCGCGAGATAATCGTACTCCACGGCGTAGGCGGGCCTCACGATCTCGGCCTTCTCGAATCCCGGCAGGCTTCTATAGAAGGCGGCCTGCACATCCTCGGGCAGGGAACTGGACAGACCGTTCAGATAGACTTCGTCGGTGTATTCGCCCTCGGGCTCTATGAACACCTGATGGCGCCCGCGATCGGGAAAGCGGACTACCTTATCCTCGATCGACGGGCAGTAGCGCGGCCCCTTGCCGACGATGGCGCCCGAATAAAGCGGGGAGCGGTCCAAGCCGCCGCGTATGATTTCATGGGTAACCGAGCTGGTCCAGACAATATGGCAGGGCAGATCTGGCCTGCCGTAATCCTTTTCCAGAAACGAAAAGAACAATGACCCGTCGTCGCCGCGCTGCACTTCCAGCCGGGACATATCGATGCTGGAAGCCTTGACGCGCGCCGGCGTGCCCGTCTTCATCCTACCGACGGGAAAACCCCTGGTACGAAGGGCATCGCCCAAACCTATTGCCGCGGGTTCACCGAGACGGCCGCCGGACCCTGTCCACTCGCCTATGAAAAGCCGGGCTTCCATAAAGGTGCCCGTAGTCATGACGACGGTCTTCGCGCCGATTTTCTGTCCTCGTCCGGTGAGTATGCCTTCGATTTTTTTCCCTGTGGAATCGGTGAGAATATCGACGACGGTATCCATGTAGATGGAGAGTCCCGACTGGCTTTCAAGCGCCTTGCGGGCGAGGATCGAATAGAGGGCCTTATCGGCTTGGGCGCGCGGAGCCTGCACGGCCTGCCCACGCGACTGGTTCAACATACGCATCTGTATGGCCGTCTGATCGGCGAGGATGCCCATCTGTCCGCCCAGGGCGTCAATCTCGCGCACGAGATTGCCCTTCGCGAGGCCGCCTATGGCCGGATTGCAGGACATTTTCCCGATGGTGTCGGGATTCTGCGTGACGAGTAGCGTCCGCGTGCCCAGGCGGGCGAGCGCGAGGGCAGCCTCTATTCCCGCGTGCCCTCCCCCTATCACGATAGCATCGAAATCGCTCACTTTTTCCCCTCTTGAACCTGTCGGTGCAACTCGTTCACTTGCCCAGGCAGAATGAACCGAAAATCCGGTCGAACACTTCCTCGCCAGCGATTTCGCCCGTGATTTCGCCCAGAAAACCCGCCGCCTCCCTGACATCGAGCGCCGTCGCGTCGAGGGGCTCGCCCGCCGCGACGCCCGCCCGGGCGCCGCGGATCGATTCGAGACAGCGGTCTATGAGGCCCTTCTGCCGAGCGCTCGCGACGCGCACCGACGACTCGCGGGACCCCGGGGATCCTCCATCTCCGGTTGAGGCTCCGGCCAAGGCACCGAATGAGGCGTCTGTTTTAGCTTCGGTCGAGGCGTCCAGGAGATTTTTGATCGCCGCCTCCAGGGCCTCCAGGCGATAGCCATTTTGGGCGCTCAATCCCAGCCATCCCGGGGGCGCCGGCTGACAGTCGGGCGAGTCGATTTTATTCCATATCTTTAAGGCGGCGGGATGACGGGAGATGAAGTCGGCGTCTTCGGGCGCGAGCCCAGCCCGCCCGTCCACGAGATAGGCGACAATATCGGCCTTGCCGCTCAGGTCCAGACTGCGCCGGACTCCCTCGGCCTCGACGCCTTCCTCGGCCTGGCGAAGGCCAGCCGTATCCACGAGGCGGACGGCATAGCCCCCCACTTCGATCCACGCTTCGAGCCAATCGCGGGTCGTCCCCGGTTCGGGGCTGACGATGGCCCGCTCTTCCCTCACCACCAGGTTGAAAAGACTGGACTTGCCGGCGTTCGGCCTGCCGGTCACGACCACGAGGGCTCCTTCCTGTCGCAGTCTTCCGCCGATATAGCTCCGGGAAAGCCCCGCGAGTCGCCGCTCGCAGGCTGATAGCCTTCCTAACCAGGGGAGCGACTCCTCGAGCCCCTCGTCGTCTATATCATCGGCGGGATAATCGAGGCGAGCCTCGATTTCGGCCAGGAGGTCGAGCATTTCGCCGCGGATGGCCGAAAACTCGTTCGAGAGGACCCCGCTCAGGCGCAGGAGGGCGTCTTCGCGGGCGGACTCGCATTGAGCTCCCGCCAGCTCGTTGATCGCTTCGGCCTTGACGAGATCGGTCTTGCCGTTGATGAAAGCCCGGAAGCTGAATTCCCCGGGCAGGGCGGGAGCGAAGCCCGCCTTCTCCAGCGCGGCGAGCGCGCGGCTCGTGACAGCCGCCGACCCATGGCAGGAAATTTCCACGGAATTCTCGCCCGTGAAGGATCGGGGAGCCCTGAATACGGCGGCTACTATCTCGTCGACGCGCTCGCCGCTGTCGGGGTCGACCAGGAAACCGTGGCGCATCGAGTAGCCCGGCGCCGCGGCGAGATCCTGGCCCGCGGAGAAGCATCGGGCGCAGAGTTCGATCGCCTTCTCGCCGGAAGCGCGAATGACCGCGAGGGCGGAGCGTCCCGGCGGGGTGGCGAGGGCGACTATCGGGCGCCCCGTATCAAGGTATGTTCTTGCCATAGGAGAAAAAGAACGATAGCAAGAATGGAGGGCAGCATCAAGCCCGCGATGCATCAGAGCGACAAAGGGCCTTCCAGCGCCCGACAAGACCTTCCCCGAGAAATTATTTCAAGAAATAATTGTATATAGTATGCATAATGCGTATAATTATTCATTGACCAGTTGACATACTTTCGTGTTTATATTTTGATGTATGTCATTCCACCATGGGAGGAGCTTATGAAACGCTCTTATCCAGTCTACCTTCCAACACTTCTCACCTTCGGAATCGAGCCGACAACAGCGCGACTCTACTCCGTTCGTAGGTAAGGCGTCGACCGCCACCTGCCACAACTACCGACATTACGAGTTTGACCTTCAATTCTTGGGGGTCATTATCCATAACGGGCTTCCAAGGGGCATTGTCGCCTCGGAAAGTCGGTCGTATCCAGGAGGATTTGGATGATTCAGATAGGCATTCTTGGCGCTTCCGGCTATGCCGGGGCGGAACTGGCCAGGATACTGTTCGCCCACCCGGAACCCAAGCGGCTCCACCTTTCCTCCGTCAGTTTCGAAGGCAAGACGCTCGGTTCGGTGTATCCCTCTTTCGGCAGTCCCGATCAAACGGGCTATGACAGCCCCCCGATGACGCTCGAAAACGCCGAGGCGGTGATCGAAGCCTCCGACATTCTCTTTTCCTGCCTGCCCCACGGCTTCGCCGAGGCCGCCGCCGAACGATGCCTCGCAAAAGGCGGACTTTTCATCGACATTTCGGCCGACTTTCGTTTCGGCGATGACGAGGCCACCTATACCGCGTGGTACGGAAAGAGCTACGCGCGGCCAGAGCTCCACGCCAAGGCCGTCTACGGGCTGCCCGAACTCAACAGGGAGAAGATCCGCGAGGCACGCCTCATCGGCAATCCGGGATGCTATCCCACCACGGCCGAACTTGGCCTCTATCCGGCGCTCTCGGCCGGGATCGCGGACTCCGGCAACATCATCATCGACTCGGCGTCGGGCCTCACCGGCGCCGGCCGCGAACCGAGCCAGACGACGCACTACGTCGACTGCGTCGACGCGATTTCTCCCTATAAGGTGGGCGCCCATCGGCATCAGCCCGAGATTGACCGCTATCTTTCGATTATGGCCGGCGAGGCGGTTTCCTCCGTCTTCACCCCCCATCTGGCGCCCATGAACAGGGGCATCGTCAGCACGATCTATTTCAGCCTGAAGAAAGCCATGGACGCGAAGGGCCTGCGCGATCTCTACGCGTCGTTCTACGCGAAGGAACCCTTCGTGCGGGTGCTCGCCCTCGGCGCGACCGCAAGCAACAGGAACGTGAAATTCTCGAACTATTGCGACATATCCGTCCATCTTTCCTCGAACGGCAGGACGGGAATCGTCGTCTCGACGATCGACAATATGGTGAAGGGCGCGGCTGGCCAAGCCGTGCAGAACATGAATCTCGCCCTCGGTTTCGAAGAGACCGCCGGGCTCAGGATGGTTCCTCCGGCTTTCTAGGGCGGCGGAATTAAAATGTTGGTTCTGCCGCGCCGGCGCGCGGCATAAAAGCGAGGTTGAGCATGATACAAATTCGCGGCGGTGTTACCGCGGCCAAGGGTTTTACGGCATCCGGCGTCCATGTGGGCATCCGGAAGAACAAGGAAAAAAAGGATCTGGCTTTGGTCTGGTCGGAAAAGCCCTGCAGCGCCGCTGCGGCGTATACGACGAACCAGGTGAAGGGCCAACCCCTCCTCGTCACGATGGAACATCTCGCGGACGGCAAGGCCCAGGCCATCATCGTCAATTCCGGCAACGCGAACACCTGTACCGGCGACGCCGGTATCGCCGCGGCGAAGCGGATGGCGGCGCTCGTGGCCGAACGCCTTCCTGTTTCTGCCAGCGATGTGGTTGTCGCCTCCACGGGCGTGATCGGCCAGCAACTGGACGTGAGCATTATCGAAGCCGGAATGGAACAGCTGGTGGCGGGTCTTTCCAAGACGGGCAACATCGACGCGCGCGAAGCCATCATGACCACCGATACGGTTAAGAAGGAATTGGCCGTCCAGTTCGAAATAGGCGAGCAGACGGTGACGATAGGCGCCATGGCCAAGGGTTCGGGAATGATCCATCCCAACATGGCGACGATGCTCTCTTTCATAACGACGGATTGCGCTATCAGTCCGGCCATGCTCCAGAAAGCGATCTCCGCTTCCGTCACGAAGACCTACAACCGCGTAAGCGTCGACGGCGATACCTCGACCAATGACATGGTGGTCGTCCTGGCCAACGGAATGGCCGGCAACGCTTTCATCGAAACGGAGGGCGCCGATTACAGGTCCTTCTACGAAGGCCTCAACTGGCTCAACACCCAGCTCGCGCGCATGATAGCCCGCGACGGCGAGGGCGCCACGAAGCTTATCGAGTGCACCGTCGAGAGCGCCGCGGACGAAGCCAAGGCCGAGGAGCTCGCGAAGGGCGTCATCTGCTCCAGCCTCGTCAAGACGGCCATTTTCGGCGCCGACGCGAACTGGGGAAGGATTCTCTGCGCGCTGGGCTATACGCGCAGGGATTTCGACCCCAACAAGGTAGACATCGCCTTCGAAAGCGCCTCGGGTTACATCGAGGTGTGCAAGAATGGCTCGCCCCTTCCCTTCAACGAGGAAAAGGCCAAGAAAATCCTCAGCTATCAGGAAGTGACCATCTATGTCACGATGAATGAGGGCGACGCCCAGGCCACCGCCTGGGGTTGCGACCTCACCTACGAATATGTGAGGATAAATGGCGACTACCGGACCTGATCCGGAGGCGGCTGACGGTCAGCGGCCGATGGTCAGAGGTCAGCGGTCGGCGGTAGGCGGCCAGCGATTAGCGGTCCACAAATAATCACCCAGGAAAGGGGGAGTGCGAATATGATCAACGATAATGTCAGGGTCGACATTCTGATCCAGGCGATGCCTTATTTCAAATCCTTCGCGGGGAAGATCGTCGTCGTGAAGTACGGCGGCGCCGCGATGATCAACGAGGGCGTGCGCGCGGCCGTCCTCCAGGATCTCATCCTCATGCAGCAGGTCGGCATAAAGCCGGTGCTCGTCCACGGGGGCGGGCCTGAGATCGACCGCATGCTTAAAAAACTGGGCAAGGAAAGAGTCTTCATCGACGGAATACGCTATACCGACGATGAAACCATGGAGATCGTCCAGATGGTCCTGGCAGGCAAGGTGAACAAGGATCTTGTCGCCCACATCGAGCGCCAGGGCGGCTCCGCGATAGGCATCTGCGGCGGCGACGGAGGGCTTTTCCGCGCCAATCGCCTGCAGAAGAACGGCGTCGACCTCGGCATGGTCGGCGAGATCTCCTCGGTGCGGCCGGACATCGTCCGCCACGCGCTGGACGCGGGGTACATCCCCGTCGTATCCACCATCGCGCTCAGGCCGAACGACGAGGCGGGCTACTACAACATCAACGCCGACACGGCCTCCGCCGAACTCGCCGGCGCCCTCGGCGCCGAAAAGCTCATTCTTCTCACCGACGTGCCCGGCCTCCTCAAGGATGTGGCCGACATGGCCACCCTCATCTCCGTGCTCAAGCGCGAGGACGTTCCCGCCCTCATCGCGCAGAAGATAGTATCCGGCGGCATGATTCCCAAGGTGGAATGCTGCGTGCGGGCTCTTTCGCTGGGTGTCAAAACGACACATATTCTGGACGGCCGGTCGCCGCACTCGCTCCTCATCGAGCTATTCAGCGACAGAGGCATGGGGACGATGATCGTATGAACGACAAGACGATGAATACGTACAAGAGGACCGGCCTGGTCCTGGACCATGGGAAAGGCGCCACCCTTTACACGAAAGACGGCGCCGAATACATCGATTTCACGGCTGGAATCGGCGTCAATTCGCTCGGGCACGGGCACCCGAAGCTTGTGAAGGCCATCGCCGACCAGGCGGCCCGCCTCATCCACGTCTCGAACTATTTCATGACCGACATTTCAATTCAGATGGCCGAAAAGCTCACCGCCATGGCCGGCATGGACAAGGTCTTCTTCTGCAACTCGGGCGCCGAGGCCAACGAAGGTCTCATTAAAATAGCGCGCAAATACGGATCGGCGAAAAATCCCGACAAGAACCTCATCGTCACGCTCAAAGGATCCTTCCATGGCAGGACGATCACCACGGTGACGGCCACGGGCCAGGACAAGTTCCACAAATTCTTCGGTCCCTTCACGCCCGGATTCGTCTACGTCGAGGCGAACAACATCGCCGCGCTCGACGCCGCGCTGACCGAAAACGTCTGCGCCTTCCTCTTCGAACCCATCCAGGGCGAAGGCGGCGTCAATCCTCTCGACGCCGACTATCTGAAGGCCGCCGAGGCGCTCTGTAAGAAAAGGGATATCCTTTTCGTGGCCGACGAAGTGCAGACAGGCATCGGCAGGACGGGCGCCTTTCTCGCCTTCCAGAAAATGGGGATTCACCCCGACATGGTAGGCGTCGCGAAAGGGCTCGCGGGCGGCGTTCCCGTGGGAGCCGTAATGGCCAGAGGTCCCTGCGCCGACGCGCTCCAGCCCGGCGACCACGGCACGACCTTCGGCGGGAATCCTCTCGCCTCGGCCGCCGCTCACGTCGTGCTCACCGAGCTCGCCAAGCCGGGATTCATGGCCGAGGTCGAGAAGAAAGGCGAAAAGATCAAGGCAGCGGTGCGCTCCTGGAAGAACCCTCTCGTCGTGGAAACTCGGGGTATGGGCCTCATGATCGGCATCGGCGTGACGGTTCCTCCCGGGGACGTCGTCGTCGCCTGCCGCGAGAAAGGCCTCCTCGTCCTCACCGCCGGCGAAGACACCGTCAGGCTTCTGCCTCCCCTCGTCATCACCGACGATGAAATCGACCGCGGTCTCGCCATTCTCAAAACCGCGCTCGACGAAATGGCCAAGACAAAGGCCCAACTTTAGGCATTCGCGCTTATTTTAGCTTGAGCCGAAAACCGACCAGAATCAGATCTATCCATGCGAGATGAAAAAGGCGCCTTCGCGGGCGCCTTTTTCACGTCACGCTATTTGGACAACCCGCGCTCCGGATAGCCCGGCTTCATAGACGCCCGATCCGGCCCAGCCACGGCCGCGCTGGACAAATACCCGCCTTTGCGGGGATAATTCCGGAAAACTCTCGATGATGGAGGCTTCACCATGAAAAGCATGAACGATATTTACCGCGAGCGGCGAGAGAAGGTCGCCCTGGCGCTGAAAAGCCGCGGCATCGCCGCCGCCCGCTTTGAGGATTTCGAGCATATGCGGAGCCCGGCGATACGCTATCTCTGCGGACAGCCCGGCGACGCTTTCCTCGTCATCGGGGCGGACGGCGCCTCCGCTCTCGTGGCGTGGGACCGCAACATGGCCGAGAAGATGGCCCATGTCGACAAGATTTTCGCCTATACGGATTTCGGCCGGCGATCGGCCTCCGCCATGCGTTTCGTGCTCGCTGAGCTAGGCATTCCCGCCGGCCAGAAAGTCGAACTGCCCTCGGCGACGCCCTACCCGTCCTTCGTAGACCATGTCGGCGCCCTCGACGAGTGGGACCTCCTCTGCGAAGAAGGCGGAATAGATTCGACCCTGTCCGAGATGCGCTCCGTCAAGGACGAGGGCGAGCTCGCCGTCTACGAAAAGGCATCGGCCCTCACCGACCACCTCATCGACACGATTGAGGAAGGCGTGAAAAAGGGAAAGCTCGTCACCGAACTGGACGTCGCCCTCTTCATCGAAAGGGAAGCCAGGGGCGCCGGGGCGGAGGGAACCGGCTTCGACACGCTCGCGGCGGGCCCAGGGCGCAGTTTCGGCATCCACGCCTTCCCCAATTACGGCTCAGGCCCCTTCGGGGCGAAAGGCTTCTCGATTCTCGATTTCGGCATCGTCATCGACGGCTATACGACCGACGTCACGATGAGCTTCGTGCGCGGTCCTCTCTCGACGGAACAGGAGCTGATGGTCCAGCTCGTCAAGGGAGCCTACGAAAAAGGCGTCGCCGGCTGCGCGCCCGGCGCCGCCGCCCGCGATATCGCCCTCTCCGTCGACGAATATTTCTCCGCGGCCGGATTTTCCATGCCGCACGCCCTGGGTCACGGCATAGGGCTGGAAGCCCACGAAACGCCCGGCATCAATTTAAGGGAAGAAAACACGGTTATCCTGAAGCCGGGCAACATCGTCACCATAGAGCCCGGCCTCTACCACCCCGAATTCGGCGGCGTACGGCTCGAAAACGATGTGCTCATAACGGAAACCGGCCACAAGGTGCTCACGTCTTCGAGGATCGTGGAGCTTTAAGCGACAGAATTGTGTAGCCGCGAATAGCTTCGCTGAACTCCAGAGGGCTTCGTCTGGGCGCATCTCGCGCTCGGGCGAAGTTTTTTGCGCCATCGCGGAATTTTTTCGCGATGGGACGAGGGCTTTTCCTCTCAAGCGGAATCTTTCTTATCTTTTTTTTCCCTCTTGCGCGCCGTTTTTTCCTTTTTGCCCTTCGCGGCGCCTTTCTCGTCGATGACGCCCTTCTCGGGGCTCGCGAAAGCCAGGAGCATCTCGGCGGCGTGGCTTCTCATGCTGGCGTCGACGGCCAGCTCGAGGGCGAGGCTGCGCAAGGTCTTCCCATCGATGGCCGCCTCGGTATCGGTCGCGCCGCAAAGCGCCCTTCTCACCGAGGCGGCCGTTTCCCCGACCGAATGCTCCATGCCGCGCCTGAAGCGTCCATAGAATTCCTCTATCTCTTCGGCGCCGCCGATGTTCCCGATGAGGGCGCCCATATCCTGGACCGAAAGCACTCTTTTCAACGTGAACACCGTCAAGAGCAACGCTATATGCTCCTGCCCGTATTTCTTGCCCTCGGTGCGCGGCACTATCTTGGCTTTGGCATAATTATTTATCATCGATGGAGTTATCAAGCTATCGTCGTCCGTCTTCATGAAGATTTCGAGCTGGCGTTCCAGATAGGTCACCACCTGATCCATGTAGAGTCCGATATCGGGCAAGTGCTCCCACTCGGCGGGAGCTTTCTGCGACAGCGCGTTGAAATACTGGCCGATGGCCTCGAGATTTATCTGATCCATGAGGGAGACGATAGCATATGGTAATCGATACTACAAGATATGGTCTCCACGATGTTGACGTGCTGAATATCGTACTATATAATTATTGTTACCGTGTTACATAATTTTTATTAACACATATCGGAATGACGGAGGAAGCTTTATGGTTCAAGGGAATGTGTATCTTTTCGGCGATTCCGTCGCGCGCGGCATCATCCTGGACGAAGAGGGGAGCTATACGCCCATAAAGGAAAACTTCGCCACCCTCGCGGCCGAAAAACTCGGGCTCAACCTCGTCAACAAGGCCAGATTCGGCTGCACCATCACGAAAGGACTCGATATCCTCCATCGCTTCGTATCGGGGGAAAGGGCGCCGCGGGGCGCCCCGGCCGACGGAAACGGAGTGGCGATTCTCGAGTTCGGCGGCAACGACTGCGATCTGCTCTGGGACGAAGTGGCCGCGAAACCCGAGTCGGAACATATTCCCCTCACGCCCCTCGATGCGTTTTCCCGAATGTATGGCGAGATGATAGACGCCCTGCGGGCGAACGGATTCCGGCCCGCGATCATGAGCCTCCCTCCCCTCGTCGCCGAGCGCTACCTGGCGTGGATCACCCGCAACGGTCTGGACCGCGAGGCCATACTCCGCTGGCTGGGCGACGTGCAGAAGATATTCAGGTGGCACGAGGAATACGACGTGGCCGTCAGAAAAGTGGCCGCGGCCAAAGCCTGCCCTCTCCTGGATATCAGGAAGGACTTTCTGGCGCAGGATGATTACAGGGATTACATGTGCGAAGACGGCATTCACCCCAACAGGGCCGGGCACAGGCTCATAGAAACATCGCTGGAAAGGTACGCCGTCCTCGCCTGATCGCGTCGGGCGGGAGCGGTTATGCCAGGAGACTGGCAAGAGCCTGTCGCGGCTAGAGCCGACCTAGACAAAGCGCCAGGCGAGCTCGGCGCCCGCGCACATGGGAACGACGCCGTCGATTTCCCCGGGCACCGTCCAGGTTTCACGGCGGAGCCGAATCTTCCCAACCGGGGCGGACTGCCGGTAGAAGCGGGCGCCGTTGCCGGCGACGAAGGGTTCGAGCGCTTCCAGAGCCCCGGCCGATTCGAAGAGGCCGACGAGCGCTGGAATGGCGGTGGGCGAGGAATAGATGCCCCCCGGCGCCGAAGCGCTTTCCTTGGCGGCGCGGCCGTGGGGGGCCGAATCGCTTCCGAAGAAAAACTTGGGCGAGGCCGAGAAAGCTGCTTTCCGGAGCGCTTCCCTGTCGGCGGCCGATTTTATGATGGGTTTGCAGAAAAGATGTGGGTTGAGGCCGCCGCCCAGCATATCGTCCATCGTGAAAAGCAGATGATGGGCCGTAATCGTTGCCGCCAGTCTCTCGGGCCCGGACGCGACGAACTCGACCGATTCCTCGGCGGAAAGATGCTCGAGCACGACGCGGAGGCGGGGCCAGCGGGCCATGATCTTCTCCAGCGTGGACAGGAAGAGGGTTTCTCGTTCTAGCGAGGGGGCATCGGGGTCTTCGCCGTGGATGGAGAGGATGACGTCGGCTTCCTCCATGGCATCGAGGGCGTCGGCCACAGCGTCGGGACTCGAAGGCCCGTCCGCGGCGTTGGTCGTCGCGCCAGCCGGGTAATATTTCCCCGCTAGCGCCCCTGCCGCGACGCATGTCTCGACCGTTTTCGCGTCCATCCCAGGCAGCAGCTTGAAGGTCATGAGGGGAACGAATCCCGAATCTTCCGGCAGATTGCCGATTATTGTATCCCTATAGGCGATGAGCGACGCGGCGTCGGCGATGGGCGGGACAGTGTTGGGCATTACGATCGCCCTTCCGAAACAAGCCTCATGGCGCGTCACGTACAGGGCCATAGGCTCGCCCTGCCGCAAATGGACATGAAAGTCATCGGGCCTGGCGAGAAGAAGCTCTTTCGGACGAGATGGATCAATCAAAGCGAACCTCCAGAAGGGAAACGTCGTCCTGGAAGTGATCGACCGCGGAGAGCGCCGAAAGTTTTTTGTGGAGATCGCCGATGCTCGTCCTGTCGTGAGGAATGTCGGCGGCCGTGCGTTCCAACAGCTGCACGAACGCTTCCAGACCTAAAATTTCCCCTTCCTTCGTAAAAAACTCGTAGATGCCGTCGGAAAAAAGGAAGAGGCGCGACTCTCTCGGCACTTGTATGTCGAGTTGCCGATATACGGCATCGGGGTCGGCGCCGGCCACCATGCCCTCGGCCTTCAGCTCCAGAGCTCCGCCTCCCTCGACGATCAGCACCGCCGGGGGGCTGCCGGCCGAAGCGTGGGTGAGGATGCGCGTCTTTTCGTCCCAAACCCCGTACCAGAGCGTGAAGAGCATATTGTTGCGTTCTTCCATTCGGAACGCGTGGTTCAGCCCCCTCATCACCGCCACGGGGTCGCCGAAGTCCACGTTTTTCAGGCCTTCGCCGCGCAAAACGTCGAAGATGGTGACGGAGTAGAGGGCCGACTGGAGACCATGGCCGCCCACATCGATCATGAAGAAGACCATGCGGCCATCGTCGAGCCTGTGATAGCCGAAGAGATCGCCACCGAGACTGGCCGAAGGGGTGAAGGCCCAATCGGTCGACAGCGTCGTTCCCGATATTTTTCCGGGCAAGAGGCAGCGCACATACTCGGCACCCCTTCTGAACTCTTCCTCCAGCGATGCCCGCGCGTGCGCAAGCGCGGCGATGTACAGCTGGCTTCTCTGCCCGAACCTCTTGCGCTCGACGCTCGATTCGATTCGCGCGAGCAGGACCGAAGGCTCAACATCCAGCTTGAAATATCCGTCGGCTCCGAGCTGTATGACGCGGGCCGTGCTCTTCGACTCGGCGAAAGGAGAGAGAACGATCATTCTCGTGTCTATGAATTCTCCGCAGGTTCTCAGGAATTCCTGAAGCTCGAAACCGGCGAACCCGGCCGAGCACATGTCCCCGACCATGACGTCGGGCAAGGATTCCCATCTCGATTCATCGGCCGCGCGCTTCCTGGAGAGGCTGTAAGTATCTATTTTCCCGTTCGCGACATGGCGTACGACCGCGGCCGGCGATTCTCCCGCTTTCGTCCCTCGCTCGAAGAACCCAAACGCCAGAAAGAGATCGGAAGGATCGTGTACGATCATGACGGTGTGGCCGAAACGCCTCAATAGCCTGGCGACGTCTTTGGCGAGAGAGGGCTCCAGGGCGAGGAGAATCCTGCCCGGTTTCGCCTGCGCGACCTTCTCGGGGGGAAGGATCTCGCCATCCTGCAGGTTGGTGGAGAGGGAGCGCATCTGTCGCATGCCCATCTGCGACGCGAGCATCCTCGCCGCCTCTATGGCGGCGGCGATACGCGATCCAGCCGAGGTGATTTCCTCGTCGTTGAAGGCCTTGAGCGCGCGATTCAGGAGGGAAAGTATTTTCAAGACCGAATAGAGCGCGGGATTATATCCGTTTTTAATGCCATCGGTCAGTTCCGAAGCCAGGAGGGAGGCTTTCGAAAGGTTTTCGGCGGAAGAGAGCTGTGTATCGAAGCGGATGATGCCCGAGATCGCCGTCAAATGCGCAACGATATCCTGCAGCAGAGTTTTCGCTTCGAAGTCGGACGAAGACTGTCCTTCCTTGGCAATCATTGCATACAATATAGCGATTATGGCATCTGCAGGTAAGTCCCGTCGGCATCGGTTGACCAAACGAAAAACAGACCCTACAGTAGCCCTATGTACAAGTACATCGTAGAAGGCGGACATCCCGTAAAGGGAAGAATCACCGCGTCCGGAAATAAAAACGCGGCCCTTCCCTGTCTCGCCGCGACGGTCCTCGCCGGCGGGCCGGTCACCCTCAGGAATATTCCAGAAATCGAAGACGTGGCCGTGATGATCGAAGTGCTCAAACACCTCGGCGCCAAGGTCGATCGTTGCGGTCCGCACGACTGGCTCGTCGATTCGAGCACAATCTCACGCCAGGATGTGCCCGCCGAGCAGTCGCGCAAGGTGAGGGCTTCCATACTGTTCGCGGGCCCCCTGCTCGCGCGCTTCGGCCAGGCCATCCTGCCTCCACCGGGCGGCGACACTATCGGCAGAAGGCGCATCGACACGCACCTTCTGGCCCTCCAGGAACTCGGCGCCCGCATCACGATGGATGGCGTATTGCGTTTTTCCGCGGCCAAGCTGACGGGCGCGCGCATTTTCCTCGACGAGGCCTCGGTCACCGGCACCGAGAATGCCATCATGGCGGCAGTCCTCGCCGAGGGCACGACGGTGCTTCGCAACGCTGCGTCGGAGCCTCATGTCCAGGACCTCTGCCTCATGCTCAACTCCATGGGAGCCGACATTGAAGGCATCGGTTCCAACATGCTGACCATACGCGGCGTCGCCGACCTCAAGGGAACCGACTACAAAATCGGTCCCGACTATATGGAAATCGGCTCCTTCATCGGACTGGCCGCGGTGACTCACGGCGAGATCACGATCGACGGCATAGACCAGGACGATCTTCCCCCACTTAGGGTCGGTTTCGGCAGGCTGGGCATATCCTGGGAAGTGAAGGGAGACAGCCTCTTCGTGCCGAGCAACCAGCTCATGAAAGTGGCGGCCGATCTCGGCGGCCAGATCCCCAAGATCGACGATTCGCCCTGGCCGGGTTTTCCTCCCGATCTCACGTCCATAATGACGGTTGTCGCGACCCAGACCGATGGTATCGCACTCATCCACGAAAAAATGTTCGAATCGCGCATGTTCTTTGTGGATAAGCTGATCGGCATGGGAGCGCGGATAGTCCTCTGCGATCCCCACAGGGCTGTCGTTTCCGGGCCGGCGCGCCTCTCCGGCGCCCTCTTGGCCTCCCCCGATGTGCGCGCGGGCATGGCGATGGTCATCGCCGCCCTCTGCGCCGACGGCATCAGCACCATCCAGAACGTCTACCAGATCGAGAGGGGCTACGAGCGGATCACCGAGAGGCTCAGGATGCTGGGAGCCCACATCGAACGGAGCGAGGATTGCTGAAAATACCTCCGTGGATCTCAATACGATTTTTTATCGCGATGGCGGGACCGGTCTTCCGGTCCCGCTTTTTTTATCCACAGGTTGTCCACGGGATCCACACATGGATTGCACGGTTTCAGCGTGGGTTGTCCACATCTTGTCAGCTGGTTATCCACAAGTAGCCCAGCCCGCGCGATGATCGGATGCTTCCGCCCAGGCCAGGATGGAGCCTCGAAAGCTTGGCCTTCAATCTCGACACCCTCATGTCGAAAGCACGCGTCTTCCCTTCGCCGGGATGGGCCCATGGATTCCCGCGCAGGGATTCGGGCGCGACGATCCGTCCAGGTGTAGCCATAAAGGCACGGAGCATTTCCGTCTCCATGGCCGAGAGCGCGACGGCGGCTTCCGATTCTCCGGCGGCGAAGCCTTTCCAGATCAGCCTGAAGCCGCGCAGGGCGAGCACGCCTTCCGCGCACGCGATCGTCGGCTGCGCCAGGCGATACAGGCGCGCTTCCAGCTCAAGCATGGACCAGCCCTCGCGCATGAAGTCGACGGCGCCCGCCGCGAAACAGGGAAGCGCCAGATCGCCACTTCCATAGACTATGGAAGGAATGGGAATCGAGAATGCGCCGCGTTCGAGAAACAGAGCGCCCGGGAGCACGCAAGCATCGTAGCCCGCGGACCATCCGGAAAAAGCGGGCAAGCCGGTCGCCATTTCGACGGAGAGGAGGGGCGAGAACATCGCCGCCACGTTTTCTGGCAGGCCAGCGTCTTCGGAACCGCCGGCGCTTCCGCGAGCATCGGCGCCTTCGGCTTCCGCCACGACGCCGAATAAAGAAAAAGGTTCTTCCCGTTCAACGAGGAGAACCTTCATGGGCAGTAATTTCACGCCAGCGATTCCGGCCGGCGAACTCGGTCAGGGAGCCGAGTTCTGGGGGCCATTGCCGGCGTCGGAGGTCAGCATCTTGCGCTTCAAATCCTCGAGTAGCGTGTCGGCGGCCATGGGCGAGGATTCGAGGGCGGCGAACTGCTTTTCGAGAGTCGCCCCGCTCGTGGTGTCTTCCAGCTCTTTCTGGGCCTCCGTTCTCGCCTCGAGCTCGTCGATCTTCTTTGCCATGCGGTCGAAGGTGTCGAAGGCGCTCTTATTGCCGGAGAGGGAGGACATCGTCTTATTGATTTTATCCTGGGCTTCGGCGCGCTTGGCCCGGGCTATCAGGATATTCTTCTTGCGCGAGGCTTCCTCGATCTTCGTCTGCACATCGCGCAGGGATACCTTGAGCTTCTCGACGGATTCCTTCTGGGCCTGCCACTGCGTTCCCAGCTGGCCGACATAGGACGCGTGTTCCTGCTGCCTAAGGAGGGCTTCCTTGGCGAGGTCGTCCCTGCCCGCGCGGACGGCGAGCATGGCCTTCTTCTCCCAATCCTCGGCCTTGGCTTTGTTCTCGATAACCTCGCGCTCGAGCCGCTTTTCGTCGGCGATGGCCATGGCCACCGCTTTCTTGGACTCGATAAGCTGCTCGTTCATGTCGATGATCATCTGATTGAGCATTTTTTCGGGATTCTCGGCCTTGGCGATAAGGTCGTTCATATTCGAAGAGATGACTGTCTTCAACCTGTCAAAGATACCCATACGTTATTTCTCCTCCTTGGCTGCGAACTGCGAAAGCAAGGGATAATGCTGGCTCAAGGCGAAGGCCATCGCTTCGATGGAAGCTCTGAACTCGTTCTTGTCCATTGTCTCATATTCGAGTGTGTCCAGGGCGACGATTTCATCGCCGTCCAGGGCATAGGCCCCATGGAGGAAATCGTTGCCGTTGAGTCGGAGCAGGGTCGAGAACAGCTCCTCCCGGCGCTCCTTCGGCGCCGCCATAACATCGGCGCGGATGACGACGATCGGGTCTGAATGACTCACGACGATCTTGGGCAGGCCCTTGGCTTCATCCTCGATGAGCCAGGCGCCTTTGGACAGTTCCTGGTACGAGATGCCGAGATCGATGAGGTACTCCTCGACTTTGGACATTCCTAGCATACTTTTCCCTCCTTTGGGATCGGGAGCCCGCCTGTTTTCGCCGCGCGGCTCCAGGGTGCCGACCTTCACCCCAACTCTATCCCGCCATCGGGCATGACCGTGAGGACGGCCCTGCAAAAATGGCAGCGGCTTCTGCCCGGCCCATCCACGCCCAAAGGCGATGAACACGCGGGACATATCGCGGATATGGGGAAAACGTCGCGCTTGATTCCCAGAATATACTCCAGCGCACATCGCAGGTCCAAGGCTGTGGAAAAAAAATCTTTAAAACCGAGAATTTCGAGGAAGCGCTGCTGTTTCGGCCGAAGGCCGTACAGTATCAGATCGCCGCCCCTGCCTCTCATCCGCTTCTGGAGAGCCACGAGAAAACCCACTCCGGCCGATTCGATATCCTCAATCCTGGAGAAATCGAGGAGGAGAGTTTTCGTATTCGCGTCCAGGGCAGCGACGATATCGTCGTTCAACGCTTCCACCCGTCCGCCGTCCAAAGATCCCCTGGGATGGCAACAGAGTCCCTCGGGAATCTCGGCGGGAATGTCGAAGACGGAATCGGTTTCCCGGAGCGAAGAATCCGCTGGGGCTGAGAGTCGGGCGCGAGCGAGCAATCTCGAGGGCATAAAGTCATCGTACAGTCCTAAGCTTTTCTTGTCAAACCGCCTTCAGCGCCATGAAAACCCTGCTGACAAAGCGAAGACGCTTTTCAGGGCGAGAAGCCGGAGTCCAGGGAAACGATGGCGCCCGAGGCGAGGCAGGGATCGCGGTCCATGAGGTCCAGAGCCGTCGCCGCCACGTCAGCCGGACTGGAGAGGCGGCCGCCGGGCGCCATCCGGGCGAGCGACGCCGCTTCATCGGGGCCGATGTACTCGGTGCGGACGAGGCCCGGACAGATAACCAGAGCCGCGACATTGCGCGCCGCGCCCTCTATGGCGATCGACTTGGCGAGGACGCCGAGTCCTGTTTTCGCGGCCGCGTACGCGGCGTTGGACGTAAAGCCTCGAACCGCGTCGGTGCGAGTTCCGCCGAAGAAGAGCATGCGGCCGAAACCGCGGTCGCGCATAGCGGGAAAATATCGGCTCGCCAGCGCCCCAGGCAAGGCCAGGTTGAGAAGCGCCATTTTTTCCCAATCCGAAGTGTCGTATGCGGCGAAGGACTTTCGGACGAAGGGCCCGAAGGCGACGACGAGAATATCGAAGTCGCCAAAAGGTTCGATGGCCGCCAGGAAATCGCGAGGCGTCTGTATCTCGCAGGGGCAGCCCCGCGCCTGGCCGCCGCTCATCCTGATTGACCGAATTAGGCCCTCCACTTTTTCGGAAGATCTGCCCTGGACGACGAGGGAGGCGCCCCGCTGGGCCAGCTCCGCGGCTATCGCTTTGCCAATCCCGCCTGAGCCGCCCACGACGAGCGCGCGCCGTCCTCGCAGGACGGATTTTCGTCCGCCCCGAACGTCCCCATCTTTCCCGCTGTCGACTTGTGTCCTCGGTTCCATGGCGTTACTATATGACGCCTCCGCGGGACGGGGCAAGCCAAAGGACGGCGCCTCCGGAAAGCCGCGCGGCGCCGGACGGCCCACGTTGAGCCGGCGCGCACATCGATGGAGGAAGCGATGAACCCTGTGGACGGAAACGACATGGATATTTCCATAGTGCTCTGCCGAGTGACCGGCTCGGGCAACGTCGGCTCGATATGCAGGGCGATGAAATCCATGGGCGTCGGAAAACTCATCCTCGCGGATTGTCCCCGCTACGAAGATGAAGAAGTGCGCGCGATGGCGGTTCACGCATACGATGTTTTCGAGAAGGCCAGGCGGTTTGAGACGCTCGAGCCGGCTCTGGGGGAGTTTTCTCTGACCGCTGGCTTCTCGCGCCGCAGAGGCGAAAAGAGAAAGGAGCGTTCGGAATCCATTCGTGATTTTGTCGCGGGGGCGCGTCAGCGCGGCGCCGCCCCGCTGGCCCTCGTTTTCGGCAACGAGAAGGACGGGCTCTCCGATCGGGAACTTAGCCTCTGCGGCCTCGCCGTCCACATCCCCACCTCGGGATCCTGCCCATCGCTCAATGTCGCGCAGGCGGTGCAGATCGCCTGCTACGAATTTTTCGCGTCGGTGGGCCGGGTACCTTCGGGCCATCGGGCGGCAGCGGATCCAGCGACGAGGAAGGTCGTCGATTCCGAAGTGGCGGCGATCGCCGAAACCCTTTCGGAACTCGGCTTCTTCCGGAAGAGCGACGACTCATACGCGCGGCGCTTTTTGAGGGATCTCTGCGAAAGGGCCGGGGCGAGCGCCGCCGAAGTCGACTATCTCAAGCGACTTTTTCTCAAGACCGGCGCCCTCTCTTCGCGGCCTCCTTCAGACCGGACATGAATACTATATCATCGGGTTGGATGGCTCCCTTCTGGACATTCACGCAAGCCCGGTTGATCACCGATTTGAGTTCCCTCACATTCCCGGGCCATCGATAGTCCATGAGCTTGCCGAGAGCGGGGGCGGAAATTTCGCAGTATCCTTTCCCGGCCTGGAGGCAGAAGTGCTGGGCCAGGTCGACCACGTCCTCGATGTGCTCCCGCAACGGCGGAATCCTGATGGGAAGATCCGAAATTCTGTAGAACAGGTCCTCCCTGAAATAGCCCCTCTTAATCTGCGTATCGATGTCGGAGCAGGTGGCGCTCACCAGCCTGAAGTCGGATTTTTCCGGGCTTTCCGCGCCGAGCTTCCAGTATTCGCCGGTTTCGAGCGCGCGCAGAAGCTTGGGCTGGACCGAACGCAACATGCTACCGATCTCATCGAGAAACAAGGTCCCTCTCGCTGCTTTCGCGAGAGCGCCTCTATGTTTCACGGCATCGGTGAAGGCGCCTTTTTCGGCGCCGAAGAGTTCGCTCTCGACGAGATTTTCGGGCAATGCCGAACAGTTGAGCGCTATGAAGGGTTCCTCTTTTCGTGGGGAGTAGCGATGGATGGCTTCCGCCACGAGTTCCTTGCCCGTGCCGGTTTCACCCAGAATGAGCACGGGATGGCGCGATAGGGCATATTTCTTGACCAGGGCCGCTATGCCCTGTATGGCATCGCTTCTCCCTATGAATATTCTGACCGGTCCTTCCGCGCTTTCAATGGCTTTTTCCGTGGCCGCGACTATTTTGATGAACAACGAGGGAAGCTCTTCCGAATATACGCATATGAAGGCTCCGCCAGGATCGAGAGCGACAGGCGTCCTCTCCCCGACCAGCACGAAGATTGGAATTCCCGATATGCCGGAAAATGTCCCCAGCAGGCTCATGATGCTCTCTCTATCGGCAGTGGGAAGGCCGATGACCAGAGCGTGGACATCGCGGTCGATGACGCTGATTTTACGCAGTTCGCCCAAGGTCGCGGTCAGCCTCACCTCGAATCCAGCCTGCAGTTCGTTCAACACCTTTCTGATTCGCAGGCTGTCCATATCCCAATAGGCTATGGCTTTCATGTGTTCATTATTAAAGAAAATTAAACGTCGCGGAAGTCCACGACTCGGAATGAGGCAGTAGACAATCATCTATCACTGAGTAATTGGCTAAAGTATATCCGTCTATTCTCGGCTAATGGACCGATGAAGCATCGACACTCCCTGTGTTTTTCAACGTTTCCCCGCAAGAATTTCCATTATGTCGGCTTCATAGAGAAAAATGCCCGCCTTCGTGTAGCGCATGTGGCGAGGAATCCAGAGTTCGCCGTCCTTGACGGGTGAACCGACGATGATCATATCGGGGGTCGATTTCTGCAAGGCCCGCATTATCGCGGTTTCATCCTCTTCGCGGTAATCGCCCGCCGCGCGTCCCACGACCCTGAGCTCGGGGAAGGTCGAGCGGACATTCGCTTCGGCTTTCTGGAGCGTGGGAAGGTTTCCTCCAACGAGAAAGACGGAGCCGCGACGTTGTTCCAGCGCGGACAGGAAAAGGGCCAGGGTTTTAAGCGGCGCATATTCGCGAAAAAGCTGTTTATCCTCATCCAGCGGCTCGAAAAACGAGAGATACTCCCTGCGTTTTTCCCCGACCCTGATCGAGCGCCTATTCTTTTCGCCCCCTTCCGTTCTGGTCGCGCCTATCTTCTCGGCAGCTATTTTCGAAAGCGAGAGGGATATGGCCAGGACGAGATCGGCGCTCGCCACCATGGAAGCGTATTCGCTCACCCTGTGGAGGGCATGAAAATCGGAGTTCCGCAGAAAGCATACCTGGTGGTTGGTTTCGTCGTCCCAGGCCGAAGCCAAGGCGGCTATCTGCTTTTCGGAGGGGAAATCCAACCGCCAGCCGTCGACGAGGAGGCTCGTTATTTCGATAGTGTCCATGAAGTCCGTTCCATCAATATGGTTTTCACCGCGGCCATCGCGAAGAGGGCCGCCGTCTCCGTCCTCAGGATCGCGCCTTCGAGGTGCGCTGGCTTGAATCCCATCGCCCTAAACGCGTCGGTCTCCTCGGGCGCGAATCCGCCTTCGGGTCCTATGAGGATCACTGTCGGCAGGAGCGCCCCGGCACAATACTCATGCAGGCTCTTCTCGGCAAGGGGAAGTTCGTGGAACATGAGATAGAGGGAACCGTCCGGCGAATACCCTTCCTCGCTCAAGGCTCCGACGAGGGTGTCGATCGAGGCGGTAGGCAGAACCTTCGTCCGTACCGCGGAGCCCGACTGCTGGAGGGCCTCCTTGACGATTTTGCGTCTCCGTTCAAGCTTGTCGGCGATGTCCTCCTCGTTCCGCTCGCGGACGACGCAGTTGCGCGTCTGCAGGGGAAAAACCGCCTCCGTTCCCGCTTCGACCGCCTGTCTCAGGATGAGGTCCATCTTGGGCCCCTTGGGCAATCCCTGCACCAGGGCGATGCGCGGCGTTCCCGGGCGGATCTCGGCGCCGCCGCTCTCCGGCGTCAGGGCGACGACGCCCGCCGCCTGGGAAGCGTCCTCTATCGCGCAGAGGAAGCGGTTGCCCGCTTCGTCGATGGCCGAAAAAGAGTCGCCCCGCTTCATGCGCAGAACGCGAAGGAGGTATCGGGAGGTTTTCTCGTCCAGGACGAAACGCCTGTCGCCGGTCCTGTCGCCGGGGAGAACCAATTGCCGCATCGGGATACCTTATTTGGCCGAGAGGGCCTGGCTGACCGACTTGCTGTTTTCGAGAAGCGAATTGAAATCGGGTCCAAGGAGGACTTCGATGGCCTTGTTCAGCTGAGTGTCGAATTCCAGGTCGTATACCCTGGATGGCTTGGCCCTCTCGATCTCGTCGCGTAGAAGCCTGTCAATGTAGTCCTGGGGGAGGGAGAATCCCGACGCGACGAGTTCCTTCGCCTTCGCCTTTCTCAGTTCGGGGCTCGCGTCGGGGTTGGCTTTCGCGAAAGCCTGAACCAGTCCTTCATCGTAGAGCTTTTCCAAATCCTTGAACTGGCTTTCGGAAAAACTCCAGTCCGGGGCGACAATGTCGGGTTCTATGCCCGATTTGTCGATATTGACGCCTGAGGGAGTGTAGTACCGCGCCATCGTGAGCTTGAAGCCCGTGGTATCGAGGGGGAATATCTGCTGGACGGAGCCTTTGCCGTAGGTTTTTTCGCCGAGGAGGAGGGCGCGCCGCTGGTCCTTCATCGCCCCGGAGAAGATTTCCGAAGCCGAGGCTGAACCCTTGTTCACGAGAACCATCATCTTGATCGCGCGAGGTATCGTCGTGGAGGCATCGGCCTTGTACTCGTAGTTTTCCTGGCTGCTTCGTCCCTTTGTCGAGACGATCATCCCGGAATCCAGGAAGAGGTCGCTCACGGACACGACCGAGCTGAGCAGCCCTCCCGGATTGGAGCGCACATCGACGATGAGATGCGTCATGCCTTCCTTAGTCATCTGGATCAACGCTTCCTGCATGCGATCGGCCGTCTGGGGAATCCATTCGATGATGCGTAGGTAGCCGATCACGGCGCCACCCTTCCGTATGATCCCCGTCTTTATGGCGGGAATCTCGATGGTGGCGCGGACGAACTCGATATCGAACGCGTAGGTCGTGCCTCTCATGAAGCTGAGGAGGACCTTCGTCCCCGCTGGTCCCCTTATCTTGGCGGAGGCCTGGTCGACGGTCATGTCGGCCGTGCTTTCGCCGTCGATCTTCATGATGAGGTCGCCGGGGAGGACGCCTTCCTTCCACCCGGGCGTATCCTCGATGGGTGACACCACTTCCACATAGTTCGTTTTCCCTTCCGGGGAAGTTCCGGGAATCTTCGATATGTATAGGCCTACGCCGGCGTATTCACCGTCCGTTTCGCGCATTAAATCGGAAAGCATGGCTTCGTCGAGGAAGGTCGAGTGGGGATCGCCAACGGCGTCGAACATGCCTTTCATGGCGCCTTCGTAGAGCTTGGCGGGATCTATGTCATCGACATAGTTCTGGATTATGAACTGGTAGATAGTCTGGATGAGCTGGGAGTAGCGCTTGGCATCGTCGCTCGATTTTTTCGTCGTCGCCTGCGCGACCGCTTCCGGCGCCGAAACGGCGAAGAAGCACACGGAAAGGGCGATGACGCACACAAGACTCCATGCGATGGCTGAACGCCGCGGTCTGTCTCTCAAAATACTCATGGCTGAAATATCCTTGTTCGACTCCGCGCCCGTCAATCCGGATGACGCGACGCTGGGTCGATTCCCGATTATAGTCTACTGGACAGTTTAAGTGAACATCCCCTGTCTATTGACCCGACGGCGCACAGCTGACTAGACTGAGGGCCGTATGAGAAAGCTGAAGTACCTGGCAGCCGGCGTCGCGTCGCTGTTCTTGCCTTTATTCCTCGGCACCGTCGCGGTGGGGATCGGGCTATCCGATTCGGGCGGCTTCGCCTCCTCGTACCTGCGCTTCCTGATCTTTCCCCATATCGTCCCGGCTGTATGCCTTTTTTTTCTCTATCTGGACGAGGACAAATACCGATCGTTCAAGCCGCTGGTTGCGTTTTTAGCGCTGGGGTCCATGGTTTTCCTCGCGGCGAGCCTGATTCCCGCCGCGGGGAACCTGCCCAAACTGATGTTGGCGACCAAGGATGCCCAGGGGTTCATGAAAAGCGCGGTGGCTTTTTTCGCCTCCCTGCTGATCGATATTTTTTGCGGTTTCACTGTCATACCTGGCTCGCTCGTCCGTCATGACAGAAAATCCGTCGCCGCGCCGGAAAGTGGCGACACGACACTCCCGAACAAGGAGCAATGATGGTGGCTATGCTTCAGTTTCCCGCCTGGCTGCGCCCGGAAATCATCCCAGGATTACCCTTCCGTTGGTACGGCCTCATGTATGTTCTCGCCTTTGGCACAGCCTGGTACCTGTTCCGCTACGAATCCAAACGTCTGGGCAAGCCCTGGTCCGAAGAGCTGGCCGCCAATTTCTTTCTCTGGGCCATCGTGGGCGTTCTCATAGGCGGAAGGCTGGCGGGAACGCTCATCTACAACCCGACCGATTATTACTGGCGCCGGCCCTGGTTCATTCTCTGGCCATTCGACGAGACGGGCCGTTTCGTGGGCTATCAGGGAATGTCCTTCCATGGCGGTCTCGTGGGCGTCATCGCGGCCTCCCTCGTATGGTGCAAGGCCCACAAGGAAAAGTGGTTCGCCTGGGCCGATATCATCGCCATGGCGGCGCCGCTCGGCTACACCTTCGGGCGTCTCGGCAACTTCATCAATGGGGAGCTCTGGGGAAAAGTGACCGCCGCTCCCTGGGGCATGGTCTTTCCCTATGCGGAACAGTTTTCCGCCCGCGAATCCTGGGTTCAGGAAATCGCCGGAAAGGCGGGGATTACGCTCAGTTCCATGAACGATGTCGTGAATCTGCCACGGCATCCCTCCCAGCTCTACGAAGCGATCTTCGAAGGTCTGGCGCTATGGCTGTTCATGTGGCTCATCGTCCGCAAACGCCGCCCTTTCGAAGGCTTCGTCGTTGGGGCCTATGTCATCGGCTACGGTCTCATCCGATTCGTGATCGAATACTTCCGCGAGCCCGACGCGGGTCTCGGTTATATCATAAAGCTCGGCAATCCCGACGCTCCGACCTACACGCTCACCACTCTCTTCAACTTTTCCATGGGACAGATCCTCTGTTTCCTGATGATCGCAGGCGGGATGGTCTTCCTGAATCTTCGGCGACGCCGCAGCGAGCGCGACATCGAGGAAGCCCAACGCGCGACAAACAAGATATCCGCCAGGAAATTGAGGAAGAGAATAAAATGACACAGAGAGGGCTGCCATGATCGTGACCCTGGTACAGATGAATTCCATAATCGGCGATTTCGCCGGAAACGCGCGAAGGATTGTCGAACTTTCGGAAAAAGCGATCGCCGGGTCGAGCGCCCCGGGTACCCCGGAACTCATCATATTCCCGGAGCTGGCGCTCTGCGGCTATCCTCCCATGGACCTCCTCGATCAGGAAGCCTTCGTCGAAGGTAGCCTTTCGGCCCTGCGCCTTCTTCAGAGAGAGCTTCCAAAAACGACGGCCGTCGCCCTGGGCTACGTCGACAGGAACAGGACGGGCTCCGGCCGGGCCCTGGTCAACGCTTTCTCCGTCGTCGCCGACGGCAAAATAGTCTTCACCCAGGAAAAGACGCTTCTTCCCACCTACGATGTCTTCGACGAAGCCCGCTATTTCGAGCCGGCCAAGACGAGAAAGGTCTTCACGCCTCCCTCGGGCAGGATAGGCTTCGCCATCTGCGAGGATTTCTGGTGGGAGGCTCCTCCCTCCCCCTCCTTCAAGTACGCGCTCGATCCGGTGAAGGATCTTCTCGACGCGAACATCGAGCTCCTCATCGTTCCCTCCGCCTCCCCCTTCGTCGCCGGCAAACTGAAGACGCGACTCGCCCTTGCCAGGGGCAGGGCGAGGGAAGGCCACATCCCCGTCCTTTACTGCAACGCGGTTGGCGCCAACGATTCGCTCGTCTTCGACGGACGTTCCTTCGCGGTGTCGCCCGAGGGCGAGACGATCGCGATGTGCGGATGGGAGGAATCCTTCCTCGCCATCGACACGGCCACGATGGCCGCGCGCGTCGGCGCTGTGGAGCCTGCCCAGGGCGGCGCGTCCAACGAAGCTGTGTCCTATGTCGCCGCGCCCGACATCGCGCCGGATGGCCAGCCGGACAGCCGCGGCGCGGCGCGGGGTTCCGACGAGGCGATCGAGGAAATCCACCGTGCCCTCGTCGTAGGCATCCGCGATTACATGAAAAAATCGGGATTCTCCAAGGCCTGCCTGGGCCTGTCGGGCGGCATCGATTCGGCCATGGTGGCCGTCTTGGGCGCCGAAGCCCTCGGCGCCGAAAACATCACCTGCGTCACCATGCCGAGCAGGTTCTCGAGCGACGGTTCCGTCGATGATTCCATCGAACTCTGCCATCGCGGCGGCATAAGGCTCGAGAGACTTTCGATCGAGGCTCCCTTCAAGGCCTACCTCGACCTCCTCGCCATTCCCTTCGCCGGTCGCCCCTTTGATCTCGCCGAGGAAAACCTCCAGGCGAGGATAAGGGGAGCCCTTCTCATGGCCTGGTCGAATAAGTTCAACTCCCTATTGCTCACCACGGGCAACAAGAGCGAAATAGCGGCCGGATACTGCACGCTCTATGGCGACATGTGCGGCGCCCTGGCCCCCATCGGGGACCTTTACAAGACGGAGGTCTTCGCGCTCGCCCGGCACCTGAACAGACTGGCTCAGGCGGCCGGAAAGCCCGAACCCATTCCGCTGCCTATCATCGAAAAAGCGCCGAGCGCCGAGCTCAGGCCCAACCAGAAGGATCAGGACAGCCTGCCCGAATACGATCTACTGGACGGCATACTGCGCCTCTATATCGAAGAGGACGCTTCGCTCGAGGATATCGTGGCCAAGGGTTTCGAAAGGTCATTGGTCCTGAAGGTGCTCGGGCTGACGGCGAAGGCGGAATACAAGCGGCGCCAGGCCGCGCCGACGATCAAGGTTTCGAAGCGCGCTTTCGGCATAGGCAGACGCCTGCCCCTCGCCCGTCACATCCACGAGATCGAGGGCTAAATCGAGGCGCAGAAGGCCGCCGAAGCCAGCGGGCCGCGTCAGCCGCCGCTTCGGCGCCAGGCCCCGATCCGCTGGGGACAGTTGGAGATGATGCCGGCGGCTCCTGAGGCCAGAACGCGTTCGGCGTCGGCCTCCGTATCGACCGTCCAGGGAAGGACGGGACGCCTGAGCTCGGCGAAGAGCCTCCTGTGCTTGAGAAGGACATGTTCGGGCTTGAGGACGTCGACGTTGCCGATCCACCGCCCCTCGCCTCTGCGCAGGAAGGCGTAGAGTTCCTTCGACCTGGACCAGATTATGGCGGTGGGTATTTCCCTCGCGATCCTCTTGAACCTGCGCAAGGCAAAGGGATTGAACGAAGACACGACACAGCGCCTCTCCATGCCGTGACGGGCGATGGTTTCGGAGAGAAGCCGCTCGAGGCCGGCGTCCCCCGTCGTCCTGCTCTTGATTTCCACGTCGATATACTGGGTTTTGCCGAATTCCTCGAAAACATCGTCTAGGAGAGGCATTCTCTCGCCAGAAAAAGCGGGATCCTTCCAGGAGCCTATATCGAGGGAGGCCAGGAAAGCGTAGTTGGATCCCTCGAGCGAAAAATCCTGCGCGCCGCTTGGATCGTCGGGCCGCGCGACGATGCGCTTCGTCGTGTCGTCGTGGAACACGACGAGCTTTCCGTCCTTCGTCAGGTGCACATCGAGTTCTATGCCGGGAATGCCGGCCTCCCTGGCGCCTCTATACGCGGCCATCGTGTTTTCGGGATAGATGGTCGAAAGCCCCCTGTGGGCGAAAACGAGCGGACGGGGAAAATCGGGCAATAATCGCGGACGCATAGTCGGCATGGGGCTCAAGAGCCCTGTCCTGGCTTTTCCTGGCCGCCTTCGGGGACAAGGCCCATCCTGCGTTTGAGCGCCTCGAGCGGATCTTCGGAAGAGCCGGCCTTGGCCAAAGCCTCCAATTCGCGATCCAGCTTGGCCTTCTCGGGCTCGAGAGCCTCGCCCGTCATCATGGACAGCTCGGCCTGGAGCTGATCGGGATCGATGCTCCTCTCCTTGGCCTTCATTCCGGGCATGGCTTCCTTGATCCTCGCGGCGTCGCGTTCCAGTTCCGCCCTCGACGCCGCTATTTCGGACAATCGGCCTTCCAGCTGGCCGAGCTGTTCGCGGGCGCCCGCCGCGAGTTCGGCCATTCCCCTGCTCTCGGCCAAGCTCACCCTCGAGGTCCAGAGGGCGACATCCTTCTTGAGGGCTTCGATATCCTTATCGTGACGCTTGATATCGGTCGTATAGGCGAAAAGCAGTTCCCTGGCTCCTTCGTAGTCGAGGCGGGACAATTCTTCCAGCGTCATTCGCGGCTCCTTAACCGCCGGCCTTGATGGCGAGCAGTCTTTTTTTCTCGATTTTTTCGCCGAAGCGCGCGAGGTCGATGACGGCCCTGACATGTTCGGCTTCGCCTATCTTTTCAACCTCGTCCCAGGCTTCGACTTTGAAGGTGAGCATCCTTCCTTCCGCCTTCACGAGTTCGGAACGGATCCTGACCTTCATCCCGGGCGGCGTCGGGGCTAGATGTCTCACGCCCATGAAGGCGCCCACCGTGGCGCGGCCCGGACCGAGCAGGTGGTCGACGGCTTCGCGCGAGGTTTCTTCCATGTGGAGGACCATCGAGGGCGTGGCGTAGACGGGCACTCCCCCCGATCCCAGATGGGAAGCGATGTGCCTCGGTTCCACGGTGATCGTTTTTTCGTGAACGATGCCCGGCTGCGGTTCCATGGGACTACTCCTCATCGAGTCTTCGGCGATCGCCTAAAGTATACCATGAAAGCAGGGCCGGGGGAAAATGGGAGCCGTCGGCATCTTCGCGGTTTTCGGATAAAGCGGCCGCGCATTTGAGTTGAAGCGGTCGTAAATTTTAGCTGAAGCCGTCGCATTATATTAATA
>DATMZF010000044.1:0-44510 GCA_035560555.1 Rectinemataceae bacterium
ATCGCGCCGACCGAAAGGTCGAAGCCGCTGCCGAAATAGAATCCCACGCGCGCGGCCGCTCCGTAGACGAAGGGCAGCTTTTCGGCGATGGTGAACTTGCCGATGGCGTATTCGGCGCCGCCGCCCACTCCGATGCCATACCCGTAGTAGCCGAACGCGAGGCCGGCATTCGCGTTGAGCGAACCAGGCTCGATGATCACGCCATCCTTGGCGAAGCTCGCCGAACCCTCAGCGAAGGCGGAAACGGAGACGACGCAGAGAAGCGCCATCAGCACAGCGATCTTTTTCATAGTGCACTCCTTTTTTTACCGATGGCTTCCGCGCCAGGCGCCTCGCGGCGAAACCCGCGACGAAAGCGTTTTAATTGTTTCGCTTGTAATTGTAGAACCGTTCCCGCGGATTTGCAAACGGGATTTTCCGGCCGCCGCGGTCTCCGGCATCGCAAAATGCATAGAAAATGTTTCTTTATGCAGAAAAGCAGTCCCGCTCCCGGGGTTTTGTATTGACATGAAAACGAAGCTCGAGGTATCGTGCGGCCAAGGAAGTACCAATGAATTATATTAGAGATTCCTTATGTTTCATGCGAAGCGGCCGGAACAGGCCGCATTACTCAACCCTCTCGTACTAGTCCAGACTATTCCCCGTTTGACATCGCCAGTTCCTCCCTCCAACTCCCCGGCTTTAGCCATAAGGGATGTCAGCAAAAGATTCGGTCCTCATGCGGTTTTGGATGGCGTTTCGCTCTCCATCCCGGCCGGAAGAATATACGGCATCATCGGACGGAGCGGAGCGGGCAAGACCACCCTCATCAGGATCGCCTCGCTGCTCGAACGCGCCGACGGAGGCGAGATTTTCTATTCCGGGGTTTCCGTATCCGGAGCCAAGGGAAAGGAACTGATAGAGGCGCGCAGAAAAGCTGGGTTCGTGTTCCAGAACTTCAACCTTTTCTCCTCGAGAACCGTCGCGGGCAATGTGGCTTTTCCCCTGGAAGCGGCCGGCTGGAATAAGACAGCCATTCGCGAAAGGGTGGAGGAGCTCGTGGAGCTCGTCGGGCTCTCGGACAAGGCGGACAGGCCGGCCGGCCGGCTTTCGGGAGGCGAGCGCCAGCGCGTCGCCATCGCCAGGGCTCTCGCGAACAGACCTCAGATACTCTTCTGCGACGAAGCCACCAGCGCGCTGGATCCCGAAACCACGAGGTCCATCCTGGATCTGATCCAATCCCTGCGCCAGCGTTTCGGCCTTACGGTCATGATGGTCACGCACCAGATGGAAGTGGTCAGGAGAATCTGCGACGACGTCGCGATCATTTCCGACGGCTTGATCGTGGAGAGCGGCTCCGTGGCTTCCGTTTTTTCCCGTCCAAGCAGCGAAACCGGACGCCGTCTCGTGGCGGAGGTCAACCATGCGTGAAATTTTCGATCTCATCGCCCAGCCGGTGCTGGAAACCATCCTCATGGTGATCGCGTCCACGACGATCGCGGGACTGTTCGGCGGTTCCATCGGCCTCGCGCTCTACTTCATGTCGAACGAAAGGCTCTCCGAACATAGCCGCCAGCTCTCTATCGTCAAGAAGGTTTCCGACCGCGTGATCAACACGCTCAGGTCCTTCCCCTTCATCATCCTCATGGTCCTGGTGCTCCCCCTGTCTCGCCTCATCGTCGGAACGAGCCTTGGAACGGTGGCGGCCATCGTCCCGCTCTCCATCGCGGCGATGCCCTTCGTGGCGCGCATCGTCGAATCGTCGCTGGCCGAAATCGATGGCGGCATACTCGACGCCGCTCTCTCTTCGGGAGCCACGAAGGCCAGGATTCTCTTCGCCATTCTCGTGCCTGAAGCCCTCCCCTCGCTGATCGCTGGTCTCACGCTCACGATGATCAACCTGGTGGGTTATTCCGCCATGGCGGGGGTCATCGGAGGGGGCGGTCTCGGCGATCTGGCCATCAGATACGGCTACCAGCGTTTCAGGACCGACATCATGATCGCGTCGGTGCTCGCCATCATCATTCTCGTCGAAGGAATCCAGATGACGGGCAACAGGATCACGCGAAACCTGAAGCTCAAGCGCTGACCGAAGCAGTCCCCAATGCCCCGTCTGGCGGCATAATCTCATCGCAGGAGGTTCGAAATGAACCGCAGGAACAACCGTACTGTATCCTTCGCCCTGGCGACGGCATTGGCGTTCGCCGCCGTCGCCGTCCCGGTCTTCGCGCAGAGCGCGCAGAAGCCCGTGACGCTCAAGGTAGGCGCCAATCCCATTCCCCACGCCGATCTTCTCAACTTGGTGAAGGGCGATCTTCTCGCCCAGGGAATCAGGCTCGAAATAGTCGAGATCACCGACTATGTGACGCCCAACCTCCTTCTCGCCGAAAAGCAGATCGACGCGAACTTTTTCCAGCACACGCCCTATCTCGTGAACTTCGCGACGGAGCGGAAACTTTCGCTCGAGCCCGCCGGACAGATCTTCGTGGCTCCGCTCGGGCTCTACTCCCGCAAGTTCAAAAAGTTGGCTGACATACCACAAGGCTCCGTCATCACCCTGCCGAACGACCCGACGAACGAAGCCCGCGCTCTTATTTTGTTCCAGAACAAGGGGCTCATCAGGCTCGCGCCCGGTTCCGGCCTGAAAGCGACGATACGCGATATCGTCGAGAACCCGAAGAAATTCCAGTTCAAGGAAATCGAGGCTCCGCAGCTGCCGAGGACACTGGACGACGCGGCGGCCGCCGTCATCAACGGAAGCTTCGCCACCCAGGCGGGCTTTTTCCCCGCGAGGGACAATCTGATGATCGAAGGTTCTGAATCGCCCTACGCCAACATCGTGGCGGTGCGGATCGGCGACGCCAAGGACTGGCGCGTCGTGGCTCTCGTCAAGGCCCTGCAGACCGAGAAGGTGAGGCAGTACCTCGAGAACAATTACAGCGGAAGCTTCGTCCCGGCGTTCTGATACATGACCTTGCGTCGAGGCTTCAGGGATTTCGCGCTCCTGAAAGCTTCGACGCGCTAGTGACAAGCATATCGATCCATGCGATAGTGCTCGCACAATGATCGACATCTCCCGCACCTTCAACTTCGCCCTGGGCCAGCCTAAAAACTGGCGCGTGACGGCGGCCCGCGCTTCCATCGACAAGCTGATCTACCAGATGGTATTTCCCTACCTCGGCGTCTACATCGTTGGCCTCGGGGCTAGCGGCACGACGCTGGGGCTGGCCAACGGCCTGGGCATGGCGATCAGCGCGCTGTACGGTCTCCTGGGCGCGTCCATCCTCCGCAAATCGGGCACGAAGAAGATGTATCTCGGCGGCCTGGCGCTCGTCGCTTTTTCCTATCTGATCCTTGGCGTGTCTGGCGGCTGGCTGATGGGCATGGCGGGCCTCATGGCGTGGTGGTTGGGTTCGACCGAAGCCGGCCTCTGCTGCAACGTCGTCTGTGGAAGTTCCCTCGAAAACAAGGTGAGGGCAACGGCCATGGGGAGCTGCGAGAGCGTCGCCCAGGGAACGATGAGCTTCATAGGGCCGGCGGTGGGCGCCGGTTTGCTCGGCCTTCTCGGCGGCATGAGCGTCGGCGCCATCCGGCCGCTATTTTTCATCGCCTTCGCCGGCGAGCTGGGCTGCCTCTATTTCGTACAACGCAATCTGGAAGAATGCGTCGCGCTGGCCAGCGCGACAGGCATCGGCGAGGGGGCTGTCGCGAGCGCCGCGGCTGGCGTCGATCGCAAGCTCCCCACCGTCGCGTCGAACCCCTTTCGCATATTGAAAGGCAGGAAACACCTCGGCAAATTCATCGCCGTCTCCTGCCTGACTAGTCTCCCCACGGGCATGGTCCTTCCCTTCAGCCAACTTTTCGCGAGCGAGGCAAAATCGGCCAGTCCCTACATCCTGGGCGCCATGGTCACGGGTTCCGCCCTCGTCAGCATCATCGCCGGGCTCCCTATCGGCAGGCTGGCCGACAAGGTGGGCAGGAAGAAAATTCTCTACGCCCTCGCGCCCTTCTTCCTGGCGAGCAACCTTCTCCTCGTGTTCTCATCGACCCCGGCCCTCCTCATCCTCTCGGGAATACTACAGGGCGTATTCCCCGTCACGCTCGTGATATCGGCCGCCATGTCCTTCGAACAGGTCCCGACGCGGGAAATGGGAGACTGGATGGCGCTGCAGAGGTTCTTCAAGATGGCCATGGGCGCCGTTCTCACGATCATCGCGGGGCTGATATGGGATCACCTGGGCGGTAAGTGGGTCTTCCTCCTCGCCGCCGGTATCGATATTCTAGTGAGAATTCCCCTTCTCATGAGCATTCCGGAAACCCTTGAGAAGAAAGCTTAGGCCGACGGTAGAGGGGGTAGACGGTTTAGTCTGCTCAAGCGGTTTCGGGCTGTCCAAACGGTTCTGGTTATTTAAGCGCGGACGACCTGGAAGCGCAGCACGGTCTTGCGCTTTTCGGGCGCTATCCGCCGCGGATCGGAAAGGTAGATTTCCCTGTGGCGGCGCGAGGTCCTCGCCAGGCCGGCGGCCGCGGCGAAGGCTTCCATGGCCGCGAAACTCGCGGGTTCGTCGTCGTAGCTTCCTATATGCGTCATCTGCACGCAATCACCCTCTTCGAGGCGCTCGAATCGCGCCGCGTCGTAGAGCGGGTTTGGAGTCTTCTTCCGCGCCCTTTCCACGACGAGCGACGCGAAGGCTTCATCCACGAAATCGGGCTGGCGGATCATCAGCCTGTATACGAGGCTGTCCTTGTCGAGCTTTCCGCGAAAGTCGTTCTTCGCCTCCTCGCTGATATCCCAGACGCCCTCCAGAGGGTAGACCGTGTAGTCGAAGTAACCGGCCGGGGCGATTCCCGCCTTGGGCGACATTTTGACGCCATAGGCGAGGGAATACAGAACGCCGACGTGATCGGAGAATTCGGGCTCATTGGGGTTTCCTCGCCCTTCGATGACGAAGAAGTTGAAAGCGGGAATTCTCACGAGTTCCGGCGAGGTTTTTGGCAGGTAGAGCGCCTTTTCATCCTTTTTCCATTCTATTTTCATGATTCCCCCTATCGCCGATCCGCTCGGGATGCGCGACCGAGAACTCCCCGAAGGCGATGGACGCCCTTTCGGCGGGTTCCCTTTTACTGGGCTTTCACGGCTCTTTGAGTATGGCACAAGGTTCGGCGGGGAAGCCAGCGCCAAAGTGTCAAAATCTCGCCGCGCGGGGTTTACTCGGGACCGACGGAATTGGTATTTTTTTATCGGAAGGAGCGCTTCGATGAAATACATCATCATCGGCAATGGGGCGGCGGGCATGGCCGCCGCCGAAGCGATACGCGACAAGGACCCCGAGGGCGAGATCGTCATCTATACGAGCGAGGACAGGTATCACTATTCGCGCCCGAGGATCATCGAATATTTGAACGGTACCCTCCCCGGCGAAAAGCTGACGATTAGAGGAAAGGAATTCTACGAAAAGAAGAACCTTCGGCTCGTGAAACCGGCATCGATCGAGGCCATCGATCCGCTAGGCCGCACCGTGTCGCTTCGCGGCGGAACCCTGGATCATTTCGATAGGCTCATCATCGCGACCGGGGCTTCGGCTTTCCGGCCACCCGTCGAGGGAGCGGAGCTCGATTCCGTCTTCACGCTGAGGACGATCGACGACGCCGACAGAATCCTGGCCCGCTGCGCCAGCGGCAAAAAAGTCGCCGTTCTCGGCGGCGGACTTCTGGGTATCGAGACGGCGGCCAATCTCGCGGTGGCGGGCATGAAGACCACCATCGTGGAAATGTTCGACCGCCTCCTTCCTCGCCAGCTGGACGCCGAAGCCGCTTCGGTGCTCCAGTCGATGCTCGAAAAAAAAGGCCTGCGTTTTCTCCTTGGCAAGCAGGCTTTGGCGATCCGGAAAAACGGCGAGGCTTCGGCGCTGATCTTCCGCGACGGCTCGTCGATTGAGGCCGACATAATCGTCTTCTCGGCCGGCATCGTGAGCAACGTCGAGCTCGCCCGCGGCGCGGGAATCCTCTGCGACCGGGGCATCGTCGTCGATGAACATATGGAGACCGCTATTCCCGGCATCTTCGCCGCGGGCGACGCCGCCCAGTTCGGGGGCAGGGTATACGGCCTTTGGCCTGTAGCCAGGGAACAGGGCGGCATCGCCGGACGCAACGCCGCGGGCGAGGAGGCGACGTATTCCGGCAGTCCCGTCTCCGTCAAGCTCAAGGTGAGCGGGATCGAACTCGTTTCCCTGGGATCGATCGAGGCGGGCGAGGGCGTTTCCATCGTGACGAAGCGCGGCGACGAATGCTTCAAACGTCTCTTCCTGAAGGAGGGACGACTGGCCGGCGCCATCCTCATCGGCGATGTATCGGCCTTCACCGGGCTTCAGAAACTCCTGAAGTCAGGGGAAATCGTCGGGGAGCCGGGATCTCTCTAATCCGGACGCTTATGCCGGGCTTTATGTCATCCGGGCGCTTCCGCCGGGGATTCGGACTGAATCTATATTTTATTATCTTTGCCTCTGGCCTCGCCATACGGGGAGCATTATAATCGTGCCGAATGGCATCGATTCCCACAGGAGGATATTCATGAAGAAAAAATTGTTCGCGGTCCTGACCCTGGCGATATTCGCGGTAGCCGGCCTCTGTGCCGCGCCCGGAGCTTTCGGACCCTACGCCTTCAACGCGATAGCGGTGATGGTTCCCTCGCGCGGCGTCAGCGTTCCCGCGCTGCTTACGCTTCCCCAGAAGGAAGGAAAGCTCCCTCTCGTCGTGATGGCCCATGGCCATGGCGGAAGCAAGGAAGAGAATGGCGGCTTTACGGCCATCGCCGAAGCGCTCGCCATCCGCGGCGTGGCGAGCATCAGGATGGACTTCCCTGGCTGCGGCGCGAGCGCCGAACCTTTCACCGCGAACACTCTCACCAACATGCTCGCCGATATGGAAGCGGCGCGCGCCTACGCGATAGGCCGCACGCAGATCGATCGCTCCAACATGGGCGTTTTCGGCTACAGCATGGGCGGCCGGCTCGCCATCCTCTCGGCCTCGAAGGGCTACCGCTCCCTCGGCCTCCTCGCGCCCGTGGGCACCGATGGCCCCGACGCGATGTACGTCTTCATGGGCGGAAAGGAAAAATACGCAGAATACGCCGCGAGGGCCAAGGCCGAAGGCCATGTGCTCTTCACGACTCCCTACGGCCAAGTCCAGGACCTGAGCGAGAAATGGTTCAGCGACAACGAAGCGGCCAAGGGTCTCGCCGCCGTGTCCGCGTTCACGGGCCCCATAGTTTTCGTGACGGGCGGCGCCGACACCATCATCCCGGCGCCCGTGATCCAGGCGACGGCCGGAGCGGCAGTGGCCAGCTCGTATATCGAGATCGTGCCCGTGGCGGGCGCCGACCACGGCTACGGCTTCTACGGCGGCGATCCAGCGCTCAAGGCCCAGACGGCCGAGGCCATCGCCAGCTTCTTCGCCCTCACGCTGCGCTGATCCATCGGCGGGCCCGCGACATCCTCGCGGCGCCGCGCTCTTGCGGCGCCGCTTTTACGGCGCCGCCTCACGGCTCGTCGCGGAGCCTTCTGGGGGGCTGTCCAGGAAGTTAATCGCTTCCTCGGCGGCCCCTTATTTTTCTCCTGAACTCCCTCGCGTTATCCATTTTATGTTTTTTGCGATTTTCTTTGACAGATTCCGAAAACGGATTTATGATCCGTGATATATCAGCAGATATATCAAGGAGGATCGTCAATGAAGAAACTGATTACATTCGTCGTGATGCTCTCGCTCGCGGCTTCGGTGGCTTTCGCCGCGCCGGGCGCCAAGGTGAGCCCGATGGCGGACGTACGCGTCCGTCAGGCGATCAAGTACGCGATCGACATGAAAACCGTGGTCGACACCCTGATGAACGGCAAGGCCGTCGTCGCCAACAGCCTGACCCCCAACGGCGAGTGGAAAGTGCCCGGCCTCGCCGAATACGCCTACAACCCCGACAAGGCTCGCCAGCTTCTCAAGGAAGCCAAGTGGGACGCCAACTACGTCCTCGACGTCGTCTACTACTACGGCGACCAGATGACGGTGGATTTCATGACGGCCGTCCAGGCATACCTGGCCGATGTCGGCATGAAGATGAACTTCCGCAAGCTCGAAGGCGATCTCGGATCCCAGCTTTGGGTGCCGCCCGTCGATCCAACGAACGGTCCCTCGGCCGTGAAGTGGGATATGGCCTACGCCGCCGTAGCCGCCCTCGCGCTCGACGAGTACTACGATCGTTTCCTTCCCGGCGGCGCGAGCAACTCGCATACGCCCAAGGACGCGACGCTCGAAAACCTGATCAAGGCGACCAAGGTCGTCGACCCCGTCGCGCAGAAAAAAGCCTACTTCAAGCTCCAGCAGTATGAGAGCGACACCATGCCCTCGGTGCCCCTCTACTACCAGCAGGTTTTCGTCGTCTCGAGCACGAAGCTCAACCGCGCCGGCGCCGGATTCGGCAACGAGCAGTACAACTACGACTGGAACATCGTGAAGTGGGACATCCCCGCCGACGCTTCAGGCAAGAAAGTGCTCAGGACGAACGGCGGCCCGGTGAGCTTCGTCGAGACACCCTTCCTCAACCCCGGCCTCTTCATGAGCATGAAAGTGCTCTTCGACCACCTCATCGTGGCCGACGCCGACCTCTCCAATTTCAAGCCCCAGCTCGCCACCTACAAGGTCTCGCCCGATGACAGGGAAATCACCTTCACCCTCAAGAACGGGATCAAGTGGCACGACGGTTCGGCCATCACCGCCGATGACGTGAAGTGGACCTATGAGTTCGCGGCGAAAGTGCCCGCGATCCACGCCGTGTTCGGTTCCATGCTGAAAGCCATCGACGGCTACCAGGACTACAAGGACGGCAAGGCTTCGGGCATCAGGGGCATCAAGATCAACGGCAACAGCGTCACCTTCAGCTTCCCGACCGCCTTCCCGAACGCCCTGCTCTGCTTCTCCCAGTTCCCGCCCCTTCCCAGGAAGTACTTCGCCAACGTCGATCCCCTGAAGTTCCAGCAGGCCGATTTCTGGCAGAAGCCCGTCGGCTCCGGACCCTTCATGGCCAAGACGATCTCCATGGGCAACTACGCCACCTTCGTGCCCTTTAAGGAATACCACGACGGCGTTGCCATCATCGACGAAGTCCAGATGTATCCCTCGGGCGAGTCGGACCCCAACCTCGTGAAGAACGCGGCGGCCAGGCAGCTGGATTACGCGTACACGAAGAGCATCGAGGACGTTCTCGCCCTCGAGAAGATGAGCCACCTCAAGGTGACGCCCGTCAACATCCGCTATACTCGCCTGTTCTTCGTCAACAAGTTCCCGAAGCCCTGAGTCCGGGAGTAATGCATTTCTTTGACGCCATAGAGTAAACTGTCCCGGACGCGCCTGTCGCGTCCGGGGCGGAGGTGGCGCCTCCATCATCCATCACGCAGAGGATCGTCCCATCGATGTTCGAATACACTGTCCGACGTCTGCTCAGTTTCATCCCGATGCTCCTGATCATGACGTTCCTTATCTTTCTCGGTCTCGAATTGACGCCCGGCGACGCCGTCTCCTTCATGGCGAGCCCGGACGCCATGGCGAACATGGACGCTTCGCAGCTCGCCGCGCTCAGGGAATCGCTCGGCCTCAACGACCCCTTCCTCATGCGCTACCTCCACTGGCTCGGTGGGGTGCTGAAGGGCGACTTCGGCTACAGCCTCACGAGCGGCGTTCCCATAAGGGAGATCGTCTTCAGCCGACTGCCGGCGACCCTCGAGCTCTCCATTTCGGCCCTCGTCATCTCATCCATTTTGGGATGCGCTCTCGGCCTTCTCGGCGCTCTCAGGCGGGGCAGCGCGACCGACACCTTCCTCACGGTGGCGGGCATGGTCGGCGTCTCAATTCCGGAATTCTTCTTCGGCCTCGTGGCCATCTTGGTCTTCTCGATCAAGCTGCGGTGGCTCCCCGTGGGAGGCCGGCTTCGCCCCGACCAGGCGGGTTTCGCCGACAGGATTTCCTATCTCATCCTGCCAGCCCTGGTGCTCGGCATCGCGATGACGGCCGGCGTCATGCGCTACGCGAGGGCGAGCATGCTCGACACCGTCGACAAGGAATATATGAAGACCGCCCGGAGCAAGGGCCTGCCCGAATGGCGAATCAACCTTCTTCACGGATTCCGCGTCGCGCTGACGCCCATCATCGTCCTCATCGGCTTCAGGCTGCCGATGCTCATCGGCGGCTCGGTCGTCATCGAGCAGATTTTTCAGTGGCCGGGCGTGGGAAGCGAGTTCATCTCGGCGGTCAGGGGGCAGAACTACCCCCTCGTCATGATGATTTCCCTCTTTTTCGTCGTCGCCGTCCTGGTCGCGAGCCTGCTGGTGGATGTCTTCACCGCCTTGCTCGATCCCAGGGTCAAGCTGAATTGACCGGTCTCAGGAGGAAGTCAGCCTATGTATTTTGATTCGAAGCGCCGCCTCGACAGGAAGATGGACCGCCTCCTCGCGGCCGAGGAGGCGGGGCGCCTCAAATCCCGGTCGGGAAGCAGGATCCTGAGGAAGATATTCTCGAATCCGCTCTCCCTGTTCGGATTCGTGGTTTTCGCCGTCATAGTCCTCTCCTCGATCCTGGCGCCGCTCATCACGCGCTTCGGGCCTCTGCAGCTCAACCTGCGCGAGGTCCTCAAGCCCCCTTCGGCCGCCCATATTTTCGGAACCGACAAACTCGGGAGGGACATCTTCTCGAGGGTGCTCTATGGCGGGAGAATTTCGATCCTGATCGGTTTCGGCAGCGCGCTCGGGGCCGCCTTCATCGGCATCCTCCTAGGCTGCTACGGCGGCTACAAGGGCGGTATCGTCGACAAGCTTTTCCTCAGGATTTCCGAGATATTCATGTCCTTTCCGCAGATCGTCCTCGTCCTTCTCCTCGTGTCGATCGTGGGACAGAGCATGGGCAACCTCATCCTTATCTTCATAGGCACGGGCTGGGGAAGCATCTACCGCATGACGAGGGCGAAGATGCTCTCGATCCGGGAAGAGGAGTACGTCACGGCGCTCAAGGCCTTCGGGCTCAGTGATTTTCTCATATGCTACAAGCACATGCTGCCGAACGCCCTCGGCCCCATCGTCGTCAACATCACCCTGAGCACGGCCATGTTCATCCTTCAGGAAGCGGCCTTGAGCTTCCTCGGCCTGGGCGTGCCCCTGCAGATAGCCACCTGGGGCAACATCCTCAACGCGGCCAACGATTTTACCGTCCTTCAGAGTTACTGGTGGATTTGGCTTCCGGTCGGCATCGTGATTTCCCTCTTCGTGCTGAGCGTGAATTTCATCGGGGACGGGCTGCGCGATTCGGCCGACCCGTCGCAGCAGGGTTGAAAGGATGACCGCGATGAACGACGACACACTGGTCACGGTGAGGAACCTCAAGACCTTTTTCTACACCAACGGCCGCTGCAACAAGGCGGTCAACGACGTTTCATTCTCAATCAAAAAGGGAAAGACCCTCTGCGTGGTGGGCGAGTCGGGCTGCGGCAAGAGCGTGACCGCCGCTTCGATCATGCAGCTTCTTCCCACCCTGGCGAGGATCGAATCGGGCGAGATACGCTACCACGGTCCCGCCGGGGAAGTGCGGATCGAAGCGCTCGAGAGAAACGGGAAAGAGATGAGGGCGCTGCGCGGCGCCGATATCGCCATGATTTTCCAGGATCCCATGACGGCGCTCAACCCCGTGTACACGGTGGGTTTCCAGATCCAGGAGAACCTCCAGTACCACAGGGCTATGGACTCGGGCGAGCGGAGGCGGAAAACGCTTTCCCTCCTTGCGGACATGGGCATCCCGATTCCCGAACAGCGAATCGACGAGTATCCCCACCAATTTTCCGGCGGCATGAGACAGAGGGCGATGATCGCGATGGCGATGGCCTGCGATCCCAAGGTCCTCATCGCCGACGAACCGACCACGGCTCTCGACGTCACCACGCAGGCCCAGGTGTTCAGCCTCATGAACGGGCTCAAGGAAAAATACGGGACGGCGATCATGCTCATCTCCCACGACATGGGCGTCGTCACCGAGCTCGCCGACGATGTGATCGTCATGTACATGGGCAACATCGTCGAGGGGGGAAGCGTCGACGATGTGCTGCGTTGGCCGACTCACCCCTACACCGCCGCGCTTCTGCGGTCCATTCCCATCCTCGGGAAGGGAAAGCGCCAGAAACTAAATCCCATCCGCGGGGCGACGCCCGATCCCCACGACAGGCCGAAAGGCTGCCAGTTCGCGCCGCGCTGCGATTTCAGGACGGAGCTCTGCGACGAGAAGATGCCCGATGAGCGATACATCGGTCCCACCCACAGGCTGAGATGCTGGCACCGCGGGAAGGGGACGGCCGATGGAAAATAAGGAAGTTCTTCTTTCCCTGAAGGGCGTCAAGACCTATTTCCCCGTGAGAAAAGGCCTTCTGAAGAAAGTGGTCGGCCACGTGAAAGCGGTGGATGGCGTCGACCTCGAGGTCTATCGGGGCGAGACCTTGGGCCTCGTGGGCGAGTCGGGCTGCGGCAAGACGACGCTTGGGAAGACCATCCTCCAGCTCGTCGGGGCGAGCGAGGGCAAGATACTCTACAATTTCGACGGCGTGGAGAAGGATCTCAGGACCCTGTCGCCGGCCGACATGATGGCGGCCAGAAAGCGCATGCAGATCGTCTTTCAGGATCCCTACTCGTCGCTGAATCCCGCCTTCACCATCATCGGTTCCCTCGAGGATCCCTTGAGGAAATACGGGGCGAGGACGAAGGCCGAGCGGCGCAAGATCGTCGGCGACCTCCTCGAGGCCGTGAACATGAGACCCGAATACATGGACCGCTATCCCCACGAGTTTTCCGGAGGCCAGCGGCAGCGCATAGGCATAGCCCGGGCGCTCTGCGTGAACCCGGAACTCGTCGTGTGCGACGAGGCGGTGAGCGCCCTCGACGTGTCCATAAGGGCCCAGGTGCTCAACCTCCTCATGGCGCTGAAAAAGGAGCGCGGCCTCACCTACATCTTCATCACGCACGACCTGGGCGTCGTGGAATATATAAGCGACAGGATAGCGGTGATGTACCTCGGCCGGATCGTGGAGTTGGCCGACGCCGACGACCTCTATTCCGACGCTTCCCATCCCTACACGCAGGCGCTTCTGTCGGCCATACCGGTGGCCGACCTGGACCACCGCTCGACCAGGATCATCCTCGAGGGGGATGTGCCGAATCCGGTGAACCCGCCTTCCGGCTGTCCCTTCCATCCGCGCTGCCGGCACGCGATGGATATCTGTAAAAACGAGGCGCCGCGGCTCAGGGAATATTCCATCCGCGGAAAGAAACATCTCGTCTCCTGTCATCTGATGCGTGAAAAGACAGGCGCGAAACAAGGAGCTATCGAATGAGCAAGTATTCACTGAAAGAAATCAAGGGCGTGCTGCCAGCCCTCGTGACCTGTTTCGACGAAGCCGGCGAGTTTGACGAGAGCAGGCAACGCGCCGTGGTCCGTTTCCTCCTGTCGAAGGGCGTCGACGGTTTCTACCTCACGGGCAGCACCGGCGAGTCCTTCATGATGACGCCCGACGAGCGGAAGAGAGTCGTCGAGGTGGTGATGGACGAGGTGAAGGGCGCCGTGCCGGTCATCGTCCACGTGGGGGCGATCAGCACGAAGCTTTCGATCGAGCTGGCAGTCCAGGCCGAAGCCGCCGGCGCCGACGCGATATCGTCGGTGCCGCCCATCTACTGGAAATACTCCAACGATGACATCTACGGCTACTACAAGGACGTCGCGGGTGCCGTGTCCATCCCCATGGTCATCTACAATGTCCCCCTGGCGGGGCTCGTCGGCTACGATCTCATCAAGCGGCTCGCCGCGATAGACGGCGTCGAGGGCGTCAAGTACACGGCGTCCACGCACTTTGAAATCATGCGCCTCAAGGAAGAAGTGGGAAAGGATTTCGTGATATATTCCGGTGCTGACGAAATGGCCATGTCGGGCCTCGCCTTCGGCGCCGATGGCATCATAGGATCCTTCTACAATATGATCCCCGAACTTTTCATAAAGTTATACGCCGCCGTCAGGGCCGGTGATTTCGCGGCTGCGAAGGAATTCCAGCGCCAGGCCAACGCGGTCATCTTCTACTCCCTGGACCACAATTACTTCTCCGTCATGAAGCGCTCTCTTTCCTGGATAGGCGTCGACGCGGGCTTCTGCAGGAAGCCCATCGCGAATCTGGACGCCGCTGGCGAAGCGGCGGTGAGGGCCGGGCTCGCCTCCATCCGCGACGCGAACGGAATCCGCGGGGTATCGGTGCTGGACGCACTCTGAACATGATGAAAAACAGCGGGATAATCGGGCTGGGCGCCAGGAACGACAAGAGAAAATCCCTCACGGACGAAGTCTACGACGCCTTGCTCAAGAAATTCGTCGACAAGGAACTCGTGCCCGGGCAGGTGCTCAACCGCCGCTCCGTCGCCAAGGAATTGAACGTGAGCGTGGCGCCCGTGCTCGAGGCCTTCCTCTATCTGGAGATGGAAGGATACGTCGAGACCCTGCCGCGCAAGGGAACCATCGTCAAGCCGATCAGGAAGCAGGACATCTACGAGCAGCTGATCATGAGGGAGGCGATAGAGTGCCAGGCGGCCTACATGTACGCCGGCAAGCCTCTGTCCGACAATCTCGACAGCCTCTTGCCCCTGGCCGCCCTTATCGACGGGACCGACCCGGACGCGATGGACCACTGGGAGGCCGAGATAGCCTTCCACGGCGCCCTCATCTCGCTTTCCCGCTGTGATACCATGGTGGACACTTTTTTCCGGATCATTAGGTTGGGCACTTTCTATAACATGAACCGCCTGTCGACCGACATTTCCCCGCCGATAGCGGACAGGGTAAACCAGAGCCACTGCGAACTCCTGGACCGTCTCGTCGGCAAGGACGCGGAAACGGTGGTGGGCTATATCCGCGACCACGTGAGAAGCGGCAAGGAAAGGCTTTTCGCCGAGTTCGACCAACGTCGATAAGCGCGCGCTCTGAAGGGTAGCCCATGAGGAGAGAACGAGATGACCACCGCGAAAATAGCCGAGCTCAAGGATTTTTATTTGAGGGAGCTGCTGGATGACACGATTCCCTTCTGGCTCGAACACGGGCTGGATAAGAAGTGCGGCGGCCTCCTCGATTTTCTCGACAGGGAAGGGGAGCCCCTCTCGACGGACAAGGGCGGGTGGATACAAGGGCGGTTCACCTGGGTGCTGTCGCGGCTGATCGAGGCCGCGGGCCCAAGACCCGAGTGGCTTTCGGCCGCCTCCTCCTGCGCGCGCTTCGTCCGCGACAAGGTGCTCGCTGGTCCGGGCGGAAGGGCATACTTCGAGCTCACCCGCGAAGGTGAACCCCTGGTGCTGCGCCGCTATCTGTTCTCCGAAATTTTCTCGATCATGGGCATGGCCCAGTACGGGGCGGCGACGGGCGACCGCGCCTGGGTCGACGCGGCCCTCAAAACGCTCGAAGTCGTCGAAGGCAACCGCGGGAAACTGCGGCCCAAGATCGACCCAGCCGCGCGGCGGATGCGCGGGCATTCCGAGACGATGATACTCATCAACGCCTTCCAGGTGCTCCGGGACTGCGACCCGGCAAGCGCCGCGCGCTACACGGCCGGCATAGACGCCCAGATCGAGGAGCTTTTCAGGTATTTCGTGAAGCCGGAGCTGAAGGCCCTGCTCGAGACGGTCAACGACGACGGCTCGAGGGCAGAGGGCTGCGAGGGGAGATGCGTCAATCCGGGCCACGCGATCGAGACGGCGTGGTTCATCATGGAAGAAGGCAGGAGACGCGGCGACCGGAGCCTCGTCGACCGCGCGCTACCCCTTCTCGAATGGTCGCTTGAGCGCGGCTGGGATCCTCGGTGTGGCGGGCTTTTTTCTTTCGTGGACGTGGAGGGAAGAACGCCGGCTCAGATCGAATGGGACATGAAATATTGGTGGCCGCACACGGAGGCCGTCTACGCCTGCATCCTGGCGTGGGCCCTCACCGGCGACCCGAAGTGGGAGCGCTGGTTCGATACGCTCCACGCCTATACCTGGGCGCGTTTCCCAGACCCTGTCCATGGCGAGTGGTTCGGCTATCTTCACAGGGACGGCAGCGTGGCGAACGACGTGAAGGGCAACCACTACAAAGGCGCTTTCCACATACCCCGCTTCGAGCTGAACGTGGCGCTGCTTCTGGACGCCCTGGGGCGGCTGGGGACGGGCTTCGAGGCCTTGAGCGGCCCCGAGGCGCTGCGCAGGTTCGGAAAGACACCCTAATACTTCGACAGTTCCTCTTTGGTCACGCGCCCTATGTCGCCTGAAGCGGCGTCCATGGAGCGTATGAACGCTATCTGGTTCCTGCAGCGGTCGAGGTTGTGCGAAGGGCGGGAAATCTTGTAATAGACATCGCCCTCGAGAAAATCGGTGAGGAAACGCAGGCCCATTATCTGGGCGAGGCTGCGCCCAGCCTCACCCAGAAGTTCCTTCTCGGCCGGGACGAGGAAGGCGCCCGCCTTCGAAAGGTAGCCGGCCAGAAGGGCCCTGAAAAGTTCGAGGCTGAAGCCCACGCGCGAAAGATCCGTCTCGTCTTCCGGCGCCGTCGACGCGACCGTCCTCACGAGATCCCCGAAATCGAAGAGAACGGTCCCCGGCATCACCGTGTCGAGGTCGACGACGCACAACGCTTCGGAAGTATCGTCGTCGAGGAGAATGTTGTTCAGTTTCGCGTCGTTGTGGCAGATGCGCGCCGGAAGAAGCCCAGCCCTCATCGCCCGCGCGAGGGCGCCGCCGCGGTTTCTGTTCTCCGCCATGAAAAGGATTTCGGGCGCCGCCGCGGCGGCGCGGCCCCGGACATCGGCCGCCGCCGCTTCGTCGAACCGCTCGTATCGTTTCTCCATGTCGTGGAAGGCTGGAATCGTCTCGCGCAGGCGCGGCGGCGGCATATCCGCGAGCATGGCCTGGAAATCGCCTATCGCGGCGCCGAGCATGGCCGCCTGCTCCGCCGAAGCGACGCAATCCCGGGAATGCGTCCTCTCGATGAAACGGTAGGTCCGCCACCAGCCGCCCTCGGCGTCGCGGAACCATGGCAGGCCCGATCTCGCCGGCAGCACCGTCAACGTGCGCCGCTCAACGTCATCGACTCCCGAGGCGCTCAGTTCTCCCCTTATATGGGAAGTTACGCGGAGAATGTTCTCCATCACCTCGTCGGGGCGCCTGAACACCTTGTCGTTTACGCGCTGATGTATGTAGCGGGCGATGCCGCCGCCGTCGCGCCAGCTCGACAGGAAGGTGTCATTGATGTGACCGCCCCCAAAGGGCCTTATTTCCTCGCAGACGCCCGCTATGGAAAATTCGCCGACGATGTCGGCGGGGCTGGCGGGACCTGCGGGGCTGGCGAGGCCGGCGAGAGGCTGCGGCGCGAACTGAGCCGCGGCCACATTCGGAGCCGTCGCGATGGACTGATCTTCAGTCATTCGCCCACCTCGCCGCGATCGTCGCCGAGGAACAGCCCCATGCAGATGAGGTCTTCGTATTCTCCCCTGAATTTCCGCTTTTTTCTGAGACAGCCCTCTTCGGCAAAGCCTGCTTTCAAGTACAGGGCGCGGGCCGCGGTATTCGTCTCGAACACTTCAAGCTCCAGCTTCTCGAGGCCAAGCCTCGTGGCCCCTTCGATGCAGGCGCTCAAGAGCCTTTCACCCAGCCCTTTGCCCCGATGCTCCACCGCAATGCCCATTCCGACGGTCGCCGTATGGCGTATCTCCTCGAAACCGCCGATATTGATGTCGATCCAGCCTACGAGCTCGCCAGAGTCGGTGTAGGCCCCAAGCATAGGATTGCCGGCATCGTTGTGCGCTTCTATGTACTTTCTCGTGCTGCCGGCGGGAAAACGCAGCGAGAAAAAGAGGTATTTCTCCTCGTCCTTTATCTTGTTGATGAGCGAAAAAAGGATCTCAGCATCGTCAGGCGACACTGGTCTGATCTCGTAGTTCATGGCGTCTTCCCCGCCGACCAGAGCATTTTATTGTCTTCGAAGCCGTACCGAACCTTGCCTTCGTTTTTGAGGTAGGAAAGGAAGGAGCGGAGCGTGCTTCCGGCGAGGACATACTGCCCATGATCGAGACCGATCCCGTACCTGCCCGATATCTCCGCGAAAAGGTCCTCGAATATGAGCGGCTTTCCGAGCGCCTTCAGGATGCTGGCCTCAATCATCTCGACCCTGTCCCTATTCGCTTCGACGAGAGGGTCGATGGAATCGCACACTTCGCCGTGGGAAGGGACGAAATAGCGGGCCTTTACGCCGCGCAAGGTCTCCAGGCTTTTCTTGAACGCGCGCACATCGTAGATGAAAGGGATCTTGTACTTTTCCAGAATATTTTCGCCGAACAGGCTGTCGCCCAGATAGAAGACGGTGTCCGCCGTGAGGACGCCGATCATGTCGACAAAATGACCGGGAAGAGGAACGAAGGTGAGCGATTCCGCGCTTTCGCCCGGGTTTATCAGGCGCGTCACCTTCGACGGCTTGGCCTCGAAGAATTTCGACCGCAGCTCCTTGAATGGGAAACCGCCCCAGAGAAGGCTGCTCTCGAGGTATGGATTTTCTATGAACGAAGATTCTCCCCGCGTCGCCCAAATTTCGCAGCCTGTCATCCCCTGGAGATAACTGTTGGCGCCGATGTGGTCGGCGTTGGAGTGCGTGTTGATTATCGCCTTGAGGACCCAGGCCTTCTCGCCGAGGATCTTGAGGATTCTCCTGCCCGCGTCCTTGTCGTTGCCCGAATCGATGAGCCGCGCCGCGCCTCCGTCGGCGTAAATGCCTATGTTCGTGGGACCCGGAACGAGCCAGGAATTGCCTTCGAGGTGAAGCAAAGGAAGATTGTCCATTATGGCTCCTATGGCCGCTTAGCTAGATTTGTCATATTTTACCATGGTTTTGACGCAGCCGCTCCACGGGGGAGAGCGTTTTCGCGGCGTAGGTATACGATATTTTCCGTAAAAAAGGGCCGCCCGGGAATCGCTTCCCGGGCGGCCCTGCCGCAAGCTTCCGTTCGTTTCCGTCTAGTTCACCCGAAGAGGTGATACTGGGCGATGAGTGGGGCGAAGAGGCTGGAGACGAGGCTCATGACCGTGATGAGCGTATTCAGGGAAGGACCTGCCGTATCCTTGAAGGGATCGCCGACGGTGTCGCCGACCACGGCGGCCTTGTGCGCCTCGGACCCGGGTCCGCCGCAGTTGCCCGCTTCGATGTACTTTTTGGCGTTATCCCAGAGTCCGCCCGCGTTGGACATGAGAAGGGCGAAGACGACGCCGGTGAATATGGCGCCGCCGAGGAATCCGCCCAGGGCTGTCGGTCCCAGAATGAAGCCGACCATGAGGGGGAGGACGACGGCGAGCAAGGCCGGGAACACGAGGGCGCGAAGGGCTCCCGAGGAAGCGATGCCGACGCAGCGCGAGTAATCGGGGAGTTCGGTGCCGGCGAGAATGCCCGGCTTTGCCTTGAACTGGCGACGGATTTCCTCGATCATCGTGAAGGCGTTGCGCGTCACCGCGAGCATGGTCAGGGCGCTGAAAAGCGGCGGGACGATGCAGCCGAGGAATATGCCACTCAGGACGATCGGGTCCTGCAGGTTCATGAGGAAGCTTCCGCCCGAATATTTGACGATGACTTCGGAATAGGCCGCGTACATCGCGAGGACGGTGAGGGCGGCGGCGCTGATGGAGAAGCCCTTCGTGATGGCCTTGGCCGTGTTGCCGGCCGAGTCCAGGACGTCGGCGGTGTCCACGACTTCGTGGCTCATGCCTGACATCTCGGCGATGCCCTTGGCGTTGTCGACGATGGGGCCGTAGGCGTCGTTCGATACGACGATGCCGGTGAGGGAGAGCATGCCGACCGCGGCGATGCCGACGCCGTAGATCCCGGGAAGGCCGAAGGCCTGGGCCGAGAAATAGGAGGTGAGGGTCGCGATGACGATGCCGATGAGGGCGGGCGCTATGGAGATGAGGCCATAGCTGAAGCCCGTGATGATCGTCAGTCCGGTTCCCGAGGCGGAAATTTCGGCGACGTTGCGCACCGGCCTGAACTCGTCGTTCGTGAAATAGTCGGTGGTGAAGCCGATGATCACGCTGATGACGAGGCCGGAAATCGTCGCGATGAGCGCGCCGTAATTGAATACGGTTTCGCCCGCCGCCGCGTTAACGACGACGAAAAGCACGGTCGCGAGCACGCAGAACACCACGCAGGAGAATACCGTCCCGAAGTTGAGCGCCTTGCCGGGTTTGCCGTCGGGTCCCACCTTGACGAACTGGAGTCCTATCAGGGCGCTGACGATGCCGACGATGCAGAGGATGAGGGGGAGAATGGCGTACTGCATTCCTATCGTCCCGGCCGCCGCGAAGGAGGTGCCGAGGAGCATGGAGGCTACGGTCGCCGCCACATAGGAGTCGAAGATGTCGGCGCCCATGCCGGCCACGTCGCCCACGTTATCGCCGACGTTGTCGGCTATGACGGCCGGGTTGCGCGGATCGTCCTCGGGAATGCCGAGTTCGACCTTGCCCGTAAGGTCGGCAGCGATGTCGGCAGTCTTCGTGTAGATTCCGCCGCCGGCCTTCGCGAGAAGGGCGAGGGAGGAAGCGCCGAAGCTGAAGCCGAGCACGATTTCAGCGTCATGGAAGATCAGGTACAGGAGGCTCATGCCGAAGACGGCTACGCCTACCATCGCCAGACCCATGACTGCGCCCGCCTTGAAGGCCACGTTGAATCCCTGCCCGAGGCTTCGTCCGCAGGCCGTGGCCGTCCTGACGTTCGCCTTGACGGCGATCGACATGCCGAGCCAGCCGGCGAGAGCGGAGCAGAGAGCCCCGAAGCCGAAGGCGGCGGCGGTGTAGACGCCGTGGAGGGGACGCGCGGGGTCGCCGGAGAAGATGACCCCCAGGACGATGACGAGGACCACGGCGACGGCGATGAGCGCGCGATACAACATCTTGAGATAGGTGGACGCGCCGTCCTTGATCCATGATGCGATTTGCACTGCCTTCTCGGTTCCTGGTTCCTGACGGAAAACCCAGCGGTAGTACACCAGAGCCGCGGCGATAGAGCCCAAGCCGCAGCCAATGCCAATGTAGAGCCAAAGATCACTATTCATAATACCCTTTCAGGTCCCCGCATCTTTCCCCGCGGTCGTCCCGATTTCGCCACGAATGGCGAAGCCGGGACAGCCGTGAAGCCAACGGACACCTTATGTTCTCAAATGGTAGCGGATTTCCACCAGAGATAGTCGGTCTCTTTCAGGGTGGCCATAGGTGGGAGGAGATATACTGCCAGACCATCTTTTTTATTGCCAATGTAAAGACCATTCTTTATCGTTCGATACGAAAAAGTGCCGGGATGAAGTCTGTCGACCACTTTCGCGGCCACTTCCTTGCTCTTCACCTGTTCGAGGCAGGAGCGGAGGTGGTCCGTGGCGTCGTAGGGCAGATCCCCAAGAGAGCCGTTCAGGGGATCAGCGGCCAGTTCGCCCAGGCGCAGCTCGATGAAGGTGATGGCCGGAATGCTGAGCGGGCTGTCCGATTTTCCGCAGAGAAGATCGAAGAAGGTCTCCGGGCCCAACCTCGAAGCCACGAGAGGCCGGACGGGCGCGAGTTCATGGTACAGATGGAGCCCTTCGCTCGCCTCCGCTTTCGTGGCCGCGCGCTGGATCCCGAGCGTCCTTCCATCCTTCGTGACCAGATACAAGGTCCCGATGGCGGAAAGAGGGATTCTCTCGAGCACCCTGTAGACCGACGCGTAGACGGTATGCTTGGGGCTGCCGTTCTCATGGGGCACACAGCGGGCGAGGGCCGTCTCGATGGGGATATCCGCGTGCCTGAAGGCGGGATCCACCTCGAAAAACACGGCCTGCCCTTGTGTCGTGTGTTCCGATCCCACGGCATAGTAATTTCCGAATTCCTCTGGACTCAGCATCGACGCAATGAGCGCTTCGGGCATGAGCGAAAGATACAGGTGACGCATATGGCCTCCTTGTTTCGGAATTTTGCAGATTATAAGCCCGGATTCAAAAACGCGCAATGCATGCCACAAGTTTTAAAAATCAACTAACGTTTATTTTTTGTTTGGCTTCATCTCCGGCAGGAGATGCCAGTATTTCTTGGGCATATGGCCCGACTGAAGGCGAGGATTCCGGCGCGGCGCGATGGCCACGGTATCGAAGTAGCGGACCCATCCCGCCTGTATGGCCCGTTCCCGTTCCGAAAAGGATGATTCCGGGCTGGAGGTCAGGGAAAATCCATCGACGGTCCTCCACGGAGAGCCCGGCAGGTGCAGGATGGCCTTGTTTCGCTTCCTGTCGTGGATGGCGAATCGCATATCCGGATAGCGGGCGGCGAAATGATCGCCCAGCAGGGAAAGGACATCGCAGTCAGGCTCTATCGGCGCGTACCAGGAGCCGTCGGCCAGTTCGGAGAACCTGATCAGGCCCTTGAGCAGATGAGCCTGTCCTTTCGCGCGCAGGGCCGCTTTCACGACGAGGCAGATATCCGGATCGTCCATGGCGTCCAGCGCTTTCCCGCCCTCGTTGTCCATCCGGGCCAGGGCGCGGGCGATGGAGTTTTCCCTTTCCGGCAGGTCGGAGAGGAAAGCCTCCATGCAGGTTTGGAGGGAGGCTTCGCCCGCTTTGCGGGAAAGGCGCCGCCAGAGGCGAGTCGCCCGCGCCTCGTCGCAGCGCACGGCGAAGGTCTCGTCGAAAAGTTCCTCGCTGGATGCAAAGCCGCGGATCGTCGGCGGAGCGCCGCCCGAACGCGAAGCGTTGATGAAATCGGCGGCGGCGCAGAGGAAGCCGGGAAAGCTGCCGTCATAGGTCAGGACGACCTGGTGCGTTCCGCGGCCATCGCGCTGGCCCCTCATGTCGGGGTTCCTGAGGAAGGAAGCTTCGCCATCGCGGCGGCCGCCGCCTCAGTCTCCGCTGCCCCCTCCGATCCGCCCTCCCAGGGCAGATCGAGCTGAAGCGATGGATCCGTCCTGAATTCCGGATCGAGAAGGGCGCGGCGCAAAATCGCTGGATTCCCCAGCATCCCTAATCCTTGACTGAAGCCGTCGTTGTCGGGCAGCCTGCCTCCCACCGTGATGAACCATTTCGCGCGCCGCATCACCACGCCCAGCCGGGAGAGGGACGATGTCCTGATGGAGGATTGCCGTCGGGCTTTTGTGATGCGCATGGCCGACTTGGGACCTATGCCCGGCACGCGCAGAAGCTCCTTGTAGTCGGCCGTCGATATCTCCACGGGGAAAAACTGAAGATTGCGAAGCGCCCAGGAGCTTTTAGGGTCCATTCGCTGGTCGAGGAAGGGATGGGTCGAATCCAGGATTTCCGACGCGGCGAATCCATAGAAGCGGAAAAGCCAGTCGGCCTGGTAAAGCCTGTGCTCTCTCGCGAGCGGCGGCTTGCCAACCGCGGGGAGCCTCGGATCGGCGCTCGTCGGGATAAACGCCGAGTAGTAGACCCGTCGGACATCGTACGCGAGGTAGAGATTCTCGGCGAGGGTGAGGATGGTGGCGTCGGATTCGGGGCTGGCGCCGATCACCAGCTGCGTCGTCTGCCCGGCGGGCATGAGCGGCGCCTCCGGATTTCTCGCGCGGGTTTTCCTCGCGTCGAAGACGCTCGTTTCCCTTGCCGGGGGGTTGTCGGGGAGACTCGGGGCGTGAGGCGGCGGCGCGAAGGGGGCGAGGGCCGTCTCGCCTCCCGGGGCTCCGGCCGGGGCGTCTACAGCGGCCCGAGTCCCGGCGCCAGCCGACGAGCTGGGCGGCTCCAGCCCCAAAGGCTCGAAACCGCCGGCTTTGGCGAGCGCCCTCATGGGGCCGAATATTCCCTTGGGGGTCTTGTCGGGGGCGATCCGGGAGAGACTCGCGGCGCTCGGCAGCTCGATGTTCACCGAAACTCTGTCGGCCCATTTCGCGGCCTCGAGAACGAGCGGCTCCGAAGCGCCGGGAATCACCTTGAGGTGGATATAGCCGTTGAAGCGCTCTCTCGTTCGCAGGGTGCTGGCGACCCAGATCAGGCGCTCCATCGTGGCGTCGGGGCAGCCTATCACGCCCGAAGACAGGAAGGCGCCTTCAATATAATTGCGTCGGTAAAAATCGGTTATGAGCCTGACGAGCTCCTCGGGCTCGAAGGCCGCCCGCCTGACGTCGTTCGACCGCCTGTTGACGCAATAGGCGCAGTCGTACGCGCAGACGTTGGAAAGGAGCACCTTGAGAAGGGATACGCAGCGCCCGTCGGAGGCCCAGGAGTGGCAAATGCCGCAGGCGACGCCGTTGCCCAGACCTCCCGGAGTATTTTTCCGCCCGCTTCCCGAGGTGGAACAGGAGGCATCGTATTTCGCGGCGTCGGCCAGGACGCCAATTTTGTCGTGTACGGTCATGCTGTATACTATACAAAAGTTTAGTATATTTGGATGAGGATGTCAACAATTATCGTTCCCTTAAGGCTCAGATGCCGTACGCGTCCATTTCGGCGTCGCCGTAGAGCGAAAAGTACTCGTCCGAGACCATATCCATGACCAGCTCGTCGTAAACCCTGTTCCCGACGATATGGGCGTGCCGTCTTCTCCCCACTAGCTTGAAGCCCGCCTTTTCGTAGACGTGGATGGCTGCCTTGTTGTACTCGAAAACGCCGAGGTACACGCTCTCGAGATTGAGATTGATGAAAGCGTGCTTGAGAAGGAGTCTGATAGTCTCCTGACCAAAACCCTTCCCGCGATTTTCCCTGTCGCCGATCGTGATGGCGAGCGATGCTTCCCTGTTGTATTCGTCCCTGTCCAGGAGAAGGCCATAGCCGATGGCCGCGTCGTCGCTGTTGCGGCGGACGATGAAACCCTCCTGGTGTTTCTGGAGGTCCTCGACCATTTCCTTGCTGTTCCCTTCATTCATCACGTCCCGCCGTGAGCGGGCTAAAACCCTCGAGTCTTCCCGGTTCATGATGCGGATGAAGAGTGCGATATCCTCATCCCGTATCGCGGTCAGTGAGACGGCTTTCCCTTCCAGAAATCTGTCAACGTTCATCTCGCGCTCCTGTCGCGTCCACCTTCGTTTCGAACGTGAACTGCTCTTTGACTTTCGTGAATCCTTCTCTCTCGTAGAAGCGGTGGGCGTCCACGCGGACGACGTTCGCTCTTAAGCGGACGATGCCGACACCTTTGGCCTTCGCCCATTCCTTCACCTGGCCCATGAGGGCGGCGCCTATGCCCGCGCTCCGGTGTTTTCCGTCGACGACGAAGCCGGAAATCTCGACATAGACCGGAGTGTAGAAATGGTCGACGACGCCGACGCTCGTCCAGCCGACCACCCGGCCGTCGAGCTCCGCGGCGAGAACGCGCTCATCGGGGTTGTCGGCATACTTCCCGAGCCGGCTCCGTATCGATTCGGCCGAGGAAGGGTAGCCCAGTTGAGCGGCGAGATCGGCGAGGGAGCCGGCGTCTTCGCCCGTCGCGTCCCTGATTATCGTAGAATCCATAGGATGACCATCCTTATATAGCCCTACAGAAGATAGTAGCCGACGACGCTGACATCGTCGAACCCCGCGTGCCTGTACAGCCTCATGGCGTTGACGTTCCCGCTGTCGACATCGATCAGGATCTCATGCTCGCGGCCGATCAGATCGAGGACGGCGCAGAGGAATTCCATCCCGTATCCCCTGCCCTGCTCATCTGGGGACACCGCCAGCGTATTGACCGAGAGCAGGCCCTCCTCGTCCGTCACGAAGCAGGTCGCGACGATTTTTCCCTTGAGGGCCCCGAGGAAGGCCCGCCTGGCGCCCGAAGCGAAACTCGAGCGCGCGAAGGCCTCGGTCTCCTCTCCCGGATCGCCGAACGCGGCGGCGATTACCTTGGTCATGGCCGGAATATCGGAAAGACCGCCTTCGCGCAGCGCCAGGCGGTCGGGATGCCGCCAAAGGATCTGCCGGGCCAGCTTGAGGGAGCGCTCCTCGTGGTCTGGAACGGCCCCGACCTTCGACGCGAAAGCCTTCCCCGGCGCGGAACGGTCGTCGCAGACGAGAAGGTGGCGCCCCACAGCCGCGCCGGCGCCCGAGACGCCCGCCACGCCGCCATCCGAGACGCCAGCCGCGCCGTAGCCGGTGTCGCGAGCGCGGCCCGCCCCAGTGTCGCCTGCCGTGTCGCCCACCCCCCAAAGCGCGTTCCGCGCCGCCGCCAGCAGCATTCCGGCGATGCCCTTCCTTCTCGAATCCGGCGCCACGCAGATCGCGATCTCTCCCTCGTCCGCCATGGGCGCGAATATCGAGGCGAAACCCTCGAGCCTTCCCTCTTCGTAAAGAAGAAACCAGCTGTCCATGTCTTTGCGGAAGTTAAGGCGATGATCGATCTGCACGCGGGGCGGGTAGCCGTCGCGGATCTCGCAGGCGTCGATCAGCGCCCTTACCTCGGCTGTCCTCGTTTCATCGAGAACCGTAAAATTATATATCATGCGCAATCCTTTTCAAAACCACGGCCTTCTCGGCCGCCCGGCCTCTTTGTCCATCGCGGTTCTAAAGAGACGGCTCTAAAGCCTTCCCCAAACCCCGACCCCGTCTCATCCGGCCGCTGTCTCCCGAGGGCGTCCCACTGCGGAAGATGCCTTGAGGTACAGAAGCGACGAAGCGCTCAGCGTCAGCCCCGCGATGACCCAAATACCCGGTATCGATGTAACCTACCACGCAAAATGAGAAACTTTACCACGTAAATTGAGAAAATAACGTGTTATTCCGGGCAATTGCATAGTCTTTTCGTGCCATTTAGATGCCAATTATACATCGATTCTCGGTCTATTACCATTTTCGGAATGTGACAATCGTCTCATCATCAGCGACCTCTGATCCTCCATGGGTAATGCTGTGGTCAGCTCCCTCGATTATCCTTATAAAAGCGGCCGCGCCAGCATTTTTAAGCGCATTCATGAAAGCAATAGCCGGCGCATACAGCGTGCTACTGCTCTCCGCTGAGCCAATGATTAGCTTGATCGGATGCTTCGAGTACGGAAGCATGGGTACGGAGTTTATCGAGATAATCCGCTTATAAGGATCATAGCCCACAACCTTGGCCGCTTCGTAGGTGACTTCGTCTGCAAAGCCGAAGAACGTCGTATAGGGAGTCCTTACTCCCTGTCCCCAGCCGCAAATCTCTTGGCTCGTCCATGCAGACAGGAGTACAAGCCCTCGGACGACTTGATGGGAGAAGCAGAAGTTAAGGGCATCCAAACCCCCAGCGCTCGCTCCTATCACATAGAGGCGTGGATCGACGTTGTAATGATCGATGACATACTGATACGCTTTATAGGCTGCGCTCACCGCTTGTGGGCATCCATTATCGTAGACAGCCGCTCCGGCATTATCGCATGGACCGTTAACATCCATGACAGCGAAGCCAGCTGCCCTGTATCGTCCTTTCTGAGCCAACCAATCCGTGTTATCCGCTCCAGGAGTACCCCAGAATCCGCCTGACACCACCCTGTTAAGCCCATGAGAGAACCAAATGAGCGGTACTGGCGCTCCGTTGGGATCGTATTCGTCCGGGAGGATGAGTACTGCCGTTGCCGCTTTATAATCAATTGGTTCCTGGTTCCCTGATCCCGCATCCCAAAAGTTCGATACTGATTGGTTGACGATAACGCTGAAGTTTATCTGTCCCGTCTGAAAGGGAAGATACTTCGGCCGACCCAGACTCCCGTTGCGATAGACTAAGGTGCAAGAGAAATATGCCTGTAGGCTCTTCTGGTAAGTGTAATTCCAGTAGGTGGCTCGAATATACCTGGCCCCTGCTGGTATCTGGGCTGCTGAGATCGTGATGGTCTGTGATCCATCGGCGGCGCCGACAGGACGTAAAATACCGGATCCTGCTATCGCAACTTTGGAGGCATCATAAAACACGATGCCCTGCGTTGCTGCTGTCGACCTCACTGGTACAGTGATATGTATCTCTTTAACACCTGCGATATCGATGTATGACGTACAGCCAAATGTGGTCGAGCTATATGTGTATCCTAGCCCCTGGCTGCCAGTGATATTGATGCCTTGCCCATAGACAATCTCGCGTTTATCGAGCGTGATCGAATTCGGAGCAGCGACCAGGCTCATTGATTCTTCAAGCGCCTTCGGAGTGATAAATTCATCGTCTGCTTCCCCGCTGTGCACCGTTGCCCCGGAAGCCTTAATTACGCTATCGGGCATTATCCCGCCGATTTTTGTTTCCATCTTTAGCGTCATAAAAACTCCTATTGAATTGTCGTAGATGAGGTTGTGGAGGTGGTTGTTGTCGAGCTCGTAAGTGAAGCTGGATCAATAAACCACGCCTCCGAGAACAGGAGCCCCAGCTCACACCCAGATAGTGTGATCGCGATAAGTACGAGCAAAACTATAATAGTTCGTTTCATCTGGATCTCCTTATGGGCTCCCAAGGTATTTTAGGACCCCAGGTTGTTGGTCGATGTAGACACCAAAATCGGTGATTTGTCCGGTAGCATATTGAGGCAACACAGCTGCAGAGATCAGATCTCCTGCGGAAATTGAAATATTCTCAATGAATTCAGCGGCAATAGCCGTTGAATTGCTTTGCTCCGTTCCGACAGCGATTCCATTAATAAATACATTGGCTCGCGCTGTTCCTGCTTCCGCGGTTCGCCTGAATGAATAGCGAACCCGAACCGTTCCAGATGCGCAAATCCTTGACCCTGAAGCAGTCGATTTGACTAGATTGTCCCCTGAAGTGACATCGGTTAGAACCAGCTCCTGGAGACTGGCTTTGCCTGATACGGTGATATTTGCGAAAAAACCGCTAATCGCCTTGATGGTGTTGGCCAGGATGGTATTGTATGCCTGCATGGCGGAATAACTCGTCCCAGACCCGATATATGCCTGCAACTTATCAGTGTCGGTCCCGGAATTCGGATAACCATTGCTTAACGCCCAACAAACGTCAAACCATGCCGCGGCCACCATCTCCGTCGTCGGGGTTGTCTGATCGACCCATGATCCTGATTCGCGCCGATAGATCCCGCACTGAGCAATAGCCGCATCATAGGCGACGATCGTATCGTGCTCATTGCCGGCAGTAACTGCTAATGATTCATATGTGATGCGGCCTTTAAAAATAGGAGCAATTGATACTACTGCCTCGGCGGCTTGGGCATCGCTGATCGCAGTCGTCAAGGCAGTAGCTGCACTGGCATAATCAGTCTTCACCTGTGCCCAGTCGGCAACGACAATATAGATCGGGTCGGCCCAGGTGGCCGAGATCAATATCCCGGGGCTCGAGTAGAGGTAGGCAACGATAGCCTCATAGGCAGCATCAAAAGTAGCAACCGAGACGCCGGCAGCGACAGCTACGGCTCTGAGTACCCAGTAGCTGCCGGTCGCAATTCCGTCTCCATTGATCTCATCGAACCAAAGCGATATCGCAGGCTTGTCCTGGGGATTGATGACGCCGTCGGCGGCCAGGGCATTGAGGTAGTCGGACCAGGTGAATTTCTTCTCCATTCCGATTGCCGCATAACCCTTGACTTCAGCTGCGGTAAATGGCCGCACCGCGTCTACTTCCTCATCAATGACCGTGAGCACGCTGGCTGCGATATCCTCATGAGGCGTCAGCTTGATGACTACTCGGGCGATATCTTCAGGACCGCAGATATAGGACGCCCACACGTCACTGTTGATCCATATTTCTGCTGCCGATTTACGATGTACGACACCTACGGGATACGGTGTGTTTACGATGATCCCTGAGATGATATACGACCGTACCGTTCCATCGAGGAGCCAGAGCTCGAGTGCAATAGCAGAACTATAGGCAGCATGATCAGCATTGGTAGATGCAATTATCAAGATTTTTAAGACCGTCCATCCAGAAGATAGATCTTGATCTCCATAATCTGCCGAGACAGTATCGGCTTCGGTAAGTGCCAATGCCCGGCCTCGAGCTCCGGTGACGACTGTACCTCCCAATCTAATTCCGTGGTGACCAGATCCCGAGTTGTCGATGACAACCGAGCCTGAGACATCGGCATCATCAAACGAGAAATGTGCAAGGATGCCAGATGATTCAGGCTGAATAGGAGATGGCGTAGGTTCCGGATTCTGATTTGTTGGTTCCGGTAGAGGGCGATATATCTTTGCGATTGATTCAATAACCACTCGCCCAATCGAAATAGCCTTATATTTATAAATCTCAGTATCGGGATCAAAAACGCGTTCAATCACAAGCACCAGAACCTGCAGCCCTGAATACGGATCCCGTAAGTTGCCGCGGAGGCCAAGTGCAATTTTCGTTTCACTCTGGAAACTATAGCGCCAACGTCCCAGAGTATATCCGTCCGCTAGAGCGCAGCAGAGGCGAGCCGCTGGCACCTCGTCGTGGATGTACGCGGCTTCGTAGGATGTAAACTTTTTTGGACTTACAAGATTTGACTTTTGGATCTCGTTTTTTGCGGCGCGGTAGACGACATCGGCGTAAATATCACAGTAATAGATATTTAGCGGAACCGTGGCAGCATGCTGATACGCTACCCTCGCCCGAAGATTCTCAAACTCCGGGCTGAAGGATTGCACAACGCCATCGTCAACGCGAGCATCGATCCGATGGTTTTTCGTCAAGACAAGCTGCGTAAAGTCGGAGTTTTTTACTGTAAGTGAACCCTGTATTTTTTTCGCGAGCGCAGTGTCCTGATAATCCCACCAAGTCTCATCAACGTTCGCTTCCTCTGGCCATAACAACCCAGGCTGAATTGGATATCCGGATCGCAGTCCATCATCGCCAAAGGGCAAATCTGCCATGTAGACGAGAGCGTCGGATTTATCTTTTAGTGGGTACCATACGACTTTGGCGCCGTCAGCGTCTCGATCCATTCGCTCCGAGTCGAGCCCGGTCAGCACAAGGTCATCGTCGATATCCATGGCCGATTCAGGGTTCTCAATCAGCCAACGGAACAGAACAGCATTGCCATGCTCATCGAAACGATGAACCAGACCATATTCATAAAGCAGCTGCTTTAAGGCATCTTTAACGGTGCCTTCATTCGTCGTAAAAGCGCGGAGGATAGTAGGCTCTTCGTCGCCGAGATCTCCTAACGTAAGCGGAAGTCCACAAAGCCCAAGAAGGCGGTGGTAAATAGAAAGCTGGGGCACTGCAGGATTGCATATATAGTGGTTTTCCCAGTAAATCTTGTCGTCTTCAGATATTTCCCGTTCAAGCAGGGCCGAGAAATCTTCAACGTCAATTTCTATGTCGGTGACGTCGGGATAGCCATCTATGGTGATCCCGTTGGATACGAAATGATCCGTTGGCGCAATCCTGCCGAAAAAATACTGCTCGCCATCTTCGAAGATTCTGCAATAGATGTCTCCAGTCTGCGCAGCGCGGCGCGCTAAAAAGTCACTGTCAAAGCGAAGGGTAATTTTGCAATAATTGGTGGCCGGACCATAATTGTCGTCGCATAGACGCTCATAGAGGAGGGCGGAGGATAGGTCAAAGGGGCCGAGATCAGCCGACCCGTCGAGAAAGTCAAAATAAGCGACGTAGTCTTTCACGATACCCTCGCAAAACCACGCCCGCTTCGCCGGGTATTTACCTTGTCGATTGTGTCGGCGAGATCATCTTCGGCCAGGACGCTCCCGGAAACATAGACCTCGGTCTTGTAGATAATGGTCTGGCCGCTGTCCGTCCTCCCAAGCGTAAGGTCACCATTCCTGATGCCTTGGGAGAATGATTCAGGAATGATCGTTTCACCCTTATGTACAACAGCCCTCGTCGTCTGAGGAACAGACGGTGTACCATCCGCATAAGCGGGGATACCCGCTAATGCGAGCGCTGCTTGGGCGGTAAGGTTTCCATCCTCAAGCTCTTTCAGGATATCTTCAAGAATTGCAGTCTGGGCGGTTTCTTGTTCATCCAGAGAGGCCATGTCGAGGTCAAACTGCGTGTTGATCGAGCCCACTCTTGCCGCATAGTCGGCCTCGCTGATCGCGCCTAGCTCAAGAAGGTTCTGAAGGCTGGAGATATTCTTATTGTAGGCGTCCTGCAGGTCACTTCGTTTTTCATCGAACGTCTCACTGAGGTCGGACATGGCTTTAGAAAGTTTGTCTTTGGCGTCGGACATCGCCTTATCCGTGGCCTCGAGTTCGGTCGTGGTAGCAATTTTCCCGAGCTCTTCGATGTGTACACCGAGCCAACCTAATGCATTATTGATCAGCTTTATCACGCCATTTATCATGCCAATAAAGAAATTCCCCACAGGGACGATGACGTTATCATTGAGCCAAGTGAAGGCTTTCCCAACCAATTTAAGAGCGGGCACCACAAGAATATTGATCAGTCCAGTAGCAATTTTTAGGTTGGTGACGAACATAGAGAGGAATGGCGCCGCGATCTGGCCGAGGACGGATCCAATCTCCACAATGGTGTTGACCAGGTCGCCAGTCCCCTGGCTGATCAACGGGTCAATGAGATCCGCAGCTCCATCGATGGCGGTTGAGAATCCATTCATCAGCTTTTGAACACTTTCAAGACTCATGGCAAAGTCGACGGCAGCCTCTATCAACAAGGTCATTGGATCTGCTGCAGCTACACCGCCAAAGCCAAGTACTTTCCCTACTTCAGTGTCTTTGGCCTTTTCTTGGATGGAGTAGCCTGCAATCGCTGTATAGTTCTTGTTCTTGTAAGCTAGAGATTTTTCGTATTCATAGACTTTGCGAATGGCTTCTATTTTTGCCTGCGCAGCGCGTTCTGCTTCATCTTGAGTTGTAGTGGTGATGAGCTTTTCATAATACGTAGCGAGCGCGAGTTTTTCAGCCTCAGTTCCCTTGAAAAGCGCGAGGGCGCGATCTCTCTCAAATTCAAGATCGTCGACGCGAGTCTCGGTAAGTTCCACCGCAAACTTTTTGCTTTTATTGGCCGCATCGAAGGCGTCCATAGCCGCTCTATCGGCTGCTTCTCCTGCAGCCTTCGCCTCATCGTCCTGCAGCTGCTTCAAATCTGCAGCGAGCTTCGTGGCGAGCCTGGCCTTGTCCTCGATCGTGCCCTTAAACAGAGCCAGTTCCTTAGCGTTGGCTAGATCCAGGTCGTCCACACGAGACGCAGTGAGCGAGGCATTGAAACGCTCTTGCTCATGGGCGTCGTCGAAGGCTTTCTCCGCGGCCTTATCGGCGGCCTCGCCAGCAGCTTTCACCTCATCGTCCTGAAGCTGCTTCAGGTCCGCGGCGAGCTTCGTGGCGAGCTGCTCTTTTTGCTCGGCCGTGCCCTTGAACAAGGCCAGCTCTTTGGCGTTGGCCAGGGCCAGGTCATCAACCTTCGAGGTGGTGAGGGAAGCTTCCCACAGCGCCTGCTTGTTAGCGAGCTTCCAGGCCTCCTCTGCGGCCTTGTCCGCCGCTTCGCCGCCCGCCTTGGCCTCGTCGTCCTCGAGCTGCTTCAGATCCGCAGCGAGCTTCGTGGCGAGTCTGGCCTTGTTTTCAGCCGTGCCCTTGAAGAGGGCAAGCTCTTTGGCGTTGGCCAGAGCCTGGTCATCAACACGAGAGGCAGTGAGCGAGGCATTGAAACGTTCCTGCTCATGGGCGTCGTCGAAAGCTTTCTCTGCAGCCTTATCGGCGGCTTCGCCGGCAGCTTTCACCTCATCGTCCTGCAGCTGCTTCAGGTCCGCGGCGAGCTTCGTGGCGAGTTGCTCTTTTTGCTCGGCCGTGCCCTTGAACAAGGCCAGTTCTTTGGCGTTGGCCAGGGCCAGGTCATCAACCTTCGAGGCAGTGAGCGAGGATTCCCACAGCGCCTGCTTGTTGGCGAGCTTCCAGGCCTCTTCCGCGGCCTTGTCAGCCGTTTCGCCGGCTGCCTTGGCCTCGTCGTCCTCGAGCTGCTTCAGGTCCGCGGCGAGCTTCGTGGCGAGCTTTGCTTTATTCTCAGCCGTGCCCTTAAAGAGGGCCAGCTCTTTGGCGTTGGCCAGAGCCTGGTCGTCGACACGAGACGCAGTGAGCGAGGCATCGAAACGCTCCTGCTCGTGAGCGTCGTCGAAAGCTTTCTCCGCTGCCTTATCAGCCGCTTCGCCGGCAGCCTTCGTCTCGTCGTCCTGCAGCTGCTTCAGGTCCGCGGCAAGCTTCGTGGCGAGCTGCTCTTTTTGCTCGGCCGTGCCCTTGAACAAGGCCAGCTCTTTGGCATTGGCCAGAGCCTGATCATCAACCTTCGAGGTAGTGAGGGAAGCTTCCCAGAGCGCCTGCTTATTAGCGAGCTTCCAGGCTTCTTCCGCAGCCTTGTCAGCCGCTTCGCCGGCCGTCTTGGCCTCATCATCCTGGAGCTGCTTCAGGTCCGCGGCGAGCTTCGTGTCCAATAATTTCTTGTCTTCGGCAGAACCCTTAAAGAGGTCAAGTTCTTTTTGGTTCGCCAAGCGCTCGTCGTCAACGCGCGACTTGGTCAATGATGCATAGAAAAGCTCTTGCTTATGCGCGTCATCCCATGCATCGGAGGTGATCGTTCCGCCAGCTTTAGCAGAAGCGGGCTTTATAGTTTCACCAGACTCCAATTTTTTTATTTGAGCCTTGAGGTCGTCTATCTTGGCTTGTATTGTTTGAGGTACGGCTTTTAGATTTTTCAATGCGATTTCTAGCGCCGAACTTGATCCTTTATTAATCGCCGTCTGAACGTCTTTTGATCGCATTATAGTGTTTAAAACATCTTTATCAGTAATATCTCCTATCGCTGCCATCACGTCTTTGAACTTTTCAGCCTCGGTTTTATAACCCTCCCACCAGTTCTTTGCTTTAGCATTAACCGGAGTATTCATTAGGCTGTAGACTTTTAGCAGGCTGGATTGAACACCCCCGGTAGCCGCACTTGCAGTTGTTTCAAGAGAAGAAAGCTCCGCTCGGAGCTTTCGAAGCTCGGTCACTGCTTTTTCAGCATCGGCTAGATTCCCTGTTTGAGTCACAGCATCTTTCATCGCCTGAGTCATGTCGTTATAGGCGCCGGTGGCGCCCTCGGTCGCCAGCTTCCCTTTGCCAAGCGCTTCCGCCTCTTCCTGCTTTCGCTTAACCAGGGCGGCCACGGCGACCGCTGAAGCTGTCACTGCACCGATGCTGGCAAGAATAAGCGGGTTCCCAAGTGCCATCGCGGATTTGACGGCCATCTCGGCGCCGAAAAGGCCCCACTTTGCGGCGGTGACAGCAATAGTCTTGACCACAAGCCCAGCGAGCGCTCCGATTACCACGGTTGATACTATCCCTGCAAAATCCTTCGTCCCCTGCGAGGTGCTCGAAATGCTCGTGGCCATTTTTGCGATAAGATCCGTAATCAATACAGCCTGGGGCGACATCGAGTCCCCAAGCATCTCGACTACATCGCCAAGGCTTTCATGCATTCTGGCAAGGGATATTTGAGTTTCCCCAGTCTTTCCGATGAACGCCTCGTATTTCGAAAGGATTATGTCGATGCCTTTTCCCTGCTCGAGTTCCTCATCCGTTAGGTCCTTCAGCTCGGGAATAAGGCTTCCCATAGCTCGAGCCTGGCCGGAATACATCGTCGTAAGTTTGCCTACGGAGGTATTGAGATCATCGCCAGTCACCGCCGAAAGGCCTGCGGCGGCTTTGATAGTCCGCTCGGTCTCTTCCCTCGATTTGCCCTGGGCGACAAGCTCCGCCTCCAGCTGCATTACGAGATCATCAGAATAGCCTGCGAGCTGCTGCAATTCTCTTGCGAGTGCCTTCATCGCTGGCTTGGCGTCGTCCATGTTGCGCAGCTCGAGCGCCAAATCAAGCCGATCGGCGCTCGCCTCAGCGCCGGCAAATGCCTCTACCGCGGAGGTAGCCCAGCGCTGTACCGTTCGGGCTGCCGCCAGCGCCGCTCCGGTTCGAGCCAGGTTTTCCAGCTTCGACGCAGCGACATCGGTTCCATCTGAGTAGTTCTTTATCTTTTCAGTGGTTTCATCGTACTGATCTTTCAGTTTCTGCAAAGCGGCGGACTCGGGAACCATGCCCTGATCGATGAGATTGAGCATGGCTCCCTTGATGCTATCCTGCTCCATCTTGAGCCCGCCGAGCTTGTCCCCGAAGAGGCTCGCCTCAAGCGCAGCCCTCTTCGTGTCCTTCTCCAGCTTGTTGATCGTGGTGGAAAAATTAGCGCTGGATGGCGCAGCTTTTTTCACCTCTTCGGCGAGCTGTTTTATGGTTTCCTTGTATTTATCGGCCTCGGCGAGAGCTTCTTTGACGAGAAGCTGCACTTCCATCTTCAGCTTCAGATCGCCTTTTGCTCCCATCGTCCTTCTCCTGATCGATCAAGCGCTGCTCTAGCCTGAACAGCACCAAGGCCTTTACTACATTGGACGGCCACGCCGTCCACCCGCCGCCATAGGGAGGTATTTCGAGAATGTCCGACGTTGTCAGGATCTCGTAATACTCCCAAAAATCCGATGTAAAATACCGTTCAATGTCACAATACCGAATGAAGATGGGGATCCCATCATCGTCAAAAACCCCGGTCGAGAGCAGCTTCGTCTCGCGTCCGGGGCGCACCGTGAAGTTCCGCTTACCAGCTCGCAGGAGCCGGTAAGCGATTCTCAGTTTTTTTCCTCGATTCCCTTCTCGAGTTCGTCCTTGAAGAAATCGCCGAGTTCGTTGATGAGATCTTCGTAGATGGTGGGAGCGCCCAGCAGATCCGAGGCGCTTTTGATCTCGTGCTTGACGCCATCCTCGTCCTCGTAGGAGCAGTTCTCGAGCTTGAGGAGCATGTTCTTGACGAGGGGTCGGCGGAACGTCGAAATGCTTACGGAGCCGCCCTTGACCGAGCCGTCAGGGTTGTACTGGAACTCCAGGGGCCTATCCGGCATGATCCTGGTCTTCTCGTCGCAGCTCAAGATCTTGTAATGGGCGATGATCTGATCCTGATCCGACTGCTTGCGGTTGTCTCCCCACTTGGGAATGTACGTTCTCCTGGTGGCGATCTTGGTATTCATGGTTTCTCCTTGTACGGTGATGCCTGCATGAAAGTGGAAGCTGAGGCAGCTTTTAAGAAGTCGCCTCAGCCGCCGCCAATGTTCCTACGCGATCTCTTCCTCGTAGTAGACCGGGTCGTTGCCGGTCCAGCGGAACTTCGAGCTAAAGGCCTGACCTTCGCCACCCTTGGCGCCGAGGTCGATGCCGAAGAGCTCAATCTGGCCGAAGATGTATGCCATCGTGGTGGCGGACTTGTCGGTCTGCCGGATGAGCCCCTTGATGTAGATCGGGTGGGCGTTCACGTCGCTGACGACAACGCCGGCTGCGCTCTTCTGGACCACCTTGACGAACTGATTCAGGAGGGAGCCGGGCTCGCCGGTGACTCCCAGCGTGTTGATGCCTTCGATCGTCCCCTCGGAATCCGCCTTGCCCTTGCGGTACTTCATCACCCGGTGGCGAAGGAGCGTGATGTCCACTTCCTTGGCGGTAAATCCAACCTTCCAGGAGGACACGTCCAGGAAAGGCGTCTCCGTGGCGGGCTGGGCCTTGTCGCCTACCGCGGGGACTTCATCGCCGTCGGCGGGGTATACGTCACCCAGCGCTAAATCGGCGAAGATCGAACCCGTGGCCGCCTTGGCCGTGATCAGCCAGAGTCCCTTTCCCTTGCCCGACGCCGCGATGCCGCCGGCAAGTTCGTCCAGGGTCTTGGTTCCGTCGCCCGTCTTCTCGACGCCGAAAACCACGGCCTCGATGTCCCCGTCGTCACCGATCAGGGATAAGACTTCCTTGCTCATTGTCCTTCCTCCTTCGCCACTTTAGGCGTCCTTTCTTTTTTCGTTTCGCTGGATCCGATTTTCTCCGAAGCTTCGATCCCCAGCGACTTGCTCGAATAGTCCCGATATGCCGGCCGCCGTCGGCCATGCGCGTCGGGCTTGCCGTACCGCATCCTGACAACCAGGTCAGGAGCTCGTTTCACCTTCTCAAGCTGGCTTAGTGCTTGTGCCATACTTCCCTCACATTCCGCGCGCGGCTGCAGCCGTGAACGATACGACTACAGCGGCGACATATTGTCCCGACATTGCCGAGGCAAAATCGCTTGCCTCAGTTCGCTGGATCTCGATCGTGCCTTCGATACCTTGGTAGACCCACCGATGGGGAATGTAGGGCATGAAGGCGGAAACGATAGCGTCTGCATCCTCTTCGGTCTTTGCCCATATTCTGATCGCGATCGGCAGGCTCCAGTCTCCACGAAGGTACTTTTTCACCACGCCGTCCTCGCCCTTGAACGATCGAATCCCGGAGGTGTCGTTGTTGAAAGATCCCGGCGACGTAATCAAGGATGCAAACGGGTGCGCCCGTTCCATGACCGCTTGTTTTTCATCGGCTGCATTCCTAACCACCTTGGTAAGCGACAGTCCCAGCGCGGCGTTTTCAAGGAGCATCGCATTCAGAAGATCCTTCGCTTCCTTCACCATCACCGCACCCCTAAAAGTTCAAGAACGGCAGGATCACCAAGGATCCTGTCAGAGAAATCAGCCGTAATCCCTAAATAGGGCCGTGCTGGAATATCACCCCATGGGATCGGAGCGCCACGCTTGGTTTTTCCGAATTCCCCCTTTTTTGCGCCAAATTGATGTGTCGGCGCATACACCATCGTCGAACCGACGATCACCAATTCGGGCATTGCTTCGTAGACAAGCGAACGGAACAAATCGCCGCGCCGATCCAGCTTCTTCGCGCCATGCTGGCCAAAATTCCTATACCAATCTGACCAGGGCGCCCATGCAACTCCCTCTGGCGACTGCTCTTTTTCGAACGAATCCTGAGCTATCGACAGCAGCTCTTCGCCGATGAACCGAGATAGTTCAAGCCTCAATCCCGACTCGAGCTGGGCAATCGCCTCGTTGACCTCTTGCCAGGCGGCATCATCGAGGGTTATTGAAAAGCCCGCTCCAGTCTGTTTCATCAGCGATAGCCTCTTAGGTCGAGCTTGTGGCCCGATGTATAGCGAACTTGTTTCCGTCCATCCCCGAGCGCAGCGCCATCTCTGTCTCCGGTGTCAAAGCGGCCTTCCGCCCATTTTTCAAAAAAAGTGCGGGCGGCCGCCGCCCGCTTCGAAAGCTCTTCTTCTCCTTCGCTGCCGGCGAGAAAGCCTGACCGGACCAAGAGAAGATACGCGGCCATGTCGATCGCGTAGCCGGGTAGATAGGGCGGTACTACCGCAAGCGGCAGCGTGGCGCCGGCGAGCGATAGATATCCATCGATCTCCGCCGACGCGTCGTCGCACGCTTTCTGCAGAGCGCCCTCGATATCGGAGTTCCATTTTTGGACTTTGGTACCGTATCGGCTTTGCAGATCTTGCGGTGTGCAGTACGCCATAGCTCCCCGGCCTCCGCTTACGCCAGCACCGACTTGACCACGTACAGGCAGTCCACGGCGACGATCGCCTCGGAGGACACGAGTCCCACCTGCACCACGTCCGTTCCTTCGACGCCCTTGGTCGCGTCGTGCCAGGTGCGCACGAGGAAGCCGTCGGCATCCACGGCCTCATGGCGCTCCAGAAAGATCTTGCCGCAGGTGACGGCCTGATCCTCGGGGTCCACGTAGGCGAACGCGGCGAGGTTGCTCCAGATGCGCGTCATGGCGACGCTCTTGTCGTTCTTCTTTCTGGGTCCTGCCCACCGGCCACTGCCGACGAGCACCTGGTTGACCTCGAACAGCTCGGCCAAGGTCTGGGCGGTCACGATCTTCGCTTCGTTGGCGCCGAGCTTCTCGAGTACCTTGGTGTGTTTCTTGAGCGCGAGGTACACGTCGTAGGAAAGCACGAGCGTGTTCGGCTCAAACCACATGTTCGTCTTGGCCGCGTCCGCTACGGCGAACGGGTCACCACCCCCATTCGCCCACTGGTTGGTGGTGGCGGAGCCGGTGCCGGCGAGAGTCTGCCCGTTGGAGTGAGCCTTCACGAGATCCGCGATCCTGAGCTCTTCCCTCGTCAGGAGCTTGTAGGAAAGCCTCCTCGAGGCAGCGCGCTCTTTGACCTTGAACGGGCCGTCCATCTGGCGGTTCTTGCGTACGTCGATCCCTTCGCGGAGGGCGTGGGGTATGCAGTGGATGTGCTTCAGCTCGCTGGACAGATCGGCGCGGCGCGCTTCACCCTCGAAATCGTTGATGTTGTCGTCCGGGGTGACGAAGTTTTCCTTGCTGAAGAACGGGTACTGCGCGTCGTCTTTCTCCACGGACACGATGGGGAAGAGTTTCCGCCCGATGAATCCGCGGTCCAGGTTGGCGGCATAGTCGACGACGAACCCGGTAAGCAGGGGGTCGACATAGCCTTTTTCGTTGGTAGCCATGAATTTTCTCCTTGTTGTTCGCCGCTATTATGCCGGCAGCTGATTTGCGGGGACCTTGCCGTCGACCAGGTCGGCCTTGGCCGCCAGAGCCGTCGTCATAGCCGACTCGAGCGCATACTGGGCATGCGGATCTTCAGCGGCGATGTGCGCCGCGAGAGCCGCGGCGGCGGTAGCGTCGGTCTCCGTCGGGGTCGGGATGACGAACGGATTGATGAAGAAATCGACGATTTCGCCATCCGCTCCGTCCTCGAGGAAAAAGCCTGGCACCTTGATGGGAAGCCCGGCGGGAGGATCCTCGAGCGCCTCGAGGGCGCCGTTCGCGTCGGCAAGCTGCCCGAATTCGAACGCCAAGACGGCGCCCTTTACCTTGACCTTGCAGGGGCCGTGAATGGTAATACCCGCGGTGTCGTTGGAGTTGGGACGCTCTTTCGACACATTTCCTTCGTGGGAATAGACTCCCGCGAAGACGCCGGTTCCGTCGGCTCCAGGAAGGGCCACTGCTCCGGACGCGCCGGCGACAACCGCCGATCCGGGCTCGAGAGCGTCCTCGTAGGGAAACGCCAGGATAGTGCTCATGGGTTATTCCTCCTTCCCGAACTTCTCGGGGTGCTGCTCGTAGAGGAGACGAGCGGCCTCTTCGTAGCTGATCTTCTCCTTCGCGGCAAAAGAGGAGATCTCCTTGGAAAGCGATGCCGGAGCCGGGGATTCGCCCTGGCCATTTTCTTTCGAGGCGACATGCCTCGATCCCAGCGGCAGGATCGGTTTGCCATCCTTCGAGAAAAGGGACCGGAACTGTTCCCTGTCCGCGGCATCCAGCGCGATGTCCTGATTGATCGCGACCTTGAACTGCGCCGGCGTGAGGATGCCCTTGTCGCGCAAGGGGGTGAAATAGGATTCCGCATCCTTCTTTCGCGCTTCCTTCTCGCTTTCGCCTTCGCGCTTCTTGAACTCCGCGATCTGGGAGTCCTTCGTAGCGCCTTCGGTCTTCAGCCTGGTGTTTTCTTCCCGGAGTCTGGTATTGTCCTCCTGGAGTTCCTTCTCCGTCATAGAATCCTCCTCTCCATGTGATTGAGCAGGTCCTTGCGAGAAGGTTGCCTGCGATGGGGCCGTAACGAGCGGTGTGGCTGCCGCGGGAGCCGGCTTCACGGCGGCCAGCTCTTCGATCACCGTCTGATCGATTTTCCGGCAGAAGCGCGCGATAGGGACGCCGGTATCGGTTTCCGCCTGTTCCCCCTTACCGAACCCGACAGCCCGCAGAAATTTCGCAAAGATCGTCGGAATGCGGGTAGTCGGTACGGCGGGAATGGTTCTGCCCAGGAAAGCAACGCGTAGAAGGTAGGGCGCCTGCGGCGGAGTCTGTTTGTCGTATTCTCCGATTTCGATCGACACATAGCGCAAGTTGTGATCGGTGAGCCACTGGCGGAGCTGCGGGCTCACGTCCTCGTTGGGCAGTTCAGCGTAGACCTGGCCGTCTTCCGTCATCGTGAGCGACTTAACCCAAGCATGTGCCAGCTCGTTCTCCTGGCGTTCCACGAGGCCGTTGTCCATGTGCCCGACTACGCCGGGAGCCTCGATGTTGTTGACTGGGTCATAGGCGGCGACGAATTTCTTGACCCTATCGATCGGCCACGACCCCTGGGGGTATTCCCCCGCCTTGAAGATGAGCAGGTTCATAGTCTTCCCTCCAGAAATGCGATCGGATTTATTCGTTTCCCGTAGTCGGTCCACGCCCTGTAGGATGGGTGGGTTTCCCAATGGGAATGCGGCCCGGTACTGAATCCAGCGTTACCAGTTTTCGCGATGACTTCACCTTCAGAGACAGGCCGCGGCGCGTTGAACGTATGCCAGAGCTCCATCAGAAATTGTCCGTCGGCTCGCTGCTCGAGGTGGGTCCACTTTTCAGGGCAGAGTGTATAAAGTTGATGGAAATACGAATGCGCGAAGATGTGGCAACGGCCGGTCTGGCCCACAAGGAGCGTAATAGCCCCGTAAATGTCGCTAAAATAGTTCACAAACGGAAAAGGAATTCCAAAAAACTTCGGTGCCGCATCAGGCCATACCCTTCCAAGTTTCGCATCTTCAGGATGTCGCAGCGCACGGAAGTAGCATACGACTCCAGCTTCAGGAGCCAGTGTTTCAGTGCCAATCGGGGTTTTGAAGTCGACCGCACCATGAGGATGGAGCGATGACCCCGGCTTCGCATTCAATGGCCGGGGTTCATCGAAAGAGGCAGAGATGGTGATCGATTCAGGATAGGGCCGCGTCATGATAGGTCATCATGGCGCGGCGGGCAGGAAGAAGTCTTTTGAAGTATTTCAGATAATTCTTTCTTGTGTAAGGTTATTTATCGATAGAGCTACCCTATATCGTCTTTTCTATCTTGTAAAGAGGAGACCTAAAATAAAAAAGCCCACCCAGGGCGAAAATGGCGCTCTGGGCGGGCTTATGGCTTTCTTTGATTCTGCTAGGTAAGGCAGCACTGGTCTCGTGCCAAGCCATGCATTCGGTCGTTGGCTTTCTGCACACGATGATAGCCGAAGATGTTGTTGGAGGTCCCCATGCCCGATGTGAGGACGGCCAACGTGGCCATGATGGCAATGCCGAAGACAGGCTGGTTGATCATCGCGGTAGAAAGCAACATAGGCGCCGCAACGAATACGAAGTGATCCGGTCTCGAGAAAGGAAGCACCGCCACATTCCCTGCGAGCGAAACGCCTTTTGTGGTCGGAACAGCCGAAAGGCTCGGCATATCCAGACCCAGGGGCGTCTCGATGATCGCGGGCGTTCGCATCGCAGGACCAGCGGTTGCAGGAATGGCCGCCAGCACAATCAGTACCAGCGCCAAAATCCAGGTTTTCTTCTTCATTTGCACCTCCATGGAAATTAGGATAGGTCATCCTGGGGTGGCGCACAGGAAGAAGTCTTTTGAAGTATTTCAGATAATTCTTTATTGTGTAATGTTATTTATCGATGCACCTACCCTATATCGTCTTTTTGATCTTGTAAAGAGGCGATCCGCTTTTCCGCAAGGGCTCGATACTCGGGCTCTATTTCAAACCCTATATAAGTGCGGCCTGCGCGTAGTGCAGCAACCGCCGTTGTTCCAGAGCCCATATAGGGGTCGAAGACCAATTCACCAGGCCTTGAATAGGTCTTGATGAGATATTCAAACAGAGCCACAGGTTTTTGCGTAGGGTGCCGATTTTTGCCAGCACCGTCCTTATCGACAGGTAGCAGGCTGGTAGGATATCGCCCATGCGCTTCTCGGGAAACGAGTTGATGCTGCGCGTAAACGCCGGGCTTTGATACCAGACTCTTTTTTGATACAAGGGCTCGGGCGACGTGCGTTGATCCGGGGAGCATTTGCGGATTATATGTCGGCAGTCGACGATAGAAGACGAGCACAAGTTCATGCTGACGCAGCGGCATTCGTCGCGCGTTCAAGAACCCAACAGGATTCGACTTCGCCCATACGAGGTCGTAGCGGAAAAAGCGCCGGTTCGACTGGATCAAGTCTGTGGCGAATGGCTGGGTCGCCGTCATGACGGCAGCCCCTGACGGCTTTAGTACCCGGTCGAAAACGCTCCAGAGTATTGAGAGATCGGGGCGCTTATCCCAGGCTAGGTCCGTGACGCCATACGGAGGATCGGTAAGGATGAGATCCACGGAGCCGTCGGGGATCTTAGCGGCTCAGGACTCGAAACGCTCAAGGAAGATGGTATTGAGGTATTCGGTGGGTAATTTCATAATGCGGGAATGTAGCTCTCACACTATACAGATGTAAAGGTGTTTTCGATCATTTTCATACGAAGGGACCAGGCGCCTAGCCAGGTCCCCTTAGCGTCAGCCGCATCGTATGCATTTTCAATAGGGTTAAAATGGGCAGGAAGCGGCTTTAATGCGTTTAATTCGCGTTTACGAGGCATAGCCCGTCACAACGGACGCGCTATCGGCTACGTGCGCCTCTGTGCAAATTCTTAAAAACCTTCATAAGGAGTATCATAAACAGATTCTTGCCCTTTTAATGAATATAGACAAATTATAAGGCAAAATCAGTCAGAAAAATCTATTAGTAGCCTTTTCTGTTTTTGCAGTAACTCTTCATACCCAGGTATATCATTTACTGGCAAATCAATGTCTATATCAAATACTGACACGTACCATTTTAGGTTTTCATTATCGATCTCATAACCAATACGAGTGCCGTAAGGAGTTTCATACCA
>DATMZF010000045.1:0-49067 GCA_035560555.1 Rectinemataceae bacterium
AGTTAATATAAGCTTTTCAGTTTTCTTTGTCAAAAGAACCGGCTTCGGGACTGCCCGGGTAAAAGGCCGCCGGAATTACATCGGGAAAGAGTAGGGTTATTTTCGTGCCGCGCCCCGGCCAGCTTTCCACCACGCAGCTTGCCTTCGCGCCGTAGGCGAGAGAAAGCCTTCGGGCCGTGTTCACGAGCCCGACATGTTCGGCGCTCTCGGCCCCGGCCGCTATGAGAGCCCGGAGCTCTTCAAGGCGCTCTTCCGCCATGCCTATGCCGTCGTCCTCCACCATGAGCCGCAGTCTGCCCGAGTCTTGGTCGCGCGAAGCGCTTACCCTGATCGCGCCGCCTCGTTCCTTGCCGGAGAATCCATGCTCGAAGGCGTTCTCGACGAGGGGCTGGAGAATCAATTTTATGCAGGGTATGGCAGAAAGTTCAGGATCCTCAGCGCATTCGCAGCTGAAGCGATCGCCGAAGCGTCGCCTCTGGAGTTCGGCGTAGCGCTTGGCATGGGCGAACTCCGCCCCAAGCGTGGCGGGTACCTTCGCGTCGGCCAGGCTGTAGGCCAGCATGTCGGAAAGCTGCTTCACCATGTCCGACAGGTCGTTTTTCCCGCCCGTCAGCTGCATGGCCTTGAAGGCGATGGTCGTGAGCGTGTTGAAGAGAAAGTGCGGATTCATCTGCGCCTGAAGGGCGGTGAGCTCCAGGGTGCGCTGGCGGAGCTCGCGCTCCGAGAGGCGGATCTTGTAGTAGTCGTGCTCGACGAAGGTCTTGAGCACGGCCAGGCTCACGTAATCGAGGGCTTCGTTCCGCGATTCGTGGAAGGGCGGCAGCGGCTTGCCCTGCCCCGCCGCCTCGACGATGTCGAGGATGCCGTCGAGAAGCCTGAAGTTGCGGCGCGCCAGGGCCAAGGCCAGGGCGATTCCCACAGCCAGGGCGAGGGAAGCCAGCGCGCCTCCGATGAGCATGACCCGTCTCGGAATGCGCCTGAACTCCTCGGCCGGGCTGAGCAGGTAGTACGCGAAGGGAAAACGCTCCGATTCCCGCGATGTCGCGAAGTACCGGCCGCCGACTAGCTTGAGCGGCGTGAAGGACGCCGCCGCGGCGGGAGCGGTCCCCGGAGTCGCGGCGTTCTCGGCCGTGGAAGCCGCGGCTTCGGAGGGCGGGAGGAGGGCGGCCATGGAGGCCTCATCCTCGTCAGGCCGCAGGCCGGCGACAATTTTTCCGCTAGCCTTGTCGACGAGCATGAAACGGCCGCCCGCCGCTTCCGCCGATTTTTCCAGGAGAGCGTCCAGCTTCCTTAAGTCGACGTTGACGGCCAGCACGCCCTTGCGCTCGAGACTTCCGGTACCGAGCATATTCCTGTAGAAGGAAAGGATCGGTATGCTCAGGGGAAAATTGGGAAGCGGATGGAAGTCGCGCACCAGGGTCCAGGGCGTTATTTCCCCCATGTGGTCCTTGGTGCCGTCGAGCCATTCGGCGTCGGGATAGTCCGTGAGGTTGGCGAGGCCTTCCATCGAGGTGATGATCAGACCCGACGAGGAATCGGTGATCACGGTGATGGAGTGCAGATAGAGCCGGCTGTTCACCGCCGAGGCGAGGACGCTTTGAAGGCTTTTCGAAAGCTTGAGATCGGTATGGGAAGGGATGCCCGTCTTGAGAAGGTATTCGGCGCCGCGCGAGAATTCCGGATCGGTGGAGAGCCCCAGGGCTATGGAATCGGCCTCGCCGAACCACAATTCGATATTTTCGGCCACCTGGCGAAGATTTCTCTCCTTGAGGGAGGACAGTTCCTTGATCACTATGCTCTGGGTGAGGAAAATGGCCGCGGCGCCCAAGACGACGAAGAAGCTGAAAGGGACCAGGGCGATCCACAGATAGCCCCGATAGAGTCTCCGCCGATAGCGGGCCGAGCGCGGCCCTTCGCTGCGATCCATGCGGGCAAGTATAGGCGCGGCGGCCCCATCCCGCAACAGAAAAATATTCGCGCTATGCTGGCATGATCCCTCCGCCGCGTTGTAGAATGGACAGAATTCGGAGGAAACATGCGCAGCTATACCCTGGAATACTATAAGGCGAGCGCCGATTACCTGCTGGCCCGCCTGCCCCGGAAGCCGGAGATCGCGCTGATACTCGGTTCCTCGCTGGGGCCTCTCGCCGACGAGATCCTCGACCCGATCACGATCGATTACGCGGACATCCCTAACTTTCTCCTTTCGACCGTCGAGTCGCACGCGGGAAAGATGATTTTCGGCACGCTGGCCGGCAAATACGTGGTCTGCATGTCGGGACGCTTCCATTATTACGAAGGATACGATTTCGAGGAACTAGCGGCCCCTATCAGACTCTTCAAGCTCCTTGGCGCGCGCGCCGCCATCCTCACCAACGCGGCGGGAGCGGTGAACACGGCCTACAATGTGGGCGACATCATGGTGGTGAAGGATCACATCAAGCTCATAGGCTCCAGCCCGATGCGCGGTCCCAACATCCCCGAACTCGGCCCGCGCTTCTTCGACGTGAGCGAAATGTACACTCCCTCGCTGCGCGCCCTCGCCCTCGGATGCGCGACGGCGATCGGCCAGAAATACAGGATGCACGAGGGCGTCTATTTCTATTTCGGGGGCCCCCAGTTCGAAACGCCGGCCGAAATCAGGGCGATACGGATACTGGGCGGCGACGCGGTGGGCATGTCCACGGTCACCGAAGCGCTCACGGCCGCGCACTGCGGTCTGGAGATACTGGCGCTTTCACTCATGACGAATATGGCGGCGGGCGTCCTGCCGCGGCGCCTCTCCGCGGGGGAAGTCAACGCGGCGGCCGAGGAAGCGGGCGGACGCTTCAGACTGCTGGTCCGGGAAATCGTGGGAGCGATGTGATGAGCGCGTTTCTTTTCAAGGACATAACCCTCGTCGACGAGCGCTACGAGGTTCGCGAGGGTATGAATATCCTGGTCGAGAACGGGCGGATATGCTATATCGACGCGGCGGAACCGCAAGGTTCCGGACAGGGCTCTGGCCCGGCCTCCGACCCGGCAGGAGGCTCGGCCTCTAGCCGCGCTTTCGAGGGCGAAATCTACGACGGCCGCGGGAAAGTGGCCATGCCCGGCTTCTTCAACACCCACAGCCATGTGCCCATGACCCTCATCAGGGGCTACGGCGAGGGACTTTCGCTCCACGACTGGCTCTTCACCCGGATGTTTCCCTTCGAGGCACTCCTCACGGACGAGGACTGCCACTGGGGATCCCTCCTCGGCATAGCCGAGATGCTCGCGAGCGGCACGGTCTCCTTCACCGACATGTACATGCACGAGCCGGGCATCGTCCGGGCGCTCTCCGAAAGCGGCATGAAGGCGAATCTCGCCCACGGCTATTCGACGCGTCGGAACGACGAGCGCTTCGCGGACTCCTCGGCTTGCGAGGGCACTCGCTTTCTCATCGGCGCGGCCAAGGGCATTCCTGAGGGCCGCCTCGTCGCCGACGCTTCCGTGCACGCCGAGTACACCTTCGGCGACACGCGCATCGGGACGGAGATCGCCGAGTTCTGCGAGACAGAGGGCCTGCGCATGCAGATCCACCTCTCGGAGACGAAGGACGAGCACGAGGAGGCCAAGGCTAGGCGCGGGATGACCCCGACGGCCTTTTTCGACTCCTGCGGCCTTTTCAGGGTGCCGACGACGGCGGCGCACTGCGTATGGATCGACGAAGGGGACTTCGATATTCTAGCCGAGCGGGGGGTTACCGTGGCGCACTGCCCCTCCAGCAACATGAAGCTCGGTTCGGGCGTGGCGCCCGTGGCGAAGATGCTCGAGAAGGGAATACGGGTGAGCATCGGCACGGACGGCGCGGCCAGCAACAACAACTTGAACGCGCTCGAGGAGGCGAATCTGGCCGCGCTGCTCCAGAAGGGCACGACGGGCGATCCTCTCATCCTTGGGCCGAGGCAGCTTCTGGAGCTGGCTTGCCGCAACGGAGCCCTCTCCCAGGGCAGGACCGACTGCGGTTCCATCGCCGTCGGCAACCGCGCCGACATCGTGGTCTATGACCTCGACGCGCCGCATCTGCAGCCCGTCTACGATGTCCTCTCCAACATCCTCTTCGCCGCGGGCTCAGGCGACATCGTCATGACGATGATAGACGGCCGCGTTCTCTACAGGAACGGCGAATACACGACCATCGACATCGAGCGCGTGATGCGCGAGACGCGCCGCATCAGGGACGAAAAACTGGCCAGGCTGGCCCAAAAGTGAGCGAAACGATGCCTACCATGAATGAGAGCGCGGCAATCGTCGAAAATTCTGCCCTCGTTATCGTGGGGAAGAAACGAGTCCTGGAGCTGATGACCGTCGCCCTCCTCGCCGAAGGACATGTGCTCCTGGAAGACGTGCCCGGCCTCGGTAAAACCGTCATGGCGAAGGCCTTGGCGCGTAGCATCGGCGGCGTCTTCAAGCGCATCCAGTTCACCCCCGACCTCCTCCCCTCCGACGTCACCGGATTCTCGATCTACAACCAGAAATCCGGCGAATTCGTCTTTCATCCGGGTCCCGTCATGGCCAACATTCTCCTCGCGGACGAGATAAACAGGACGATCCCGAGGACGCAGGCCAGCCTTCTCGAAAGCATGGGCGAATTCCAGGTCACCGTCGACAGCGTCACGATGGACCTGCCGAAGCCCTTCTTCGTCATCGCGACGCAGAATCCCATAGAGATGGATGGCACCTTTCCCCTGCCGGAAGCCCAGCTCGACCGCTTTCTCATGAAGATCGACATCGGCTATCCGGATAGGGGCGAAGAACTGACCATCATGGACCGCTTCATGCGCGACGACCCTCTTGTAGGCCTAGAAGCCGTTTCCAGCCCCGAACGCATCGTCGAACTGCAGAAGCGCAGGAGCGATGTTCTCGTCGCCCCCCAGGTGCGCGAATACATCGCCGATCTCGTCGGCGCGACGCGCAGCCACCCCAAGGTGCGCTATGGCGCGAGTCCGCGAGGCTCGCTCGGCCTCATAAAGGCGGCGCAGGCGCTCGCGGCGATACGCGGGCGCGGCTACGTGATCCCGGACGACGTGAAGGAACTGGCGGGGCCTGTCCTCACGCACAGGATCATCCTCCGCCACGAAGAAAGGGCAAAAGGCATGTCCGCGAGCGCCGTCGTGGCCGAAATACTCGAAAAAGTGCCGGTTCCTTCGCCTGTTTAAAAAAGAAACGGCAGTGAAAACCGACAAAGTATCATACGGCGTCTCCAGCTATTTCGTCATAACGCTTTCGGTAGCCTTCCTCGGAGTCCTCGCTTTTTTCGCCGCGGCGACCTCATCCATCGCCCTGGCCACTTTTTCGGCCACGACGTTCATTCTGACGCTGGCCATACGCCTCTTTGGAAGATTCGGGCTCTCACGCCTCGATGTCGCGCTCTCCTGCGACGGCGATCGTTTCTTCTGCGGGGACAGCTTCACCCTGCGCGCGGAAATCGCCAACAACAAAATACTCCCCGTCTGGATGCGCTTGACGCTGAAGCATCCGGAAGCCCTGAAGCCCCTCGTCGCCGAAGGCGTCGAGGGCGAAAGCGGTCTCCTGCCCTTCGAGAAGATCTCGGGCTCCTGGAGTTTCAGCGCGGAACGCCGCGGCGCGCACAACCTCGGCCCCGCCATCCTGACCGCCGGGGACATCCTCGATCTCTACCGGAAGGAGAAAATCCTCTCCTTCAAGAGGGAAATCATTGTTTACCCTCGCCTCGTCCCCATTGGCGAACTCGAACTACCCTTCAGGGATTATTTCGGCATTCATCCATCCAAGGGCATCATCGAGGATCCTGCCTGGTACGAGGGCACGAGAGAATACACGGGCAATAAGCCTGCCAGGAACATTCACTGGAAGGCGAGCGCCCGGCTCGACATCCTGCAGGAAAAAATATTCGAGCCCACCACCCACCAGAAAATCTTCTTCCTCATGGATGGCGAGGGGTTCAGGCGCGCCGAGGACAAGGATGGTTTCGAGAGGGCCCTGGAGATGCTCGCTTCGCTCGCGACGCGCTTCGCCGAGAGGGGAGCTTCGTTCACCGTGGCCACCAACAGGCTCGTCAGAGGCTTCCCCGCCGTCCTCCCGCTGGGTCGCGGACCCGAGCATCTGGGCATGGTCTTGGAGCTTCTCGCGCGCTGCGAATTCGAACACGGCCAGGCCATACTCCCCCTCATAAGCGGCGTGGGCCATCAGGGAGCCGGGTTCGTCGTGATCGCGCGCAAGCCGGGCGAAATCATGAAGAAGTTCATCGCCCTGCCGGCGACAAACAGGGATAAGGTGATGTTCGTATTCGCGGAGAGGGGAAACGGCGAAGATGCAAGCTCCTACCCCTTCACGACCTTCGACGCGCTGCGCGTGAAGACGGAAGGCGAACGATGAAAGCCTCACTCGTTTTCCTCGCCGCTATGGATCTCATGAAGCTCCACCTGGTCGCCTCGTATTTTTTCCTGGCTTTCGGCGGCATTCTGGCGTTGAGCGGCGGCTTTCCCTACGTCCTCGCGTCCCTCGCCTTCTTCTTCTCCCTGGCGCTCAGCCGTTTCCTGCGCCGGAAAAATCTACGCGTCTTGTTTTTCGGGTTCTTTGAAGTTGCCGCCTTCGCGCTGTCCTTCATGGTGATATACATCGTCTATGGGGGAAGAACCTTCGACGTCGCGGCCATTCTGCCCCGGAACGACAGCGAGATGGGCCCCTTCTTTTTCCTGTTGGCGGTCAGCGCCGCGTTCTGGCTGCGCGCGGCGTGGCTCGAAATGAAGAAAGCCGACCACGAATTCTGCGCCGCGCGCTTCGACGAGGGGATCGCCCTCTTCCTGGCCGCGTTTTGCCTGACCGCTCTGATACAGGTAAAGAACCCTTTGCCTCCGCGTCTCGTCATTCCCTATTTCCTCTTCGGCATTCTCGCTCTCGGAATGTCAAAAAACGAAGGCGCCACCCGGGGTGGCCTCTCCCCCAATTCCCGAAGCGCAATGGTCGCTTCCGTCGCCCTTGTCTTCGTCCTTGCCGCGGCTGGCGTTCTGCTTCTCATACCCGCCCTGACAGAGCCCGCGAAACAGGCGGCCGCGGCCTTGAAAAGCGCCGCCGTCCCTGTATTTCAGCTTCTCCTCGCGATTCTCAAATGGTTCTTCAAGGAACGGAGCGCGACGTCGAACATCGTGCCGCAGGATGGCGACCAGGTGGTTCGCGATATGCGGCCCGAAGCCGGCGAAGCGTCGTCCGGCACCATCATGATGTGGATCATTCTGGGCGTGCTGGGGGCTTTCGCTCTCGCGCTGCTGTGCGGCCTTCTCTTCCAGCTCTTCCGATTTCTTTTTTCCCGCACGAAAAAAGCGGCTAACGACGCGGGTTCGCGCTCGTTTTCCTCCTGGATCAGGTCCTTCGCCCGGGCAGTCGCGAAATTCCTCGCGAGGGTCGCCGCGACGCTTGCTCGCCTTTCGCGCCACGGCGAATACGGAAGCGCCGCCCTGGCGCTTTACGCCAGGCTCCTCTCCTGCGGCCGCTTCGCCGGCCTGCCTCGCGGGCCCTGCGAAACGGCGCGCGAATACTCGCTGCGCCTGGCCGAAACCTTCCCCGCCAGCGCCGGCCAGGCCGCCTTCATCGTGGAAGCGGTGGAGAAGGAGGCCTATGGCGGCCTGGCCGTCGATGCGCCGACGGCCGCTCGGCTCTCGGCCCTTCGCCCCACAATCAGTCGCCGCGCCTTCCTCGCCGAGCGGCTCCGCCGCGGCCTACGCCCTCGTCGCTGAGGGGCCGCTCCATCGAAAGCCAGAGGCCGAACCTTGGGCCTGGCCTCTGGCCAGGCGTCCGACACGAAAAGAAGGGACTATCCAGGAAGTTGTTGCTTCCTTGACAGTCCCTTTTTTTCAGTTGAGTATCAGCGCGCTCGCGTTGCATCTCAGTGCCTCAGCGCCTTGGCGCGGGCACGGCGCCGCACAGCCGCAGCGCCTCGGCCGCTCTTCAGCGCGCTCGCGCCGCATCTTAGTGCCTCAGCGGGGGCGTGGCGCGGCTCTTCTGCGGCTCCTCTGCCGCCCTTCAGCGCCGTGCCGTGTAGCCTTTCAGCTCAGGAAATCGGTCGCCATCTGCACGAAACTCGCCACGCCGTAGGGGATGCAGTCCTCATCGGCCTTGTAGTGTTCGGAGTGCTGGGAATAGACGCAGTCCTTGGCGGGGTTCCTCACGCCGAGGACCATGAAAGTGCTGGGAACCTTCATCGCGTACTCGGAGAAATCCTCGGAGCCCATGATCCTGGGTATCTGCATGATGTTCTCCGCGCCGATGACCTTGGCCACGGATTCCTTCGCGAATGCGGTGGCCTGCGGGTCGTTGATGAGGGGAGCGCAGCTGAAGTTGTAGTTGAACTCATAGGTGCAGCGATAGGCGGCGCAGGTTCCCTTGATGACTTCCTCCATCCACAGGGGCATGCCTTCGCGAGCCCTCACGGAGAAGGCGCGGTTCATGCCGGTCATCTCCACCTTGCTGGGGATGATGTTGAACCTGTCGCCGCCGTGGAAGGTGCCGATATTGATGACGATGGGATCGCGCGCGTCGTTGACGCGGCTCACCAAGGTCTGGAGGCTCTGGACAATGGCCGACGCGCAGACGATGGCGTCGATGCCCTGCCAGGGCGACGACCCGTGGGCGGTCACGCCCTTGATGACGCATTCCCAGTTGTCGCCGGATGCCATGAAGCCGCCGTCCTGGAGGACCACCTTCCCCATGGGCAGGTCGGAGATGACGTGCATGCCGAAGGCCATGTCGACCTTGGGATTCTCGAGGACGCCGCCCTCGACCATCGACCTCGCGCCCTTCGCCACTTCCTCGCCCGGCTGGAACATGAATTTAACGGTGCCCTTGAGCTGGTCCTTCATGCCGGAGAGAACCTTGGCGGCCCCAAGCAGCATGGCCGTATGGAAATCGTGGCCGCAGGCGTGCATGAGCCCCGGGTTCCTGGAGCTGTAGTCGAAGCCCGTCTGTTCGGCGATCGACAGCGCGTCCATGTCGGCGCGCAGCGCGATCACCTTTCCCGGCGCCGCGCCCACGAGGGTGCCGAGAACGCCGGTGGCGCCGATTCGCTTCACTTCGATGCCCATTTTCCTCAGTTCTTCGGCCACGCGCGCCGAAGTCCGGACTTCTTCCATCGATTTTTCGGGATCGGCGTGGAACTCCCTGCGGATCGCGAATACCCAGTCATTGATTTTTTTGGCTTCTTCCAACGTGTTCATACGATCTTCCTTTCAAATGATATGCGTAAAATGACATACTTGGATAAAAAATAACGGAGAGGGCCGATGGCCCCCTCCGTCCTGTGCGCGGGGGAGGCTTTTACAGCATCTTCACCATGATACCCGCGAGGATGACGGAACCGATCGTGACCGTCACGAAGCCGGCTACCATCATCTTGGGGAATATCCTGTCCATGATGTATTTCCGCTCCACGTCGTCGGTGCTGACCGCCTTCGCCACCTCGGTGCTGAGGATGTAGGTGCCGGGGAAGCCGAAGAGGGCCGTGGTTCCGATGGCGAAGGACATGGCCCAGCTCTGCTTGAGCAGCTTTCCAACGAGGATGGAGCCGACGCCGATTCCGACCGTGCCGAGGGCGAGGGTGATTATGACTGGCACTATCAGCTGTCCGACCATGGCTGGAGTCGCCTGGGCGAGGCCGGCGAAGACGGCGCCTAAGAGGCCCGCCATGGCGATGCCGTAGGAATTGGATTTGGTCAGGATGTCGGTGTCCAGGAAACCGACCTCGCTGAACGCGATACCGAGGATCAGGCACATGATGTTTCTGTTGATGTCGATGACGGGCTTCAGGACGCCCGAGAGCCAGAAGCTAAGGACGGAGATTAGGGAGAGCTTGGCGAGAAGGACGAAGATGCTGTTGTAGTCCTTGGGGACGGCGGGAAGGAGCTTCTTGACAGTGACGGCGGCGGCGGCCCCGGCGCCAGCGTCTTTACCGGAAGCCTTGAGCCCGTTGTACTCCTTGGCGAGGTTCTTGGCTTCCTTCTTGAGGCAGATCGATGCTACCGGGTAGCCGATAAAACCCTGAAGGACGAGGAGGAGGAGGGCCAGCAGGGAGACCGCGGGATTTCCCAGCGCCTTTCCGCCTTCCATCATGATCTGGGCCGCGATGACGCCGCCGGCGATGGGCGGAACGGCCGTGGCGGCGAACTGCTTGCCAACGAGAGGCGTGCCGACGAAATAGACCAGGAGGAAAATGCCGACGAGGCCAGCGGCGGCGATGAGCACCGTCTTCCACTGCTTGGCGAATTCCTTGAGGCTGATCAGGGTTCCCATATGGGTGACAAGGAGCCCCGTGGATATCGCCCCGATGGTGGTGAGGCCGGAGTCGGTGAACACCGTTTTGGGGATGATATTCAGCCACAGTCCCGCCAGAAACAGCACCGACGCGGCGAACAAGCTCGAGACGATGGCCTTCGTCTTTGTCGATATAAAATCGGAGATGGCGAAAACAACCATTACGGTCGCGAAAGCATAGAGTGGAACCACGATTTCCTCCTGTGAGATACCTTTTTAGGAACGTTAGCTCCTTCACCAGGCCAGGTCAACCCCGATTCGTATATATATTCACTCTTTTTAGTCAAGTCCGCCACGATAAAAACTATCGTTTTCCTATTTGTGAACATATGTTCTCTCTCGGCGTATTCGAAAATGAATAAATAGCGATGCGACTGCATATTTGAAGTGTCACTGCAGCGGCTTTATATTCATGGACCTACGACGCCCTTCTTCTATATCGCGTTCCCCTTGAACTGGCTCAGGTAGAGTCTATGGTAGAATCCCCGCCTATCCAGAAGCTCCTGATGGCTTCCCTGCTCGACGATTTCGCCCTTGTCTATGACCACGACCTTGTCGGCGTCGCGGATGGTGCTCAGGCGGTGGGCGATGACGAAGCTCGTGCGCCCTTCCATCAGCCTGAGGAGGGCTTTCTGGATGCGGAGCTCGGTGCGCGTGTCCACGCTGCTGGTGGCTTCGTCGAGAATCAGGATGGCTGGATCGGCCAGTATGGCGCGGGCGATGGAGAGGAGCTGGCGCTGCCCCTGGCTCAAATTGCCCGCCCGCTCGGAAAGGTTGGTCTCGTAGCCCTGCGGGAGCTGGCGGATGAAATGATCGGCTTCGGCCATGCGCGCGGCCTCGACGCATTCGTCGTCGCTCGCCCCCAGGCGACCGTAGCGGATGTTCTCCATCACGGTATCGGCGAAGAGAAAGGTGTCCTGGAGCACGAGGCTCAGGTTGCGGCGCAGGTCGGCCTTTCTCATCGCTCGGATGTCCAGGCCGTCGATCTCTATGCTTCCGCTTTGCGCCTCGTAGAATCGGGTGAGGAGGTTGATGATGGTGGTCTTGCCCGCGCCGGTGGGTCCCACCAGGGCTATCGTCTGGCCGGCGGCCACATCGAGGCTGAAGTTCTTTATGACGGCTGTGCCTGGCTTGTAGGCGAAGCTGACGTCGTGGAGCCTGACCTCGCCGCGCAGGCGCGCGACTGGGACAGCCTTCCCGTCATCGGCGACCTCGGGAGGCGTGTCGATGATCTCGAATACCCGCTCGGCGCCGGCCAAAGCCGCCTGGATGGAGTTGTAGAGGTTGGCCAGTTGCCGCAGCGGCGAGGTAAAGTTCTGGCCGTAGTTTATGAAGGCGGCTATCGTGCCGACGCTCGCGAGGCCTTTCAACGCGAGCCAGCCTCCCAGGCTCGCGAGGACGATCACGAAAAAGCTGCCGAGCACGCCTGTGAGCGGCATGAGCAGCATGGCGTAGGAATTGGCGTAGACGCCCGACTCGTATACGGCTTGATTGCGTTCGCGGAAGGCCGCTATCACCATATCGTTCCGCCTGAAAGCCTTGATCACCTTCTGTCCGGATATGGATTCCTCGGCGATGTTGTTGAGTTCGCCCAGGTTCTTCTGAAGCTCGCGGAAGCCTTTCCTCGTATACGTGGCGATGAAGCGCGAGAACCAGACCATTATGGGAATGACGACGAGGCTGGCCAGAGCGAGCCAATGGTTGAGCATGAACATGGCGACGAGGATGCCGAGCATGGTGAGCACGCCGCTCAGGAGGGAGATCACGTTCTGCGAGACTGCCTGGTTGATGGCGTCTATGTCGTTGGTGAGCCGGCTCATGAGGCCGCCGACGGGGTGCGTGTCGAAAAAGCTCATCGAAAGGGTCTGAAGATGGGCGAAAAGGTCGCCGCGCAGGTTCTTGAGGGCGTTCTGCGAGACGCGGGCCATGAGCCAGTTTGCGACTACCTGGAAGAAGTTCGAGAGGACATAGGCGCCCAGCATGAGGGCCGCCGTCCAGAGGAGGCCGGGAATATCCTTCCCGCCTATGCGGGCATCGATGGCGACGCCCATGAGGTAAGGACCGCAGAGGCCGAGAAGCGTGGCGGAGACCACGAAACCCGCCACTAAGCCGAGGGCTCGCCTGAAAGGGTAGAGGTAGAGCAGGAGTCGCGCCATGGCGCGCCGGGGATTTTTCGCCTTTTCTATTTTTCCCGGGCGATTGTGGCGGCGCTGCATGTTGGCGCGCATGTCCTGACTGCTGGGCATCGGTTCATAGGCCATGGGTTTCGCCTCCCAACTGGGAATCGTAGATTTCCCTGTACACCTTGCTCGCGCGCAGCAGTGTCTTGTGCGTCCCTTCGGCGACGACGCGCCCCTCGTCCAGGACGATTATCTTGTCGGCGTTCAGCACGGTGCTGATCCGCTGAGCCACCACCACGCAGGTGATCCCGCCCATGAACCGCTCGATCGAGTCCTGGATTTTCGTTTCCGTCTCCACGTCCACGGCGCTCGTGCTGTCGTCCAGGATGAGAATGGAAGGACGCTGGACGAGGGCTCGCGCGATCGCCACGCGCTGCTTCTGCCCTCCCGAAAGGTTGCCGCCTCTCTCCTCGACATGCGTATCGTAACCCCGCGGGAGCCTGAGGATGAAGTCATGGGCCTGGGCGGCTTGGGCAGCCGCGATCACTTCGTCCTCGCTCGCCTCCGGACGGCCGTAGCGGATGTTGTCGCGCACCGTGCCCGTGAAAAGTATCGTCTCCTGCGGCACTATGGCTATGTGGCCCAGAAGGGAATCCTGGCCTACGCGGCGCACATCGATGCCGTCTATCGTCACCGCGCCCGCCGTGGCGTCGTAAAAGCGAGGGATGAGGTTGATGAGGCTCGACTTGCCCGAGCCCGTCGCGCCCAGGATGGCGAGGGTCATGCCCGGTTCCGCGCGCAGGCGGATATCCTCAAGCACCGACTGCGCCTTCAGGCCCGATTCGCCGTCATAATGGAAATCAACTTTGTCAAAAACGACATCGCCCAACGCGTCGCCGCCCACAACGGAATCGCGCAACGCCACCGGCTCGTCCGGCTCTTCCACGTCTGGTCTCGCGTCCAGGATTTCGTTGACCCTTTTGGCCGAGGCCAGGCCGTTGGCCCAGGTGTTGGAGAGCTGGACCATCGTTATGAGAGGATGCATCGTGGCGAGAAGGTAGTTGGTGAAGGCGACGATCTGCCCCAGCGACAGCTTTCCGTCGATGGACTGCAGCCCGCCGAGCCAGATCACGAGAACCATGCCGATATTGATGAAAAGCGTGAGTATGGGCGTCATCGAGGACTGGAACTGCATCACCTTCACCGTTCCGTCGGTCAACGTTTCGTTAGCCTCCCCGAAACGGGCCGATTCCCTGTCGGCGCGCACGAAGGATTTGACGAGGCGGGCGCCCGAAATATTCTCCTGCAGGACGGTGTTGAGTCGGTCCAGCCTCTGCTGGACGGCGCGGAACAGCGGCTCCATCTTCGCGCTGAAAAAGACGATCACGACGCCGCTCACGAGGAGAATGGGTATCATGGTCCAGGCGAGGGTCGGGCTTGTGACGAACATCAGTACGATGCTGCCTATCATAGACAGCGGCGCGCGGCTACCTATCCGGAGCGTCACCTGGACGAGACGTTGCACGGCGCTCGCGTCGCTCGTGAGGCGCACCATCAGTTTACCGGTGGAATACCTGTCGAGATTGCCATAGGAAAAACTCTGGATTTTGACGAAGAGGGCTTCGCGCAGATCCCGCGCCACGCTCTCCCCCACGCGGATGGACGAGTTGCTGTTCAGCACCGCCACGAGGGCGTTCAAGGCGGAAATCAGCAGCATGAGGGCCGATGTCGTCAGCACGACCGTCATGTCCTTCCGCTTGATCCCCAGGTCTATGACTCTCGCGACCAGCCGGGGAATGGCCAGGTCGAGCACGACCATGGCCACCAGCGTAACGAAGGCGAAGAGCGCCTTTTTCCAATATGGTTTCACGAAATGAAAGAGTTTGCGTATATCGTTCATGGCTAGCCGCGCGCGAAGGTGTTTTTCAGGATTTCCATCGCTTTCAGGACGGAGCCCAGCTCTTCGGCCGGAAGCGAGGCCATCTTTTCTTTCGCCCAGGCGCGGTTTTCGCGGGAATTGTTGTCCAGGACCTCGTTGGCGTAAGGCGTCAGCACGAGACGCACGAGGCGTCTGTCGCCGACTTCCTGAAGCCGCGTCACCAGCCCTCTCGCCACGAGGACGGCCACAGCCTGGCTTATCGCCGGTCGGCTTATCTGCCGTTTCTCGGCCAGATCTCCCGTATGGCAGTATCCCCTGCGGATATGGCGAAGGGTATGGAACTGTTCCAGGCTAATATCGAACTTGCTGGTCGCGGCGCCGCGCAGGTTGGACCTGATGCGGTCCCATACCGGCGGCAGGGTCTCGAGGACGGCGTCCACGGCCATGTCCAGCTCCGGAGGAATGCCATAGGAAGGCTCGGATGTATCTGTCTGCGGCGTTTCCATCTGCGACCCCTAAGGTTAATGAACTTAATAGTTAATCTGCTTAACCATTCTGTCGCGACGATGCGCTTTTGTCAATCCTGAGGCGCGAATCCTTGCCGGGTGGGGCGATTTTCGGGACCTACGGCGTCGAGGAGGTTTTTCGCTGCCCGGAATAGCATTATACTAGTAGCGTGAATAACTCCCATTCATTATTGGAATTGGCGCGCGCCGATCCCGACGCGGTTCTCAAGGAACTCGGATCCCAGATCGCGGGACTGAGCCAGACTGAAGCGGCATCGCGCATCGCGCGATTCGGGACGAACGAGATCGCCCGGGAGAAGCGGAAATCCGTGTTCACGCGCCTTCTGGACAATATCAAGAATCCGCTCGTTCTTCTGTTGCTCGCGCTGGGGCTGCTCTCCTTCCTGACGGGCGACAGGCAGGCGACCGTGGTCATCGTCGTGGTTGTCGTCCTGGGCATCGTGCTACGCTTTTTCCAGGAAGCGAGGGCCGACGACGCCGCCGAAAAGCTCGAGGCTATGGTCAGCAACACGGCGACGGTGATGAGAGACGCCGCTGAAATCGAGATACCGCTCAAGCAGCTAGTGCCGGGCGACATCGTCAAGCTGGCCGCCGGCGACATGGTGCCGGCCGACGTCATGGTGCTTTCGGCGAAGGACCTCTTCCTGAATCAGGCGGCGCTCACCGGCGAGGCCCAGCCGCTGGAAAAAATGGCCTCGCTTCCATCCCCCGATATCAAGAATCCGCTCGAACTAACCAATATATGCTTCCTTGGCTCCAACGTGGTGTCCGGATCGGCCATCGCGCTGGTCATCGAGACAGGAGGAAAAACCTACTTCGGATCGCTGGCCACCAGCATCGTCGCGCAACGCCAGCCCACGAGCTTCGACCTCGGCATCAATAAATTCACCTGGCTGATGATCCGCTTCATCGCCGTGATGGTTCCGCTCGTCTTCCTCGTCAACGGATTGAGCAAGCACGACTGGCTGGAGGCTTTTCTCTTCGCCATGGCGGTGGCGGTCGGCCTCACCCCCGAAATGCTTCCCATGATCGTGACCGTGAACCTGTCCAAGGGCGCCATCGCGATGGAAGGCAAGAAAGTGATCGTGAAACGCCTGAACTCGATACAGAACTTCGGCGCGATGGACATTCTCTGCACCGACAAGACAGGCACCCTCACCCAGGGCACAATAGTGCTGGAAAAATTTCTGGACGTGTACGGGGACCCCAGCGAAAAAGTGCTGCATTACGGCTACCTCAACAGCTTCCACCATACCGGGCTGAAAAATACGCTGGACAAGGCTATCCTCGACCACGAGGAACTCCGTGAACACCTGAGCGCCGACGTGAAATACCGCAAGATAGACGAGATACCCTTCGATTTCGTGCGCCGACGTATGTCGGTGATCATCGAGGACGAAACCGGGCTGAACACGCTCATCTGCAAAGGCGCCGTGGAGGAGGTCCTGGACATCTGCACCCGCGTGGAAGCCAAAGGTGAAATCGTGGAGATCCTTCAGGAGAAGGACGCCAAGCGCCGGGAACTCGCGAACTCGCTGAACAGCCAGGGCTTCAGGGTCATCGCGCTCGCCTACAAACAAATGCCTGGCGCGACGGACGAGCCCGTCTACTCGGTCGCCGACGAATCCGACATGATTCTCATGGGTTTCCTGGCCTTTCTCGACCCTCCCAAAGAGAGCGCGAAAGAGGCGCTGAAGCGACTTCACGCGCTGAATGTCGACGTCAAGGTCCTCACGGGCGATAACGAGATCATCACCGCCTATATCTGCGGGGAAGTGGGCATGCCCGTCGAACATCTCCTTCTCGGCTCGCAGATCGAAACGATGAGCGAGGCTGAACTGGCGGAGGCTGCCGGCTCGACGAGCGTTTTCGCCAGGCTGGCTCCCGCCCACAAGGAACGCATAATCCGCGCGCTCCAGAGCAAGGGGCACGTGCTGGGCTTCCTCGGCGACGGTATCAACGACGCGCCCGCGCTGAAGGCCGCCGATGTCGGCATCTCCGTGGATGGTGCGGTGGATATCGCCAAGGAATCCTCCGACATCATCCTCCTGGAAAACAGTCTTCTCGTGCTGGAACAGGGCGTCCTGGAAGGGAGAAGGGTCTTCGGCAACATCATCAAATACATCAAGATGGCGGCCAGCTCAAATTTCGGCAACATGTTCAGCGTCGTGGGAGCCAGCGCCTTCCTGCCCTTCCTCCCCATGCTCCCCATCCAAGTGCTGACCAACAATCTCCTGTACGATTTCTCGCAGATCACCATTCCCACCGACAATGTGGATCCAGAGTGGCTGACAAAGCCGCGGCAGTGGACGATCGACAAGATCCTGCGGTTCATACTTTTCATCGGGCCGATCAGCTCGATTTTCGATTACGCGACCTTCTTCATCATGCTAAAAGTCTTCGACGGCCGGAACAATCCCGCGCTTTTCCATACCGGCTGGTTCGTGGAATCGCTCTTCACCCAGACGCTCATCATCCATATCATCCGCACCAACAAGATACCTTTCATCGAGAGCAGGGCCAGCTGGCAACTCCTCCTCACTTCGGCGACCATCGTGGCGATCGGTGTCGGACTGACGGTTTCGCCCCTGGCGGGGATGCTAGGGTTCGTGCCGCTGCCTCCGCTGTATTGGCTGTTCCTGGCTGGCATCCTGTTGAGTTATGCGGTTTTGACACAGGTGGTTAAAACCTGGTTCACCCACAGGTTCGGCGAATAGGGGCGCGGCCGACGAGAAGGCCAAAAACAGAACGACAGCCTCACTCCATGAAACATCGTGTTGAATATGTTTCATCAATCACGTTAAAAACATGGACTTATCTTGCTTTATGGCGATAAAAATGAAAAAATACGGTATTTGCCGCATAATATTATAAAATATACGTAGCATGAGGTTTCAATGTTTCTTGAAGTGGTCATCGCCATAGGCATTGGCTGCGCGCTCCCCATGACCTACCTGACGGTATGCAAGCGGAAAATACGGAAAGAACTGAGGCGAAAGCGCGGAGACCCCGTGAGCATAACATGGGCCCCGCCATGGCTCGAAACGGAAAGCGAGGAAAGGCACGAAACCCGCTTCGAGGTACGGTACAAGGACTCGAGTGGCGAATCCCATATGGCCATCTGCACGACCAGGCCCTTTTCCGGAGTGTACTGGAAAGAAAATCCGTAATTTTCCCGCAATACCACCCAATGTTTGATATACACTATGCTCATGGAGGACCTGAACATGGAACCCATCAAAGTGCGGGTATGCGTCGGAACCAACTGCTGTTTCGCCGGCGGTGAATCCTTGATCGAGATGCTGGAGAACGACGCCGGTCTGGCCGACTTCGTCGAACTCGAGGAAGTCGGATGCATGGACAAGACCTGCGATGGCGGACGGCAATCGCCTGTCGTCGAGATCTGCGGCCTGCGCTTCACGCGCGCGACACCGGAAGTCGTGATGGAAGAGATCGAGCGCCTGGCCGTGGCGCGCATAGCCGATCTGCCCAAGGCGAGGGAGGTTCCGAATGCCTGAAGTCTTTGAGAGAATGCGCGGCCTCTACACTCCATGCACAGACATAAGGCGCAAAGTATTCGCGGGAATAACCCGATTCGTGCTCGCGGGGAAAAAGCCGGAGGACATCGACTATCTGCCTTTCGACATCATCGACATGGGCAAACCCAGCTACCGCTGTTGCTCCTATCGCGAACTCTCCATCGTGCGTCAACGCATAAGGCTCGCCTTCGGCCTTCCCCTTATCGAAGAGCGGAACAATATGCCAGTCTCGGCGGGCATAGGCGAAGCCTTCACGGACAGGAAAGTCCTGGCCGCGCCCATCGTCAACGTTATCAGGGCGGCCTGCGAGAAATGCCCCGAGGACAAAGTCATCGTGACCAACATGTGCCAGTCCTGCATGGCTCACCCCTGTTCTCTCGTCTGTCCCGTCAACGCGATCTCTTTCCCTGATGGCGACCAGGCGCTTATCGACCAGAAGAAATGCGTCAAGTGCATGAAATGCGTCAAAGCCTGTCCCTATCAGTCGATCACGCGCATGGTTCGCCCCTGCGCGGCCGCCTGCGGCGTCGACGCCATCCATTCCGACGAAGACGGCTACGCGTCGATAGACCAGGGTAAATGCGTCAACTGCGGTCTCTGCACCGTTTCCTGCCCCTTCGCCGCGATCTCCGACAAGACCGAGCTGGTGCAGATTCTCCACCAGCTCACCGGCCCGGAAGAGCTGCGCCCCTACGCCCTGCTCGCGCCCTCCTTCGCGGGACAATTCGGCAGGCTGGCCTCGCCCGGCGCTGTGGCCGCCGGCCTCCTCGCCATAGGATTCAAGGGCGTGCGGGAAGTGGCCCTCGGCGCCGATTGCGACACCATCCTGCTCGCGCGGCGCCTCGCGGAAAGACCGGCGGTGAATCCGGCGGGCGCGGCGGACGCATCAAACCCCGCCAGCGCCGCGAATCCCGCCGGCGCATCGAACCCCGCGGGCGCGTCGGGCGCGACCAAAGCGTCGAACCCCGCCTTCCTCGGCACTTCCTGTTGCCCCTCCTGGGTCATGGCGGCGCGTCGGCATTTCCCGGCCTTCGCCGGCAACATCGCCGAAAGCTTCACGCCCATGGTCGAAACGGCGCGACTCATAAAGGAAAGAGACCCGAAAGCGCGCGTCGTCTTCATCGGTCCCTGCATCGCCAAGAAAGCCGAGGCCCTCGAGCCCGAACTGAGGCCCTACGTGGACCATGTCCTCACCTTCGAGGAGCTGGCGGCGATCTTCGTGGCCAAGGAAATAGATCTGGCGTCGATCGATCCCACCGAATTCCCGCCGGAAGCGAGCGCCCTGGGCCGCGGCTACGCCATCGCGGGAGGCGTGGGCGGCGCCATCGCCGAAACCGCCAAACTGAGATTCGGCCTCGACAATGTCGCGCTGGCCAAGGCCGACACGCTCAGAAACTGCCGGGCGCTGCTCATGGACATCCAACTGGGCAAAGTCAAGGCCGACCTGGTGGAGGGGATGGCCTGCCCCGGCGGCTGCGTCGGCGGCCCGGGAACCCTCAGCGGGCTACTCTCGGCCCGAAACGAGGTGGGAAAGTTCGCGGCGGCCGCGCCCGAACGATCGCCATCGGCCGGATGTTCGTCTTCGCGGGAGGACTATAATGTCGGGAGTTGACAACTTGATTTATACTTATTCCATGAAAACATCCAAATGGCATAGGCCGAGGTTTCTTCGCGCGGCGCTGGCGTTCGCGCTCGCCCTCCTGACGCTGGCCGGCCTCGGCGCCCAGGACGCGGTGAGCTCGCCATCCGCGCAGGCGAGAAACTCCTTTCTCGATTTTCCCGGCAAGCTCGATTACCACATGGTCGCGGGATGGACCTCGACGGGGCTTCTCTTCGCGGCTGGCGCCCTGGGCGCGGCGCGCGCCCTCGATCTCATGAACCGTGGCCACGAGATCAGGCAAAATCTGGGTATCGACGATGAGGACGATCCGGCCATCCGGAGCGCGCTCGGCGGATTATGGGGAGATGGGCAGGCGCTCCGCTGGCTCCACGTGGGGTTTCTCGTTACGGGGGAGGCTCTGTACCTAGGCAACGCGGTCACAGGGCTCTCCATGAAATTGCCCAAAGGAGAAAGAACCCTCGCGGCGGATATCCACCTCGTCTCTTTTATAACCCACGCGGCGCTCATGGCCAGCGAAATCCTCATCGGCGTCATGACCACGGACGCGCTGAAAAGGGGGGACCATGAGGCCCATCTTGGGCTAGTGACGGCGCACGCCGCGATTGGCATCGCCATTCCCCTGGTGATGGCGGGGGCTGGGTTGGCGACCACCACGGACCTGTCCTTTCTCTCGGGCCGCTAGCGGGGTAATCCTCTCCGGCCGCTGGCCGGGCGGACTTCGGCGGCCAAAGTCCGCCCAACTCCGCTAATTGCCGCTAGCGCCGAACTGAGCCTCGTAGAGCGCCGCGTAGGCGCCGCCGGCCGCGAGCAGCTCGGCATGGTTTCCCCGCTCCTTGATTCCTTCGTCGTCGATGTAGAGTATCTCGTCCGCGTTCTTGATCGTCGAAAGCCTGTGGGCTATCACCAGGCTCGTGCGGCCTCGGGAAAGCTCCTCGAGCGAGCGCTGGATGAGAAGCTCCGTCGTCGTGTCGAGCGCCGAGGTAGCCTCATCCAGGATGAGGATCGGGGGATTCTTGAGGAAGATGCGCGCTATGCTGATGCGCTGTTTCTGTCCACCCGAAAGCAGGACGCCCCGCTCGCCCACATTCGTCTCGTAGCCGCTCGGGAGCGATTCGATGAACCCGTGGATATGGGCGCGCTTGGCCGCTTCGACGATCTCCGCGTCGCTGGCGCCGAGCTTGCCGTAGCGGATGTTTTCACGGATCGTGTCGGCGAAGAGGAAGATATCCTGCTGGACGATACCGATATGCTCGCGCAACGAGGCCAGTGTGATGTCCCTGATATCCACCCCATCGATCAGGATCGCGCCTTCGACGATCTCGTAAAACCGCGGGATAAGCCTGCAGAGGGTGGATTTGCCGCCGCCGGAGGGGCCCACGAGGGCGATCTTCCGCCCCGCGCGAATTATCAAGCTTATATGGCGCAGCACTGCGACATCATCTTCATAGGAAAAGGAAACATCCCGAAGCTCCACCTCACCCGCGACCTTCGCCATATCCGCGGCGTCCTTTCTGTCGTTGATCTCGGGTTCCACCCTCATAAGCTCGACGAAGCGCTCGAATCCGGCCATGCCCGTCGTATACTGCTCAAAGAAGGAAACCAGCTTCTTGATCGGCTGGATAAAAGCCCCGACATAGAGCGTGAAGGCGATGAGATCGCCATAGTCCATGGAACCGCGCATCACAAACCATCCGCCAACGCCGATGACGACGACATTGAGCAGGCTCGTCGCGAATTCCATGCCCGCGTGGAACACGCCCATGGCCTTGTAATAGAACCCTCTCGCCTCGCGGTAGAGCTTGTTCCCACCCTGGAACTTCTCGATCTCGTAACGCTCGTTCGCGAAGGCTCTCGTCACCCTCACGCCGGAGATGCTGCTCTCAAGGCTGGCGTTGATGCCGGCCGTCTTTTTTTTGACTTCGAGCGAGGTGTTGGCCAAGGCGACCCTGCGCCGCGCGGTGAAGGCGACGATGATGGGTATCAGCGCCGCGATGATGAGCGCCAGCTTCCATTGGATCGTCAACATGGCGATGAAAGCGCCCGTGAAGGTGATTATGGAGATGAAGACATCTTCGGGGCCATGATGGGCAAGTTCGACAATCTCGAAAAGGTCGCTCACGACACGGGACATGAGATGGCCCGTCCTCGTCCTGTCGTAGAAGCGGAAAGAAAGCCTCTGCAGGTGCGCAAAAAGATCCCGGCGGATGTCGGTCTCCATCCTCACGCCCAGCACATGGCCCCAATAGGTCACGATGTAGTTGAGAAAACCGCGCAGCGCGAAGGCGAGCACGGAGAGCCCTATCATGGCAGCGAACGCCGCCCATGCCTTGTTCGGGATGAGGCGCTGAAGGGAATACCTGGAGACCATCGGGAATGCCAGGTCGATGAGGGCGATGCCCAAGGCGCAGCCCAGGTCCAGGAGAAAGAGCTTTCGGTGCGGTTTGTAATAGCTGACAAATATGGAAAGCTTGCTCTTTTTGAGCATTGAGGTATAGTCCACGGGAAAGGATTCTCCGCTCGTCAGAACAGCGTGTCAATTGGGTCGTTATTTATTTCCTTCGTATGAAATGATTCTTGACAAAGGCGATAAAGGATCTCAAACTTAGCCAGAAGAGGAGGGTGGATCAGTTTTATATATATCGAAAAGTTAATACCAACAAGTGAGCAGAACTATATTTGCCAGACTGATTCAAAACCACTACGTCAAAAAAAAACATCGTCCTTGCATGCGTCTTTTTTTGTGCCATGGGAGCCGCTGGTTTTTCGCAAAATGTCATCGCCAGAGACATTGTCGTCGGCGCCCACACTCACCAGGTTCGCAAAGAGCTTCTGAACCAAACCCCACCAATCCTCATCGTCCAGGACAAGGTTCTCAACCCCGCTCAGGGCATCGGCGCGTTCACCATCACGTCGACGTTCACCGAAGAAAAAAAGCTGAAGTTCTTGACTGCCATATTCGAAAGCGAGGATACTTTCATGGCATCGGGCGAGTTCGAATGGAGCTTCTGCACGGGCGAACGGCTCAACATGTATGGCAAAACGACATCCAAGCATAAGGCTGCGGGAATGACGGAGTATGCCGTGAGCTTCTTCATGAACCTGGAGGATTTTTGCGCCCGCGCGTCGACGATACAGGATCGCACTGTTCTTTTGAGAATATACTCCAAAGAAGGAGAGATCAGGGAATTCGAGCTGCCCTCCACGGCGCTCAGCCCTCTTCCGATGGAGATTTCGGAAGAATGAGACCCCTGTTTTAAGGTTCGCTTGCCTTGTTAGGGCAAGAGCCGCGGCGTTTTGGGAAAACCATTAAAAATATGTACTATTCGGCAATTGCGGTCTCGGCGCTAATCTCGGCTTTGTCCATGCCCATGATAATTGGGTTCGCCCGCAAGAAGAACCTCTATGACAGCACGGGCGGACGAAAAATCCACAGCGGGAAAATTCCGCGACTCGGCGGCGTGGGGATGTTCTGGGCATTTTATCTCGCTTTGGGAATTTTCGCCCTGATCGGCAGCCGCGGGTTTCTCGCGGGTTTCGCGGGGAGGCTGCCCAGGCTTGCGCCTATGGCCATTGGCGCGGCTGGGATGCATTTCCTTGGTTTTGCCGACGATTTGCGAAGTCTTCCGGCCAAAAGGAAGTTTCTCTTCCAGTCATTCATCGCCGGCTTCATCGTGGTTTCAGGTTTCCGCTTCCGGGGTTTAGGGTATGACCCTGATCTCCTGTCCAGCACCCTGGGCTGGTTTTCGGCCGTCGTGAGCTGGGGCTGGATCGTCGGCATGACGAACGCCATAAACCTCATCGACGGTATGGATGGACTCGCCGGTGGCATTTCCGCCATCGTATCCAGCGCCTTCGGCTGTTTCTACCTCCTCGCGGGCGACCTTCCGAGCGCCTTTATCTGCCTTACGCTGGCGGGGGCCGTGATCGGCTTCCTCTCCGTAAATTTCCCCGCGCCCAAGGCCAGACTTTTCATGGGCGACTCGGGCAGCCTTTTCCTCGGCTTCGCTCTTTCGGTTATGCCTTTCCTCGGCCAGACGGGCAGCGCCCCGGTCGCCGCCAAAGGCTCCCTCGAGGCGGGACTCATTCCCTCGATGGCCTTGCTGGCCATCCCGTTGATCGATACCCTGCGCGCCATTTTCAGGCGCCGCCGCGCCGGCTTGTCCATCGGCTCGCCCGACCGCAAACATGTTCACCACCTTCTCCTGGACCATGGATATGGACCGAGGCGGATTTTGAATATCATCTACTTCATCACGACGATACAGGCTTCCCTATTCATCGTGGCCCGCGCCATGCGTGGTATTTTCGCCTATCTCCTCACCGCCGCCTCCTTGGCGATAGCAGGCGCCTTTTTCCTTTATATCGCGAGACTCCCGACCAGGGCCGTCCCGGAGCCATGAGGGTCAAAGCGAGAGCTTGAGCGCGAAAATCGCCACGCCGCCGCGAAGTAAAGGGAGGGAACCTCGCTGTCTGCTCGAACGCCGGCAAGGGTGGCGCCCCTCTTGCATTCTTAAAACCCACCTGTTACTATCGGCAGCTACAATGAATAGGCAAAAAATACATAATTATGCATCAGATGAGCATAATTATCCTTTAACCGGCATGCCTCGGGCCGCAGGCCTCTACAATCCTTCGAGCGAGAGGGATTCCTGCGGCCTCGCCATCATAGCCGACCTCAATGGGCGGCCGAGCCACGCCATCATCGAGGACGCCCTCACCGTCCTGCGCAACCTCGAGCACAGGGGCGCCGTGGGTGGGGACAAGAAGACGGGCGACGGCGCCGGAATCCTCTGCCGCATCCCCGACCGCTTTTTCCGGGAAGAGATGGGCATAGGTCCGGGTACGAGCTCCTATGGAATCGGCGCATTCTTTCTTCCCAATACGCCCTTGCCCTTCCTTGCTGCCAAATCCCTCGTCGAGGCCGCCGCGGCCAGCGAAAACATGGAACTCATATCGTGGCGCGACGTGCCCGTCCGCCCCCAAGTGCTGGGCGAACGGGCGAGCAAGAGCCTCCCGCGCGTCTGCCAGGCCGCCTTCATCCGAAAAAATGCCGACGGCTCGCTTCTATCCGGCGAAGCCTTCGAGCGGCGGCTCTATATTTTCAGGAAAAGCATAGAGAGGAAGGCGAAAGAAGCGGGCCTCTCGCTCAACGACTTCTATATCTCTTCCCTCTCATCCCGAACCATCGTCTACAAGGGAATGTTCGTCGCGTCCCAGTTCGCCTCCTTCTATCCCGATCTCGGGCAGGCCAGCTTCGAGAGCGCCTTCGCCGTCGTCCACCAGCGCTACAGCACGAACACCTTCCCTTCCTGGCCCCTAGCCCAGCCCTTCCGCATGATTTCCCACAACGGGGAAATCAACACCCTCCGCAAGAACGTGAGCGCCATGAGGGCGCGGCAGACGACCATGGAATCTTGCGCCTTCGGCCCGGAAACGGCGAAGCTCCTGCCCATCATTGAGGAAGCCGGTTCGGACAGCGCCATGTTCGACAATGTCTTCGAACTCCTCCTCCGCGCCGGTCGCCCCCTCGAACAAGTGTTCATGATGATGGTGCCCGAGCCCCACGCCTCGGAATTCGGCATGTCGCGCGACAGGAAGGCTTTCTACGACTACCACGCCGCGCTGACGGAAGGATGGGACGGCCCCGCCGCCATGACCTTCACCGACGGGCTGAAGGTCGGCGCCGCCCTGGACCGCAACGGGCTTAGGCCATTCCGCTTCTCGCTCACGCGAAGCGGGCGTTTCGTCGGGGCGAGCGAGGCTGGCGTTCTCGACCAGGACGAGGCCGACATCATCGAGAAGGGCATGCTGAAACCAGGCAGGATGCTTCTCGTCGACATGGAGCAGGGGCGCCTCATCAAGGATCGCGAGATAAAGTCGAGGATCTGCCGCGAAAAGCCTTACCGGCGCTGGCTGGAAAAGAACCGCATAGAACTGCGCGGGCTCTTCTCCGCCGCCGACGCCGCCGAGGCGGGGGTCGATTCTTCTCTCCTCTCCGACTATTTCCATTACGACGAGGAAACAGCGCGGATCCTCAAGCCCATGTTACTGACGGGACAGGAGGCCGTATCGGCGATGGGAACGCGCAAGCCGCCTGCCGCCCTCTCGCGCAAGCCGGTCCCGCTGTATTCGTATTTTCACCAGCTCTTCGCGCAGGTGACCAATCCGCCCATCGATCCGTACCGCGAAAACCTCGTCATGTCCCTCGAGAACTACATCGGGAAGGAGAGGAATCTTCTGGACGAGTCGCCGGCCCACTGCAGGCAGCTGAAACTTCTCCACCCTCTTTTATCGAACACCGACGTAAGACGGCTCCGCGAGTCGAAGCTGCCCGATTTCCGCGTGGCGACGGTCTCCATGCTGTTCCCCGCCGACCCGACCCACGGCGCTGATGGTACAGGCGGCACAGGCGCCGCCAGCCAAGCTGGCGAGGGCGCCGGCAACACAAGCGGCGCGGGTGACCCGAGCGGCGCGCGCGGTTCAGACGATTTCCGCGAGGGCGCCGGAGCGCGGAAGCCCGGCGCCGTCCTCGCCGCCGCGATCGAGCGCATCTGCGCGGACGCGGAAAGCCGCATCGACGAGGGCTTCAGCCTCATCATTCTCAGCGACAGGGGCATCGACGCGACAAAGGCCGCCGTGCCCGCCCTCCTCGCCACCTCGGCCGTGCACAGCCACCTCGTGGCGGCGCGCAAACGCCATATGGCCGGCCTCATCGTGGAGACGGGCGAAGCGAGGGAAGTGCACCAGATTGCCGTCCTCCTCGGCTGCGGTGCGAGCGGCGTCAATCCCTGGATGGTCTTCGAGCGCATGCCCGAACTCCTCGCGGCGGCCACGACGGCTGCGAACGCGGCCACGGCTATTCTGGCGTCCGGGGCGGGGGCGAACGTCGCGGCCACGGTCACGGCGACTGCTCCTGCGGCGGCGGCCTCGACCACCGCCTCGGGAACGGCGCCGGCTCAAGTCCCGAGCGTCGAAAACGTATCCGACAATTACATCGAAGCCGTGAAGAAGGGCATTCTCAAAATCCTTTCGAAACTCGGCATATCCACCATATCCTCCTACCGGGGAGCCCGGCTCTTCGAGGTCACCGGCCTATCGGAAGAACTCCTGCGGAAATACTTCGCGAGCGCCGAAAGCAGGTTCGGAGGCATCGGCATCGGCGAGATCGAGGCCGAGGTCCTGGAAAACCATGGGCGCGTCTTCGGCCCAGGGAAGACCGGAACAGGGGGAGTCGCGGCTGGGAGGGGCGCCGGCGCGGCGCAGCCAACAATGGCGCGGCCAATGGCGGCTCAAAGAGCCACGCCCATCGCCCAAGCGGCTACCACCGGGGAACAGCCCTGGCCCCCGAAACTGGCGGCCCTTCTCACCAAGGCCGTTCGCTGCGGCGACAAGGCTGCCTGGCGAGGCTACGCCGACGGCATGGATGACCCCGCCAAGCAGCCATTCGCCCTCCGCGACCTTTTCTCCTTCAAGCCGGCCGAACCTATGCCCTCGGGCAGCGTCGAAAGCGCCGCGAGCATCGTGGCGCGCTTCTCGGTGTCCGCCATGTCCTGTGGAGCGATAAGCCCCGAAGCCCACGAGGCCCTCGCGGCCGGAGCCAACTCCGCGGGGGCCTGGAGCGATTCGGGCGAAGGCGGAGAAGACTACGAGCGCCGCGCTTACGGCGACAGCGGGCTCGACTCGAGAAGCGCGTCGAGGCAAGTGGCTTCGGGCAGGTTCGGCGTCACGGCGGGATACGCTTCCGGTGCCCTCGAACTCCAGATAAAGATCGCCCAGGGAGCGAAACCCGGCGAAGGCGGCCAGCTGCCCGGCCCTAAGGTCGACGCTTACATCGCCAAGCTGAGGCACGCCACTCCCGGCCGGACACTCATCAGCCCCCCGCCTCATCACGATATCTATTCGATCGAGGATCTTTCCCAACTCATCCACGACCTGCGCTGCGTGAACCCGACGGCCAGGATAGCCGTCAAGCTAGCCGCCCAGGCCGGCATCGGGGCGGTGGCCGCCGGCGTGGCCAAGGCTGGGGCCGACTGCGTCGTCGTCTCGTCGGGCGACGGCGGCACGGGAGCCGCGCCCCTCTCCTCCCTCGACTACACCGGCGGCGCCTGGGAAGCCGCCTTGCCGGAAATCAGGCAAGTCCTAGCGATGAATGGCTTGGACGCGAATATCGTCGTCCAGGTCGACGGAAGGCTGCGGACGGCCCGCGACGTCGTCATCGCCGCCATCCTCGGCGCTCGAGAGTTCGCCTTCGGCACGGCTGCCCTCATGGCGATGGGCTGCGTAGCCTGCGGGCAATGCAACCTCGATCGCTGCCCTGTGGGCATCGCCACCCAAGACCCCGCCTTAAGGGCGAAGTTCAAGGGGCGCCCCGAGCATATAGCCGCCTTCTTCGCCTACATGGCTGAGGACGTCCGCTCGATACTCGCCTCATTAGGCGTCCGCAGCCTCGACGAGGTGGCGGGCAGGGGGGAACTCCTCGATTTCGGCGGCCGCGCGTCCACGGAGAGGGAAAAGCTTCTCCATTTCGACAAAGTCATCGAGGCACTCGAGATAGCCCGCCGCTATCCCATCGACGAAGAGGGCGACACCGACGGCTCCGGCCCGCCCCTCCTTCCCCTCCCGAAGGCGGGGCTGCGGCGCTTCGACGGGGGAAACCGGCCCCGGTTTCCGATCCCCGACATCGACGCCTCCCTCATCGAAAAGTGCGCCGGCACGGTCGCGGCCGGCGGCCGCGTCGACGTGGAGCTGCCCATCCGCAACGCTGACCGCTCGGTCGGCGCGGCCCTGAGCGGCGCCCTCCTGAGGTCGGGCGCCGCCCTGCCCCCCGACGCGATCAACGTCCGCTTCAGCGGCTCCGCGGGCCAGAGCTTCGGGGCCTTTCTCATCCCCGGCCTGAACTTCACCCTGGTCGGCGAGGCGAACGATTACCTTGGGAAGAGCCTCTCGGGCGGCAGAATCGTCGTCCAGCCCCGCACGGAGTCGCGCTTTTCGCCCGAGTGGAACATCATCGCGGGAAACGTCTGCCTCTTCGGGGCGACGGGAGGCGAAGTTTTCCTGAACGGTCAGGTCGGCGAGCGCTTCTGCGTGCGCAATTCGGGAGCCCTCGCCGTGGCCGAGGGCACGGGCGACCACGCCTGCGAGTACATGACGGGCGGCTGCGCCGTCATCCTGGGCCGCACCGGCCTCAATTTCGGCGCCGGAATGTCCGGGGGAATCGCCTACGTTCTCGACGAGGACCAGCTCTTCGACACGCGCTGCAACCCGAGCGATGTCGACCTCGAGGCCTGCGTCAAACCGGAGGACATCACCTTCCTGAAGAGCGTCATCGCCAGGCACCACAAGCTGACGGGCAGTCCCAGGGCGAAACTTCTCCTCTCGGATTGGGAAGAGTACCATCCTCTCTTCGTGAAGGTGACGCCGCGCTAGGCGGAGCTGTTAGGCGATGCCGTTGGCAGGTCGCGGCATAGCCACATTATACTTATTGAATTTTTTGTATAATTGTTGAATTTTTTTCTCATCGGCAGTACATTATCCAACGTAGCGTCATGAAAAGAAACTTCAGGCCGCTCGTCGCGGCATTTCTGGGACTCTGCCTTCGGACTGTCGCGGCCTCCGATCCCGCTGGACCGGAGGCCGCGCTGGCGCGTGTGGACGCCCTGTATGAGTTCGCGGTGAAGGAGAACTACCATCCGGCCGGACTCGCCCTCATGGAAGATTCGCTCAGCCTCTGCAAGGAACTTCTTGACGCGGATCCATCCAGCTACGACCTCCTCTGGAGAAGCGCCAGATCGGCGCTCGAACTGGCCGAGACCGCCAAAATACTGCGGAACAAGGATTGGAAGGGCTATTGCGCCGACCTGGCGCGGCAAGGAATCGCCTGGACCGACGCGGCCAAGACGGCGGAACCCGGCAGCGTGGAAGGCTACTTCTGGCAGATGAAGGCCATGGGCCTCCTGTACGAGGCGGAAGGCGCGATCGCCTTCATCGCGAAAGGCTACGCCTCGGGGAGCCGCCAGAACCTGGACGCCTGCTGCGCGATCGATCCATCCTATCTGGACTACACGCCGATCCTGGCCAAGGCGCTCTATCTTTACAGCGCCCCGGCCTTCCTGGGAAGAGACATGAATCAAGCCCTGATCTGTTTCGATGAGTTCGCGGGAAAAACCCGATGGACTTTCGAACCCTACAAGCAGTATCCGGAAGCCGCCGAACTTCTGTTGTCCACAAAGAAAGCCGACCGCGTCGAACAGGCCAGAACCTTGCTCCTCGCCGCGTTGGCCGACCCCACGCCCCGGCCCCACTACTATGACATTGCGGCCGCCCTTCTGGCGAAACTGGAAAAGGCATCGCGCTGAATCGCTGAAAAGCCCGCCGGCGCGGCAAAATAAGGAAGGCATCATGGATATGAAGTACGATGTGATCGTGATCGGCGCCGGCCCGGGCGGCAGCGCCTGCGCCGCTCTCCTCGCCCGCCGGGGTCTTCATGTCCTTCTTTTGGACAAGAATCCCCGCGCCGGCGGCAGGATGACGCTGATCGAAAAAGATGGCTTTACATACGAAAGTTTCCCGATCAACGGCGTGCCCGCACGCGGTTCGCGCTTCGAGCCCATCATCGCGGAGCTGGGATTGGAGTCTGAAGTCGAGCTCATCAGGCCGGTTCCCGCGGGGGTGATGAGCTTCGGCCTGCCTTCCGGCGAAGTGAAGCGCATGGTCCTCCCTTCGAATGTTTCCTCCGCCCTGCGGCTGCTCAAATTCCTCGAGATAAAACCCTCGCGGCTTCTATCGAGCTTCCGGCTCATGAAGGACATGATGACCGCCAAGGACTCCGTCCTCGAAAGCCTCGACGACGTGACGTTGGACGATTTTCTCAGGCGCTACGATCCGCCGGAAACGCTCTATGCCTTTCTCGGCACCTTGGCCGAAGGCGCCCTCGAAACGCCGGTGGACCTCGCGAGCGCGGGCGAGTTCATCCGGCTCTACCAGCAATCGGCCCTCCATGGATCGAGCCGCTACGTGGCCGGCGGCTACGGCCACATGTTCGAGGCTTTCGCCGCTTCTGTCGCAAGGAATGGCGGGACTGTCCTCATGTCCACGCCGGTCGGGAGGATCCTGATCGAAGATGGCGCTGTCGCCGGCGTCGTAGCGAGCGGCCCGGCGGTCTCGGGAAATAATGTCGAGGCTGGCGAACAGGTATTCCGCGCGCCGATCGTCGTGAGCAACGCGAGCATTCAGACAACCGTGCTCAAGCTCGTCGGAGAGGAACATTTTGACAAGGGATACTTGAATTATGTGAAGGATCTTCATGCCGGCTGGGCCTACGCGGGCTATAGGGCTATCCTCGGGAAGCCCATTCTCGAACACTATACAAACATTTACTTTTCACACAAGACCGTCATCACGTCTGCCCAGTGGGCTGAAGCCCGGCTGGGGCAGATTCCGGAGGAAGCGTACATATTCGTCGGCACCAACTCGATCTATCCCGGCATGGCTCCCGCGGGCAAGCAACTCGTGTACATGGGCATGACCTGCCCGGCCGACCCCGGCACCGATATAGCCCCCTACCTCGCGCGAGTCCGCGCCATCGTGGAACGCGTCTGGCCCGACATTTTCCCCAACGTCGAGAGCCTTGAATCCTATGGTCCCGCCTCGGTGCCCGCGTTCGGAAGCGCTCAGGTCCTTCCCGGCCAGGGTGGCGAAGTGTACGGTCTCGCCCAGATCGTGGGGCAATGCGGCAGGCATAAGCCCAAGGCCGCCGCCCCCGTGCGCGGCCTCTACTATGTGGGATTCTCGACAGGCCAGGGGCTGGGGACGCACGCGGCCGCGGATTCGGCCGTTTCGGTCGCTGACCAGGTCTTGCTCTACCATAAAATCCATCGGGAGCGACAGCGATGACCCACGATGAGACCCGCTCGGAAATTCTCAGGAAAGCCCGCGGTCTTTTCGCCGTTCAGGGCGTCCGAAAAACGACGTTGGACGATATAGCCGGCGCCATGCACAGGACAAAGACATTCATCTATCATTATTTCCGGAACAAGGACGATCTTCTCGGCGCCCTCGTTGAAACCGAAGGCGACGAATATGTGGAAGAGCTGCGAAAGGCGATCGGGGCGATGCCGGGAGCGAAAGAGCGGTTCCGGGCGTACATACTCGCGCGCTTCAGCATCTTCAGCCGGCTGGGCACCTATTACCAGGCCCTGCGCGAGCAGTATTTCGAGCAGTACGCCTTCATCGAGAACGCGCGGGCGAAATATGACCTTTTCGAGACAGGGACCATGGCAGGCATCCTCGACCAGGGCGTGCGCGAAGGCGTCTTCAGGATAGCCGATCCCGAAATGGTGGCGCACGCCATCCTCATCGCGCTCAAGGGTTTCGAAGTCGAATGGGCCACCCAGGATCAGGAAGGCTTCGAGCGCAAAATCGACGCCCTCCTCTCCATCCTTTTCGACGGCATCGCCGCGCGGTCGGGGCGGTAGCGGCGCGGGGCGCGGCGACAACGTGGCCGGCACGGTAGCGGCGCGATCGGGGCGGTAGCGGCGCGCGCGCCCGAGCCAGCCTTCCTGGTTTTTCCCTTGCTTTCCCGCCCTCCAAGCCGTAGGCTCTATAGTACTGGAGGCTAGAGGCAGTGGGGCCCAAAGATCGGCGCGACAAAACTCTCACGTCGAACGGAGAGAATTACCGCCTTTTGGCGGAGAATTCCACCGACTTGATTCTGCGAGTTTCGATCGAAGGGGTCTGCGAGTACGTTTCGCCAGCCAGCCTCGAACTCCTCGGCTATTCGCCCGAAGAGCTGAGGGGCAGAAACGCCTTCGATTTCATTCACCCGCTGGACAGAAGGATCGTCGCCGAAGCTCTCGAGCCCGAGATACTCTTCCACGTTCATCGCAAGATAATCTGCAGGCTAAGGAGAAAGGACGGCTACTTCGGCTGGTTCGAAAGCAAATTCCAATTCTTCGGCGACATGAACACGAAACAGCTTCAGATTGTCGTCATCGCGCGCGATGTCGGCGACCGTATCAGAACCGAACGTTTCGAAAGGGTTCGTCACTCGATCTCCGCGCTGAAGACTTCCGACATCAACCTGGAGCGGGAGTTCGCCAGCCTTCTCGAGACTATCTGCGGCACACTCACCTGGGACATCGGCGAGCTTTGGCTCGTCGACGGGGATACAAACCTCCTAAGACGGCGCAGCTACTGGTGCGCGCCCTCGACCAGACTCAGGAAGTTCGAGAAAAGCTCTTCGCGCATGGCCTTCGCTCCCGGCGTGGGGCTCCCGGGCTTTCTGTGGAGCAGGGGGGAAGCGAGCCTGGTGGATGACGTGTCGACGCTCCATTCGTCCACGCGAAGGAAGGAATACGAGGAAGCGGGCCTCAAATCCGCGATAGGCAGCGTGCTCGCCGACGAATCGAAAATTTACGGCGTCGTGCTTTTCATGAGCCGCAGGACGATACAGCGAAATCAGGAACTGCTCGACATGATAGCCGAGACAGGCTCCGAACTCGGCGATTTCATCGCGAAATTCAGGGCGATGGAGAGCTACAGGGCGGAATCGGAGAAGTTCGGGGCGATGATGGAGGAAGGCTCGGCGCAGATAAGGGCGCTCCAGACGGAAGTAACCCGCCAGCAGCGCCTGGAACAGGAAATCCTGATGGCCGCCGAGGTCCAGCGGAATCTCCTGCCGCTGGACAACCCGACCCTGCCGGGCTTCGAGTTCTCTTCGGCGGCCATCCCGGCGCGCTATATAAGCGGCGACTTCTACGACTTTTCGACGCCCGCCCCCTCCCTCTGCGACATCATCATCGCCGACGTTTCCGGGAAGGGCATAGCCGCGGCCATGATGACGACGTCGGCGAGAACCCTGTTCCGCCTCGCGGACGGGGCCGCCAAGGAGCCGGCATCGATGCTGGGCGATGTGAACAAAGCGCTCTACGCCGACCTTGAGCGGACGGAAATGTTCCTCACCGCCCAGCTCGTCCGCGTCGATTCGGATCGCGGATCCATAGCCTACGCCTCGGCGGGTCACACCGAAGCCCTCCATTACCGGCCCTCGACCGCCTTGTGCGCGCGTCTGCCTTCCACGGCCCCGCCCATCGGCGTGCTCAAAGATCCGGAAATAGGGCAGCTGGAAATCCTCGTCAGGCCAGGGGATTTTTTCATAATCTACAGCGACGGGGTGACCGAAGCCGTCGACGAGAGCGGCGAACTCTTCGGCATGGAACGTTTCGTGGACATTCTGCGGCGCAAGGAATACATCGCGGCGAGCGATCTCGTTCAATCCGTCCTCACCGAAGTGAGGAGCTTTTCGGGCGACTTGCCTCTCTCCGACGACCTCACCCTGATCGTCCTCAGGGCGACGCCCCGGGACCTCCACCGCGGGGCGCCATCTTCGATGGAATATCTGGATCCTCTCGTCGCCTTCGTCCGCGGGGCTGTCCTCTCCTACGGCGATCGCGTCGCCGACGAGATGGAATTGATCGCTTCGGAACTCGTCACCAATGTCATCACCCACGCCAGGCAGAATTCGGGGATCGATGGCGGCGACGAAAATCGCGGCTGTGGCGTGGGCGTGGGTATGGACTTGAACCTTCGCCTTGAGGCGGACAGAATCACCCTCGACCTCCTCTACCCCGGCGAATCCTTCGACCCTTGCGCGGGCGGATCCGATCTTCCCGGCCCGCTCGAGGAGGGGGGCCGGGGCATCCACATAGTCCGCGCCCTCGCCGATGAGCTCGCCTATTCCCACAGTTCCGGCCTGAACCGCTGGCATCTGGTGAAAAAGGTCTCCGAGGAGAAAACGTCATGAAAACCTTAAGGACGAAACCCACCAGACGGCGCCAATCCCGGCTCATACTGTCCCGAGCCATAGGCCTCGTCTCGGCGGCGCTCGGGCTCAATTACATCATCTGGCGATACGCGGCCAGCCTCAATATGAAGGCGCTCTGGTTCGCGATCCCCATGGTGATCGCCGAAAGCTACGGCATCGTGGATATGATCCTCTTCGTCATCATGTCCTGGCGTCAAGTGAGGCGCGAATCGCCGCCTCCGCCCGAGAACGCCAGCGTCGACATTTTCATCACCACCTACAACGAGCCGGAAGAGCTCGTCGGGTTGACGGCCAAGGCCGCGACACGCGTCGACTGGCCCGACAAGAAAGTCTACATCCTGGACGACGGGGCCAGGGCCTCGATGAAAAGGATGGCGGAAGAGCTGGGCTGCGGCTACATAAGCAGGGGAGAAGAGTGGGCGAGGAAACCGCGGCACGCCAAGGCCGGCAACGTGAACAACGCCCTCCTCGAAACATCGGGCGATTTTGTCCTCATCCTCGACTCGGACCAGATACCGGCGCCCTCCATCCTCAGGAAGACGCTTGGCTTCTTCGACGATCCCGCCCTGGCCTTCGTTCAGACCCCCCAATACTTCTACAACCTTCCCCCGGGCGATCCCTTCGGGAGCGAGGCCTCCCTCTTCTACGGCCCCATCCAGCAGGGAAAGGATGGATGGAACGCCGCCTTCTTCTGCGGGTCCAACGCCGTGCTGAGAAGGGAAGCGCTCATGCAGATAGGCATCCGCGAATACGTCGAAACCCTGGAAAAGCGCGAAAGGGACACTATCGCGAAGCTCGTCAAGCGAGTCGCGAAGACTTCCTGCGACGACGCGGAAACTTGCGATGCCGTCAGGCGCCTGATGGCCGGCCTTAAAGCGGCTCAAGCCGCCCTCGACGCGAGGGCTCCTCTGGAACGCGTGAGCGACCTCGTGAATGAGGCCGTCAGCGACGCGGAATTCCTGACCTCGAGGAAAGATGTGGAAGAACTCGCCGCCGCGATGAACGAACTCGCGCGAAGCGGCGACATGGAAGCCGCGGCCGTGTATCGCCACATCATCGGGAACCTGGACTCGCTCGCGCGGAAAGCCCCCTCATCCTCCCTCGACGCCCTGCGCGGTTCCAGCGAATATCTCGAAGCCCTCAACCTTTCACGCACCGAGGAAGCCCTTCCCGTGCAGGCGCTGGCGACGATCAGCATCACCGAGGACATGGCCACCGCGATGCGCCTCCACTCCTTCGGCTGGAAAAGCATTTTCTACCCCGAAATCCTGGCATACGGCCTCGCGCCCGAGGATTTCGGGACATCGCTCAAGCAGAGGCTCAGATGGGCCCAGGGCACGATCCAGGTATTTCTGCGTGACAATCCCCTCCTCAAGAAGGGCCTCTCCTTCCCCCAGCGGCTCATGTATTTTTCGACGATGTACTCGTATTTTTCCGGCTTCTTCAACCTCGTCCTCCTCCTCGCGCCCATCGTCTTCTTCTTCACGGGAATCGCCCCCGTCAGCTCCTGGTCGATCGATTTCTTCGCCCGCTTCGTCCCCTTCTTCATCATGAACAAGATCATGTTCAGATTCGTCGCGGCGGGCATCCCTGTGTGGAGAGGCGAGCAGTACAACCTCGCCATGTTCCCGCTGAACATCAAGGCTGTCCTCACCGTCCTGATCGGAAAAAAGCTTACCTTCGTCGTGACGCCCAAGCGCAAAGAGGGCGGCAGGGACTTCCGCCTCATTTGGCCACAGCTGACCGTGATAGTCCTCACCATAGCCGCCGCGACATGCGGCGTCATCCTGTTTTTCATGGGGAAGGGGACGAATGTCATAGGCCTCGCGGTCAATCTCATCTGGTCGGTCTACAACGTCATGTCCCTCTCGGTGGTAGTGAACGCGCTTTTCTATCAACCGCCCGAAGGGTGGAGCGCGCGGCTGCCCGAATTCATGAACGAAAACGCCAAGGAGGCCTGAATGGATATGGTCATCGAGGAGAAGAATACCGCCGAGGATTTCACTGTCGTGGCGCTCTTAGGCAGGCTCAACGGCGCGAGCGCGCCCGAATTGAAGCACAGGATCAAGCAGATCGTGGAAGCGGGCAAGACAAAGCTCATCATGGACATGAAGGGGATCGTTTTTATCGATAGTTCCGGGCTTTCGGCGCTGATTTCTGGCCTCAAATGCGCGCGTGAAGCCGGCGGCTTCTTCAGGCTGGCGGGATTGCGCGACCAGGCGGCCGCCGTCATAAAACTGATGATGCTCGATCGCGTCTTCGATACCTACGCTAATGTCGACGCCGCCAAGGATTAGGGCGCGACGGCCTATCCCCGGCTATCGCGGTACGCTTTCCTTCCGTAACGGGCGATGAATGAGTACGGATAGGGCATGCCGATGTCGCTGACCGCGTCGAGTTCGGCTTCCTCTTCGGAAGCCAGGTTCCAGTCGAGGCAATCGAGGTTTTGGGTCAGCTGATCGATATTCCTGGCCCCAATGAGGATAGATGAGATCGACGGCTTCCGCCTCAGCCAGTTGAGCGCGACCTGAGAACAGGGGACGCCGCGCTGGGACCCTATCCTTTCCAGAACCTCGAGAATCGCCCAGGTCCGCTCGCCGCCCCGCTGCTCGGCCTGATCGTCCCACCTGTCCTTCCTGCCCACGCGGCTATCCTCGGGAGGCCGGGCGTCCTTCCTGTATTTGCCGGAGAGCCAACCGCCGGCGAGTGGCGACCAGGCGAGGGTTCCGATGCCTTCCTCGGCGCACAGGGGCAGAAGCTCCCACTCGGGACTCCTCACCAACAAGCTGTATTCGAGCTGGAGGGAAGCCGGCCGGCCGAAGCCCCTGAAAGTCGCCGCCGTCGCCATTCTGGAGATGACCGAAGGCGTAAAATTCGATACCCCGAAATGCAGGATTTTGCCGCCGCGCGCGAGGTCCTCCATCGTCTGGAGGACTTCATCCAGGGCCGTGCCGGCGTCGTAGCAGTGGAGCTGGTAGAGATCGATGGCATCGATCCCGAGGCGCGAAAGGCTGCGTTCTAGCGAATTCCGTATGTGCTTTCTCGAATGGCCGCCCCGGTTCGAGTTTTCGTCGGCCTTCGCGTCGAAAAAGACCTTCGTCCCGACGATCACGTCTTCGTGGTTGCGGCGCGCGGTCAGCCACGCGCCGAGGATACGCTCGGACTCGCCGCCGTTGTAGGAATCGGCCGTATCGAGGTAGTTCCCACCCCGCTCGACGTAGCGGTCCAGCATGGCGTGGGCATCGGCCTCGCCCGTGGTCCATCCGAAGGTTTGGGTGCCGAGACTTATCTCGGATACCCTGAGGCCGGTCCGTCCAAGATACCTGTAATTCACGGCGGCGACGACCTATTTTTTCGGCGCCCGGCAGGCGGCGACGAGGCGGACCGCTTCCCTGCAGAGCTCGGCTATCTCGCCGAATTTTCCGGCCGCGATCTTGTCCTCCTTGACCATCCAGCTGCCGCCGATGGCCAGGATGTAGGGAAGTTCGAGGTAAGAGGCGATGTTCGACAGGTCGACGCCGCCGGTGGGCATGAAACTGACTTCGGCGTAGGGGCCGTGGAGGGCTTTGAGCATTTTCACGCCGCCCGAGGCTTCGGCCGGGAAAAATTTCAGCACTTCCAGGCCGCGCTCGAGGCCCATCTCCACTTGGCTGGGCGAGTTGACGCCCGGGACAATGGGCATCCCTTTCGCTATGCAGAAATCCACGATTCTCGGGTTGAAGCCGGGCGTCACGACGAATGAAGCCCCCGAGGCGATCGCGGCTTCGGCCTGCGCTATGGTCGTCACGGTGCCGGCCCCGGTCAGCAGCGAAGGGAACCGCTTTTTGAGAAGGGCGATCGCCTCGGGGGCCGCTCCTGTCCGGAACGTGACTTCCGCGACGAGGAGCCCGCCATCGACGAGGGCCTGCCCCAGGGGCAGGGCGTCTTCGGGTTTCTCCAGCTTTATGACCGGCACAATTCCGATATTCCTTATCCGACTGAAAAGTTCATTCATCGCGATTCTCCTCGTTGAATTTGCTGCGCCTGAAGCGGCGCCCGCCCCTATAATATCGCATCGGAACCTCGTAGGCCACAGCGGTCTCGGCGAGGCTTATCCCCGGCAGGCCCAGATTCCCGATTTTCGCCCTCGCCGCTTCCGCGTCGATGGTGTTGAATTCGAACATGCCGAAATGGTGGCCGATCATGCATCCGAAATCGGATGATTCGGCGAGGTCGATGGCTTCGTCGAGCGTGAAGTTCCCCGGGATATTGGCCGCTCGCCTCGTTTCGTCCCGCCCGTTGACGGGGAGGAGGCCGATGTCGACGCGGAATGGTTCGAGATTTTTCTTGAGCCCAGGATAGGGCGCGCAATCCCCCGAATGATAGATCAGCAAGCCCGCGACGTTCAGAATGTAGCCGAGGAAACGGTGGTGCCCGGCGCCGTCGATCGACAGATCCTCGTGCGCCGCGGGGATAGGCCATATGCCGATCCCCGCTATTTCCAGCGGCGAAAAAGCGTCGGCCAGCGTGAGTCTTGAAGGCGGGATGCCCCTCTCGATCGCCGTCTCGGCGCAGGCCGACGGCACCACGAAGCGGCACCCGGGACAGAGCGCGGCGATCGGGCCGGCGGTTCCGGGATCGAGATGGTCGCCGTGGCCATGGGTCGCGAGGTACAGATCGATCCTTCCAAGCGTTTCCGGCGCGACGGGGGCCGGCGCCAAGCGCAGGTGAGGGAACTGTTTCCCCCGGTATTTTTCCGCGAGGCTGTCGGAGAGATAGGGGTCGATGAGGATCCTGAGGCCGCCGGTTTCCAGAAGGAAGCCAGCCTGTCCCAGCCAGCGCAGGCGCAGCGCGACACCGTCCGGGAGGCTCGCGTCCCAGGGCAGATCGGCCAAGGCTTTCCTGATCGCGGGTATCGCGCCGTCCGTGTTTTCCGTCATGATTTCACCGCGCCAACCCTATCGTCTTTTTTTTTATCAGGGAATCGAGGAGATTGTCCACGGCGACATCGGTCGCCCTGTCCACGCTTTCGTCGGTGAATCCGCCGATGTGCGGCGTCGCTATCACCTTCGGACAGACGATGATGGCCCGGTTTTCGGGCGGCTCGATATCGAAGGCGTCGATCGTGTAGGCCGCTATCTGGCCGTTCTCGAGCGCCGCCAGCATCGCCGCCTCGTCCACGAGGCTCTGCCGCGCCGTATTGACGACGATCGCGCCCTTTTTCATCGCGGCGATTTCGCTTGAGCCGATCAGCGGGCGGCCGTCCGGAGAGGGCGGACAATGGAGGCTTATGAAATCCGCGCCGGCGACGACTTCTTTGAAGGACGCGAACCTGAAAGAACCCGGCGGCGCGAACGCGCTGTCCGGATAGAGGTCATAGGCCAGTACTTCCATGTCAAAGGCGAGGGCGAAGCGGGCGACGAGTTTGCCGATTTTACCGCAGCCGAGCAGTCCCAGGGTTTTCCCTTCGAGCTCCCGGCCCTTCTGGCGGTTCCAGCCGCCAGCCTTGAGCGCCGCGTCGCTCGAGGAAATTCCGCGGACCGCGGCCAGGAGGTGGCCGAAGGCGAGTTCGGCGACCCCGCGCGCGTTCGCCCCTTCGGCCCGGCGGATCTCGATTCCCCTCGCCTTGGCCGCGTCGAGGTCGATCGCGTCGACTCCCGTCCCGTTCCTGCTGATGACGCGCAGCTTCGAGGCTTTTTCGAGAACGCCGGCGCCTATCGGCTCGACGCCCGCGAGGTAAGCCACGGCGCCTGGGATGGCGGCGAGGATCTGGGCTTCGGTGGGCTGCGCGCCGGGGCTGGGATAGACGATGTCGAAGCCGGCCGCCCTGATCTTCTCGAGCGAGGGATGTCCGCTCTTCGAAAGCGAGCGCGGGGTCACGAGAACATATTCCATGCTTCTTCCTAGCGGATGACCGCCTGTCCCTTTTCGTTAAAGACGCGCTTTATGAATCCTTCCGTCTCTATGTCCCCGTAATTGTGCCCGGCTTCGGCGTTGTAGACGCAGAACGAAACCAGCGGCTCCGAGCCGACGTTGACCGAGCGGTGGGCCCAATAGGGCGGAACATAGACCATGGCGCCCCTCTCCATGGGCAGGGACGTGAAGCCGCCATCCTTTGTCTTCATGATCATGAGCCCCTTCCCCCGAAGGCAGAGGTAGATTTCTCCGGTCTGGATCAGGCTGTGGTAGTGCCCCTTCGTCATGAAGTATTCGTTCCCGACCAGCCCCGGCTGGAGGGTCGAAACGCAGAACATGAGGTTGCCGTAAGTCTCAGGCACCGGTTTCTCGAATACCTCATAGTGGACGGGATCGCCATCGGCGATGATCCTTTCGAGGGCGGCTGAGTCCTGATAGTGACCCCTCATCGACGAAGCCTTTCTCTCGGTGCGGGCCGTGAAATCGGTCATCGCCCCTTCGGCCAGATCGATATGAGCCAAAAACGGCGTAATGTACGGAATATTCTCTTCCATTCTCACTTTCCTTGTTGAGTCAGCGGCAAGCGGCCGCGATTCGGCAAATTTCATCGAAGGCCGGCCCCTGGGTCGGTATCTCGACATCGAAGACTTCGGCGATCACTCTCGTCCACCCGTGGATAAAGTAGATCCACCCATCTTCTATGGTCAGCGACCTGGCTTTTTCCTGTTCTTTCGCCAGGTCGAGAAACACCAATTCCCCGCGGTAATTATATTCCCAGACCAAGCCGTGGTCGGGGAATATAGCCGCTTCGGAAAGCGGCGAGCCTTTCGCGTCCTTTCCCAGCCCCGTCGCGTTGACGATGAGGGAACCTGGTTTGAGGCCGCTCACGACGGCGTCGTTCACGGCCGTCGTATCGGCGAGAACATAGTCCACGAGTATCCCCGGGTTTATGCCCGCGTGCACTTTCTTCATGTGATCGAGGCGCCCCCCGCTCCTGTTGGTGACGATGACGCGGCTGGGCCACTCACCCTTCGGCTTCTGCGCCATGATGAAGCAGCTGAGGGCGAGGGAGGAGCCGCCGGCCCCGAGAATGCAAAGCTCAGCCCCGGTCTCGGCCCAATACCCCGGCTTCACGAAGGCATCGAGGGACAGACCGCTCGTGATCGGATCCTTCGCGTGGCCGCGCAGCTGATTCCCGCGCTTGGAAATGCTCGAAATCTCGCCGAGCACCTCGGCGTAGGGGTCGAGGTATTCGAAGAGATCGCGCGAGGCGGCCAGGAGGTCCATCTTGTGGGTTGTGACCAAGGCGCCGAGCGAAAGGGGGTCGGTCTTTATGAACGCCACGATCCTATGGTAGGTTTCCGGATCGTCGTGGACCCTGCAGTCTATGCCGCGTATTTTTACATCGCCCAATCCGAGGTACTCCGCCCATTTCGGGAACACCTTCATGATCGACGATTTCGAGGTAGTCACCCCGATGAAATAAAACGTCGGCCTGACCGCTGGAGCCAGATCTTCGACATTCATAAAAATTCCTCCTTGAGGATTGATCGCCCTTCCGGCTCTGCGCTTCCGGCGGCGTCAGCGCGGCAGCGGCCGCCGGTCACCATCGCGCAGCCGCCTGGCCGCCGCCCCGCGCCGGCGGGATCATTGAGCCTTGTAGCCGACCCTGCTCTTGTAATAGTCCGGCACGACGATGCTCTTCCCTTCCGCGAACCAGACGGGCGCGTCGACCCCGGAGCAGAGCGCGATGTTTCCCCAGGGCTCGAAGGCTCCGCTCCTGATGAAAAATTTCGCCTTGCCGAGGAATTCGGCCAGGAATTTTTCATGGGAGATGGCCTCGATCGGGCAGCGATCGATTTTCGCCGAGATTTCGGCGTAGAGCCTAGGGTGATACGATTTCTGTTCGACGGTCGTCACGAATTTCTCGTAGATAAAATCGCTCAAGACCAGATCGAGGACCTGGGTGACGGACGGAAGTCCCGGTTCGAGCGCGAGATCGACCCTCCTGCCGTCTTCGGGAATCGGAAAACCGGCGTCGGTGATGACGAGCCAGTCGCCGTGTCCCATCGCCGCCAAGGCATCGTTCAAGTCCCTGTTGAGAATCCTTCCTCGTTTCATCGTTTTTCTCCTTTTCCTTCAGCGGGATGCCGCTTTTCCCAGAAATTCGTCGATCTCGCCGCGGTAGGGCATGGCCGGCGCCGTGCCGATTCTCGTCACTGAAAGGGCGGCCGCCGCGCTGGCGAACACCGTCGCCTCGATGAGGGCCTTCCCTTCGGCCAGGGCGAGGGCGAAAGCTCCGTTGAACGAATCGCCCGCCCCCGTCGTATCGATGGCGTCGACCGCGAAGGGAGGGACCTTCGTCACTTTTTCGCCTGAGTCGAGCACGAGGGCGCCGTTTTCTCCCAATGTGATGATGATGTTGGCCGAGCCTTTGGCCTGCAGCGCCCTCGCCGCCTTCTCGGCGCTCGCGGTGTCGATGACCGGAATCCCCGAGAGGGTCGAGGCTTCCGTCTCGTTCGGGGTCAGGTAATCGATCAGCGGATAGTATTCGGCGGGGATAGCCTGGGCGGGAGCGGGGTTGCAGATTGTCTTCATCCCCATCTCCTTTCCCGTCTCGAGGCTCGCGGCGAAAGCTTCGAAATTCGTCTCGAGCTGGAGGACGAGGACCTTCGCTTCTCCGAGCTTTCTCATCGCGGCGACGACCTCTCCTGAGTCCATGGCGCCGCAGGCCCCCGGTATGACCATGATGGAGTTCTTGCCCGAGGTTTCGCTGACCATGATGAGGGCCGCTCCCGTCGGCTGTTCCGCCGATCGGAACACATGGGTTGTGTCGATGCCCTCCGCGGTGAAATTCGCGAAGGCCATGTCGCCGAAGGAATCCAGGCCCAACTTCGTGATCATGGCCACGTCGCCGCCGGCCCGCGCCGCCGCGACTGCCTGGTTTCCACCCTTGCCCCCCGGGCCCACCTTGAAAAAGTTGCCCTTGACGGTCTCCCCGGTGACAGGGATCTGGGGCCCCCTGCCCATGAGGTCGGCCACGAAGCTGCCCATGACGACGATTTTCGGTTTATTCATGCTGTTCCTCTCGTTTCCTGATTTCCAAGTTTGCCGCACAGGTTTTTCAGGCAAGCGTAACTCTCCTCGAACAGGGGATACAGCCTGCGGTAGACGGCGGCGTTTTTTTCATCCGGTTCGACTCGGCAGGCGATGGGATTGAAGCCCTCGGCCACCGAGAAATCCGCGAACATGCCGACGCCGACGCCCCCCGCCACCGCGGCGCCAAGCGACGTCGCTTCGTCGAGGTACTTCGGTATGGCGACGGGTTTTTCCCACACGTCCGCAAGGATGCGCTGCCAGACCCGGCTCTTGGCCCCGCCGCCGATGAGGATGATTTCGTCGATGGGCGTCGCTGCTTTTTGCGCCGTCGCTAAAGGAAGCGCTGCTTTTAGTAACGTCGTCTCCAAAGACGCGGATTCGAGCGACCCGAGGATAGTCTTCAAATTGAAGGCAACCCCCTCGAAGACCGAGCGGAAGATTTCCGCTTTTCCATGTTTCGCCGTCAACCCAATGAAGGCGCCCTTCGCCGCCGCGTCCCATCGCGGGCTGCGTTCCCCCATGAGGTAGGGCAGGAAAAGGAGGTCCTTCGAACCGCAGGGCGCCCGCATCGCCGCGGCGTTCATCTGCTCGAGGGCACTTGCGCCGCCCGAATTCTCGATCGAGGTTTCGTCATCGCCCAGAGTCTTCTTGAGCCAGTCGACCGAGAAGCCGGCTGATTGCATGGTGCCGCAGGGAGTGTATTTCTTTTGGTCGAGGTGTATCCAGTTGAAAGTCCTCATCTCGGGGTCGTACACGGGATTATCGGTCGCGAAGGCTATCCAGGACGAGGAACCGAGGACATTGTATGCCTTGCCGTTCCTGACCACGCCGGCGCCGACAGCCGCGCAGGATCCGTCGCCGCCGCCGATGACGACGGGCGTTCCCGCCGCGAGGCCTGTGAGCCTGGCGGCCTCGGGCGTCACATGGCCGACGATGGCCGAGGAAGGATGGGCGTCCGGGAAAAGGTCGGCGCCGATGCCGGCAGCCTCGAGTATTCTGCCCGACCACTCCTTCTTTTCCAGATCGAAGGCGTTGGTCCCCGAAGCGTCGGAATAGTCCGTCGCGAAAATCCCTGTGAGTTTGTGGACGATGAAGTCCTTGGCCTGCAGAACCTTCGCCGTCTTGGCGAAGACCTCGGGCTCGTTGTCCCTTATCCACATCAGTTTGGTGAGCGAGTAGGAACTCACGGGCCGGTGTCCCGCGATGGCGTAGAAATCGCGCGGCGGAATCGCGCCGGCGAGTTGTTTCGCCTGGAGCTCGGACCGCATGTCGGCCCAGATGATGGAAGGGCGCAGCGCCTTTCCATCCGCGTCGACCGGCAGGCAGCCCATCATCTGCCCGGAGAAGGTCACGCAGGCGATGGCGGACGGGGCGACGCGGCTCGATTCCAGCAAGGCCTTTGTCGAGCTTATCACCGCCGACCACCAGGCTTCGGGGTCCTGCTCGACGTAGCCCGGCCTGAGGGTTGTCGTCCCGTAGCACCTCGTCGAGGAGGCGACGAGGGATCCCCGTTCATCGTAGAGCGTGGCCTTGTTGCCGCTCGTGCCCAAATCGTGGGCTATAATGTAGTTCATCGTCGATCCACCTCAGCGCTTCATTTCTGGTGCGCTTTTCGATACTGGTCGAGGAAAACGGCCGCCACGATGATGACGCCGTTGACGATCTGCAGGATGAAGGGATCGATGCCGAGCAAGTTGCCGCCGTTCCTCAGCGTCGCCATGATGATGGCGCCGAGAACCGTTCCCAGTATCGTTCCTTCGGCGCCGGACAGGCTGGCGCCGCCGATGACGCAGGAGGCGATGGCGTCCATCTCGTAGCCCTGGCCGCCCGTGGGAATGCCGTTCGCTAGCCTGCTCGTCATCAGTATCCCCGCGACGCCGGCCATGAGGCCGCAGAATCCGTAGATCGCGTAGGTCGTCTGGCGGATGCTGATGCCCGACAGGCGCGCGACTTCCACGTTGCTTCCCAGCGTGTAGGCGTTGCGCCCGAAGGGAGTGTGGTTCGTTATGAACCAGGCGGCGAAGATGAGGACGAGCCAGACCAGGAAGAGTGCCGGCAATCCGAACACCGTGCCCTGGGCGAAATTGAGGAAGGGCTTCGGAAGCCCGGCTATCATCCTGGCGTTCGAAATGAGCATGATCGCGCCCCTGATGATCGTCATGGAGCCGAGAGTGGCGATGAAGGGGGGAATTCTCCCGTCGAAGATCATGAAGCCGTTGATGACGCCGAATACGATGGACATGATCAGGGAAAGCGACACTGCCAGCCATATGTCCGTGCCGTTTTTCATCAGCAACGCCACGAGGATGCCCGCGAAACCGACGACGGAGCCGACGGAGAGGTCGATTCCGCCCGCAATGATGACGAAGGTCATGCCGAGGGCGACGATGCCGTTGATCGAAGTCTGCCGCACGAGGTTGGACAGGTTGTTCCCTGTCATGAAACCCTTGGTGGTTATGGTCAGGAAGACGACCATAACGAGGAGGATGAGCACGAGGGTGCCCTCGGTCTTGAGTTTCAACGGTCTTCTTGCTGTTTTGCCTTTTGCGGCTTCTGTTTTGCTGCTCATACTACCTCACTGATTGCGTCGCTTGAATCTTCCGCGATGCCGCTCGCCAACCTGAGAATCCTCTCTTCGGTCGCCTTCGCCCTGTCCACGATACCCATCTGTTTGCCCTCGGAAATGACGATGATCCTGTCCGATACGCCGATAACCTCAGGGAGGTAGGATGATATGAAAATGATCGAAGTGCCGTTCGCGGTCAGTTTTTCCAGAAGCTTGTAGATTTCCGATTTGGATCCGACGTCGACGCCGACGGTCGGTTCGTCGAAAATCATTATTTTCGATTTGCAGGCTAGCCATTTCCCGATGACGACCTTCTGCTGGTTGCCGCCCGAAAGCGTCCGCACCGTGGTCTCGATCGATGGCGTCTTCGTGGCCATTTCCCTTACATAGCGGTCGGCGTTGCTCTTCTCGGTCTTGTGGTTGATCATCCCCGCCACGCTTATGGTTCTGTAGACGGCGATATTCGTGTTGATCTTCACCGAAAGCGGCAGGGCCAACCCCTGCGTGCGCCTGTTTTCCGGCAAGAGCCCGATCCCTAAATTGATGGCGTCTCGGGGTTTCCTTATCCTCTCTTTTTTCCCGAACACCGTGATCTCGCCGCCCGTGATCGTCGTGGCGCCGAAAATGGCAGCCATGATATCGGTGCGGCCGGAGCCGACCAGCCCGAACATACCCAGGATTTCGCCCCTGCGCAGGTCGAAATCGACCCCCTCAAAGAACCCCTTTCGGGAAATATTTTTCGCGCTCAAGACAATTTCCGGAGTCGAGTGGTGGTCGATCGAGTACATCTCCTCGATTTTGCGCCCCACCATGAGGGAGATGAGCTTGTTCTCATCGGTTTCCCCTATGGGGAGCGTATCCACGTACTTTCCGTCTTTCAGAACGGTGACCGTATCGCAGACGCGGAAGATTTCTTCCATCCTATGCGAGATATAGATGATGCCGATGCCGTCGCTTTTCAGCTTTTCGATGATCTTGTACAGCTCCTCGCACTCTTCGTTGGCGAGAAGGGCTGTCGGTTCGTCGAAAATCATCAGTCTCGATTTTTCATACATGGCCTTGGCGATCGCGACCATCTCCTGCTTGGCGACGGGAAGATCCTTTAAAAGCGTCTTCGAGTCAATGCGCAGGTCGAGCGAAGCCAGAAGCTCGTCGGCCGTCGAATACACTTTTTTCCAATCCACCGTTATGGGCGAACTCATGGGCAGATTGCCGAGAAAGAAGTTTTCCCCGACCGAAAGGTGCGTCGCCAGGGTTATATCCTGATAGACAGCCTGGATTCCAATTTTTTTGCTGTAGTGGGGGCTTTTTATGTCGACGGGTTTCCCGTCGAAAACGATCGTGCCCTCATCTTTCTGGTAGGCGCCCGTGAGAATCTTGATCAGCGTCGATTTTCCCGCGCCGTTCTCGCCGACGAGTCCGTGAACCTCGCCCTTTCTGACGCTCAGATTGACGTCCGACAAGGCCCGCACGCCGGGGAAGCTTTTGCTGATGTTCTTCATTTCGACAATGTAATCGTTCATGGTTCCTACTCGTGGAAGGGAAGGATTAAAAGAACGGGCGCGGAGAGCATTCCCGCGCCCGCAAGGGAATGAGGCCTGGTTATTTCTTCATCGTCATTGGATCGAGAAGGCCCTTGATCTTCGCGTCGTTCATATTAGCTTTCGTGACGGCGGTCGCGCCAGTGTCCACATAGGCGGGCAGGGTTTTCTTGGCGATCGCGTCGAGAGCGCTCTGGACGCCCTTGTATCCCATGCCGTAGGGGTCCTGAAGGACGAGGGCGTAGAGTACGCCGTCTTTGAGCGACTGGACTTCTTCGGGATCTGAGTCGAAGGCCACTGCGGCTATCTTGTCTCCGAGCTTCCTTTCGCTGATGGCGCGAGCCACGCCGTCGCCGGAGTGGTTGTTGTCGGCGAAGAATCCGACGAGGTCGGGGTTGGCGGTGAGAAGGTCTTCGGCCGCCGCCAGGGCTTTCATGATGTCGTTGTCGATGTAGCGGGTGGGCAGCACTTTGAGATTCGGGGCCACTTTTTTGAGCTGGTCGGCGAATCCAGTGTCCCTGTCCGTCAGAACCTGGACGCCGGCCATGGCGCTGATGAGGGCGACTTTGCCGGTGAGCGGTTTCTTGAGTTCCTTGAGCCTCGCGACCATCATGTCGGCGGCGAGAGCGCCTCCCTTCATGTTGTTGGTGGCCAGGTGGGAAACGACGGCTTTCGTGTTGACTTTATTGTCGATCGTGATGACGGGGATGCCCATCTTCACCGCGCGCTCGATCGCGGGGATCGTGGCGTCGGAGCTCGTGGAAGCGATGACGATCGCGTCCGGCTTGCTGTTGACGACGTCTTCGAGAATCGCGACCTGCTTGTCGATGTCGGCTTCCGACGGCGGCCCATAGGTTGTCACGACGACTTTGCCGGAGTTTTCCTTGGCGTAGTTGGTGGCTCCGATCAGCACATACTGCCAGAAATCAGAATCCGTTGCCTTGATGATGACCGCCACTTTTTTCGGTGCCTGGGCGAATGACGACATCAGCGTGACGAGCGCGAGAAGAAGTACGATTACTAACGTTCTTTTCTTCATCAGAACCCTCCTTGGAAATATGGAACTTACGGTTCCAAGATAAAAGTCTATAACGGGTTCCAGGATATGTCAACTTAAATGTTTGGTTATTATTACATTAATACTAATGTAC
>DATMZF010000046.1:0-27346 GCA_035560555.1 Rectinemataceae bacterium
CCCATAACATATCCACGATCCGCGGCCTCCGCTCTTTTTTCGGAATCGCCCTTGCGCGATCAAGACAAGCGCCTTATACTATTTTTCAAGATATGAATCATCTCTCATTCATATGCACGCGGAATTGCTAATAGGGAGAAACTTCGTGAAACCTGGGGAAAAGCGATGGCCAAATCCATATCTGACAAGGAAGAAGCTCCAGGAAGCCGAGACCGGCTCGTTTTCTCAACCATAGAGCTTCTCTCGGAAAAATGGTATGGAACGGTATCGGTGGCAGAGATATGCAGGCACGCTGGCCTTTCTAACGGGCTTTTTTACCGCTATTTCCAGAGCAAGGAGGAAATATTCAAACATATCCTCGAGCTCGTCATCGAAAAAATCGCCGAGACTCTCTCGAACCTCCCGGGCGAAACGCAGCGCGAGAGACTGGAGCTCTTCGCGAAGAACATTTTTGAGTTCTCGCGCGACAATCGCTCCCTCGTGAAGGTTTTCCGCGAAGGTCAATATAGATATTTCGAATACGAAAGGCGCCTGATGGCGGTCTATACCGAGGCTTTAGGCAGGGTCACCGGAGGGAAAGTCCCCCTTTCCTCCTACGTGTTCGCCCTCGGAGGACTTCGTTTCGCGGCTATCCGCTCGGCCTTCCATGGCATTCCGGCGCGCCTTCCCGTCCTCCAGCGCATACTCGAAGAAGGCATGTTCGGGCGGTACGACTTCGATCCCTCCAAAGTTTTCTCGACATCCATCACGCCGCTTCCCCTCGACGTGATGCCCGACGCCAGGGAACGGATCCTTCGCGAGGGCAAGACGCTGATCGGGAAGCAGGGATACTTCGAGACGAACATCCACGAGATCACGACCGCTGCCGGCCTTTCGACGGGCGCCTTCTATACGTATTTCACGAACAAGGAAGCTTTCTTCGCCGAACTCATCCACAGGGTCGGCAGGGAAGTCAGGCGCTTCATATCCATCAACCTCGATCCATCGCTCAACAGGCTGGAGCGCGAACTTCGCGGTCTCTGGCTATTCATCGTCTACCTGTCGCTGGAAAGATACTGCTACGGCATCGTGAGGGAGGCCGAATTCGTCCTGCCCGAAGCCGCCAAGGCATATTACGACGCCTTCGTCGACGGCTACCGGGAACACGACGAGAGCGCCCAGATGATCGACGAAACGACGGAGATCGAATTCATGCTGGGCGTGGCGCATTATCTGGGCATCGAGGTGATATTCGACCAATCGCCGGAAAACGCCAGAACGGTGATAAGCGAAATTGGAAAATTCTACCGCTTCGGCTATGGAGGATGATATGGCAGTCGCGCGCATCATAGGCACGGGAATCTACGCGCCGGGCGATCCCATCGACAACGCGGAACTGAAACGACTGACGGGTATAGAATTCGACGCGGCGAAGCACGAGGCCAAGCTTGGAATCGCGCGACGTCACATCGCGAGGCTGTCGGGTCTCGACGAAACCACCGCCGATTTCGCGGAAAAAGCCGCGCGGGCTGCGTTGGCCGACGCGTCGCTCGATCCCATGGAAGTGGGGATGTTCGTCGTGGCGACCGACACGCCCGAGTACATTTCGCCCGCCACGGGAATACTGCTCCAGGGCCGGCTGCAGAGGGGCGAGACGGAGTCGCGCGCCTTCGACGTGGGGGCTTCCTGCGCGAGTTTCGTCACGGCGCTGGATATGGCCGCCCGCGCCGTCGCCTCCGACCCCAGCCTGCGCTACGCGCTCGTCGTGGGCGTCTACAACATGCCCGCTTACATCCGCGACGGCGACACCTTCGGCTGGTCGATTTTCGCCGACGGCGCGGGCGCCGTCCTTCTCGGGCGCGACGATACCGCGCCATCGACCCACGACGACGCCTCCAGCCAAGCCTCTGGCTACGTCGAGGGCGTCTTCAGGGCCGACGGCACTCAGTGGAACTACGTCGGCGTCTACGCGGGCGGAACCCGCAAACCTGTCACGAAGGAACTGCTCGACGCCGGCGCCTACGGCCTCGAACTGCTCCAGCGCCTTCCGGGCGACAGAAACGTGAAGCTGTGGCCGCCCCTCGTGCGGCGCCTTCTTGAGAAGGCCGGCGTCGCGCAGTCCGAAGTCGCCCACTACATCTTCACCCAGATCAACCGATCGGTCATCGCCGAGGTGATGGGCATCCTCGGCGAGCCCATGGAAAAGACGACGACCATCATGGACCGCTTCGGCTACACAGGCTCGGCCTGCGTGCCCATGGCCCTCCACGAGGCGCTCCTGGCTGGAAGCGTCCGCAAGGGCGATCTCGTCGTCCTCGTCGCCTCAGGGGCGGGGCTCGCCGTCGGCGCCTCGCTGATCCGTCTGTGAAATACCCGCGGCCGGGACATTTCGGGCGGCCGCCAAAACTCTGCCAGTAAGGGAGCACACCATGAATTGGCTCGATGTCTACAAAAGCAAGCTGATATCCATCGACGAGGCCGTGTCCATGATCAGGAGCGACAACGACATAATCGTCGGCCAATGCGCCTCCGAGCCCCAGGGCTGCATGTCGCGCTTCCACATCGTGGGCGACCGGGTGACCGATGTCAGGGTCTTCTCCGTCCTCACCCTGAAGCCTTACGACTTCTACATGAAGCCCGAGATGAAAGGCCACTTCGAGCTGGCCTCCTGGTTCCACGCCCCGGGTTCGCGCGCGGCCCTCAAGGCCGGAACGGGCACGGTCACCTATGTCCCCAATATGCTGCACCGCGCGGCCACGGACAGGATCCACGCCCATAAGCCCGAGATATTCTTCGGCACCTGCACGCCCCCTGACAGGCACGGCTTCGTCTCCCTCTCCCTCGGCATCACCTACGAAAAGGACATGGTCGAGGCGGCGAAGCTCGTCGTGCTCGAGGTGAACCCGCGCCTGCCGCGCACCTTCGGCGACACCCAGGTCCATGTCTCGCAGGTCGGTTATTTCGTCGAGTACGACCAGGAAGTGCCGTCCTTGCCCGCCCCTAACCCCGACGCCACCGACATGGCGATAGGCGCCCACATCGCGGAGCTTGTCGACGACGGTTCGACCATACAGCTCGGCATCGGCGGGATTCCCAACGCGGCCGCCCTCGCCCTGCGCGACAAGAAGGATTTGGGAGTACACACGGAGATGCTGGTCGATTCGATGATGGAGCTGTACGAGATGGGCGTGGTGACGAACGCCAGAAAGGCGCTGAAGAAAGGTAAGTTCATCACCACCTTCGCGATGGGTTCGCGCAGGTTCTACGACTGGCTCGACGACAACGTGGCCGTCGAGTTCCAGCGCGGACGCTGGACGAACGACCCGTCGGTCGTCGCGCAGAACTCGAAAATGGTGTCCATCAACACCTGCATTTCGGTGGACCTAACCGGCCAGGTGGCGAGCGAGAGCATCGGCCCCAACCAGTATTCGGGCACGGGCGGCCAGTCGGACACGGCCACCGGCGCGGTGGCGGGCTTCGACGGCCTCGGGAAAAGCATCATCGCCTGCTACTCGACGGCCAAGAACGGAACCGTGTCGACCATCGTGCCCATGCTCCCTGAAGGTTCGGCCGTCACCCTGCACCGCAGTCTCGTGGACCATGTCGTCACCGAGAACGGCATCGCCCGCCTGCGCGGCAGGACGGTGCGCGAAAGAGCCAGGGAACTCATCGCCATCGCGAAGCCAGAGTTCAGGGATGAGCTGACTTCCAAGGCCAAGGCCTTGGGTTATCTATGATCTGCTGATCCTGATATCGCCCGACGCCGAGCTGATTTTTACGGGTATGAGGCCGGTGCCGAACCGGATGCTCCGCGCGCCGCTCTGGATGCCTTCGCATTCCACGTCGCCCGAGATGGTGGACCAGCCCACCGTGGCGTCGATATCCCTCGGACAAAGCAGCGAGATGTCGCCCGACGCAGTGGTCACCGATACCGTATTGCACTGATCGTCCATCTCCACCTCGACGGAACCCGACGCCGTTTCGACAGAAATATTTTCCGTGCAGCCCGCGAGGGCTATGTCGCCGGAGGCCGTCGTCACCTCAATGTCGCCCGAGCATAGTCTCACTTCGACATCGCCGGAGGCCGTGTGTATCGAAAGATCGCCTACCCTGTCCTCGACGAGGATGTCTCCCGAAAGGGTCCTGACCGAGAGTTGATCCACCGTGCTCGGTATCCCGATTTCCAAGGTCTCGGGCTCCCTGGGACCGCCGATGGCCACGATCTCCATGGTCCTGTCGTCGCGATTCATTATCCTGAATGAAGGGGTTTCGTCGCCGTTTGCCTTCACCGAGAGGCCGGAAGTCGAGAGAAGAATCTTGATGTCGGTCGATTTCGTCCTGCAGATGATCTCCCTCACATTTCCGATCGGCAGGTCCTTGAAACGCAGGGTCCTGCCGCCCTCGCCCTGATCGCGATCCTCGCGACTCCCGCGATTTTCGCGATCCCTGTGTTCCTCGCGTTCCACGCCCAAAAAGTCGGCGTCCTTGAAGATTGTGGCGACGTTGAAGGCCCGACGGATCACGTCCCCCAGATCTTCCCCGTCGATGGTGATGCGCGTCTTGGCTTTGACGCGCTCTTTTTTATCGTCGGCGTGGACTTTTTCCTCAGTTTCGGCTTCGTGGCAGGTGACGCCCGATTCCTCGCAGAGGCATTCGGCGAAAGTTTCGGGCTTTTCGAGGCCGGCGACGATCTCCTCTTCGCTCATATCGGGATGCTTGAGCGCCAGCTCGTCTATATGGTCTTCGATTTCCAGGAGGATGTCCCTCCTCGAGTCCTCTTCGAAGCCCTCCAGGCCCCGCGAAAGCGCTTCGATGTATTCTTTCCTTGTCATAGTGCCGTTCCTCTGCCCGATATGCGCGTGCGGGCCCGATCGCTTCTATCGTATTCCTCCAGCATGGCGGAAAGCAATGCCGAACCCAAACCGGTTATGCTGTAATATTTTCGGGGATGGCCCACGTCGGGGGTTTCCCAACTGGACGATATGCTGCCGTCTCTCGTCATCCGCATGAGAAGCGGATAGAGCGTTCCCTCGGATACATCGATGCCTATGGTCTTCAGGCTTTCCATCATCTCGAGCCCATAACTGCGCCCGCCGGAGCCCAGGAGCTCCAGTATGCAGAGCTCCAGAAATCCTTTCCGGAACTGGCTTTTCCATTTTTCAAAAAGCTCGCCAGACATATCCATGAGCTTTTCCTTTCAGGGAAGAAAGATAGCGGGACGCGGGCGCTGTCGTCTTGCGGCGATGCGCCCGCGCTACCCCTTCCCTTTGCCTTCCGCGCCATCGCGGAGAGGCGCTCTGCTCAGAACGGCTGATTTTTGCCGAAAGACGTCGCCATGTAGTATTGGACCATCTCCCTGCCCGAGTATATATCGACCCTTCCGTCCCTGCCATAGACATCGCGCATCGCGTGACGGTCCCCGATCGCCCTGTAGCGACTAGTCCCGCTGACTTTTAGCTCGACACCTGGCCGCAATGCACCGGAAACCGCGTGCACCATTCTCTGGAGTGATCGCATCGCACGCTTCACGTCCATCAGAATCGCTTCCATGGTTCTCTCCTTTTCAAGAATACCTTGTATTGCATAATATAATTGTGTGCATATTATTTTTCAATAGCTAGCAGCAACTTTTTTAGACTTTTCGCGATTTTTTACGCGCCATTTCCCGCGGCATACCGCCGCGCCACCTCAACCCGCGGCTCCTCCAGCCATTGACCGCTGCCCTGTCTTTGACAACAATGAAGCCGTGTATAGCGATTCGCACTTGCATCTCGTCGCTCTCAACGACCGGGATCCCGATTTTCTCTCGAGCCTTCCGGTTCCCGACTGGCGCGGCGCTGTGGTCGCCCATGACATCGAGGAATTCGAGATGTCGGAAACCCTGCGGGCGAGCCTCCCCTTTACGGTCGCTGGTTTCGGCATCCACCCCCAGGCGATACGCTGGGATACGGCGGATTATATGAGGGAGCTCGCGGGGAAGGGAAAAATCGCCTTCATCGGCGAAGCGGGATTCGAGTTTTTCGGCGACAGGCCCGAATGGGTCAGAAACGACGAGAACATGAAAAGACAGCGCGAAGCCTTCGAATTCCAGCTGAACCTCGCCCTCGCCGAGGGTCTTCCCCTTCTCATACATTCCAGGAAGGGAATGGACCTGATAATGGGCTATGGCGGGAAGCTCGTGAAACTGCCGGCCCTCATCTTCCATGGATGGCCCGGACGCGTCCAGGACGCGCGGGCCTTCCTGAAAAAAGGCGTTCCGGCCTACTTTTCCTTTGGCATGCCCCTGCTCCGGGACGCGAAACACGCCATGGAAACCTGCGCGGAAGTTCCAGAGGACAGGATCCTTTCGGAAACCGACGCCCCCTGGCAGCCGCCCAAAGGCGAGGCATGGACGGATCCCGGAAAGATCGCGGCGGTTTCGCGAAAGATCGCGGCGATTCGAGGGATCGACGCCGGGGCGATGGACCTACTGCTGCGAAAAAACTTCAACAAAGCCTTCGGCCTCAAGGAATAGGAAAGCCAGATGTTCAAACCCTTCGAACTGGAGCGTTATTTCGCGAAACATGAATTTTCGGCGCGTTATCTGCTCTGCACCTCCGACTGCGAAAGCATGTCGATAAGGGAACTCCTGTCCCTGGAGCCGGAGGCCGAGGAAGGTCTTCACTCGACATGGCTCGGATACACGGAGTCGCGAGGCAATCCGATGCTGAGAAAGGAAATAGCGGCTCTGTACGATTCCGTGGACGAAGACGAGGTATTGGTCCACGCCGGCGCCGAGGAAGCGATTCTCAACCTCTTCACCGCCCTCGTCCGGCAGGGACAGACGGTGATCGTCAATTCGCCCTGTTACCAATCCCTGAGCGAAGTGCCGCGGGCTCTCGGCGCCCGCGTCCTCCCCTGGCATCTGCGTCCGACCGAGGGCCGGTGGTTCCTGGATCCCGACGAACTGGCCGAACTCCTGGCCATCCATGAGGGAGGGGGAACCGGGGCGCCTCCCATCGTCGTGATGAACATGCCCCACAACCCGACGGGCGCCATCCTCACGCGCGGCGAATTCGACCGCGTCGTTTCGCTCTGCGAGAACCGCGGAGCCATACTCGTCTGCGACGAAGTCTACCGGTTCCTGGAGACCGATCCGCGCGATCGCCTGCCCGCCGTCTGCGACGTCTATGAGAATGGCATCTCCCTCTCCGTGCTCTCCAAGGCTTGGGGCCTGGCGGGGCTCAGGATAGGATGGCTCGCCGCCCAACGCCGCGATATCCTCGATTTGACAGCCCAGGTCAAGGATTATAATTCCATCTGCGCGTCAGCTCCCTCGGAAACCCTGGCCGGAATCGCCCTGCGCCATTCGGACGAGATCATCGCGCGCAACTGGGATATCTGCGCCAATAACCTTGCCGCCTTCTCGCGTTTTTTCGCCGACAGGGAAGATATGTTCGAATGGATTCCGCCTCGCGGCGGTTCGGTCGCTTTTCCGAGGCTGAGGATTGGCGGGGGAAGCGGCTGGTGGGTGAACGCGGAAAGGAAATGGACCGGCAAAGATTCAGGGCTCAGCGCCGCGGCGCTCGCCGAAAGGCTTCTGGAGGAGCTGGGAATCCTCATCCTTCCCGGAATCTGCTACGATTACGATCCCGCCTATTTCCGGATCGGCCTCGGCAGAAAGCAGGCGGGCGAGGCGCTGACTATCCTCGATCAATGGCTGGACGCGCAGGGGCTGTAAGCCTGCCCCCGACAATCGCCAGCCTCAATCCCCAAAGAGGAAGCGCCGTGGATTATCCGAACAGAAGGCTTTTTTCAATTCGGGATCGATGGCGCTCCCCGAAAATATCCTGAAATAGTCGGCGTAAGATCTCACTTTTATCAGATTGACCATGAAGTCGGAGCCGAACATGATTCGTCTTTCCGCCACGGCCCTCGTGGATGGTTCCATGTTTCCAAGCGTCGCCAGAAGGGAATCGTAGTATTCCGGAGAGACTCCGTTGAACGAAAAATCACCATAGACCCCAGGGAAATCCACCATCAGCTTGAAGATTTCGTCCCTCCATGCGGTGGGAGGAGGAGCCAGGCGATTGGGTATGCTGTACTGGGTTCCAAGATGGGCGAAGTTGATGATGAGGCCGGGATGCCTTTCCAGCGCGGGACGATAGCTCGCGGGCGAGCTGTTCCGCCAGGATTCTTCGAGAGGGAGGACCCTGAATCCGCCATCGTCGCAATGGGTGGTGAGGGGAATTTTCCGCTTCTCGGCGAAGGAATACAGGATTTCCACCTTTTCCCTTTCGGCGCCGTCGGCGGGCCAGGGATCGAAGCCGAGGGGAGGATAAAGCTTGATGCCGGCGAACGGCGAATGTTTTCTCGTCACGTCGCCGACGAGGAGCTCACCCATGCATTCAAAATCCGCCCTCGCCTCATCCCTATCCCTGCTGTAGTACGAAAGCCATGTCTCGAGAAAGCGCGTCAGCGATTCGGCCGTGTAGGCTTTCGGCGTTACCCCGAGGAAGGGCTGTATTTCGAGAAGCCCGTTAGGCCGCGTCAGCCTGTACTCCCTGATACCGAGCATGACATCGACGATCTGGGCGTCCATGGTCTTATTGGGGTATCGGTCGTAATACGTATCGGGCTTGTACGGTCCCGGCTCGTTGAAATCCATGAGCAGCGGGGAGATGACGAGCTTGCCGTACCTGTGGCCGCCAAGCTCGAGAACGCCGTCCTGTGCCAGCGGCTTTTCATCGGCGGATTTCGCGTAGACGCCCGTCAGGTCGTCCTCCATCAGTTTGAAGATGTCGCCCGGCTCGTTCTCCATGACGGATAGCATATTGCGTATTTTCTCGCCGCCCCGATGAAACAGGGAAGAAGCCAGATATTCGAAGGAAGTGAGCTGACTGAACAAAGCCTCAAGCCGCCTCATCCTCAGCGTCTGAATGAGGGCGAGAAAGGAGGGGTGCGAAAGCGTATGGGCATGGCAGTGTATGTCGAAGAAATCCGGGAGTTCGGCCCTGGCGACGACGCCTGGCCTTGTTTTGCTCCCGTCAGGCCTTGCTTCGCCGGCGCCGGTCTTTTCGCTCATTTTCCCGTTTCCTTCTCCGCCCGGCTCTGTCTGTTGGCTATCCATACCCCTAATATAATCACGACCGCGCCCAGACCTTGCATGACTTCGAAGCGTTCCTTGCGTATGGCCACCCCGGCCACGATGGTTATCACGGTGACGAGATTGGCGAAGACGGCGCTCTGCGAGGCCTTCAGCCTGGTGAGGGTGACATTGATGAGGAAAAACGCGACGATCGACGAGAGGACGCCGAGATAGGCTATGGAATACCATACCGATGCCATGCGCGAAAGGAGGGAGCCGGAGATCGCGGGGGGCTCGGTGAACCAGAGCGACTTCACGAGCACGATGAGGCCGAAGGCTATAGCCCCCGCCCACATCATGGCGAAGGTCCGCTCGAAATCGCTGAAGCTCCGGGAAGCTTTGCGGGAAAGCACATTGAACAGCGCGGCGCTGAGCATGGAGCCTATCAGGAAAAAGACGCCTCTCAGGGTACCTTCGCCGTCGGCCGCGCCCGCCCCGGGGCCGGTGAGGACGACGATGGCGACGCCCAGAATCGAGAGCGCGAGGCCGAGGGTCTGCAGGGGCGTCGTCTTTTCCTTGAGCGCGAATATGCTCAAGAGGGCGACAAAGGCCGGCAGGGCGCCGAGAATGATGCCGGCGGTGCTGGTCGACGACTCGCGCACCCCGTAGGTTTCGAAGATGAAATACAGGATGGGCTGGAAAAGGCAGGTCAGGATGAGAATGCCCGGCTTCTTTCCCCTGTAGTCCAGCTTCACCACCTTGGCCGCGACGAGAACGCTCATGATGAGGGCGGCCAGGAGGAAGCGCGCGAAAATCAGCTCCATCGGATCGAGCATGTCGAGCGCGCTCTTGGTGACGAGAAACGAGAAGCCGAATATTGTCGACCAGCCGATGCCGGCCGCGATGGAAACTGTCCGATTCATTGTGCCGACAGTAGCACCGGGACGATTTCTTGGCAATCGGAACGCGGCGATATGATGCGCGGCTTTCGCGCTTATGGTATAGTCGAGAAAGAGGTGATGCGATGGAAGACAGCGTGGAGGCTTTCTGGACGGACTTCGAAAAAGAAACGGGTGAAAAAGTGCTCGCGAAGACGATGGGGCAGCTTTTCTCGTCTCCCAAGGACAGGGGCGACTGGGGCCTTATCGTTCTCTCTCCCAGAGGAATACGTTTTCGGAGGACGCCGGGGGAAAACTGGTTCGCCTCGATGTTCAGGAACTCCTCCCCTCCCGTCCCGGCCAAAAGCGAAGAGGACCTCGTCATTCCCTATGATTCGATCTCCGCGATAAAGAATCCGCCCAAGAAATTCCTGGACTTTCTTTTCGGCAGTCCCTTTCTCCTCATGGTGATTTCCTACGAGAAGGACGGACAGGGTCGAGAGGCCCGCTTCGCGGTCGATCCGAGAAGCGATTTCCAGAAGCAGCTGAAAGGGTTCGTCGAAGGCTGAAGTCGCTGGCTTCCGCGCCGCAATAGGCCAGCCGCGGATCGATCAGTCCAGCTGGAAGGGCAATCCCACCGCGCCAAGATGGGGCGCGCACCACCTCGCGCCGGCTTTCCGCAATGTTTCTTCCGAAAAGCTCGTCGTCAGCCCGAGACAGGTGGCGCCGGCGCTCACTCCGGCGAGAATGCCATTCACCGCGTCTTCGACGACGAGACATCGGCCGATATCCACTCCAACCCGGGAAGCCGCGAGCAGATAGATATCGGGAAAGGGTTTTTTCCTCTCTATATCCGAACCTGTCACCACGGCATCGAAAAAATCGATCCCAACGCCGAGGATACGAAGATTTATCCTCACCTTAACGAGATCGGCGGCCGAGGCGAGGGCTATCTTGAGACCCGTTTCCCTGCAGGCGTGGAGGTACTCCGGGGCGCCAGGAAGGACCTTTATATAGTCCGACGCGAGCTCGTCGTATATTTCATAGGTCCATGCCTTGGCGGCCTGTATGTCGATGGGAAAGCCCATATCCGAGGCGGGCCCGCCGATGAAACGGTCTTCCCCGGCGCCGACGTAGGGATAGAAAGCGTTTCGGGCCACTTCGACCGCGTACCGCCGCCTGAACATCATCATGGCTGATCGCGCGATGAGTTCCTCGGAGTCCACGAGCACCCCATCCATGTCAAAGAGTACCGCGTCGAACTTCTCAGCCATCATGCCGGAACCTTCCATTCTAACTCCTCGTCGTTTTCGCGTTTTCGGGTGACTGTAGCACGACGCCTCGCCATGCTTCCAGCCAGGATTGCCCTTTTCACGCCAAACCGCTATCTTTCCACCGATGACAGACATCGCCGCAGTCATGGCGAACGCGCGCATACCCTTCAGGGAATATGGCATAACCGCCGTGGATTCCTACTGCGGCTTCTCCATGAACAAACCCATAAAATTTTTCCTCGTCGAGGGCGGCATCGTCGATCTCGCCAGGAACTTCGAAACCTTGGGCTACCCTTCCCTGCCCTACGCCGACGCGAGCCTCGACGCGGCGACCGCCGGCTTCGAAGCGCGTTTTCTCTGCGTCGACGATATCGGCAGGAAGAATATCGGCGCCCTGGCCCTGAGCGATTTCCGCAGGAACCCCTCCGATGGTCATTATTTCGATCCGCAGGGGACTTACTCCGTCTTGAAGAACCGCCAGTTCACCATAGAGCTGCGGGAGGGTGAGAACATCCTCTTTGAAACGGCGGCCTATCTGTCGCGCCTCCAGCCAGCCTCGAAAACGCCGGCCCGCGCCCTTCCGCTCCCCGATTCGGTTTCCGCCACCTGGCAGAGGGATCTTCTTTCGCTCATCCTCCAGGGGCCTAATTCGGCGGCGTCCTTCGAGCTACTCAAGGAGAGCGGCTTCGTCAAAGCCTATTGGCCGGATCTGGATGCCCTCCTCCTCGTCGACCACGCCAAGGACTGCCACCCCGAAGGAGGAGGCTGGTCCCACACGATGGAAGCCCTTGGTTACCGGAAATCGCCCGACCTGACGCTCTCCCTCGCCCTTCTGTTGCACGATATCGGAAAACCCCACTCGGAGGCGAGCGAGGGGCATCGGTTCGACAAACACGCCGAAATTGGCGCCAGGATCGCCGCCCGTTTCCTGCGCTCGCTCGGCTTCGATGAAAAGATCATCGGCGACGCCTGCTTCATGATACGCTGGCATATGCTGCCCGCCGGCCTGCCACGAATTCCCCTCTCGACGGTGAGCGACATCATCCTCGACAGCCGCTTCGTCGACCTTCTGGAGCTTTTCCGCTGCGATGAATTTTCCTCGTTCAAGGGACCGGATGGATACTACGCCTCATGCGCGGCCTACAAGGCCTTCATGAGAAACAGCAGGAATCCGTATAGGGACCAGGACGGAAGAAAAAAGGCTCAGATCTTTTCCAGGTTGTGATGATATTCCAAAGCCCATTTCGGGGGCTGGAATTTCTTGAAATCCTGGTAGCTGGCGATGAGAATATCGACGATCGACTGATCGAGTGGCATCAGCCGCAGCGTTTCAAAGGCTTCTTTGGGCTCAACGGGGTCCCTGTATGGCCGCTCGCCCACGAGCGCCTCGAAAACATCCACGACGGCGATGATTCTCGATTCTTCCGGAATATCGGCTCCCGCCAGCCCTTCGGGATAGCCGGAACCGTCCATGCGCTCGTGATGGTAAAGAACGATGTTGCTGAGGTGGGTCAATTCCTTGAAATTCTTCAGTATCCGGGCCGAGATGATCGGATGGGCAGCCACCGCCTGCTGTTCGGATTTCGTGAGCGGTCCGTTCTTCAGGAGAAGGGTCGAGGGAACGCTGATCTTGCCTATGTCGTGGAGAAGCCCCGCGGTGTAGAGATTACGGAGCCTCCTTCCCTTGTAGCCCATCTTGTCGCCCAGGTACAGGGTGAGCACGGCTACGCGACGCGAATGGTTGGCCGACAGCTGCTCGGTCTGCTCAAACAGGAAAATGATGGACTCGAGTCCCTTCGTCTCGTAGAAAAAGACGCTCTTGCGCCAGAGCCACGCGGAGACGGAATAGCCGATCGCCATGGTCATGGTGATGATGAAGAGGTAGTCCAGCCAGTTCAGGAGGGGGTCCTCGTAGTCGGCCTTGAGCGAATACGCCAGCTCATGCCCCTTGGCCGGATCGACGACCAGTTTTCTTCCCGATTGAAGGGCGTCCAGAAGATCCTGCGCCTTTATCGAGGCCACGCCGACCCAACCGGGAAGCGGATTGAATCCGTAATCGTCCTTCAGTCCAAAAACGAGATCCAAGGCCGCGTCGGTGCCTATGATGTCGTAGCCTTTCGCGGGAGGATCGCCGCGTCGGATCGATATCTCTTTTATGAAGGGATAGATTTCGAAGACATCGTTCAGGAGGATCTGCGCTTCGGACATCTTGTTTTCTTCCACCAGGCGCCTGAGCTCTGTCCAGGAAAAATATCCGTCATTGAGCGCCGACGCCTGTACCTGAAGCATCATTTTGAGACCGATCTGCGTGGCTTTGAATTGCGTATCCCTCTTGGAAATCCTTATCGTCGTTATGATGGCGACGGATAAAAAGGAGAGGAGAAGGATAAAGGCAACTGTTTTAAATGCGTAACGTTTCATTATTTACACGATTCTATCGGAAAAACAAAATGATTTCAATAAAGCCGTCAAGAGGTCCGTTTTCGGTAGTCTTCCACGAGACAGAGAGCGTCTTCCTCCTGATCGTCGGGGACGACGATGCTGACGCCCTTGATATCCGTGGAGAAGAGCGGATTCATGGTGAGCATGTTGTCCGCCATCATCACCCCCTCTATTCCGCCCGATTTCAGGATGCTTAAGACGACAATGGCGTCGTCCTGAAAGGTCGATGTGAATATTGTCTTCATGCTCCGCTCCTCGCTTCTTCTATGGCTTCCAGGCTTTTATCGAGGACTGGGCCGAGACGTCGGCAACCTTGCGGCGCGACGAGCCAATCCTCTTCGACGCGCATTCCCCCGCAACCCCGCCATTTTTCCAGTTCCGCGTAATCGATGAATGCCGCGTTGAGAGCTTCGGCGCGCCACTTGTCCATGAGTCCGGGGATGAAATAGATGCCCGGTTCCACCGAATGAACCATCCCCGGCACGAGGGGTTTCGCGAGCCTCAAGGAATGGAGGCCGAACTGCGGGCTTCGTTCCGTGTCGGAGTAGCCGACATTGTCCTCGCCGAGGCCCTCCATGTCATGCACGTCGAGGCCTATCATGTGGCCAATCCCATGGGGAAAGAAGAGAGCGTGCGCGCCAGCCTCGACCGCCTCGGCGGGATCCCCCCTCATGATTCCAAGCTCGACGAGTCCCCGCGCCAAGGCCAGGCACGCGGCCTTGTGGGCGTCCACGAAGGCTAACCCCGGCTTCAGGATACCAGTCGTTTCAGCGAACATGGATAGGAGTATCCGGTAGATCGCCGCCCTCCGCGGAGAGAACTTTTTGCCGACGGGAAAGCTCGTCGTGAGATCGCCCGCGTATCCGGAAGGGAGCTCGGCTCCGCCATCGAGGAGGAACAGGTCGCCATCCGCGCATAGGGAGTCTCTGTCATGGTTGTGGAGCACCTGGCCGTTCACGGTTCCGATCGTGCCAAAGCTGAGCGAACAGCCGCGCCGCGCCGCGATCTGCTGAAAAAGCGCCGCCGCTTCCATCTCGGTCCAACCGGGACGCAGGTCCCGCAAAAGGGTCATGTGCATTTCGGCGCTCAGGGTGGTGGCCTTTTCCAGCTCGGCCACCTCCCTCTCTTCCTTGATCTCCCTCATGGCGATGATCGCCGCGACGAGGTCGGGGCTGGCGCTGTCGCGGATGATGTCCACGGGGAGTTCGAGGATGCGGGCCACGCGGCGGAGAGTCTCTTCCCTGCAGAAGGGAGGGAAATGCGCGCAGGACGGCGCCGCGTCGTCGATGTATCGCCTCGCGAGCGAAAGCGGCACGACGCAGTCGATCTTCGAGCGTTCGGCAAGATCGGCGATTCCGGGTTTGGATCCTGTCCAGATCATGTCGTCCATGGATAGGTCGTCCCCGAACAATGTGGCGCTTCCGTCGGCGATATCGATGAGGGCGATCATGTTGGGCTCGCCCAGACCGATAAAGTAGAGCCAATTGGAATCCTGTCTGAAGGGGTAGCAGTTGTCGGGGTAGTTTATGGGACTTTCGGCGTGGGCCGCTAGGAGGACCAGTCCGCTGGCGCCGCGATCGCGCAGCGAGGCCGCGAGCCTGATCCGCCGCGATTCGTATACTGAGCTTTCAAACATAGGGCAATACTAAGCTCAGCCTTCGCTTTGGTCAACAAAGCTTCCCGCGCCGGGACGACGCGCTCACGAACGACGCGCTTAAGGACGCCGACGCCTCCCCAAGGGGGGATCGTCGTCCGATCCTTTCTTTCAGAAGGGACAATTCTCTGCATCCGTAAATGGCGAAACCTCCAGCTTCGGGTATGGTAGGTATAATGAACTATGTCCAGGAATGCCTCGCCTCGAACCTCAAGACTCGGCGGGCAATCATGAATCTATCCCAGGAGGCTCTCGCCGAACTGGCTGGGCTCTCCCCGGGATTCATCGCCAACCTGGAGACGGGACGCAGCTGGCCTTCGGCGAAGACTCTGCTCAAACTCAGCGAGGCGTTGAGGCTTGAGCCCGCGAAGTTTTTCGTCGACCCCCTCCACGACGAAATCGGCTATACCAAAGAAGAACTCCTCATGATGTTCGAACGAGTGAAGAACAACTTCCTGGAAGAATTGCCCACCGCCTATTCGGCCCCACGGCACTTATTGGGCGCTGACGGCGACAAACGCCGCTAGAAGCCTCTCAGAGCCCCAGTTTTTTCATGGCCTTCCGGTTATCTTCCGCTTTTTCCGCATTCAGCGTATTCATCTTCAGGAAAATCGCCACGCCAACCAGAAGCAGAAGGGCTGGGATCAAGGCCGTATGGAGCCTGATGCCGAACTGGGCCTTGGGGGCGCGGGGGCTTTGGGCGAAGTCCGTGAGGCTGTGGACGATCCAGAACGAGACAGCCTGGACCGCGTAGGCGAGCCTGCCCGCGAAAGCTCTGAAGCCGATGTAGACGCCATCGTCCCGCTTTTTTGTCGTCACCACTATTTCATCGATGACGTCGGCCATGGCGGGGGTCATGAGCATCCAGAAGCCGCCGAAGGAGAGCCCCCAGGCGAACATAGCCGCCACGAACCCATAGTAGCCCGTCACCAACATGAGGGGCAGGCAGAAGACGGCGAGCCCCATGGCGGACATCGCCAGTAGCCTCTGATTGGATGGCACGCGTTTGCGCATCGCGAGCCACAGAGGGATGCCCGCCAGGGCGCCGGCGAGCATGCCGGCGAATATGAGCGTCGTGCTCCTGCCGCCGAGAAGGTAGTCCCCCACATAGTGGATGGACGCCGTCATGGATATCGCGGCCGACTGGTAGAAAAAGTAGAGAATGATGAAGGCGAGGAAATTGCGGCTGGAGAAGGCTTCCTTGAGTTGGGCCTTAAGCGAGGTTTTTTCCTTTCGGCCGGCTTCCTGCGCGAGATAACGGGCTATCATGTCGGGGCTTTCGCGAACCCCCGGCAGCATGAGCGCCGCGGCGGCGACGCTCACGGCGGCGAATATGAACGCGTTCTTGAGATAGGTTCCGGGCTGTCCATAGCGCACGAAGAAGGTTGGAAGGACAGCGCCACCCGCCACGCCCAGGACGCCCACAAGCGTGGCTATGCCCGCGGCCTTCGCCCTCGGGGCATCTTCGCGGAACTTGTCGGGGAAGACCGACTGATAGTTGACTTCCCATGTGGAATAGAGGGCGTCGTAGAGGCAGATGGAGATGAGGAGCCAGAGGAAGACGACGCCTGAAGACGCGGCGGGCGGCGCGAATATGAGCACGAAGGCGAGCGCGCAGGTGAAGGATCCCGCGACGATCCAGGGGAAGCGTCGGCCATGGCGACCGGTCAACCTGGTGGGCCGGGAGGTGATGAAGCCGATCAGCGGGTCGTTCAGGGCATTCCATACGGAATAGAGCACGATCGCCAGGGCGACGAGACCGGCGGGGAGCCCGATTTCGGTTTCATAGTATTTGAAAACGAGGGAGGCGAAGGCGCCTGTCAGGAATTCGGCGAGAAATTTTCCCGTTCCATAGGAAGCCATCGTGGGAATCGTGTTTTTAGCCATTCGCGAATTCTACAATCAGCCCACAGGGAAAGCAACCGAAATGATCCGGATCGACAAGGCGGCGGATTCGCGCGTGCGACCATCAAGGTTGACAGCCCGGACCATATTTTCTAGTATTGGATGATGATACAAATGAAGAGTCCGGATACTTGCGCCACACGGAATGAATGCGATACTCCCGGATGTCCGCGGCGACGTCCCCTGTCTTTCCGGGCTTTCATGGCCATCATCTCTGCGGCCTGGATAGTCCTGTTGCCGCTATCGGACCAGCTCTTTGCCCAGACGCCCGCGCCAACCGCCTCGGTCCTCCCGGCGTCCGGGCCAGCCGCCATTTCCGCCTCCACCCTCGGCAATGGAATGGACCTCATCCTGCTGCCGCTTCCCGAGAGCGTTTCGGTCTCGCTGGGCATCGTGTTCAAGGGGGGGGCCGAGGCCCAGACGAAGAAGACGGCGGGACTCTTCCGTCTGCTCGAGAAAGTGCTGTTCAGGGGAACGGCGGCTTCACCCGGAGAGCCGGAGCCGGCGGGGGCCATGGATTCCCTCGGCGCCACATCGATCGAGGGAGGCGCCCTTTCCGATCGCTTCGGCCTTTCCTTTCTTCTCGCCCCCGAAATGCTCGGTCAGGGGCTGGACACTATCGCCTATCTTTTTTCGGGCTTGAGGCTGGAGACCGCTTTCTCCGATCCACTCACCCTCGAGCAGGCGAGAAGTTCCAGCCTCACCGATATAGCCCAGGCTCTGTCCGACCCCAAAGCCATCTTCGAGGCGGCCATGGCCAAAAAACTCTTCTCCGCCGCGCCGTGGCGCTTCGACATTCTGGGTACGGATGCCATCATCAACGCCGCCGACGAAAACACCCTCAAGGAAATCGCCGGCACCTGGCTTGTGCCCAACAACGCGGCGCTCATCATCGCCGGAAATTTCTCGATCGAAACGGTTCTGCCGATGATCGAAAAATCCTTCTCATCCTGGAAAAAAGCGGCCGACCCATGGAAATCCCCGATGCCGGCGTTTCCGAAGCCCGGAGTCACCAGACCCACGCTCATGGTCTACGCGGACGCGTCCCTTCCTCCCGGGGAAGCTCTCATCGAAATGCGTTACCGCGGCCCCGATGCGGGATCCGGCAAGTCGGCAAGCGCCGAACTCTGGGCGGAAATGGCTTCCCAGCCTGGCTCGAGGCTAGCCCAGGCCATAACGAAGGGCATGCCGAAAGGGTCTTCCCCATCGGCGATCACCGCCAGGTATCAGCTTTCGAGCTGCGGCTCATGGTTTTCCGTATCGGCGCGCATCCTTCTCGACGCGAAGGTGAACGCCGCCGAAAACGTCTTCAGCTTCAAGGAGATCGTGCGCGGTTCGGAAATGTACGCGATGAAGACCAGCTCGGGCTATTTCACCCCGAAGGAATACGCGCGCGCCAAGGAAGCTCTCGTCGAAAAGAGGAACGATATGTTCGCCGACCCCCAGGAGGCTGCCTCGGCTATAGCCGACGGCTGGGTCCTGGGCGGAAGCGCGTGGATTCAAGCCTGGTCCGACAGGATCGCCGGCATGACGAGCAAGGATATCACCGCCTTCGCCGACGAATACTTCATGAAGAATCTGGAAGTGGTGTCGATACATCTCGAACCTGGCGATTACGCCGCCAGGAAGAAAGGCTTCGACGCGTACGGCTTCGAGATCATAACGCCGCAGAAAGCTTTTTGGTGGAAATAGGGCTCGCGGAAGGGGGGAAAGCGTGGGCGGGAAGAGGCGCCCTCATTCCTCTTCTATGGAAATGATGCTCGGTAGACCCTTGAGCGCCTTCGACACCTTCTTCAGATTCTCCTTCGTGTCGGTCTCCATCGTGAAGAATCCCGACAGGGTCCCATCGCCGCGTTCGCCCAGCTTGCCCTCGCGCAGACGGCCCGCGAATTTCCTCACCGCGTTCTCGATCTCGGAGAATATGCCGGCCTCCATCTTGGTGGACACCCTGAACCTCGCGATGCAGTATGAGGCGTCTTCCCAGCGCACTTCGATTTTTCGCTGAGCGAAATCCGCCACCGCGTTTATCGACGTACAGTCCGCCCGGTGAATGATGATGCCTCTGCCCCTTGAGACATAACCAACGATGGCGTCCCCCGTCACCGGCATGCAGCAGCCGGCGATACGGATCATCATGTTCCGCGCGCCATTTATCGACAGCCCCACGCGGTCGCTCCTGAGTTCCTGCTGGGGCTTGTAGGTGCGGAATTCCACTTCGGTCCGGCCATGCTCGGCGCCAGCGGCGGCGAAGGTTTTTTCGGACTGCAACTTCGCCTCTTCCTGCTGCGCGGCTTCCTTGCTTTTCTCGTCGGCCGGCTTCTTGCCGACGACGATGCTCTTGTCGATGGCCAGGGCTTGGCCGCTCTGGACTAAGATGGCCCTTATCTTCGATCGAGCCTTGGAGGTGTGGGCGAGCTTCAGCCAGTTGAGGTTCGGCTTGGCGAGAGGTGAGGTAATGATCTCCACGATCTGCGTGTTCTTGAGTTCGGCGTCGAGAGGGATGATGGCGCCGTCGGCCCTGGCGCCCAGGCAGTGGCTCCCCACGTCGGAATGGATGGCGAAGGCGAAGTCGATAGCGGTGGCTCCCGCCGGCAGCTCGATGACCTCGCCCCGGGGAGTGAAGACAAAAATGGAGTCCTTCAGGAGTTCGCGCTTTATCTCATCGAGGTATTCGGCCCCTTGGGAGACGAACTCATTCCACTGCTTCAGGCGGTTGATGATGGGCAGGTCCTCGAGTCGGGGACGTTCGGCCGTGGAACCTTTTTTATACAGCCAGTGGGAGGCTACGCCGTATTCGGCGATGGCGTGCATGTAGCGCGTGCGGATCTGGACTTCGAGGAGCTGACCGTCGTAGCACATCACCGTCGTGTGCAGGCTTCTGTAGCCGTTGGCCTTCGGCATGGCGATATAGTCTTTGAAACGGCCATCGATGGGCTTCCAGAGCCTGTGAACGAGGCCGAGCAAGGCGTAGCAGTCGTTGTCGCTTTCGCAGATGAGCCTCAGGCCCAGCAGATCGTAGAGCTCTTCGGCCGGCTTGCCCTTTCTGCGCATCTTCTGATAGATCGAATAGAAATGTTTGGCGCGAGAGCCGATTTCGACGCTTATGCCTTCTTTCAGGGAGGCCCTGCGTATCTCCTCGCTCACCCTGGCGAGAAATTTCTCCCTCGTCGCCTTTTTCGCCGAAACGATATCCTTTATCTGATCGAAAACCTCCCTGTTGAGCACCTTGAGGGAGAGGTCCTCGAGTTCGTCCTTGAGCCAGGAAATACCGAGCCTGTCGGCGAGCGGGGCGAAAATGTCGAGGGTTTCGGCCGCGATGGTCTTCTGCCTGTCCTCGGGCAGCCATTTAAGAGTGCGCATGCTGTCCAGCTTGTCGGCGAGCTTGACGATGATGACGCGGATATCGCCCGTCATGGCGAAGAGCATCTTCCGCATCGTCTCGGCCGCCTGGACGGTCTTGTTCTTGGCGCGGACGGTGGAAAGCCTCGCGACCCCGGCTACGATTTTCGCCGTATCGTCGCCAAATTCCGCGGAAATCGCCGGATCAGGGACGGCGGCCAGAGCCTTTCTGTGCGCTTCCTTCTGGCTATCCTCGGGTTTCTGTTCCTGGTGGCCGGGCTTTCCCTTGCGGACAGCGGGAGCTTCCTGTCCGGCGGCGGGTCCTGCCGCTGGCCTAGCCGCAGGCGCCGCTACAGCTCCCGCCGCCTGGCCCGCGATCTGTCCTTGAAACAGGACGGCATTTTTGCCCGCGGGACGCGTCGAGGATGAAGGCGCGACGTTCGGTCCGTCGGTTTTCGGGAAATAGCCGGAAATACGATGGTCGGTGCTGTCGTGGACGAGGCCGGCGATCACCGAATCCATATCCATGCCCATATCGAAGAGGGTGGCCGCGACACGGAAATCGTGTTCCCACGCGGGTTCGCCCGAGGCGCGCAGGGAGGGGCCATGCTTTTCCATGGCCCAATCGATAGCCTTGGAAACGAGGGCGGCCCCCTCATCGCCAAAGGCGCCTCGGACTTTTTCCAGAAACTGAACGATCTTCTCATCCATCGTCGACGCTCCACTCAGGGTCTTCTGGCTCCCGTGATCCTTTCCAGGCCCGCGAGATCCCTCCATACTCTTATATCGCTAAACCCTTCCCGTTTGAACATAACACGGAGGGATTCCGATTGCAAAGCGTCGGTTTCTATCAAAAGAAACCCGCCGGGCGCAAGGACGGCGCCTGCCTGGCGAACAAGGCGGGATACGATATCGAGGCCATCGGGGCCACCGTCCAGAGCCAGGGCGGGCTCGTTCCATCCTTGGGAGAGCAGCGCCGCCGTCTCTCCGGTCGGCACATACGGAGGATTGGCCGTTATGATGTCGAAAGGACCTTCGAGCCCCGCGAGGAGATCGGCGAGAAGAAGCGGAAGTTCTTTTTTAAGAAGCCTAGATGCGTTGACGCGAGCGAGGTCGAGGGCGTCGGCCGAGATATCCGACGCGCTCACCGACCAGGCCGGCCTTTCGGCGACGACGCTGATGGCTACGGCCCCAGACCCTGTGCAGAGATCGTGGAGGCGAAGCGCATGGCCGGGCCGTCCCTGGCTGGATCGCCCTTGGCCGGATCGCCCTCGCCCGTCCCGCGTCATGGCGTCGCCCACTTCGAGGGCCGCGGACACGAGAGTCTCGGTATCGGGCCTCGGTACCAGAACCCGCCTGTCGACGAGAAAATCCCGACCGAAAAACTCTTTCGCGCCGACGATGTAAGCGACGCTTTCGCCGGCGAGTCGGCGAGTCCAGGCCTCCTCGAACGCGGGAGGGATGCCGCCGGCAGCGATGGTTTCCGGGTACTTCATCAGGAGCTGGGTTCTTGGAATGCCCAGACAGTGGGCGAGAATCAGGGAGACGTCGAGAAAAGCCGTATCGTCGGAGCCGATTTGCCGCCGACGCAGTTCGGCCGCCTTCGCGGCGAGAAAATCCCTGTAGGTCATCGCAAACGTCGCTCGATCGCCCGGCGCTCGGGGGGCCAGGCGCGAGGAATCTGCCGCCAAGGCGCCGGGCGACCGCGATCCTTCCGCATTAAACGCTTCCCTCGAGGGCCTTCCTTCGCGCGTCGGCCACGAGGGCATCGACGAGTTCCCCGATGTCGCCTTCCATTATCAGGTCGAGCTTGTACAGTGTCAGATCGATGCGATGGTCGGTGAGCCTATTCTGCGGGAAATTGTAGGTGCGGATGCGTTCGGAACGGTCTCCCGTACCCACTTGGCTCTTGCGGTCCGCCGAACGTTCGGCCTGGAGCTTGGCGTCCTCCAGCTCGAAAAGCCTGGCGCGCAGGATGCGCATGGCCTTCGCCTTGTTCTTTATCTGGCTTTTCTCGTCCTGGCAGTGGACGACGAGGCCCGAGGGAAGATGGGTGACGCGCACCGCCGAGTCGGTGGTGTTGACGCTCTGCCCGCCGGGGCCGCCGGAACGCATGACATCGATGCGCAGATCTTCCTGCTTTATGTCGATCTCGGTCTCTTCCATCTCGGGAAGCACGGCCACCGTCACGGCGCTCGTGTGGATCCGGCCGGAGTTCTCCGTGGTGGGAACCCTCTGGACCCTGTGCACGCCGGATTCCCAGCGCAGCTTTTCGTAGACGGACTCGCCGTTCACCGAAAAGATGATTTCCTTGAAACCGCCCAGCTCCGTCTCGCTCGCGCTCATCACTTCGATGCGCCAGTTCTGGGAATCGGAATAGTGAGAATACATGCGGAAGAGGTCGGCGACAAAAAGCGCGGCCTCGTCTCCCCCGGTGCCCGCCCTTATCTCCATGATCACCGACTTGTCGGCAAGCGGATCGCGCGGCGCGAGAAGGTCGCTGAGCGCGATTTCCAGTTCCTTCCGCCTGGCTTCCAGAAGATTGTATTCCTCTTGGGCCATGGCGCGCAGCTCGGGATCGGATTCGCCTTTTAGCATCGCCGTCGCGTCGGAGAGCCCCGCGAGGACTCCCTCGAATTTGGCCGCCATCTCGTCGATCGCGGAAAGACGGGAGCGCTCCCTCATGATATCCCTGTACCTCGCCTGATCCTTGAGAATCGCTGGATCGGAAACCATCGTATCGAGTTCGCGCAGGCGCTCGCGGATGCCTTGTATTCTGTCTATCACGAACCCATCGTAACCTGCATCGGGCTTTCGCTTCAAGAAGCCGTACGGCCTCCTTGTGTTTCGGAAAGCGGATGTATATCATTCCGCCATTATGCTGGAATACAAATTCATCAAGGACAACCTTGAGACCGTCAAGAAGAACATAGCCGACCGGTACATGAGCGCCGACGCCGATCTCGTCGTCGCGCTCTTCGACGAGAAGAGCGCCCTCTTGCGCGAGATCGAGGAACTGCGCAAGCTGCGGAACGAGAACGCCCTCTCCATGAAGGGCAAGCTCGACCCCGCCACAAGGGCGGCGCGCATCGAGGAAGGCAAGGAGCTCAAGGAAAAAATCGCCGAAAGCGAGGCGAGTTTCGCCGACATCGAAGCCCGGCTCGCCATCGAGGGCGCTAAAATACCCAACATGGCCCATCCGGAAGCCCCTCGCGGCAAGGAAGACAAGGACAACCTCGAGGTAAAGCGCTCAGGCGAGCCCACGAAGTTCGATTTCGAGCCCAAGGACCACGTCCAGCTGGGAGCCGACCTCGATCTCATCGACTTCGACACCGCCACCAGGGTGTCCGGCACCAAGTTCTACTATCTCAAGAACGAAGCCGTCCTTCTCGAAATGGCCCTTGTCCGCTATACCCTCGACATCCTGCGCACAAAAGGCTTTACCCTTTTCCAGACCCCGGACATCGCCCGGACGGAAATACTCGAAGGCATCGGCTTCAATCCCCGCGGCGCCGAGTCGAACATCTACACGATCGAAGGCGAAGGCACCTGCCTCATCGGCACGGCTGAAATAACCCTCGGCGGCTACTATTCGGGCACCATCATAGACAAGGAAAAACTGCCCCTCAAGCTCGCGGGCGTCTCGCACTGCTTCAGGCGCGAGGCGGGCTCGGCCGGCCAGTTTTCGAAAGGGCTGTACCGCGTCCATCAGTTCACCAAGGTGGAGATGTTCGCCTATACCCTGCCCGAGGAATCCGACGCCACCCACGAATACCTGCGCTCGATCGAGGAAGAGATATTCTCGGGCCTCGGCATCCCATTCCGCGTCGTCGACACCTGCACCGGCGACCTGGGCGCCCCCGCCTACCGCAAGTGGGACCTCGAAGCCTGGATGCCCGGTCGCAACGGCGGCGAATGGGGCGAGGTCACCTCGACCTCCAACTGCACCGATTTCCAGGCCCGCCGCCTCAACATCAAGTACAAGGACGACGACGGCAAGAACAAGTACGTCCACATGCTCAACGGCACCGCCATCGCCTGTTCGCGCGGCATCATCGCCGTCATGGAAAACTTCCAACGCGCCGACGGGTCCATCGCCATCCCGAACGCGCTTATTCCTTACTGCGGCTTTTCCGAAATTAGAAGATAGCGCGCGACATCAAAGGGGGAGCGCGGCCCCTTCATGAGCCAACCCGCGGGAGTACGCTAAAAGGCGTCGCCTTCACGCATGGGGCCCGCCTTTGAAAGCGTACCCCCGCGGGCCGCCACATGGTACACGCACCCACTTAACTTGACGCTGCTCCCCCTCGCTCCGAAGTCCTCAGGCGCGCGATTATCTTCGATATTCGCGCGCCTTCCGGTCTTCTCCGCTACCCCCACTTGGCCCTATTACTTTAATCTGAGCAATTCAGTAAGCTATGAAACAAATAAGACAAGAATAATTTTAAAGTTGACGAAAGTTTACTACTGTGATACATTCTATACGTGGCAGACAAACGACTTTCCCTCGATCGAATCGAGCAGGCTATGCAGGAATTGGGGCTGAATGCAGCCGCTCTCGCCGCTTCGCTGGGGGTATCGAGAACCATTGTTTCAGAATGGCTGAGAGGTAAGAAATTCCCCCGCCCGGCTCTTTTGCTCCGCCTTGGCAAGCTCCTCACCCTTAGCTATTCGGAGCTCGTTTTAAGCGGTGGAGTCGCTGAGCCGGTTGTAGCTTATAGGAAGCATGGCAACGCGAAGGTAAAGGCCGAGGACGAGGAGCGCGCCAAGGGCTTGGGATATGCAGCAAGCCTTCTGATTCCTTATCTACCCTTCCATCGCCTCAGCGCTCCCGCACGCCTCATCTCGCCTCGCAACGAAACATCCTACATAGAAGAAGCCGCCATGGAAACGCGCGCCGCGATGGGCTGCGGAGGGAAACAGATCCGTTTCGAGGATATCATTGGCCTCTTCAGCGAGCTCAAGGCAATTCTTGTCCCCGTGCTCTGGGGCGAGAAAGAAAGCCTGGATAACGCTCTTCATGTCTATCTACCGGATTCGCAGACGACAATTATATACCTCAACCTGGATACCAAACTTTTCGACTTTAAATTCTGGATGCTCCATGAGCTCGGTCACGCGAAGACATCCGGGCTTCTCAATAGCCCAGAAGCGGAAAAGTTCTCCGACGCCTTCGCCTCAGCGATACTCGTTCCCGAGAATATCGCCATCGATGAATTCGAAAGACTCTCCGAACTCTCCGATATGGGCGCGAGGATACTGCGTATCCTCGCTGTCGCGCGGGATCTCATTGTGTCGCCCATTACTATTGCGAAGCGAATAGACTCCATCGCTCGCTCACGCGGAGGCGAAGAGCTCCTGGGCAAGGCTATCTTCGGCGCCGCTGCTAATTTCAATAAAGAGTATGGCCTCGTCAGCTCAAGCATCTTTTCAACTGATATACCGAACGCGATCGATCTAATCCGCGCATCGGAAGAAATTTTTAAGAGCCCATTCTATTCAGCCCTCAGGGCCTACATAGCGGAGCATGGGGAATCGGAAGGCATAGTCGCTGCGAGTCTCGGTATAAGCCCAGCAGACGCAAAGGCGATCCTCGGTGATCTCGCCCAGCGATGAACGACTGTTTCTGCTCGATACCAACGCCTATCTCAGGATAGCGGACTCTTTCCATCCACTCATTTCGACCATCTTTGGCTCTCCGCCCTGCAAGCTCCGTGTCGTCCCCGACCTCGATCGGGAACTCAAGCGCAATCCTCGGCTCACAAGCAAATTCCATTGGGCCAGCTCGGAGATGTATGCACAGGACCGCGGCCACTATCTTCGTGTGAGCCATAATAACCGTAAGGAAATTGAAACGGATCTTGAGTACATTAGGGAAACGGCTCGAGATCTCCAGATCGGCACATCGCCGGTGGACAACTTCTGCCTGGCATATGCCCTCGCTTTTGGAGCGATCGTGATCACAGATGATGGGCCAATGACATCATTGGCGGCGGAATTCGACATTCCCGTCATGAGTACTATTGACCTTCTCAAACTCATGTACGATGAGGGTAGGGCCAGTCTGCAAGAGATCCGTGACGCTGTCGCCGTCATCGAAGGGCGAGACGATATTCCCGTTCCCAAGCAATTCTGGAAGAAATACAATCTTTACTTCGAAAATTGCGATTGACAGCGCAACCCCTGACATGCAGTAAGCCTATGGCAATTCGCCAAAGACCATTTCGGCGTATGCTTCAACATCTAGTCCAATCGTTTCAAATAGTACGGCGTTAATAGGCTTCAGGCGATCTACCGAATCGCTATCGAATAATAATCCTCAAAATCGTTGGACTGCACGAAGAACACGAGCACCGCGTTATCGGTCTCGATGGGCCGCATTTCCCAGACATCGCGCTTGCCGGGCTTATTGAAGGCCTGCTGCGACGAGAATACGGTTTTCCTCACCGTCCCGTAAGGCGGAATGATCATTGGCCCCATGGACGAAAGGGTATTCCCATAATTCTGCCCCTCTATGAAGGGATAGTACGACCCGCCGTTGTACTTCAATGTGGACTTGTTCCAAAATATGCGGACAGCGCCGCCCGTATTGTTGCGGATGGTGACGTTGAAGCTCGATATTCTCCTGTTCCCATACGTCTTTCCATGGCTATTTCCCGGCCCGTAATTGTCCCATGATGGCTGCACCGATATGGTCACCGGGCTGATGCTTCGCGGCGTTTCGCTCATCGCGACGAAAACGGGGGGACGTATCATGAGTGAAAAGCTGGTGCAGGAGAATGACATCATGCTCACGACGATACTTGCC
>DATMZF010000047.1:0-21840 GCA_035560555.1 Rectinemataceae bacterium
GTATATAAGTTTGATAGTATGGAAAAAATTAATGAAACGGATTCGTCCACCCAACCTCTCACCAACAAGGCATACTTGTGCATTAAAGACTTAATCATGTCGTACGCGCTCAAGCCTGGTGAGGTGCTCTCTGAGATCGAGTTGGCACGGAAGCTTAAAATGAGCCGAACTCCAATCCATCAAGCATTGCTTCATCTCAAACGGGATGGGTTTTTGGAAGATTCCCCAGGAGTCGGATGGAAGGTCTACTCCCTATCAATTGTGGATATACGGGAGATTTTTGCCGCTAAAATTGCTATCGAAAACATCATTATGGAAGAGGCCGCGCTAAACAAAGACGCAAACAAGGAAGGCATTCGGCTTTGCTTGGAGCGGATGCAGAAGGCCGCCTCGGATAGAGACATTGACAGATGGATCAAACTCGATCACGAACTGCATGACAACATCAATGCTTTAGCCAGCAATTCAAGAGCGGTTAGGATCTCTGAAGGTCTGAGCGAGCAACTGTATCGATTTCAAAGCCGATTCCCCCCGTTGGACTTGGCACAACGTCAACGAGAGCACGTCAACATCGTCGACTGCATCTGCTCAGGGGATGCTCAAGGAGCGAAATTGAACCATGAGAACAATCTCATTCAATTGTGTGAGGAGATAGAGTACATCCTTCGCAAGATGGTTTTTCCGTTGACCAATGACCTTGTATGAAGGTTTACGTTAACGGAGTAATTGGATAAATCCGATTCCTGGCTACAAGAGAATCTGCAAAACACAATAGAGTACATTTAAATGTCTACCTAATTGGGGTCGGCTTAATGTCGCGCCGGCCGGACCCGCGCCGATAATGATAATATCAAACATCATTCCAGGTACTCTATCGCCTTCTCATATACGGGATCGGTTCCGCTTTTCAGATCCTCGATTGTTTCATAAACCCTGATATTGGGCAATATCGAAGCGCCTTCCCTGGCGAGCATTTCCTTATTGGCTCTAGCCCAGATATAATGCGTCGTCGCGAACTTTATTTTCGTATAGGGCAAGGTAATAGGATCAGACATGAAACCATAGCGTATGGAACCGTTGCCGACCTGATCGCCAATGATGATACCCAAATCATTGTCTTTAATCGCGACGACAAAAAAAGTCGCCGAGCTGAATGTTTGACGGCTTGTCAACACCGCAATTTTCCCCGTAAAGGAGAGTTCGCTGTTTTTAGGTTTCATGGGCCAAACCCCATTGGAGACTTTAACGTTTCCATAGGGATAATTGGATTTCCATCCATCGTAGACAAAGAGGTCCCTCGGTTTATCGATGATATATGAAAGGAATTCATTGCACCAAATGCTATTTCCTCCGGAATTATTTCGTAGATCAAGAATGATGGAGGCTGCTTTATTCCTTTGCGCATAATCGAATGCTTCATGCCAAAACTCGGAATAGCCTGATTGAGGCAAAGAATTGAGCTGTACATATAGACTGTTCGAATCCGGAATAATGGCGTACGTGTTGCCAAGCTTTATTTTAGTAGTACTGTTTCGAAATTTTACCGGAACAGCGGAGGCGCTTGAGGCCGACGGGAAGGTACATGCTAAGGTAATATTCCTCTTCTCATTATTTTGTACGACAGTCAGTTCAACTTCCTCTCTCTCGTTCATAAGCCCCAGGTGAAGAAGAAGGAAATTGGAGAGCATCAGGTCGGGGCTATACAATTTTTTATAGTCATCCTGGCCCATATCCGCGGGAATAAACTGATTGGCGATTTTTTCGATGTCTCCCACTGGTTTGCCGGATATGGCTATAATTTCTGAATACAGAATATCGGCAGCCAAGGGATCAGTGACAGAAGTAACGACAAGCCTATCATCGAACCACCAGGCGCCAATGCCCATCGATTTTCCTACCAATGCATTGATTCTTGTGTGTCCGTCCCGCAATGACGTGATAAATGGACCGATTTCGTAATAGAAATTGGAGGCATTGCTGACATTCTTAAGCCTCTGTGCAGTTGTGGCGACTAATTCGTCATAATCGTGAAATGAAATTGTCTGCAAAGGAGTCCTGTAAAAACCGGCATGGTTTTTGCGAATGTAACCGGCGAGCATTAAAAAATCCGTTTGGTAAGGATTTTCCGCGTCGATGTTTTTATAGACGTATGGATTTGATGTACAAGAAGCTAAAAAAACAAGCAGGACCATTATTAAAAAAGGGGTCCTTGATTGCGTTGGCATTATTCCCCCAATTTGCTTAGCTATGATTTAGCCTGCGAAGCTGCGGACTGAGTCAGGCTAATTGTTCTTTAAAGCGTGTACTTCCGCAAAGCGTTATGACTTTATATTTTCCAATCATTTGCTTACTCCTTTACGAGTTGTCCGCGCTTTTGCTGTATGCGAAACGCGGTAGAGCGTCCGCCTAACAATTATAATACGTTTCTTTAATAATAATGTTATACAAGCATCAATGATTCAGCTTCCTTAATGCTGCCAGCGCCCTATCCAACCCATCCGCAAACTGCTTCGTCTCCTTGGCCGTCCTATGTGACCCTTTCGGAGAGGATGGCGCCATGCCCAAAAACCGGAGTTCGGCAGCGGCGTCGCGGAGGGATCGGCGTTCGGAAGCGTTTTCTTTGGTGTAGAGTTCGCCGTGGTCGTTGATCGCGGCAATGCCCGATTCCGCGAGGCGTTCGGCGAAGGGGATGTCGCGGGTGACGACGAGGTCGCCCAACGCGATATTTTCTTCGATGAAGAGGTCGGCGGCATCTGGCCCGGCTGGCACGAGGGTCGCGAGGGCGGGGGGTACGTCGGGGAGCTTGCGCGCCGAGACGAAGCGTACTGGGATGCTCGCGCTGCGGCGCACGAGGATAGGGCGGATGTCGCGCGGGGCGCTGTCCCCATCCACCCAGATCGTCATGGCGCCGCCTCGGGAACCAGATGGGAGGAGGCGAGAGAGCCTACGCGCGCGCGGTAGACCGTGCAGGGACCGCGCAGGGAATAGCATTTGCAGGCGGCGCCCACGAAAACGGATTCGCCTCGCTTGAGGACGATGGATGGATTGGCGCCGGAAGCGCAATCGATGGTCGCCTGGCCCGCCGTGCAAAGAAGAATTTCGGGACCGGAAGGCTTCACGTCGGCGTGCTTCTGGTCGGAAAGATCGAAACGCGAGAGGGCGAATTCGCGCGCCGGTGTCGGCCAGAAAACCTCGCGCGCGCCAGAAATCCCCGCGACAGGCTCGATGAGCATTGGCTCGGCCTTGAAATCGAGGGTGCCGAGGAGATCGTCGACATCGACATGCTTGTGCGTGAGCCCGCCCCGGATCACGTTATCGGAGGTGGCCATTATCTCGAGAATCGTGCCCTTAAGGTATGCGTGCATGACGCCGGCGGGAATATAGATGCCCTGCCCGGGCTCGAGGAAGAGGACATTCATGAAAAGCGGGGAAATCGCGCCCGGGTCGTGGGGATAGTGCTGAAAGCACATAAAGACGGTCTGTCCCGCGATTCTCGCCCGCTCGTCCTCGCTCTTCGCGAGATCCCGCGCGCGGGATCTCGCTTTAATCTCGAGCAAGGTCCTCTCTTTATCGCGCAGGGCGAGGGCCTTTCCCAAAAGACCGCGCAGCGAGGCCTCCGCGTCGAGGGCCGAAAAACCGAAATACCCGCAAAGCTCGGGACCCAGCATTTCCGCTGCCTCGCCCGCGCTCCTGAAACCGCAGAGCGCCGAAAAGGGCGAGAGGGCCACCGCCAGCTCGGGCTTGTGGTTCCTGTCCTTGTAATCGCGCTCGGGCGCCGATCGCGGGAGACCGCGTTTTTCCTCGCGCTCGAAACCGATCGCGGCACGCGCCTTGTCGGGATGCACCTGAATGGAGAGGGGCATCGAGGCGGAAAGCGCCTTGAAAAGGAAGGGCAGGTCGTCGAACTCGGCGAAAACCTCCTCGCCGAGACTCTTCATGGGATTGTCGTGGATGTACTTCGGCAGGGGGAGAGCCTTGCCGTCGGGCAGCAGGAGAGAGGAAGGAGCGTCCGGATGCGAACCCATCCAGTACTCGGCAGAGGGCTTGCCCGGATCGGTCTGGACGCCGGCATGGAGGGAAAGGCCATTATAGCTGCCCCATGCGTAATTGCGTATCGTGTTTTCGAGCTTGAAGACGGGGGCCTTATTTTCGTTCATGCTGTTGGTTTTCCTTGCTTCGCCTCGCATTGTACCAGCGCTGTCGAAACGGGGCAATAAAAAAACGTCGCATACGTATCGATAAACAGAAACGGAAGACGGGGTGGGGGAATCGTGGATACGGATGGTTCGCTCAAGCGTCCAGGAATCGCTCCACTTCCAGGGCTATCGTCTCGATGCCCTCGGTGATCAGCTTGCATCTCGGAAGACTTTCAATGAAAAGCTGGCCGTATCGGGCCGTGGCGAGACGTTGGTCGAGAACGACCGCCACGCCCCTGTCGTCGGAGTGGCGTATGAGCCTGCCGAAACCCTGCTTGAACTTGATGATGGCCTCGGGAACGCTGATTTCCATGAAGGAATTGCCGCCTCGCTTCTCGACGGCCTCGGCGCGTGCCTGCTGGATAGGGTCGTTGGGAACCTTGAATGGCAGCTTCGTGATGACGACCATCGAAAGCGTTTCCCCGGGCGCGTCGACGCCTTCCCAGAAGGAATCGGTCGCGAAGAGGACCGAGGAGATGTTGTTCCTGAACATGGTGAGGAGCCTCGAGCGGTCGTCCATGCCCTGCCTGAAACAGGTGATGCCGACCTTCTCCATGACGGGCTTGGCCTTTTCGAAGGTGGCCGAAAGGATGTCGTAGCTCGTGAAGAGGACCAGGGCCCGCCCCCTGGAGGCGGTGAGAAGGCGGACGACGGCGTCGCCCACGTAGCTCTTGAAAGCCTCCTTGGCCTTCTGCGGGCTGGGCGCCTGCGCGTCCACGGCCAGGATGGCGTTCGAGGAGAAGGGAAAGGGCGAGGGATAGTGCTTTGTCTCCACATCCTCGCGCTGCTTGGAAATGCCGATCCGCTTCATCCAGAAATCGAAACTGCCGCCCACCGACAGGGTGGCCGAGGTGCAGACAACCGTCCTCACCTTCTCGAAGACCGAGCGTTCGAGGATGGCCGCCACCTCGAGGGGCGTGGCGTTGAACGAAACGAAGATGTCCTTCTGAGAGGTGCGCGATTTTTCGAGCCAGAAGATCGTGTCCGGATTCGCGTCGAAATCCTTGAGCCTCGCGATGAGATCGGCCAACTCGTTCAGGCCCCGGGCTATGATCCGCGCCTCAAAGGCGGATGGATCCTGGGCGCGCGACTCAGGCAGGGCTTCCAGGATGTCGGCGATGATCTTCGTGAGGGCGAGAATGGAGCGCTGGAGCCTGCCCGCCGGTTCGCAGACCGACGAGACGATCTCCTGGTTTTTCTCCCTGAGCCGCAGGGTCGTCTCGGTCGACAATAGACGGATGGCGGCGGCTTCCAGGTCCGACATCGAGCCTTGGATTTCCTTCACGGCAGGCTCGAAGGACTTGAGGAGGGATTTTCCGATCGCGGGGATGACGGAAAGCTTGGCGAGCGCGCCGAACTGTCCCGTCTTGTTCTTGCGCCAGAGCCGGGAGAGTTTCTTGACGACGGAAAACCGCGTGAAACTCTCGGTGAAGAGGCTCGTCGCGCTCGATTCTATCGAGTGGGCTTCGTCCAGGATCAAGGATGAATAGGCGGGGAGTATGGAGGTCTGCTCGAGGCCGGAACCTCGCTGCCGGGACGATATGTCGGCGAAAAGCAGATGATGGTTGACGACGATGATCTGGGCGTCGGCCGCGTTCTTCCTGACCGAGATCACGTGGCAGCGCTCCCGGCTCGCGCAGCGTATCGAGATGCAGGTCTCGGCCTCGGAGCAGATCTTGTTCCATACCTGATCCTCGACGCGGAAGGGCAGGTCGGCCCTGTCGCCGGAACCGCCCGATTCGTCCCAGGCGAGAATGCGTTTGAGAGGGCTCTCGTCGTCCAGGAGGAGGCCTTCCTCCTCGATGGCCTCGCCCAGTCTCCGCTTGCAGATATAGTTGGACCTGCCCTTGACGAGGACGGCCTTCAGCTTTTTCTTGAAAATGGAGGCGACGAGGGGGATGTCCTTGGAAAAGAGCTGGTCCTGGAGGTTTATCGTGGCGGTCGATATGACGACTCTTTCCTCGTTGCCCTGGGCCCAGGCCATGGCCGGCACGAGGTAGGCGAAAGATTTTCCGACGCCAGTGCCGGCTTCGGCGGCGAGAATGCCGCCCTGGTTGAAAAGGGAGGCCACATCGGAGGTCATGGCGATCTGCGAGGCGCGGGGCTCGAAAGCGGGCATCTTCTGGGAAAGCTTGCCGCCCTGGTCGAGGGCGCCGGAGAGGCCTTCCTCGTCCAGCATCCTGTAGGATTTCCTGCGCGCCGGCTCGGCCACGATGTAGAGTTCCGAGACCGCGTTGTTGACGATGTAGCTGCCGACCCCGTAGGTTCCCGCGTCGGCCGCGATGGCGACGTCGGCCTCGGAGGGCTGGAGGTAGCCCGAGGGGTGATTGTGTATGAGGACGGAGCCTTTCTCGAAGTAGGGGCCGAGGGCGGGAACGGTATCGATGGTCCCGCGGGCGACGATTTCCACCTCGTGGACGAGGCCGGCCTCGTCGAGGCTGCCGATGGCGAATACTTCGATACCGCCGGCCGACTCGATGGCTTCCACGAGTTCTCCGCAGATCCGCGGCGTCAGTCTTTGGCCGGCCTCGACGAGGGCGCTGTGCTGCGTGGACATCAGTAGGTCACTCCCATGCCAAAATCCAGGTGCAGGGCCTGTCCCCCGGACAGCGCGGAGGAGAAGGCCCAGGAAGCCTCAATGTTTAGCCCAATGTGCGCTTCCGCCGCAAGTCCCGCCAAGACCGCTATGTCGGTTTCCATGCGCGCGAAGGCGGAATAGGGTAGGACGGGAAGGCCGATCTGCTCGAGGAGAGCCGCGCGCAGTCCACCCCAGAAGGAAACGCGGCGGATGGCCCAGGAGGGGAGGAAGGGCATTGGAATGGGGCCTATGGCTTCCCATAGCTCGAAGGTGGCAATGCGCGCGGCGAGCTCGCCGAAGCCGTACCAGGACGAGCCGGAGTCCATGAGGGCATATTCCTTATAGTCGGGATAGGGGGCCGAAAGCGCCGACGAATAGTACGTCCCGCCGACCGCGTAATAGCGTCCCATGGGATGGAAGAGCAGTTCGTTCGAGGGAGTCCAGGCTCCGTAGAGCGAGAGCTTGACGGTGGGCCGGGGGATGGCGAAGGACAGGGCGCCCGAGAAGGAAAAGGCCGAAATCGTGCCTGGCAGGACTTCGTAATCGCCTCCTCCGGAGAAGGCGACGCCTTGGCGGTCGAAGGGCGCGAAGGGGAGGGCGCGCATCGAGGAATATCCGGCCGCGATCGAGCCGCCCGCCGAACTGTAGCCAAAGGTCGGCGAAAAATAATCGGCGACGGAATACTCTTCCTGAAGACCGGCGAAGCTCGCCGAGGCGCTCGTCCACAATCTTCTATTTATGGGTAGGAGGTAGTGATTGTAGCGGTAGCCCAGAGCGGCTCCGAGAATGCGCGTAGGCGCGGCGACGCCGGCGCCCGATTTCGTCGAATCGGCGGCGGCCATGGTCAGGTACTGCTCATCGACGGCGAGGCCCAGCGTAAAAGATGTCTCAGGCACGCTCGCGTAAAAATCCCATCCAGCCGAGGCTTCCCAGGACAGCCTTTCGGTGAGATCCGAACCTATGAAAGTCAGGCCGGCCGATTCGTTGTCCATATAGGGATAAAGGCTCGCCGCCAGGAAGCGGGGGAACAGGCTAGGGTTGAGCTTTTCATAAAAATCCTCCTCATCGCTGGCTGGGGTGGCGGCCGGCGATGAACCGGTCGAGAGCGCGGTCCGCATTGTCTCGAGCGGTTTCCAGGCCACTTCGGCCGGCCCTGAATAGGAATCGAAGACCGATCCGTCGAACCGGGTCATCCGCAGTTCCTGTTCGCCATCGGCCAGCGTGGCTTTATAGATGATGTTCTTTCCGCCCGAGAAAACGGGAGAGAGAGCGCCGCCTTCGGGCGCCGTTTTTTGAAGATAGAGCTTCCAGCCATCGGACGTCTCGGCAAGAACAGCGATTCGCGAGAGTCCGCCGGGGAAAGCCGCGCTCATGGCGAGGAGCTGTCCGAAACCGTCATTTTCGGGGCCGCTTTCTTTGGGGGAGCTGCGATTTTCAAGCGAAAGAGAACGGATAAAGACGAGGGGACTGTCCAGGATTTCCATCGCTCCGCTGGGGGAGACGCGAGCGGGCATGACGCGCGTGCCCATCCTCGCGAGCCCGTATCGATAGCCCGAGCTTTGGTCGAGGCGAGCCTTGTGCAGCGAGGGAGGCGGGGCTCCCGGCTCGAGGTTGTCCAGCACTGTTCCGATCTTTTCGACATCGCGTTCCTCTGGAAGACGTAAGGTTCCGCTGGCAAAATCATAAAAATATCTCGCGGGAAGCGCCTGGCCGCCCTGGCCTATTCTAATCCAGTCGATTCCCAAGGAGGAGCCGTCAGCCGAAACCCACAGGTCTTCCATATAGCCATCGCCCTGGAAAAGCCGAAAAGGTTTGGCATTCGCGGAGGCGATATCCAGCGAGAAGACCGCCCGCCGCTCCAGATCGAGGTAGTATAGACTGTTTTCATGGGCGGCGAAGGCTCCGATCCGTCGGCTCGCCGCTATACCTGTCGCCCCATCGCTTGAGCCAGTCGATTCCCCTGCCTGGCGTGCGAGCCAGTCCAGGAATTCGGCCCATAGAGCGGCGGGCCGCTGTCCCGTATATTTGCCCAGGAGCCCGCGCGTTCCGAAGCTGCCATCGAAACCCGCGAATATATTGCCCCGCGCGGCCATGCGCCAGAGATCCCTCATGCTTTCGCCGCCGTAGCGCTCCTCCATGAAGCTGGCGAAGAGTCCGCCGTACAGGTAGGGCATGCTTCCCGATCCCGGATAGTCGGCGACGCCCGATACGTCCCAGAGCCCCCGCCGCCTCCCCTGCAGAATATCCCTGTAAACCGGCTCCAGGGCGGCGGGGTCATGAAGCCGCCCCGTATGCGGCAGGGCCGAATCCAGCGCCGGAGTCAGCGTTGGAACTGAGGCTGTAGCCGTAGCCGTAGCCGTAGCCGTAGCCGTAGCCTCCGGCGCCCCATACCCGCTCTCTACCCACACGGCCGTGCCCTCGACGAGAGCTTCGGGCATGATCCAGGAAACCGGCGCGACAAAATCGCCGCCAAACTCACCAAGCAAGGCCCAAAACGTCGAGCGCATGTTCAGCGTCACCGTGTGGGTAAGCTCGTGGATAAAGACCGAACGAAGTTCGTCGTCCATCGATGCGAGCTCCGAAACAGGGTCCGCCGCCGACAGGTACAGGACGATCCTGTTCGAAGGGTAGGGCGTCGAGTAACCGTTCAGGTCGAACCGAACGTCGCTCAGGAGGACGGCGATCCTGCCGCTTGGGAATGTGACGACGGATGAAAGTGAACCTGTGGCTCCCCCTGTCCTCGCGTCGGGACCTTTCGTTCCGTCCCCCCCCGCCCCTGAGCCGAAAAAACCTTCAAGATCGCTTAAAATCCCGTCGGCGAACGTCGCGAGCCTCTTCCCCTGATCGGCGAGGGAAGCCGGGAAATAGATATCGAAGGAGTCCGTGCGGATGTGCTCGACGCGAGAGAGGGAACGAACGGCCTGTCCTTCGGCGGCGAAAGGTCGCGCGAAGGAAAATAGGACCAAGACCGAAAACGCCGCCCACAAGCAAAAATTATGCAGAAACCGGTTTTGTCGGCTGAAGGCTTTATTGTATCTCACCGCCTCAATGTACCACTTCCGCGCGGAAAGCGAAACCGCGCCTGCGCCGCGTGACATCGGGCCACTATGCCGCCGCGTCATCCGCGAATCCGCGCTATCGGTACAGTCGCGCTATCCGCGTGGCGGCGACGCGGGGTATGGCGCTCCGGGGGAATTCGCTGTATCTTATGTGCCAGAGCCATGAGATCAGAACCAGAAATCAGCCAGGGCGCTTTTTCCCCTGGAAGCCGACGATATGTCGCGTCGACGCTCAGGGAAATGAAGGCCTCCGGCTTCCTGAACGCGGCGAAACAATCGCCCAGGGAAAGCTTCGCCCGCGCCATCCGCGAGCTCTCGGCCGAAGATGAAGAGCTGCCTCTCCCCGACGAACAGAGCCCCATTGTCTTCAAAAACGGTATATTCCAGATAGACGTCACCAACGCCGGCGCCCCTCCCTCGATAGACCCGGCTTTGAAGGGACTCATCGATTCAATTCTTGGAACCTGAAACGAAGGAATACGCATGAAGAAGCTTCTATCGTGGAACGTAAACGGAATACGCGCCTGCTCGGGCAAAGGCTTCCTCGACTGGCTAAGCCGGGAGGACGCCGATTTCGTCTGCCTTCAGGAAACCAAAGCCCATCCCGACCAGCTCACCGCCGATCTCAAGAATCCGCTGGGAGGCGACGGCAAGCCCTACGCCGTCTACTGGTCCAGCGCCAAGCGCAGAGGCTATTCCGGCACCGCCATTTTCTCGAAGAGGGAAGCCAGTTCCATAAGCACGCTGGGCATCCCCGAATTCGACGATGAAGGCCGCACCGTCATTGCCGATTTCGACGATTTCGTCCTCGTCTCAGCCTACTTTCCCAACAGCCAGGAAGCCAGGGCGAGAATCGACTATAAGCTTCGCTTCTGCGACATCATCCTCGCGTACTGCGACGAGTTGAGGGCAAAGGGACGGCATGTCGTCGTCGCGGGCGACTACAACATCGCCCATCGGCCGATAGACCTCGCCAGACCCGACCAAAACGAGGGCAATCCCGGCTACTTGCCCGAAGAGCGCGCCTGGATGGACAAGTACACGAGCGCCGGCTATATCGACACCTTCCGCCACCTCTGCCCCGAGCCCGGTCATTACAGCTGGTGGACCTATCGGGCTCCACAAGCCAGAGCCAACAACGTGGGCTGGCGCCTTGACTATCACTGCATCGACCCCGAATTCCTGCCGGCCCTCGCCGGCGCGGACATCCAGTCCGATGTCATGGGTTCGGACCACTGCCCGGTGTCGCTCTCGCTCGATCTGTAGACCAATCAGGTACGCCTCCAGCCAATGAAATCCCTGGCGGGGGAGAAAATCCGATGAATGCCGGATCGAAAATCCGGAGAGGAGGAATGCAATGAGGATTCGCTACAACGCTCCCGTGACGCTCACTTTCACCTTCCTGTCGGCCATAGTTCTCATCCTTTCTACGACGATAATGCCGACGCTCACCGCCACATGGTTTTCCACTCCCTCCCCCTTTAGAACCAACGTGTTCACCGACTACCTGAAGCTCTTCACTTATATATTCGGCCACGCCTCCGTGCAGCACTACATGGGGAATTTCACGATGATCCTTCTTCTGGGACCCATCCTCGAGATGGCCTACGGATCGGGATTCATCCTCCTCAGCCTCGTCGTCGCCGCGGCCACCACAGGCCTCCTGAACGTGCTCCTTTTCCCGGGCACGGTCCTTCTTGGCGCGTCAGGCATCGTCTTCATGATGATCATCCTCGCTTCCATCACGAACTTCAACAAGGGCGAAATACCGCTCACCTTCATCCTCGTCATGATCGTCTACCTGGGCGGCCAGGTGTGGGACGCGCTCGCGAAACAGGACAACATCTCGCAGTTCGCCCACATAGCGGGCGGACTCGCGGGAAGCCTCATGGGCTTTTTCCGCGCGCGGCCGCGATCCTGAATGGCGGATCTGGAAGGCTGAGCGGCCACGATCCCGACAATTATGAGAGTGGTATCGCAGGGAGGAATCGATGTACGGCTTGATAAAAGAAGAACTTCTGCAGAAACTTTCGGCAATAAGGGCCGAAGGCCTCTACAAGGACGAACGCGTCATAGCGACGCCCCAAAGCGCGGCGATCAAGGTCGAGGGCGGCGCGGAGGTCTTCAATTTCTGCGCCAACAACTACCTCGGGCTCGCCAACAACGCCGAGATACAGGCCGCCGCCGCCGCGGCCATGAAGGAGTGGGGCTATGGAATGGCCTCGGTGCGCTTTATCTGCGGGACGCAGAGCCCACACAAGCTCCTGGAGCGCAAGGCGGCGGAATTCCTCGACACCGAGGACGCCATCCTTTTCTCGTCCTGCTTCGACGCCAACGGAGCCGTCTTCGAGCCCCTTCTGGACGAAAACTGCGCCATCATCACCGACAGTCTCAACCACGCCTCCATCATAGACGGCGTGAGGCTTTGCAAGGCGAAGCGCTGGGTTTTCAAGCACGCCGACATGCGCGATATCGAGGAGGCCGACGCCGATACAGGCAAGGTGGCCAAGGGACTGGAGCGCTGCCTCAAGGAAGCTTCCGGCGCGAGGATCCGCATGATAGCCACCGACGGCGTATTCTCGATGGACGGCGACATAGCGAACTTAGCGGCCATCTGCGACCTGGCGGACAAGTACGATGCCATCGTCATGGTCGACGACTCGCACGCCACCGGATTCACCGGCGCGACGGGGCGAGGCACCTGGGAACACTGCGGCGTGAAGGGACGGGTGGACATCATCACCACGACCTTCGGAAAGGCCCTCGGCGGGGCTTCGGGCGGCGTCATCGCCGCCAGGAAGGAAATCGTCGAATACATGAGGCAGAAGGCGAGACCCTACCTCTTCTCCAACACCGTCGCCCCCGCCATCGTGGGAGGCACGCTCAAGGCGCTCGAACTTCTCACGGCGTCGACGGCCTTGCGGGATAAGCTCGAAGCGAACACGAAGCGTTTCAGGGAGAAAATGACGGTGGCGGGCTTCGATATCAGGCCGGGCGTCCATCCGATTTGCCCGGTCATGCTCTACGACGAAAAACTCGCGCACGCCATGGCGGACGCTCTTCTTGAGGAAGGCATCTATGTCATCGGGTTTTCCTTTCCCGTCGTCCCGAGGGGCAAGGCTCGCATCCGAGTGCAGATTTCCGCCGCCCACGAACCCGAGCAGATAGACTTCGCCGTCGAAGCCTTCACGAAGGTAGGGAGAAGGCTGGGAGTGATCGGGGCGTGAGGGGCGGCTCCCCCGACCTACTTTACGTTGGGGAATGTTTTCGCTATATTTTCTACTCGAACACACAACTCATAGATTCACGATACCGAGGTTAAGCCAAATGCCTACGTACGAGTATGAATGCCGAGCGTGCAACCATACATTCGAGAAGTTCCAGTCGATGTCCGACGAGCCTGTCAAGGTCTGCCCTAAATGCGGCGGAGCCGTTAGGCGCCTGATCGGCGGCGGGACCGGCGTCATTTTCAAGGGCAGTGGTTTCTACATCACCGACTCCAAGAAGTCGGGGACCGCGTCGACGAAAAGCTCGCCCAAAAGCTGCGAGACCTGCCCTTCGAACGCCAAGAAGGAGAGCGCCTGACGGCCACCCCTTCTCGTTCATGATAATGCCCCGAAAAAGGCGGCGCCCGGATGTCTCGACATCCGGGCGCCGCCTTTTTGTATTTGAAGGCTCATAAGCGGAGGCGACTAAACGCTGTTCTCCAACGAGGCTTTCGCCCTCTCCAGGGGCATGTCCAAAAGCTCGGGGGCCGCCATCAGCCTGTAGAATATCGAGGCGGAGCGGGCGAAATAGAGACCGTCCGAAACCCGCTCGTCGATGGTCACCTTGAAATTGATGTAGTGGTGTTTTGTCCCGAAGGGGCCGTGGTGGCCATCCTTCTGGGTGAGTTTGCCCATAACCACGAAGAAGCTGATGTTGCCCCATTCGTAGAGGTGGTGGAATGGCGTATCGAGTCCGATGCTGCCCAGATTCGCGAAAAAGAGGGTCGCGTAGAAGGGATCTAGCCTCAGGAGCGCCCCGGGGGCCAGATTGAAACGGTCGAAAAGCCTGTAAAGGCCGATGATAAAGGCCTTGGCGCCGGGAATACCGTGCGCGATTTTGGCGATCTTCTCGCCGTCGCCGCCTTCCCCCACCTCCCGGACATAGGCTATGGCCTTGTTTACTTTCTGCGTCACCGCGTCAAGATCGTCCTCGGGGGAGAAGAACACCTTGGCGCTTCCCTCGGGGGCTTCCTCGGTCATTTTCTGCTTTACGATGAAGGACATGGCGATATCGTTGCGTTGATAGAGCGCTCTGCCGTGTATGTAGCGGTTGAGCTCTGGCCTAATGGCTATCGTCCTGACGAGCGCCGCGAAGGCCAGTGAAAACAGCGAGTAACGGTCCTGTTCCGAAAATTCGGTCTGGGCCTTCAGTCCCGAATTTTTCGTCCTCACATAGCGGAGAGCGTTTTCGACGTCGATATCTTTTTCATAGTATACCGCCGATTGGTTGCGGCCACGCATCATGTAGGGCATGAGCGCGTTGAGCGCGTGGGTCTGTCGGATTTTTTTGCCGTCCGGTCTATCGATAAAAAGCATATGCGGAACTATATAGCAGCGATACTTTTAGGTAAAGTGTCGACCTGTACTCGTTCCTCGGGCTTAAAATAAATGAAAATTTCCGGTCCTTCCGGAATTTTTTTCCGGTTTCCTGTGTTAAACTCACTATAGACGCCTTTTCAAGGAGGCACCAGGTTTTGGATTATGCGCCCGATAACGCTAGATCCCTAAAAGTACTGATCGTCGTTTCTCCTTCATCCAAACCCTCGACCGCGACCGCGGATGAACTGCGCTTCGGCCGCTTCGCGGCGATCCTCTCCAGCGGCGGATTCAAGAGCCTGCTGACCTATCCCGCCACTATGGCCCAGCTTTCCCGTTCTATCGAAGAGTTCAAGCCCGATCTCGTCTTTAGCGCTCCCGACCACCTCCCCGAAAGCTCATCGCGATCCGCCGCCGGCATCCTTTCCGCTAAGTCCGTAAACGTGCACGGCTGGCTCGAAAGCGAGGGAATCCCCTATGTGGGTTCCCCTCCCGATGTCATCGAACTCGCCCTTTCCAAGACGGCGCTCAAGGAAAAATGGATGAGGGACGGCATATCGACGCCTGAATTCCTTTCTGTGGATTCGGTCGCGGATTTATCGGCGCTCGGCCGCTCGGCGATTCCTCCCTTTCCCTGCATCGTGAAACCGGCGGACGCGGGCAATTCCCGCGGCATCACGAAGGATTCGGTCGCCTTCGACATGAAAGGCCTCGCGGCGCTCGTCGCGGGCTTGAGCGAGGATTTTGGGCATATCCTCATCGAGCGCTATCTGGGGCTCTATCCCGACTTCCGCGAGATCACCTGCGCCTGCATCGGCAACGGCGGCGATCGCCTCGTCATGCCCGTGCGCATAGTCCTGCGCGAGCCGCGGAAGATCCACGTGATCACGACCGCGGACAAGGAAGGCCAGGGTACGGAAGCCCTCGCCGTCGAAGACCCTTTCCTTCGCGACGCGGTCAAGGCATTTGCCGGCGCCGCTTTTTCCTCGGCCGGGGTGAGGGATTATTCCCGCTGCGACACAATGTTCGCCGATGGAAAATTCTGGGCCATCGAGGTGAACGGCCAGCCGATGATACCCGACCCATGGTTCGAGGCTTGCGCCCGACAGGAAAACCTCTCGGAACGACAGTATATTCTCGCGATCTTCGGGGCCGCCGCGAGCCGTCTCGGTCTGGGCCGCCCCGGCCAGGACCGAGACGGCGGTCCGTGAAAGGAGACAGGGATGTTCAAGATTCATAAGCGCGATATCTTCGGCCTTCTCCATTCTTCGATAGATGTGCATACCCTCGGAATGCTTTCCTTCACTCAGGTTCTGGAGGAATGCGGCATCGAATCCTCCATCGCCGATGAAGCCGTGAGCGGCGACATGGAATCCCTGTCGAGGCACGAGGGTGGGGGAGTCTTGCGCGCCTGGCTTCTCAACAGAAGAATCTCGGCGCTCGGTTTCAGCTATAGACTCGATCCTGCGGACGCGCTTCGCCTCTTCGACGCGCTACGCGAATTTCTCCATCGCGAGAAACTTCTCCATTCGGATGGCGGCGCCATCAGGGGACTTTTTTTCGCGGGGCTTCCCGAAGCCTGCGAGATCATAGCGGCAAAACACCCGGATCTGGCGGGTGCTTTCCGTGGCGACGAAGCCCCCCACGAGACGATGCGGATGCTCGGCATCCCCGAGGACATGGTGCCGCCCTCCCTCTCGGAAGGTCTCAAATACGACGCGGCGAGGATGGCCTTCGGCGAGGCCCTGGTGAAAGCCGGCCACTACAACGCCATAAGGCCTGTCGACAGGTCGGGCTATCCAGGCTTCGGCGCGCGGGGCGACAGGCTGACGGCGAGAATAGCCCGCGGCGTCGCCCAGGGACTTCCCCCCTTGATGCGCGTCCACGCCGGCCCCTATCTGCCCGACAGGGCCGAAGCGGTCAGGCTTTTTTCGGAATGGGTGAGGCGGCTGGCCTCTGGGGGCTACCTGGATGTGCTTTCGATCGGCACCTCGCAGCTCAGTCAATCCAATTTCGGAGACAACTGGGAGGGCGCGATCAATGGCGGAGGCGTCCCCCTCAACAGCGCCGCCGAATTCGCGGCCGTGTGGGAAGCCGCGCGCCCGATGCTCGTGCGCACCTACGCGGGAACCAAGGATGTGCCGGCTCTCGCCAAAATGTACGAGGAGACGATCGATATCGCGTGGCACGCTCTCTCGCTCTGGTGGTTCTGCAGGCTGGACGGAAGGGGTCCCAACACCGTGTTGGAGAATCTCGGGGAGCATTTCGCGGCCATGCGCTACATCGTCTCGACAGGCAAGCCCCTCGAGATGAATGTGCCGCACCACTTCGCTTTCAGGGGCTCGGACGATCTGGGCTACATCGTTTCTGGCTATGTCGCGGCGAAGGCGGCAAAGCTTCAGGGCATCAAGCATCTCGTCCTCCAGACCATGCTCAATACGCCCAAATATACCTGGGGGATTCAGGATCTCGCCAAGGCGAGGACGCTCCTCAAACTCGTCAGGGGACTCGAGGACAGCAATTTCAAGGTGTTTTTGCAGCCGCGCGGCGGCCTCGACTACTTTTCGCCGGATCCTGACAGGGCCAAGGCTCAGCTCGCGGCGGTCACCGCCATGATGGACGATATCGAACCGCATGACGGGACGAGCCCCCAGATCATCCACGTCGTGAGCTATTCCGAAGCCTACAGGCTAGCCGATCCGCCCATCATCGAGGAGAGCGTCAGGATTACGCGTTACGCGCTTCAGGAGTACAGACGGCTGCGGCGTTTGGGCGCCGTGGACGACATGGCGGCCAACGCCGAAGTCGCCGCGCGCGAGAAGACCTTGTACGACGACGCCAGAGCCATGATCAAGGCCGTGGAAACCCTCATCCCGGACACCTATTCGCCATACGGCCTTTACGCGATGCTTTCAGCGGGAGCCTTCGCCCTGCCGTGGCTCACCTCGTGCCGCGAGGAGTTCCAGGCGGCGAATATCGGAACGCGCGCCGTGAACGGAGGGGTCCATGCCGTCGACGCGGCCGGCTCGCCGCTTTCCGTCGAGGCGAGAATAGAGACGCTGCGGGCAAATCTGGCCGGAGACGCCGGCGCGGGAGGGCATCATGGCGGCTGATTATGATTGGCGGCGAGCCTGCGATACGTTGAAGGAAGTGAGGGCCAAGGGCAAAAAAGCCGTCTGGTGCGTGGTCGGCGCGGGCAACGGCGGGCTTTCGATGGCTGGCCATCTTGGCCTCATGGGCTTCGAAGTCCGACTCTACAACAGGACGGATGAACACCTCAACGCCGTGCGCTGGTACGGAGGCGTCGAACTCGAAGGCGCTGTGGAGGGCTTCGGCCCTATCCATTTGGCGACGTCGTCCATACAGGCGGCTGTCGAAGGCGCCGACGTCGTCATGATCGTGACGCCCTCCACGGCCCACTATTCGCTCGCGTCGGCGATGGCGCCTTTTTTGCGCGATGGGCAGGTCGTGGTCCTCAACCCCGGAAGGACGGGTGGGGCGCTCGAATTCAACGCGGTTTTGCGTCGCTCCGAATCGAAGGCGAGACCGGTCATCGTCGAGGCCCAAACCTTTATCTACGCGTCGCGCGCCGTGAACCGGCATAAGGGTCATATCTACAGAGTGAAAAACGGCGTGCCCGCGAGCGCCCTGCCTTCGCACATGACGCCGGACGCCCTCGCCGTGCTGAACCAGGCCTTCCCTCAGTTCACCGCCGGCAGCAACGTCCTCGCGACGAGCCTCGAGAATATAGGCGCGGTGTTCCATCCCGCGCTCACCCTTCTCAACGCCGGATGGATAGAGTCGACCGAAGGGAACTTCGAGTACTACATCCAAGGCATGTCGCCGGCCGTGGCGAAGGTTCTCGAGAGGATCGACGATGAGCGGCTTGCCGTGTCGAGGGCTTTGGGCATACGAACCGTATCGGCCAGGGAGTGGCTCTATCTCACCTACGACTCGCCGGGCGACACGCTCTGCGCGGCTATCAAGGCCACCACGGGCTATTTCGGGATAAAGGCGCCGGCGACGATCAGCCACCGCTACATATGGGAAGACGTGCCCATGAGTCTCGTGCCCATGTCGTCCATTGGGGCGATGCTCGGTATACCGACGCCTACGATCGACATGATAATAACACTCGCCGAGATCATGAATGGCTGCGATTACCGGGCTGTCGGAAGAACGGTCGAATCCCTGGGCATTGGGGGAATGAACGTCGAACAGATTCACCGGCTTGTGACGGAAGGGGACAGATAGAGCATACGGCGTACGCGCTATCCGTTGCGCGCCAAGCGCCAAGCGCAACGCGCAACGTGTTACGCCCCATGCTTCGACCCACCGCTTTGGCAATAAGGAGGCGCTCGTGGATTTTACCACTATTTCGGATTCAGTCGGGTCGTTTTTCAATGCGTTGCCACCCATCTTCGGGGCTTTTCTCACCTTCGTCGCGGGCTATTTACTCGCGCGATTCGCGCGTTTTCTCGCGCCCAAGCTTCTCGCTGTTCTGCGATTCGATCTCGTGAGCGAAAAAACGGGCATCACGGGCTTTCTGAAAAAAGGAAACGTCCATTACACGCCGTCGAAACTGGTGGGTATACTCCTTTACTGGTTCCTCATGATACTCGTCCTTTCGGAGACGGTGTCCAGACTGGATAAGGGCGCCGCGACATCCATCTCGATATGGATCAGCTCGGCGCTGCCTATATTCATCGCGGCCGCGATCATCGTCGTCATCGGCGTCGTCGTAGTGACCTTTCTCTCCAATTTTTTCATCACCATCGCCAGGAACGCGGCCGTCCACAACCCTGTCCTGATCGGGAAGGCCATCAAATACGTAGGGTTCATCGTGGTGGCGACGATGGCGCTCGAGCAGCTAGGGCTAGGTCAGACCATTGTCAGCACGATTTTTATCCTGCTGTTCGCCGCGGCCGCCTTCGGACTCGCCCTGGCTTTCGGCCTGGGCTGCAAGGACATGGCCAAGAAATTCATGGAGGATTTTATCAGAAATATTCAGGAGAAGGGAAGAATAAAACACGGAACCGATCTGGAAGGCTGACCCGGCGCCCCCAGGCGCCTTGCTAGCCTCAGATATCAGGCCGGCATCGGGCGCCTTGCCGACCTTCAGCCCGCTCTCGCCTCGGCGATGAGCGCCTTCGCGAGCAAGGTCATCGGATCGATGAGCGGGACTTTGAGATGTTCCCGCGAAAGGACGAGGGGCACTTCGGTGCAGCCGGCCACTATGGCGTCGGCCCCATTCCGGATGAGGAGCTCCGCGGCCTCTATGAGAAGGGAGCGCGGATACTCGCCCCTGTTTCCGGCCTTGATGCCCCTTTTCCCGTAAATGGCTTCCATGACGAGCGCGGCCTGCGCCTCGTCATCCGGCCACAGGATCGAATGCTCTGTCAGGGAAGTTTCGTAGAGCCTCGCCGCCTTCGTTCCGGCCGTGGCGAGTATTCCCAGGCAATGCGCGCGCGGATAGTCTTCGCGCATCGCCGCAGCCATGGTTTCGAGGGCCGAGACGAAGCGGAGGCTGGAAAGGCTTTTTAACCGCGGCAGGAAGCTGTGCGCCGTCATGCAGGTTATGCCGATGATGTCGGCTCCGGCCGCCTCGAGCCTCTTCAGCGAGGCAAGCATGGCGGGCACGGGATCGGGACCCTTGCCCAGTATATTCGCCGTTCTGTCGGGGATGGAAGGATCGCACTCGATGATGATGTGCGCGTGATCCTGATCCCTTTCGGCTTTGTCGAAAGAGAGCAGTTTCGCGAAAAAATCCGAAGTCGCCTCAGGGCCCATGCCGCCAAGAATCCCGATGGTTTTCATCATTTCTTCCTTGTTTTTATTCGACGAAAATGATCTTTATATCCGCGTATTCTCGAATTGTACAGCATTTACGGACTCATGGGCAATAAATAATATTTGCGTTATTCGGCTTTCCGGTTTACCATACTTTTTGGCGCTCATCCCCGCTTCGCCGGCGGGCGAGCGCCTGTCCGAAATAACCAAGGAGGGTTTCATGGCAGAAACGAAAGAGAAGAAGAGCGTTTTTGGCTGGTACTTCAAGACCAACCTGTTGATCCGCATTCTCATCGGCCTTGTTCTGGGTGCCATCGTGGGCATCATCCTGGGATTCTTCCCCGATTCGGTAAAAGTCTTCGTTGACAATTCCAAATTCTTCGGTGATCTCTTCATCAGACTGTTGAAGATGATGATCGTGCCGGTTATTCTCTTCTCCCTTATCGCTGGCGCCGCCAGCATCGATCCCGGCCGTCTGGGCAGGATCGGCGTCAAGATCATGGCCTACTACCTCTTCACGAGCGCGCTCGCCGTCGTGGTGGGACTGATCTTCGCCAATATCTTCCAGCCGGGCGTCGGCTTCAATGTCGTGGGCACCGCGGCCGTGCAAGGCAAAGCGGCGACCGTGCCTACGGTTTCGCAGATCATCCTCAACCTCGTGCCGACGAATCCCTTCGACTCCCTCTCCAAGGGTGACGTCCTTCCGATTATCACCTTCGCCGTGATATTCGGCATCGCGCTCTCCTATATCAAGGATTCAACCAACAAATCCCTCGCCAAGTCAGGCGCGATGCTCCTCGACGTGATCAACGCCGGCGCCGAGACCATCTACAAGGTAGTGACCGGCATCATGCAGTATGCCCCGATTGGCGTCTTCGTCCTCATCGCCCAGGTCTTCGCCCAGCAGGGAGCCAAGGCTATCGGCCCCCTCCTCGTCGTGACCTTGGCCGTCTATCTCGGCCTGCTCGTCCAGGTCGTCGTGGTCTACGGAGGCTTCCTGGCGGCATTCAAGCTCGGGCTGTGGAAATTCCTCAAGGGCGCCAACGAGGCGATGCTCACGGCCTTCGTGACCCGTTCCTCGAACGCCACGCTGCCCGTCACCATGCGCTGCGCCGAAGAGAAGCTCGGCATTCCCCGCTCGATCTGCTCCTTCACGCTACCTCTGGGCGCCACGATCAACATGGACGGCACGGCCATCTATCTCGGCGTATGCGCGATATTCATCGCGAACGCCATAGGCAGGCCGCTGACGATGGGCCAGCAGGGCATGGTCGTCCTGACCGCCACCCTCGCCAGCATCGGCACGGCGGGCGTTCCCGGCGCCGGCGCCATCATGCTCCTCATGGTCCTCGAATCCATCGGCCTCAAGGTGACCGAAGGTTCCGATGTCGCGGCCGCCTACGCCATGATCCTGGGCATCGACGCCCTTCTCGACATGGGCCGGACCAGCATCAACATCACGGGCGATATCGTCGGTTCCGCCATCGTCGCGAAGAGCGAGAAAGAACTCGACATGACAAACTGGAAATAAGAATCTTCCTCATTCTCGCGATCGCCGGCCGGGCCGCCTCCTCGAGAGGCCGCCCGGCCTTTTATTGTTTCTGCATGTATTATGCAGAAAATATGCATAATAT
>DATMZF010000048.1:0-71679 GCA_035560555.1 Rectinemataceae bacterium
ATATAAGTACTATATTCGTGGAAGGCAATAAAAGAGGGAGGCGGTGATGAACAATTCGAAAAACATTAGCCTGGAACAGCGGGAAGCATTGCTAAAATCCCTGAAGTCCCGATTCGACAAATACATGAACCGTCATAAGGATATACAGTGGATCGAAGTCCAGGCGAAAATCGCGGCAAGCCCTGAAAAGCTCTGGTCGCTGAACGAAATGGAAAAGACAGGCGGCGAGCCTGATGTAATCGGCTTCGACAAAGCGATGAACGAATATATTTTTTGCGATTGTTCGGAGGAAAGCCCCAAGGGACGAAGAAGCATCTGTTATGACCGCGAGGGTCTTGAGTCGAGAAAAGAGCATAAGCCGGAAAATACCGCGATCGATATGGCGGCCGCCATGGGAATTGACCTATTGACGGAGGACCAGTATCGGAAGCTTCAGGAATTGGAAGAATTCGATACGAAAACTTCAAGCTGGCTGAAAACTCCTCCCGTTATTAGAAAGCTAGGGGGCTCGATTTTTGGCGATCGCCGCTATGACAGAGTCTTCGTGTACCACAACGGCGCCGAATCTTATTATGGCGTTCGTGGTTTTCGCGGTTTGTTGAGGGTGTAAGGCTATAAAAAGCTACAGTACTTATTACATAATTCTCTGAAGCACTTTCTTTTATTGGATTTCAGCTCGATCGTTAATCCATTCCCCCCATACCTCGCCGATCGCTTCGCGATCGGCTGCGCGAAAGCCGCTTGCGTCTTTCGCGATTTCCCGCAGCGGCATGGTCGGTATGAGCGGCGCGGTACATAAAAAAACCGCGCCCCGAAGGACGCGGTCATCATTGAATGATTCGTTACGGCTTAATAATCCATGCCGCCCATTCCGCCCATGCCGCCGCCGCCCATTCCGCCGCCGGCGGGGGGAGACTTGGGTTCGGGCAGATCGGTGATGGCGCACTCGGTGGTGAGGAGGAGGGCCGCCACGGAAGCCGCGTTCTGCAGGGCGCTTCTCGTGACCTTCGCGGGATCGATGATTCCGGCCTTCATCATATCCACCCACTCGTTCTTGTACGCATCGTAGCCGATGCCCTTCTTGGAGGACTTCGCCTTGTCGGCGATGATCGAACCGTCTATGCCGCCGTTCTCGGCGATCTGGCGGATCGGCTCCTCGAGGGCGCGCTTAACGATCTTGAATCCGATCTTCTCGTCATCGGTGAACTTGGAAATATTGGCTTTATCGAGGGCGAGGGCAGCTTGGATAAGGGCGATACCGCCGCCTGAGACGATGCCTTCGTCGATCGCCGCGCGGGTGGCGGAAAGGGCGTCCTCGACTCTGTGCTTCTTCTCTTTCATCTCGACCTCGGTGGCCGCGCCGACATTGATGACGGCGACGCCGCCGGCGAGCTTGGCCAGGCGTTCCTGGAGCTTCTCGCGGTCGTAGTCGGAGGTGGTCTCCTCGATCTGGTTCTTGATCTGGGCGATCCTGTCCTGGATGTCCTTCTGCTTGCCGGCGCCGTTGATGATGGTGGTGTTGTCCTTGTCGACTTTAACCGTCTTGGCGGTTCCAAGCTGGGCCATCGAGGTATTCTCGAGCTTGAGGCCGAGTTCCTCGGAAACGACTTCGCCGCCGGTCAGGATGGCGATGTCCTCGAGCATGGCCTTGCGGCGATCGCCGAAACCAGGAGCCTTGACCGCGCAGACATTGAGCGTGCCGCGGAGGTGGTTGACGATGAGGGTCGCGAGAGCCTCGCCTTCGATATCCTCGGCGATGATGAGGAGGGGCTTGCCCGACTGCGCGATCTTCTCGAGAACGGGGAGAAGATCCTTCATGTTGGAGATTTTCTTGTCGTGGATGAGGATGAGGGGGCTTTCGAATACCGTGGTCATCGAGTCCCTGTTGGTGACGAAGTAGGGCGATGTGTAGCCGCGATCGAACTGCATGCCTTCCACGAAGTCGATCGTGGTGTCCATGGTCTTGGACTCTTCGACGGTGATGACGCCGTCTTTTCCGACCTTTTCCATGGCGTCGGCGATCTGGTTGCCGATGTTGATGTCGTTGTTGGCGGAAACGGAAGCGACGTTCGCGATTTCCTCTTTTTCCTTGATCTCTTTGGAATTCTTCTTGATTTCCTCGACGGCGATGGCAACGGCCTGGTCGATGCCCTTCTTGAGTCCCATCGGATCCATTCCCGCGGCGACGGCCTTGAGGCCTTCCTTGACGATGGAATAGGCGAGCACGGTGGCGGTGGTGGTCCCGTCGCCGGCGATGTCGTTGGTCTTGGTGGCTACTTCTTTGAGAAGCTGCGCGCCCATGTTTTCGTAGGGATCCTGGAGTTCGATTTCCTTGGCTACTGAAACGCCGTCCTTAGTTACGGTCGGGGCGCCGAACTTTTTATCCAGAAGAACGTTTCTGCCTTTGGGGCCCAGAGTTACCTTAACGGCTTTCGAAATAGTCTCGACGCCTACCAAAAGCTTGCGTCGCGCTTCTTCGCTGAACAGCAGCTGTTTAGCCATAGTGTTATTCTCCCTTAACTAAATGGATTGGTGACCTGTGAGGTCGCCTAGAAGATACCCATAATCGGGCCGAGTGACAAGATCCTTGACGAAGAAACTAGTAAAAATGTAAATTGATTCGTATACTAACTACATGGATGAATATCTTTTTATGGGCATAGTCTTCGCGCTGTGGCGGAGAAGGGTTGGACAAGTTCTCCTGCCTTTCGGCATAACCTTTCATCAGTATTCCCTGGTCAGGCTGGCGCGTCGGATGGGCGCGCTGAACTTGTCGGCGGCCGCTTCGGAGCTCGGCATGGACAGGCCCACGCTCAGTTTGATCGCGTTCAAGTGCGTGAAGCGAGGATGGCTGCGCCGCATCGCCGTCATCAAAGACAAGCGTTCCTCCCGCCTCGCCTTGACAGGGCAGGGGGAAGAGCTTCTGGACAGGATCGATACCGCCAGGCTCTTCGCGCCCGAGTCCATAGGCGACGCGCTCGATGTGCTGGATTCGGAGGAGAGGGCTGCCCTGCGCAGGATGCTGGATAAGGTTTCGCGGCGGGCGAGGGATATTTTTTTTGTCTGAAAATTGAGCTCCCGTCGCGCGTAGACCGGAAACCGCGGAAACCACAGGTTTCCTAAAAACGCCCGATATGCTAAAGTGAGGACGTGATAAACAGCCCAAAAATTTTATATTCCGATGAGTCGATCGTCGTCATCAACAAACCCTCAGGCCTTCTGTCGATTCCCGATCGCTACGATCCGGACGCTCCCGTCGCGCTATCCTATCTGGAGAAGGATTTCGGGCATCTCCTCGTCGTCCACAGGATCGACAAGGACACCTCCGGCGTCCTCCTCTATGCCAGGGACGCCGAATCCCACCGGATTCTCAACTCGCAGTTCCTTTCGAGGACCGTGGAAAAATCGTATCTCGCCATCGTGAGAGGCAGGACGGAAAAGGATGAATGGGACTGCGACGATCCGCTTCTTGCCGATGCCGACAGGCTACACAGGACGCTCGCGGACTCGAGGCGGGGCAAAGCGGCATACAGCCACTTCACGACCCTCGAAAGGTTCAGGGATTTTTCCCTCGTACAGGTACGTCCGGAAACGGGGAGAACGCATCAGGTGAGGGTGCACTGCGCCGCCACCGGCTATCCGATCGTCTCGGACCCTCTGTACGGCGACGGCAAACCCGTCCTTCTTTCGCAGATCAAGCGCAAATGGAAAGGAGATCTCTTCGAGGAGAGACCTCTGCTGGAGCGCACCGGCCTCCATGCCGAAAGGCTCGCTTTCACGCATCCCCTGACCAGGAAGAAAATCGACATGAGCGCTCCCCTGCCCAAGGATATGAGCGCGCTGATCGCGCAGCTGAAAAAGATATAGTCGGCCCGATTCCTGAGGCGGAGAGCAGTTCCAACAGACCGTCCCCGGAATCGCGCGAGCCTTAGCGGCGCCCCGTCAGCTTTATGATGTGATAGCCGAACTGGGTCTGGACGACATCGGATATCGAGCCCACGCCCAGGCCTTTGCAGGCCGATTCGAAGGGGGGGACCATTTTTCCCGGCCCGAACCAGCCGAGATCTCCCCCCGATGACTTCGAGGGGCAGGTCGAATACTCGCGCGCAAGGCTCTCGAAATTGGCGCCCTGCTTGATCCTCTTGAGAAGCTCCTGAGCCAAGGCCCTGTCCTTGATGAGAATATGACTAGCCTTCATTTCCATGATTTGTCTCCTATCGCCACGAAAGGTGGAATTCCCTGATCTTGCCCACCACTTCCTCTATCTGTTCGAGGGGGGGCAGAATCGTCGTCCTGAAATGAGCGGTGCCGGGCAGCTGCCCGAAACCGCTCCCCGGGATGACGCAGATGCCTGTCTTTTCGAGCATGGCGAGGCAGTACTCCTCATCGCTCCGCCCGGCGGGCAGGGTGATCGTCGGGAAGGCGTACATGGCGCCCGTGATGGGCTGGCAGGAATAGCCGGGAATGCCGTTCAGGCCTTCCGCGAGAAGCGTCGCCCGCCGCTTGAGCGCGTCGATCACCCCGTCGCGTTCGCTGCGGAAAAGCTCGTAGGACTGATCGCCCGGGCGCGGCGGACGCACCAGGAGGTAGACGAGGACCTGTCCCGGCAGATTGGAGCAGAGGGCGATGGACTGGAGCTTCGTGATCTGCGCGATGACGTCCTCGGGCAGATTCCTCACTTCCATATAGCCGCCGCGCTGGCCGCATTCGCCGAGGTAGCCCTTCGAACAGGAGTGGAAGCTGAAGAGGCTCACATCCTTTTCGCCCAGTTCGGTCAGCACTCTCGCGAAGGAAGTGAAGCGGTCCTCCGCCCGATAGGTGTTTTTCTGGTACACTTCGTCGGCGAGAATGGAAAGTCCATGTTCCTTCGCGAAACCGATGACCATCGCGATATTGTCGCGCGACAGAACCGAACCGGTGGGGTTGCCGGGGTTGATGACGCAGATGGCCTTGACCTTCGTGCCCTCTTTTCGCGCCTTGGAATAGGCTTCGTCGAGCATCCCGCGGGAGAGACTCCAGCCGGAAGCCTCGTCCAGATAATATCCCACCTGTACGCCGCCGTAGAAGGTGATCGCGGCCGAATAGAGAGGATACTGGGGTGTGGGAACCATGACGCCGTCGCGGTCGGAAGCGATGACGCAGCGCAGCGCGGTCTGGACGCCTTTGGAGGCGCCATCGGTGAGATATATATGCTCGGGGTCGGCCTTGACGGCGAAGTCCCCGTCGGAATCCCGTTCTTGTATGAACTCCGCGATGGCTTTCCGGACGAACCTCAGTCCCTTGGATTCCGAGTACGCGCCCAGACCGTTTTTGGATTCGGTCAATATGGTTTTCGCCGTCGCGAGGATATCCTCGGGGAAGGCTTCGGGAGCCTTCGACGCGAGCTCAGGCCATTCGGTCAAGGCGAGAACCTGGCGCACGTAGGTCAGGGGTTTCTGTCCCAGCGCCTGGGGGTTTCCGATGTTGCAGTAAATTATTTTCCGGCCTGCTCGTTCGAGTTCCTGCGCGCGGGCAACGATAGGTCCCCGAACGGCGTACTGCGAATCGATGACTGCCTTTGCCAGGTTGGATAGTGTGAGCGTCATGACGGCTCCTTTTGGAGTGTTCCCTGGACCGATGGAACGTAGAGGGTAGTATAGCCAAGGAAGCCGGATGAGTCAAACACCAGACAGCCACAAGAGTTGATGCAATATTATTCACTTCTGGGTAAATAATTATGATATTTTATTCGCGCTGGCGTACTTGACCCGGGACTTCGCATGGTATATATAGGATCATTGCCGCCATATGGCATCACGGCAACCACTTCGCATTTTGGAGGACCACATGCCCGTCAATCTCAAGGGTCGCAGCTTCCTCACGCTCAAGGATTACAGCCCCGAGGAAATCCGCTATCTTCTCGACCTGTCGCGTGACCTGAAAGCTAAAAAGCGCTCCGGAATCCCGGGGAACGCTTTATACCGCAAGAATATCGTGCTCATTTTCGACAAGGCGTCGACGAGGACGCGCTGCGCCTTCGAGACCGCCTGTTGGGACGAAGGGGGCAACGCCACCTTCCTCACCAATTCGCAGATGGGCAAAAAAGAATCCGTCGAGGACACCGCCAAGGTGTTGGGACGCATGTACAACGGAATCCAGTACAGGGGATTTTCGCAGAAACTCGTGGAGGATCTCGCGAAATATTCGGGTGTGCCCGTGTGGAACGGCCTCACCGACGACGATCACCCGACCCAGATACTCGCCGATCTTCTCACCATCGAAGAGCATGTCCACAAGCCACTGAACAAGGTGAAGATGGTCTACTGCGGCGACGCCAGGAACAACATGGGCAACGCGCTCATGATCGGGAGCGCCAAGATGGGCATGCGCTTCGTGGCGCTGGCGCCGAAGGAACTCTGGCCGAACGAGACGCTTACGGCCGAAATGCGCGAGGTGGCCGAGAAAACCGGCGGCGGCATCGAATTCTTCAGCATCGAGAACGTGGATAAAGCGTTGGCAGGCGCCGACGTGCTCTACACCGATGTATGGGTTTCGATGGGCGAGGAAGCGAAGTTCGCCGAACGCATCGCCCAGCTACAGGACTACCGCGTCACCATGGATTTCGCTAGGAAAACCGGGAATCCCGATGTCGTCTTCCTGCATTGCCTGCCGGCCTTCCACGATACGGAGACCGCCGTCGGCCAGGATATCGAGAAGAAGCATGGCATCGGCGAGATGGAAGTGTCGGATGAACTCTTCCGCTCGCGACACTCCGTCGTCTTCGATCAGGCGGAGAACAGGCTCCATACCATCAAGGCGGTCATGGTCGCCACGATCGGCGATATCTGAAGAATGAGGCTGTTCCCTGGCGCCCCGACGCCGGGACAGAGGAAGAGAGGGCTGTCCGCGAAACGAATCGCGGACAGCCCTCTCTCATTCATAGCTGCTCCTGAGATCGAAGAGGAGAAGCTGAGAGGAGAGGTCGACCGTGGAGGCGCGCGCAGTCGCCTCGAACCCCTTCTCTGGGATGAAGCGCAGTCTTCTCGACTCTCCCTTTGAAAGATAAAAGCCCGCATCCTCGAAGCGGCCGCGCGGGCAGGGGAGTCCGGGAGCGGTCTGGAACGTTGGCGCGACATGGAACGCGGGCGCGTCGCGCGCCACTATGGACATATACAATGCCTGATCTCGTCCTTCCTCCGCCTTGTCGAGTTGCGCCACAATGTTAGCCTCCACAAGGGAACAGCGCTTGGGCTCGGTGAGAAATCGCCATGCCCGCCGCCGCGATTCGCCTGTCGGGGCCGCGGGGTTTCGGGGGGGGCGGTACGCCGATAGCCTAGCCTCGATGAAGCAGCGTTCGGGACTTTCGGGCGCGTTCTTTAGCGGCATCGACCACAGCGTTCGCGCCCCTTCGGGCGGCAGTTCCCTGTCTCCCTTGTGGCTTGCAAGGAGCCTGCCCGTGAAATCGACGAACGAGATCTCGAAACTCCCGTCCATGCCGAAAAAGCTGTCGTTGACAACGCGCAGTTCGATGTTCCCATCGCGCAGAATAAAAGCGAGGAGAAGCGGGTCATAGAAGCGTCGCGCTTCGTAGTGAAGGAGCTTCCACATGCCGCCGTATTCGATGCTGGACCAACTCGTCGCAGGCCATACGTCGTTGAGCTGCCAATAGAGCGTCCCCATGCAGCGAGGACGCTCCGAGCGCCAGTATTCCACGGCGGTGCCGATGGCCATGGCCTGCTGGACCTGCGATAGGTAGAGCGTCTCCCTGAAGCCTTTAGGCATCCTAAAATAGCGCAGCATGGTGTCGATGATCAGACTGTTCCCGCGAGGGTGGCGCTGGTGGGCTTCCATCGTCGGCGAGCTTATATTGCGCTCATCCGGAGGCGCGAAACCGACTATCGTTTCGTGGCCCGGGAAGGCCTGGAAACCGAATTCGGAGCAGAATCTCGGGCGCACGGTCAGGTATTCGGAAAAGGGCTTCCCTTCGTGCCAGACCGACCAGAAATGCATGTCGCCCCTCTCGTCGGAATGCCAGTTGTCCGAAAAGTCATTAGGGCCCGCCGAAGGACTCGACGGCCACCAGCATCGTCCCGGGTCGAGTTCGCGTACGACCTTGCCGAGCAGGCCCTCGGTGAGCCGATCGTAGTCGACGATGTAGCGCGCTGGATTCCTCTTCGATTCTTCGTACCAGGTAATAGCGCCCAAGGCTTCGTTGCCGCCGCACCAGAGCGCGACGCTGGGGTGGCACTGGAGTCTCTTCACCTGATGACGGATCTCCTCTTCCACCTCGGCGAGAAAAGCGGGAGTGGAGGGGTAGAGCGCGCAGGAGAACATGCAGTCCTGCCAGACGAGGATGCCAAGCTCGTTGCACAGATCGTAGAAAGCGTCGCACTCGTAGCGCCCGCCGCCCCAGACGCGGAGACAGTTCATATGAGCCTCGACGGCTGATCCGAGAAGGCCGGCGATTTTTTCCTTCGTGCATCGGGAAGGCAGGGCGTCGGCGGGAATCCAGTTGGCGCCCTTCGCGAAAATTTCGCGACCGTTTGCGACGAACTTCATCTCCCGGCCCGCGGAATCCTCAGCTGTCGAGACGATGAGTTCGCGGAAGCCGATTCGTTTGCGCACGATATGAGGAGAGGCCGCAGCTAGGGAGGTGTCGGCCAGGTCGGCTCCATGGGTGGCGCTCGCCCCGAGCGATACTTCGAGATCGTAGAGAGGCTGTGCGCCTATGCCTTCCGGCCACCATAGAAGCGGTTTTTTCACGCAAAATTCCATCTTGAGCGCGGAGTCGCCCGCCGGAAGCTGGACTCGGCGGGAGCGTTTTTCACCGGCCAAGGACGCGGAAAGCAGAGCCTCCATGCTCGAGAGGCTATTTACGTCTATGGTCGCTTCGACCTTGAAGTCGGGGCCCGATTCCGGGGCGGGGCCGCGCGCGCGAAGGTCGAAGCTTTCCATCGCGACGATGCTGGCGCGCACATAGTCGATCCTGGGGCCATCGATCCCCACGAGTTCAATTCCATCGTAGATTCCTCCCGTCATCAGGCAAGGGCCCCAATCCCAGCCGCTCATGCATTGGGCCTTCCTGAGAAGGTTCCTGTGGGGCGAGGAGGAAGGATAGGTCGATTCGGGAATGGGGTAGGGCAAGGTCGCCGCGATGTCGGCCGCCGCCTTTTCGGGCGAACGGATGCTTATCGATATCAGGTTCTTTCCCTTTTTCAGCGCTGAAGTCAGGTCTCGACGGAATCTGGTGAACATGGAGGTATTGTCGCCGACGCGGGTTCCATTTATCTCGACGCTCGCCACCGTATCTATGACCTCGATATCGAGGAAAATTCGCTCGCACGCGAGAAGCGCGGGGGGAACCTCGAATTCTCGCTCGACGCGCCAATCCGCCCCACCCACCCATCGCACTTCGTCTTCGTTTCTGCCCGAGTAAGGATCGGGCGCAATTCCCCCAGCGACGAGCGCGGAAAGGATATCGCCAGGAATGGCCATTGGGACCACAATTTCCCCGTCGATCTGGTATAGTCTCCATTCTCCGGCGAGCGAAAACTTTTCCATCGGCATCCTCCATCCGCGGAGCGTGTAACCCGCTATCGAATCATAGTAAAGTTTCCTTGACAGCCGCGTATAGTGATGCTATACATCAATTGGTTTAATAAATCAACTAATTGATGTTGCGGATGATACGCGATAAAAATTTGGAGTGCAGGACATCATGGCGAGAACCGGCGATTCGGGTAAGCGCACGACATCACGTATTTTCAGGGCGATATGGCGTAATCCCGGCATCAGCAGAATAGATCTGGCGAAGCTCCTCGATCTCGACAAATCCACTGTGACGAACCAAGTCTGCTTCCTCTTGGAATCGGGCCTCGTCGAGGAACTGGATGAAGGCGAAGCCTCGGTCAGGGGCGGCCGGAAACCGATCCAGCTGGCGGTCCGGAAGGAATACGGGCGCATCATCGGCATCGAACTCCAGCTCGGTTTTTGCGAAGCCGTCATCGTCGACGCCGCTGGCGAAATCAGAGGTACTCGACGCGAAACGGCGGATGTCAACTACGACAACTTCACCGACACCGTCCTCGGCCTCGTGGAGGAAACCGAAAGCGAATACTGCTGCGACTCCGTCCTCCTCGGCGTGGGCGTCGGAACGGCGGGCCTCGTCGATTCAGCCAGAGGACGGATTCGGTATTCCGTGCCGCTCGGCATCGGCAAACCGCTGGATTTCGAAAAAGCCATGGCGGGGAAGCTCTCCGTGCCCGTATGCATAGAAAACGACGCCAATTGCTGCGCGTGGGGCGAACTCGCCTTCAACAAAAAGGAAGACCTGAACAATTTCCTCTTCGCCCTCGTGGAATACCGGCAGGACCAGACTTCCCTACGCTGCTACGGCGGCATCGGGGTAGGTTTTGGCATCGTCCTGCGCGGCAAGGTCCACACCGGGTCGCATGGCTTCGCTGGCGAATTCCGGAGCGCGTTTTGCGATGGAAAGAACGACCTGCAATTTTCGCTGCCGCGCGAAGACCTCGCGCGGATGAGTTCAAACCGCGAGATTTTGGGGAAGACAATCGAGGAGCTTTCGCGAAACATGGCGATGCTCATCAATACCATGGATTTTTCGCAGGTTTTTATCGGTGGGGATATTGAGGCTCTCGACATCGACCTTCCTTCGATGCTGAGACGCAGGCTCGAGGAAAATTGGATGTACCCATCCCCCAAGGATGTGGAAATCCGGTATTCGAGCCTTAAGGACAAGGCCGTGGCCTATGGGGCCGCGGGTATGGTGTTTGAGCGGCTGTTAGCCGAGCATCGCCTCCTCGAGAGAGGCGTTTTGGGGGGCTTTAGCGCCGTTTCCTCTATCGGTGCGGCGAAAGCATAGGATTCCATGCGGGGTCAAACCCGCTGCCAAGGAGGTTTCCATGAAAAAGGCGATTCTCGCGCTCGCCATGGTCGCACTCGTCGTTTCGGGAGTCTGCGCCCAGGAGAAAGTGACGCTCAACGTCTTCAACTACCAGCAGGCCGATCAGGCTGGATACCAGGAAGATGTGGCGATTTGGCAGAAGTTCCAGGCCGACAACCCGGATATCACCCTCAATATGGAAGTGCTCTTCAACGAGCCCTACCATCAGAAGCTTCAGGCCTACGCCGCGGCCGGAACGCTTCCCGACGTTTTCTATGTCTGGCCTGGCGCTCGCAGCGCGGTGATTCACGAGAAGAAGCTCGCGAAAGATCTCTCGAAGGTTCTCGGCGCCGATTTCCTGAAGAACTTCTCCGGCGCGGCCACGAACCCCAATAACCAGCTGGGCAAGTACCTCGTCGAGCTGCCTCAGTCCTTCACCTACACGTCGGTCATGTATGTCAACAAAAAGCTCCTCTCCGACAATGGCTTCGCCCTCCCCAAAACCTACAGCGATCTCAAGAAAATGGTTCCCAAGCTCAAGGCGAAGGGAGTCAATGTCATCATGCTGCCGGATAAGGACGGCTGGCCGATGCAGTCCTGCCTCTTCTCGACGGTGCTCGGAAGGATGGCCGGCGATGATTTCGTCGACGCGATCAACGCGGGCAAAGCGAAATTCACCGACAAGCCATTCGTCGATACGCTCCAGGTCATCTCCGATCTCTACAAAGACGGCATTATCGCCCGCGAGGACAACCAGGTCGGCTACGGTGAGGCGCCCGGTCTCTTTATCTCCGGCAAAGCGGCGATCTACATCGATGGCGACTGGAGAGCCGGCGCTTACATCACCGATAAGGCTTCAGGAAAAGCGCTCATTTCCCCCGCCGCGCAGGAATCCGATTTCGCCCTCCTGCCGTTCCCGGCTATCGCTGGCGAGAAAAACCCCGGCGTCGTTTCGGCGGTCGCCGGCACGGGCTGGGCGATCTCAGGCGCCCTTCCCTCGGGCTCGGCCAAGGAAAAGGCGGCGGTCCGCCTCGTCAAGTATCTTTATTCGGCCGAAGTGCAGGCCATTCGCTACAGCACCGGCGCCTACGTTCCCACCCGCAAGGGCGTAAAAGCGAACGTCGAGCCCCTCGTCGCGAAAGTCCCAGTCTTCTACGCGGACAATCCTGACACCTGCTATGTGTTCGATGGCGCCTTTGACCCGGCCGTCTACAACGTGGTCAACGATGGCCTCATCGCGATCGGTCTTGGAACCTCCACGCCAGAGAAGGTCGCGGCCGACGTCCAGAAGGCTTTTGAAACCTGGAAGACCACGAAAAAATAAAAAGTCGCTTAGGGGGCTGTCAATAATGTCGACGGCCCCCTCTCGGCGAATAACTTCTGATAGTGAGGATCCGATGGCTGGACCGCGACGAACCAATCATGAGGAAAGCGAGGCATACTGGGCGATGGTTCTCCCAGCCTTTCTCATCTACATGATAGTCATGGCCTTCCCGATTCTCCTGTCGGTCCTGCTCTCCGTATCGAATTACTCAGGCGGAAAGATGTTTGGAGGCGAAAGCTGGGGATTCGCCGGCTTTCAGGCATATGCCCGGGTTTTTTCCGACCCTTGGTTCTGGAATGCTTTCAAGAACAATATCTATATCGTGCTCATTTCCGTACTGGGACAACTACCTCTCGGCTTCGTGTTCGCCTATTTCATCTACGCCAGGCTTGTGAAAGCGCCCAACTTCTGGCAGGGACTTCTCTACGTGCCCAATATCATCTCGGTCATCGTGGTCGGGCTTCTCTGGCAAACCATATTCTCGCCGCATGGGCCCATAGCCGAAGTGGTGAACGCGATGCGCGTAAAAGAGTTCCAGACTCAGCTCGGGGCCCTCTTCACATCCTCTGGCGGCTACGCCGCAAGCGACGAGATTGTGAGGAAAATCCTCGATCTCGCGGGCTCGGCCGGAAGAGCCATGTTTACCGATCCCGTGCCCGAATTGAAGGACCTACTCGCTTCCTACGCGGGGGAGCCCATCCGCTCCGTGCTGGACGCCCTCTCCAACCTTTTTGTCCAGAAATGGAGTCCCACCTTTCTCAGCAAGGCCAACGTAGCGATGCTTCCGGTGCTCTTCGTGATTCTCTGGATGTACACGGGCATGTATCTCATCCTTTTCCTGGCAAACATGCAGAAGATAGATTCGCAGGTCGTCGAGGCCGCGCGGATCGACGGGGCTGGCGATTGGCAGATCATGCGTTATGTGATATTGCCCGCATTGTCTGGAACGCTGGTGAACTCCGCGATACTCGCCATATCCGGCTCCCTTTCCAGCTTCGCCCTTGTCTTCGCCATGACGGGAGGCGGGCCCTCGCGGGTGACGGAAATCCTCTCGATCTATATGTACAACAACGCTTTTCTCGGGAGACCCAATTTCCCGCTCGCGAACGCAATTTCCCTCATCATGGTGTTGATAAGCTTTCTGCTGATCGGTCTCACCAAGGTGGCTGAAAAACGGTTTGGCGGGAAGGAGGACTAGGCGATGAATGATGAACGCGGAAACAGCGTCGCCCAGCGCCTGCTGTCGGCGATGGCCAGGTTTTTCGCCTACGCCGTCATGATACTTTTCGCGCTCATGACGATCTACCCCATATTCTGGCTCGTCATGAACTCCTTCAAGACGACGAGGGAATTCCAGGTGAGCCAGATAGGGCTTCCTAGGGACCCGACGCTGCAAAACTATGTCGAAGCCTGGAAGATGGGCGATTTTGCCTTGCTTTTCCCGAATTCCCTCATCTACACGGTTATTTCCACGGTCGGTATCATATTCCTTTCCCTCATGGCGGGCTTCGCCTTCGCGAAACTGCGATCGCGCGCTACTAAACCTATTTACAGCAGTTTCATCATCGGTATTCTTCTCACCACCCAAACATTGATGATTCCGCTGTTCCTTGAAATGAACCTGTTCGGGATTTACAACACGCGGCTGGCGGTATTCCTCGTCTACATCGGCTGCGGATTGCCTATCGGCATTTATTTCGCCACGGAGTACATCCGATCCATTCCCTCCGCAGTCGTCGAGTCGGCCCGCATCGATGGCGCTGGCTTTTTCACGATATTCATGAAAATAATCCTGCCGATGAGCGTCCCCGTGGTCACGACCCTTGCGATCTTGAACATAGCTTCCATATGGAATGAGTTCGCGCTCATCAACATCCTTGTCTCAAAGACGGAGTTGAAATCGTTGCCGCTCGGCATTTATAAATTCTCGGGCTCGCTGTCGACCGATTACGGGAAGCAGTTCGCCGCGCTGACCATCGGAATGATTCCTATGCTTCTTTTCTATGTCGCGTTTCACAAGCAGATCACGAAAGGTGTCGCATCCGGCGCCATAAAAGGCTGAACGCGAAGCGGAGGATTAAATGTGCGAAAAAAACTTTCCGCCCGATTTCTTATGGGGCTGCTCCACGGCAAGTTATCAGATAGAGGGGGCGGTCGATGAGGACGGAAGAGGTTTATCGATATGGGATGACTTTTGCCGGATGCCGGGAAAAATCGCCGATGGAAGCGACGGCTCAGGCGCCTGTGATTCCTATCATCGTTATGGCGAGGACATTTCGCTTCTTAAATCGCTCAACGTAGGCGCGTACAGGTTTTCCATCGCGTGGCCAAGAATCCAGCCCGACGGAAAGGGCGCGCCCAACGCCAAAGGTCTCGATTATTATTCGCGCCTCGTCGATGCCCTGCTTGAAGCTGACATCGAGCCGTGGGTCACCCTCTACCACTGGGACCTTCCTCTCGGGCTCGAGCGGGAAGGGGGCTGGCGGGAAAGGGATACTGCCTTCCGTTTCGAGGAATATGCGAGCATCGTGTATCGCCATCTCGGCGCAAGGGTGAAACACTGGGCGAGCCTCAACGAGTTGTGGTGCTCGGCCTTTCTCGGCTACAGGGATGGGGAACATGCCCCAGGGATGAGGGATGGCGGAGCGGCATTCAAGGCTGTCCATCATCTCCTTTTGGCGCACGGCCTCGCCGATAGGTCTTTCAGGCAAAGCGGTTTGGAGGGTGAATTCGGCATCATCATCAACCCCGATGCCCCGAGGCCCGCCACCCGCGCGCCCGGGGACGCAGACGCGGCGCGGCGCGCATCGCTCGAGCGCACGGCGCTGTGGCTCGATCCGCTGTATGGGAGGGGCTATCCCAAAGAATACATGGACGCGACGGGCGCGGTTTTTCCCATAGAAACCGGCGATATGGAAATCATCGCATCGCCGCTAGACTTTATCGGCATCAACTACTATGGCGAGAATGCCGTTTCGGCGGCCCCTAAAGGCCCTGAAAACCAGCTCGGCTATGTCGCGGCAAAAACCTGGCAGGAAAAGACGGAGATGGGTTGGGACGTCGTGCCGCAGGGGCTGAGGCGGATTCTTGGCTTCATCGCCAAGGAGTGGTCGCCGAGGGCTTTTTACGTCACCGAGAATGGCGCGGCTTTTTCCGATGCCTCCTGCGATTCGGGAAGAATTCGCGATACGAAGAGAATAGAGTATTTCCGCGGCCATTTTAAGGCCTGCAGCGACGCGATAGGCGACGGCGTTCCCCTAAAGGGATATTTCGCGTGGACCCTCATGGACAATTTCGAATGGGCTTGTGGGTACAGCCGGAAATTCGGCATCGTGGCCGTCGATCCGCATACCTTCGTGAGAACGCCAAAAGATAGCTTCTATTATTATCGCGATGTCATCGCCGGCTATGAACTATAGAAAAAAGCCCATAAACGGCGGCCTTGTGCCAGCGCCCGCATTTTATCGGGAGCGGCGCGGCTTCTGCGATATATCGAGCGGCTGCCCGATCGTCGCGCCGGGCGATTGGCTCGATGAGGCCCGGCTCCTGTCGGAATGGCTGGAAAAGGCGCTGGGCCGCAGCTTTCCCGTCGAGGCTGGCGACGAGGTTTCCTCCTCCCTGTCTTCGCGGGAACCCCGGCTTTCCATTTCAAGACAAGGGAAAACCGGTGGGGAGGAATGGCACAAGATCGACATCGGGCCGGCCGGAATCCGCCTGCTCGCCGAGGGCGCCGCGGGAGTCGTGCGCGGCGCGTCCAGCATCGCCCAACTCGCGCTCTCCGGGAAAGGGCGAATTCCGGCCGCGACGATCGAAGATTACCCCCGCTTCGCATGGAGAGGGCTGATGCTCGATATGGCGCGCAGCTATTTCAGCGTCGGCTTCATCGAAAAAACGCTCGATCTCGCCGCCCTCCACAAGCTCAATACGTTCCACTGGCATTTGACCGACGATCAAGCCTGGCGCCTCGAGTTGTCGTTCGCCCCTGAGGCGGCGGAACTCGGATCCCGCAGGCTCGATGGGCGATACAACCCGCCGCGATGGCGCGCGGGAAGCTACGGCGCGGCCGATATAGCGCGCGTCGTGGAATATGCCCGAATCCGCCACATAACGATCGTCCCGGAAATCGAGACGCCTGGCCACGCGGTGGCCCTCCTCGCGTCGCACCCCGAATTCTCCTGCGCCGGGGCCGTCGACGCCGGCACGGCTTTCAAGCCCGAAGATCGTTTCGGCGTCTTCGACGATATCCTATGCGCCGGCAACGATGAGGTTTTTAGGTTTATCGGCAAGGTTCTGGACGCGGTCTGTGAGTTTTTTCCCGGCCCCTATGTGCATATGGGTGGCGACGAGGCTCCCAAGGGAAGGTGGAGAACCTGTCCTCGCTGCGTATCGAGAATGGAAGCGTTGAATCTCCGCGACGAGAGAGGAGAGCTCGATCCGGAACGGCTGCAGGCCTGGTTCATGGGAAGAATGGCCGGCATGCTCGCGGCGCGGGGCAGACGGATGATCGGCTGGGATGAGATCATGGGCGAGAACCTAGGGCGAGATGTGGTCGTCATGGCGTGGAGGAACAAAGGCCGAATCGCCGCGGCCGCGAGCGCCGGGTTCGACGTGGTGGCCTGCCCGCAGACGAAGGCCTGCTATCTGGATCATAAGCAGACAGAGGACCCTGAGGAGCCAGGGCAGCTGGGTGTCTGCACGCTTGAAGACTGCTATGCCTTTGACCCTGTCCCTCCGGGACTCGATCCTGGCCAGGAGGGGAGGATAATCGGCGCGCAGGGGAATTTGTGGAGCGAGCTCCTTTATTTCGGGAGACAGGCGGAGTATATGCTGTTCCCTCGGCTCTGCGCCCTCGCGGAAGTATTCTGGACTCCAAAGGCGCGGCGCGATTATCCGGATTTCCTCGCGAGAATGAGCGTTCACCGGCACAGATTGGATGCGTGGGAAGTGAATAGCCGCCGTTGACAGCTGGGTTTTTCCGCGCTGATATGGTATTCTATATTTCGGCAGGTAGCATATGAACGAATATTTCGATCCCCGTCCCAAGGCCGAGCGCGCTCTTCTCGTGGGCGTGGAAATCGACTCGGTCAAGAAAGAGGAAGCCTTGAGTCTCCTCCACGAACTCGGAGGCCTCGCGAACACTCTCGGCCTCGAGGTCGTCAACTCCATGTCCATCAAACTCCGCGAAAAGACCGCGAGCCTCCTCGTCGGAACGGGCAAGGCGGATGAGATCGTCGCGATAGCGAAATCGGACAATGTCGATTCCATAGTCTTCGATCACCCGCTCTCCCCAAGCCAGCAGAGGAATTGGGAGAAACTTTCGGGCAAGAAAGTGTACGACAGAGCCGAACTCATCATCAAAATATTCTCGTCCCGAGCCCTGACCAGGGAAGCAAGCCTCCAGGTCGAGCTTGCGCAGCTCGAATTCGCCATGCCGCGGCTGGCGCACTCGTATGAAGATCTGTCGCGTCAGCGCGGCGGACGCTATGGCACGAAGGGTTCGGGCGAGCAGAAGATCGAACTGGATCGCCGCTCGATAGAACATCGGATCCATGAAATCAAAGAAGAGATGAAGGATGTCAAGAAGTCGCGCGATGTTCAGCGAAGGCGCAGGGAGCGCATCGAACTGCCGAGAGCGGCCATCGTCGGATACACGAACGCGGGCAAATCCAGCCTACTCAACGCGCTGACCACGGCGAACGTGCTGGCGGAGGACAAGCTCTTCGCGACACTCGATCCCACGACGCGCAAGCTCATCCTCAAGTCTGGGGCCACGCTTCTCATCACCGATACCGTGGGCTTCGTGCGCAACCTTCCCCATAATCTCGTAGACGCGTTCAAGGCCACGCTGGAGGAAGCCACGGCATCCGATCTCCTCATCCACGTCGCCGATGCCTCCGATCCCGAAGTGGAGATACATATGGCCACGACGGAGAAGGTCCTCGCCGAAATCGGCGCCGCCGACCTGCCCAGGATTCTCGTCCTCAACAAGATCGACATCGCTGACCCCGCGGCCCTGGAGCAGTGGAAGCGAGTGCATCCCGAAGGCTTGACCGTATCCGCGAAGACGGGACAAGGCCTCGACAGTCTCGCCGTTCTCATAGAAATGAACCTCACGTCCGAAATGGAGGAAGTGCTGCTCGCCATCCCACATGCCGAGTATTCCTTGATTCCGCTCATCCATCGCGAGGGATCGGTGATCGAGGAAAGGACGGAAGACGAGAGAACGATCGTCAAGTGCAGAATCCCGAAGCGTCTCGAGGGAAGGCTGGGGAAATACCGCGTCTGAGAACGGAAGAAGACATGAGAGGAATAAGATCCGCCCTGATCGTTGGCGCTGGAGCCATAGGCGCCGCCGTCGCTTCACTGCTTTACGACGCGAACCCTGATGCGGTGGCGCTCTGCGCCACAGGGGCGCGCAGGGAACGCTATCTCCGGGATGGCTTCATCATCAACGATAAACGCTACGCTTTCCGGCTGGCAGATCCCCAGGCGGATGCTCCCTATGACCTTATCATCGTCTCGGTAAAGTCCGACGCTCTTTCCGGCGCGATTGAGGATATGCGTCCCTATGTCGGTCCCGACACGACGATCCTGTCGCTGCTCAATGGCATTTCGAGCGAAGAAATCCTGCGCGCCGAATTCGGCGCGGGAAAAGTGCCGCTGGCGATAATTATCGCCATAGACGCGCTGAGAGTTGGGAATGCGGTGACCTTCAAAAGCCAGGGCGAAATACAATTCGGTTACGAGAAGGACTTTGGGGAAGCTTCAGGCGATCGGACGGCTTTGGTTTCTCGCTTTTTCACCGCCCACAACATTCTGCACGAGATATCCCCCGATATGACAAAAGTCCTCTGGTACAAATTCATGCTCAATGTCGCCCTGAACCAATGGTCGGCCATTCTTCGGGGTCCTTACGCGCTGTTTCAGGAAAGCGTTTCGGCCAGGGAGCTTTTGTCCGCCACGATGAAGGAAGTGATAGCCTTGTCGGAGGCCCTGGGCAAAGGGCTCGTCCTGAAGGATATAGACAGGGTCTTCGCGACGCTGGACAAACTGAATGGAAAGGGCCGGACCTCCATGCTCCAGGATGTGGACGCCGGGAGGAAAACGGAAGTGGGAGCCTTCGCGGGCGTAGTGGTGGAGAAAGCGCGCGAATGCGGCGTCTCGGCGCCAATTAATCAATTCCTGCTTCTCGCGATCAAGGCGATCGAAGACGGCTTCGGGCAATGATCTACAGCGGGATTTTATAAAGCTTCTATGCCTTTCTCAGGCTCGGCCTTCCTCAGGCTCGAAATCTCCCCCGACCAGAAAGCCTCGATGTCGCCTCTCTCCGCGGCGAGCAGAAGCCGGCCCATGCCGTCGATTCCGACGATCTTTCCCCGTTTCAGGTCTCCCCGCTCCGGATGTCCGACGATGAAGTCTATCTCCTCGCCCATTCCCCACATGGCTTTTTCGTATTCCTTCCGCCATCCCTCGTCTTCAAGTCTGATCGCCGCCGCTTCGCTTATGGCCAGGGCCAGCGCGTCGGTATCGGGTATCTCGCTCGGGTTTGGCCCCGCCATGGCCGAGGCGATTTCGTCGAGGCTCGTGGCCTTATCTTTCAGCGTATCCGGATAGGATCCTCTCCTGAGGTTGACCCCGATGCCGGCGAGGAACCACCCGCCTGTGGTTTCGCAGAGAAGGCCGCACAATTTCCTGAAACCTGGCTTCTCCATATCCCCGGCGCCGCCCAAACCCACGATGTCGTTTGGCCATTTGACGCGGAGACAGGAGAGAGCCAGTTTCGACAAGACGTCGTAGACGGCGAGACCGATTCTCAACGGGGGAGCCTTTACGCTTAAGAAGTCGCCCTTCAGGCAGAGCGTCATGAGCAGCGAGGTGCCGGTCCCGTTCCGCCAGGATCTGCCCTCGATCCGCCCCCGGCCGGCCGTCTGCCGGTCGGCGAGGACGATGAGCCCGGAGTCTTCTCCGCTCGCGATGAGGCTTCTCGCGAGATCCATGGTGGAGCCGACCGCCGCATAGCGCCGTATATGGAAATCCATGACGATACGATAGAAGTTTTCCCGCGCTTTTTCAATCTTGGCGCCTGTCTTGATACTAGTATTTTGTCAAGGATCCGGTATTATGAAATAAAAATTGGTCCAGGTTTCAATTTTACCTGACCACAATGTACAAATTGACAATCATCTGTTGACGCATCCGGAGGAACGGCACATGTGCGGTATCATAGGCTATTCGGGACCAAGAAAGACTTCATCCATTCTTCTTGAGGGACTTAGGCGGCTGGAATACAGGGGCTACGACTCGGCTGGCATCGCCGTCGGCGGAAGGATGTACGCTGGCCATCCTCTGGGCGTCGTGAAATCCGTGGGGAAGATCGCTGCGCTCAAGGCCGCCATACCCGCCGACCTGGATGGAACCTGGGGTATCGGCCACACCCGATGGGCGACGCACGGCGGCGTCACGATGGCCAACGCGCATCCCCATACCGACACATCGGGCAAGATAGCCGTCGTCCACAACGGCATCATCGAAAACCATCACGCGTTGAAATCCATGCTTGAGAAGAAAGGCTGCGTGTTTACGAGCGAAACAGACACGGAGGTCATACCCCATCTCATCGCGGAATACTACAAGGGAGACCTCTTGGAGGCGGTGAAGGCGGCGATCCAGAATCTCCAGGGCACTTACGGCATCGCCGTCATACATGCCGATGAGCCGGGGCGCATCGTGGGCGCCAGGAACGGGAGCCCTCTGGTGGTGGGCGTCGGCGCGGGCGAGATGTTTCTCGCGAGCGACATCACCGCGATGGTGGCCTATACCAATAAGGTCGTCTATCTCAACGATGGCGAGATCGTCGACATCGGAAAGGACAACTACGCCATAATAGACAGGGAAGAGCGCAAGGTGGACAAGAAGGTGGACCAGATCACCTGGGAACTTGGCTCCATCGAGAAGGGCGCCTATCCCTGCCACATGGAAAAGGAAATTTTCGAGCAGCCCGAATCCATAGCCCGGGCTCTGAGCGGGCGCCTGGACGTGGAGAATTCCACGTCCAAGCTGGGAGGCCTCAATATGGAAAGGCGCAGATTCGCGGGCATCGGCCGGGTGAAGATCATCGCGGCCGGCACGAGCTGGCACGCCGGTCTCGTCGGGGCTCACCTTCTGGAGCATATGGCACGCATACCAGCCTCCTCTGAAATGGCGAGCGAAGTCCGATACAGGAATCCGGTGGTGGAGAAGGACAGCCTCTGGTTCACCGTCAGCCAGTCCGGCGAAACGGCCGATTCCCTCTACGCCATGAGGGAAATCCAGCGCAAGGGCGGATCGGTGCTCGGGATCTGCAATGTCGTCGGCTCGACGATAGCGAGGGAATCGGATGGCGGCATCTACGTCCACTCCGGACCCGAGATCGCCGTGGCCTCGACCAAGGCTTTCACGAGCCAGCTGGCCGCCTTTTATCTCTTCACCCTCCTCATGGCGAGAATGCGGGACATGTCGCGGGAAGAGGGTGGCAAATTCCTCGGCTCTCTCCAGAAGGTTCCCGAAATGGTCGAGACCGTCCTCAAACAGCGCGACCACATCCAGACCATAGCCAAGAAGTATTGCAGGGCAAAGGATTTCCTCTTCCTGGGGCGAGGAATCCTCTATCCGATAGCGCTGGAAGGGGCGCTCAAGCTCAAGGAGATTAGCTATATCCACGCAGAGGGCTGCAGCGCCGGCGAGATGAAGCATGGACCCATCGCGCTCGTGACTCCCGAGGTACCCAGCGTCTTCCTCGTGTCGGACGATTTCCTCCGCGAGAAAACGATCTCCAATATCAGGGAAATCAAAGCTCGAGGGGGGCCGATCATCGCCGTGGGCGTGGAAGGCGACGATGAGACGCGAAGACTCGTCGACGATTTCATCCCCGTTCCCAAGGCCGATCCGCGCTTTTATCCCTTCACCATGGTCGTGCCCCTCCAGCTTTTCGCGTATTTCTGCGCCTTGGAACTCGGAAGGGACGTGGATCAGCCGCGGAATCTGGCCAAGAGCGTGACCGTAGAATAGCGGGTGTTTTGATATTCAAAATTTCGGGCGACGCGGTTTTCGGAGATTTTCGGCAAGGCGAAAAAAATGGTTGTTCATCTCCATCTACGGGAGTATACTGGCATCTGTTTTGCACAAAATTCCAAGGAGGAATTATGAAGAGGGCGATTTTTGCTATGGTTCTAATCGTCTCCCTGGCTCTTGCGGGCTGCGCGAGCGGCGGAAAGGGCGACACGATCAAGGTGGGTTGGTTCGGCGCTTTGACCGGAGATCAGGCAGTGTGGGGCGAAAACGAATTCAACACCGTCAAGATGTTGTTCGAGGAATATAACGCCGCCGGCGGAATCCAGGTTGGCAACAAGAAATACAAGCTCGAAGCCATCGGCTACGATAACAAGGGCGACGCTCAGGAAGCCGTGAACGTCGTGAAAAGACTCACCGGCCAGGACAAAGTCGTCGCCATTCTCGGCCCCAACGCTTCGGGAAACGCTATCCCCATAGCGCCGGTCCTCGAGCAGGCCAAGGTTCCCGATATCGCCACCGTGGCGACAAACCCGAAAGTCACCGTCCTCGATGGAAAGGTGAAGCCTTACAACTTCCGCGTCTGCTTCATCGACCCCTACCAGGGCGCCGTGGCGGCCGGCTACGCGTTTGACAGGCTCGGCGCCAAGAAAGCGGCCATTCTCTACGATGTGTCCGACGACTATTCGCAGGGCTTGCGCGAATTCTTCAAGGTGAACTTCGAGAAGAAGGGCGGCACCATCGTGGCCGACGAATCCTTCAACGCCGGCGACGTGGATTTCAGGCCCCAGCTCTCCAAGATCAAGGCGGCCAGTCCCGACATCATCTTCATGCCTTACTTCTTCAAGGAAGTCGCTCTCTCCGCCAACCAGGCCAGAGAGCTCGGCATCACGCAGGTGTTGATGGGCGGAGACGGATGGCCCTCGGAGCAGCTCATCTCCATGGGTGGGAAAGCCGTGGAAGGCTGCTACTTTGTCAACCATCTCGACTATGCCGACCCGGCGGTCGCGGACTACAAAGCCCGCTATCTGGCCAAATATGGCAAGGAAACCGAGCTCAATGGTTACCTCGTCCACGACGCTGTTCTCCTCCTCGTTGCCGGTCTCCAGAAAGCCGGAAAAGTGAATGGCGAAGCCTTGGCCAAGGCCTTCAACGGCATCGAGGTCCAGGGCATCACGGGCAAGATTAAAATCAGCCCCGAGACCCATAACCCCGAAGGCAAGGACGCGGCCATCCTCAAGATCATCGATGGCAAGTACGTATTCCAGGAAAAGTACGCCGCCGAATAAGCGCGGTATCTAGAGGGCAGTCAGTGAAGCGCCGGGGGAAAGTCTCCGACGCTTCACGGCTGCCCGATTTTTTCCCCGGGCGGCGCGAACGCGGAACTTTCCGAAGTCCGCGCTCGCGCCGACACCAATCCAGCCGAAAGAGGACAGGCCATGATTCAGTTCCTTCAACAGTTGATAAACGGGCTCTCGATCGGCTCCGTATACGCATTGATGGCTGTTGGTTACTCCCTCGTGTATTCCATCATGAATTTTTCCAACTTCGCCCATGGTGGCGTCATTATGCTGGGCGCTTATTTCGGCTTCTTCGCGCTAACACTGCTGAAGCTTCCGTTCATCGCGGCCTTCCTGCTCGCGACCGTCGGGACGACCTTGCTGGCCACCCTCATCGAGCGGGTGGCGTACAAACCCCTTCGCGAGCGAAACGCTCCATTTCTCTACTTCATCATCTCGGCCATGGGCGCTTCCATTCTTCTCGAGAACATCGTGATAGCGACTATTGGCCCCACGTTCAGGACCTATCCGCAGGTCATCGAGAGGACGCCCATCGAACTCGGGCCTCTGGCCATTGGGCGACTCGATCTGTTGATGTTCTTCATTTCCGCCATCTGCCTCGGCGGACTCATTCTTTTTATTGAAAAGACTAAAATGGGCAAGGCCATCCAGGCCGCGGCGTATAACATCAAAGCCTGCGCCCTCATGGGCGTGAATACGGACAGAATAATCCTGATCGTGTTCGGCCTCGGCGGATTCCTCGCCGGCGTCGCGGGCGTCTTCTTCGGCATGAAGTACACGGTGTATCCACAGATCGGGAACATCACGACCAAGTCCTTTATCGCCGCCGTGTTCGGGGGACTGGGGAGCCTTCCGGGAGCCGTCATCGGCTCGGTGATCCTCGGCATCATCGAAACCCTCGTCGCGGGGTACATCTCTTCGCAATACCGCGATCTCATCGCGTTCGTAATCCTTATCGGCGTTCTCATATTCAGGCCAACCGGCATCATGGGTAAGAACACCGTAGACAAGGCCTGAGGCCCGGGGGAATTAAGATGGATTGGACCTATATCCAGGGCATATTGATGCTCGCCGGGATCAACCTCATAGCCGTCCTCGGTCTGAGCCTGTTGACCGGCTTCACGGGATTGTTCTCGTTTGGCCATGCCGGTTTCATGGCGATAGGCGCCTATGTCGGCGCCCTCATGACCGTCTCTCCGACGACGACGCCCGCGGGGCTGGGGCTTCCCTTCTTCGTCGGGGTCATCGCCGGGGGAGCGGCGGCGGGCATCGTCAGCTACTTCCTGGGACGCATAACCCTCAACCTGAAAGGCGACTATTTCTGCATCGCGACACTGGGGTTCGGGGAGGCAACGAGGCTCGTACTCAACAACGTGCAGGTTTTCGGCGGTGCCCGCGGGTGGCCGGGGATTCCCTACAGATCCACGCTTCCGGCGATAATCCTCGTCGATGTGCTGGCGGTCATCTTTTTGGCCAACCTCGTGAAATCCAGGCACGGACGCAACATGATAGCGGTCCGCGAGGAAGAGTTGGCGGCCCAGATATCGGGCATCAACGTGTTCCGGTACAAAATGATAGCCCTGATCGTGAGCGCGGTCTACGCCGGCGTCGCTGGCGTTTTCTTCGCCCATTACATGACCTTCCTCCAGCCCAAGATGTTCTCGATGACGAAATCCACGGAACTCACCATTATCGTCATCTTCGGAGGCCTGGGCTCGATTTCAGGCTCGGTGCTGGGCGCCCTTCTCCTGACAGCCCTGCCCGAAGTCCTGCGCGCCTTCGAGATCTGGCGCCTCGTGTTCTACGGCGCCGCGGTCATACTCATCATGATTTCCCGTCCCAAGGGGCTCATGGGCGGCATGGAACTGACGCCCGCCGGTATCCGCAAGGCGAGGATGGAGAGAAAAGCGCGGCTCGAAGCCTTGAGGGAGATGAAAAACGGCCAGGATGGGGAGGGCAGCAATGGCTGACATACTAGAAATCTCCCATCTTACAAAACGCTTTGGGGGACTCGCCGCCGTCAACGATGTGTCATTTTCGGTGCCCGAGGGCGGAATCGTGGGCCTCATCGGCCCGAACGGCGCCGGGAAGACGACTATTTTCAACTTGATCACCGGAGTCTACACGCTCACCGAAGGCGAGGTGAAGTTCAGGGGAAAGAGCGTCGTCGGGCTTCCTCCCTACAAGATCGCCGACCTCGGCGTCACGAGGACCTTCCAGAATATAAGACTGTTCAAGAATCTGACCGTATTCGAGAACGTGCTCACCGCTTGCCATTTGAGCGCTTCCTACACTATCGCCGAATCGATTTTCCGTCTCCCGCGTTTCAGGAAGGAAGAGAGGGAACTCGTGGCGAAGGCCGAAAAACTCCTTGAGATAATGGGACTGACCGACAGGAGAGACCTCGTCGCCAACAACCTCCCCTACGGAATGCAGCGGCGGCTGGAAATCGTCAGGGCCCTCGCGCTGGATCCCGAACTCCTCCTGCTCGACGAGCCCGCGGCGGGCATGAACCCTGACGAGACCGAGCACCTGATGAAGCTGATCGCGAGGATTCGCGATGAATTCAAGCTGTCGGTCCTCGTCATCGAACACCATATGGATCTCATCATGGGAGTCTGCGAACACATCGTCGTGCTCAATTTCGGCCTGAAACTCGCCGAAGGCTGCGCGGATGAGGTCGCGAACAATCCCAAGGTGATCGAGGCCTATCTCGGCGCCACAGAGGAGGCCTGATCATGCTGAAAGTAAACGACCTCCATGTATCCTACGGCGGCATCAGGGCGCTGAGAGGCGTATCTCTGGATGTGAAGCCCGGGGAAATCGTGACGATAATCGGCGCGAACGGCGCCGGGAAATCCACGCTCCTCAACACCATATCCGGTTTCCTCAAGCCCTCGCAGGGCGAGGTGCTCTACAAAGGCGAAAGACTTGCCAAACGTCCCGATCTCGTCGTGAAATCGGGCATCTGTCATGTCCCCGAAGGACGACTCATCTTCGCCAACCTCACCGTCACCGATAATCTGCTTCTGGGAGCCTATCTGCGGAATGACAAGAAGGCCATCCGCGAGGATTTGGATAAGGTGTTCTCGATTTTCCCGCGCCTCAAGGAGAGGGAGCAGCAGATCGCCGGAACCCTGTCGGGAGGAGAACAGCAGATGCTCGCGATGGGCAGGGCGCTGATGACCGATGGAGACCTCGTGCTCATGGATGAACCCTCGCTTGGGCTTGCGCCCCTGCTTGTCCAGACGGTGTTCGAGATCATCGTCAAGATTCGCGACATGGGGAAAACAATACTGCTCGTGGAGCAGAACGCCTTCAAGGCGCTCACCGTGGCCGACAGAGCCTATGTGCTCGAGCAGGGACGCATCGTGAAATCGGGACCATCCAGGGAAATAGCGAACGACCCCGCGGTGCGGGCGGCATATCTGGGATCCAAATCGGTGAATGGGAAGAAGGGCTGCTGACGGATCCGCTCGGCTTCTTCTAGAGCGATTCCAGCAGAGCGCCATAGAAGAGGGCGCAGCGGTCGAGCTCGACCAGCTTTACTCTTTCGTTGTCGCCGTGCACGCCCTTCAGATCTTCCTGCGTCTGGATCAGCGGCATGAATCTGTACGTCGCGCCCACCACCTTCTTGTAATGCTTCGTATCCGTGCCCGCGCTGAAAAGGAAGGGCAGGCAACCAGCCTGCGGATGCGATACGCGCAGGGCCGATTCGATGGCCTTCCATCCCTCATGGTCGGCGCCGGATTCGCTGGAAGCTTCGACGATATGGTCGGCGTACTTGGGGGATACCGTCGCCCCATGGCGGGCCACGACGCTGTTCAGCCGCGCGATGACCTCTTCGGAAGTCTCGCCCGGCAGTATGCGGACATTCAGCGTGGCTTCGGCGCTCTCCGCCAGGACATTTTCCTTCGAGCTGCCCCTGAGCATCGTGCAGGCGACGGTCGTCCGGATCAGGGCGTTCGTGGTCGGCCCGGAGGCGAATACTCTCTTGAGAAGCGGGGCTGTCAGCCAGAGCTGGCTAAAAAGAAAGCGGTACGGCTGCTTCGATTCAGGCGCCAGGCGCGCGAAAAACGAACGCACCGTGCGCGTGAGCCTGGCGGGGAAAGGATGGGCCTCGATGGCCGCTATGGCTCTGGCCAGATCGCCTGGAGCCGTGTGTTTCGGAGGCATGGAAGCGTGGCCGCCCGAACCTTTCACGCGGACGCAGAGGTCCGCGTAGCCCTTTTCGGCCACGCCAATGAGGGCGAGGGGGCGTTCGGCGAAGGACAGCATGCCCACGGAGATCGGACCTCCCTCGTCCACGAGGAAGGAAGCTCTTATTCCCCTGGAAGCGAAGTGGTCGGCGATTGCCGCGGCGCCCCGCTGGCCTCCCACCTCCTCGTCTCCGCCGAAAGCGAAATATATGGTCCGCGCAGGCTCGAAGCCGCGCTCCAGAAGCTTTTCGGCGGCTTCGAGGATGGATGCCATGAGTACCTTGATGTCCTGGGTGCCGCGGCCCCAGAGCTCGCCCTCGATGATCTCCCCCGCGAAGGGGTCGTGTTTCCAGCTCGTTGAATCGGGGACGGGCACCACGTCGAAATGCGCGCAGAGCACGGCCGGCTCGAGCGTGGGATCCTTTCCCTTCCAGGTGTAAAGGAGGGCCCTGTCCGAAGGTTCCTCCCTCCGCAGCTTCGCGTGCACCAGGGGGTAGAGGAGGGGCAGCTCGCGTTTCAGAGCCAAAAAGGCTTCGTCGTCTTCTTCAGCCGGGACGTAGGATGAAACCGTCGGGAAGCTGACGAGCCGCGATAGTTTGGATGGCAGCTCGGGATACATAATCGCCGATGAAACAGTATCGTTCATTAATAATCTTCCTTTTGATAAAAGTATGAAGTAGTATGGACGGCAGGTCAACATTGTGCGGCGCAGTCAATCCGCGTTTTTGCCGTTCCCCTGGAGGAAGACGATGGCTCAGCGACAATCTGGGATCCGTATTTCCAAAAAAGCTTTTCTCACAAGTTTTTTCGTGTTGCTCGCGCTGATGCTGGGAGCCGGCATCCTGGCAGCCGCCATACCATCGGGCCACTATGAGCGCGTACAGGGCGAATTTGGCCTTCAGGTCGTTCCGGACACCTACAGCGTGGCTGAAAAGTCCGCGTATCCCTTCTGGCGCTGGTTTACGGCACCCCTCGAAGTGCTCGCCTCGAGTGACGGTCTCCAGGCGATTATCATCATAGCCTTCATCATGATCGTGGGCGGCGCCTTCGCGGTGCTGGACAAGGCTTCGGTGCTTAAGGAGGCCGTGTCGATCATCGTCAGGCGATATGCCTCGCGCCGCTACCTCCTTCTCGCCATCGTGACGCTCTTTTTCATGGGCATAGGCTCCCTCCTCGGCATCTTTGAGGAAACGGTTCCCCTCGTGCCCGTGGCGATAGCACTCTCCCTGTCCCTCGGCTGGGATATCTACGTGGGATTGGGCATGAGCATCCTGGCGACGGGATTCGGTTTTTCGGCGGCCATCGCCAACCCCTTCAGCATCGGCACCGCCCAACGTCTCGCCGGGCTTCCCCTCTTTTCGGGCTCGGGCTTCAGGATTATCGTCTTTGTCTGCGTCTATGTTCTTTTTTACCTATGGCTCGCGGCCATGGCGAAAAGGAGCGAATCCAGGAAGTCTGGCGCCGAGCTCGCCGAAACCGCGGCGGGTGGCTCCGGAGCCGCAATTCCCGACGCTATGGCCGCAATTCCCGACGCGGTCTCGGGAGCCGACGGAAACCTTAAGCTTTCTGGCCTCAGACCCGGCCGCGGCGCCGTTTTTTTCGGCATTTCGGTGCTCATACTCATCGTCGTCATCATGACGGTCTCCTTGACGAGAACCTTCGCCGATTATTCGATGCCCATCATAGCCCTCATTTTCCTCGCCGCGGGCTTCGGGTCGGGCCTCGTCGCCAATCTGTCCTTCCGCGACTGCCTCAAGGCCTTCGGCTCGGGCGTGGCGGGGATCCTTCCAGGCGTCGCGCTCATCCTCATGGCGATGGCGGTCAAGCACATCATCGTCTCCGGCGGAATCATGGACACGATCCTTTATGGAGCTTCCTCCATCATCGGCGAATCGAGCGGATACGGCGCGGCGGCGCTCATTTATCTCTTCACCCTGGGCATGAATTTCTTCATCGGGTCGGCCACCGCCAAAGCTTTTTTGTTGATGCCGCTGCTCGCGCCGCTGGCCGATCTGGCGGGCATCTCCCGCCAGCTGGCGGTCCAGGCCTTCGCTTTCGGCGACGGCTTCTCCAACATGATCTACCCGACGAACGCGGTGCTCCTGATAGCCCTGGGCGTGGCCGGCCTCTCGTGGCCCGAATGGTTCAGGAAAACCTGGCTGCTGCAGGCCGCCGTCCTCGTTCTCACCATGGGACTTCTCATGGTCGGGGTCATGGCGGGCTACGCGTGAAGTAGGCTATACTGCGGCCATGCCGGAATTCGTACACCTTCACAACCATACTGACTTTTCCCTCCTCGACGGAGCCGCGCCCATAAAGGAACTCGTCGCCACCGCTAAGCGCTACGGAATGCCGGGTCTCGCGATAACGGACCACGGCAACATGTTCGGAGCCCTCACCTTCAACAAGGCCTGCCGGGAAGAAGGCGTGAACCCCATCATCGGCTGCGAGTTCTACATGGCGGGCGAATCCCGCAAGGACAAGGCCGGAACCGAAAACGGCAACAAATACTACCACTTCATCCTCCTGGCCGAGAACCAGGAAGGCTACCGCAACCTCATGAAGCTCACATCGCTTTCCTACACCGAGGGCTTCTACTACAAGCCGCGGATCGACGATGAGATTCTCGCCCTGTATTCCAAGGGACTCATCGCCTCCACCGCCTGCATAGCGGGGGAAATTCCCTCGCTCATCCTTTCGGGAAAGAAGGAAACGGCGGAAAAAAAGATGCTCTACTACCAAGAGCTCTTCGGAAAGGACAGATTTTACCTCGAGCTGCAGGATCATGGGCTGGAGGAGCAGAAACTCGTCAACCGAGAGCTCATTTCCATGTCCAAGAGGCTGGGACTGCCGCTCATAGCCACAAACGATCTCCACTACATCAATCAGGAAGACTCCGTGGCGCAGGATATCCTCCTCTGCGTCGGAACCAACCGGAAACGGAACGATCCTGGACGAATGCGCTTTCCCAACAACCAGTTCTACCTCAAAACGGCCGGCGAGATGGCGGCGCTCTTCGCCGAAGTGCCGCAATCCCTCGAAAACACGCTGAAAATCAACGAAATGGTCCGTCTTAAGATCGATTTTCCAGGCCCGATGCTTCCCGACTACGAAATTCCGACAGAGTTCGAGTCTCCCGAGGCCTACCTGCGGCATCTCACCTACGAAGGCCTGGCCAAGCGCTACCCCAACGCCGACGACGTGGTCAGGGAGAGGGCGGAGTACGAGCTTTCCGTCATCATCAAGATGGGCTTCACCGGTTACTACCTCATAGTCTGGGACTTCATCAACTGGGCCAAGGAGCACGACATTCCCGTAGGCCCGGGGCGCGGATCGGGGGCCGGTTCCATAGTCGCCTACGCCCTCAGGATCACCGATATCGATCCTTTGAAATTCGATCTCCTCTTCGAACGTTTCCTCAATCCCGAACGAATATCGATGCCGGACTTCGACATCGACTTCTGCTTCGAACGGCGCGGGGAAGTGATCGACTACGTCACGAGGAAATACGGCATGGACAGGGTGGGGCAGATCATCACCTTCGGGACCCTAAAGGCCAAGGCTGTCATCAAGGATACCGCCCGCGCTCTCGACATTTCCTTCGAGGACGCCAACGCCATCGCCAAACTCATCCCCGAAGATCCCCACATGACGCTGGAAACGGCCTTCGAGATGGAGCCGAAGCTCCAGACTCTGGCCAGCGATCCCCGATACCAGGAGCTCTTCAAGATCGGCCTGAGGCTGGAGAACCTGCACAGGCACAGCTCCCTGCACGCGGCGGGCATCGTCATCGGGAAATCCGCCCTCACGGATTTCGTGCCCCTCTACAAGGATCCCAAGACGGGCAGCATTTCGACGCAGTATACGATGGACTATCTGGAGAACTGCGGGCTCGTCAAGATGGACTTTCTCGGGCTCAAGACCCTGACGCTCATAAAGCACACCCTCGATCTTTTAAAGAAGCGCGGCATCGAGCTCGATGAGAGCGACATACCAGAAGACGACAGGAAGACCTTTCAGCTCCTCGGCGAGGGCAAGAGCACCTCGGTGTTCCAGTTCGAATCCTCCGGCATGCAGAACATCCTGAAGCGAGCCAAGCCGAATACGCTCGAGGACCTGATAGCCCTGAACGCGCTGTACCGTCCCGGCCCCATGGACTTCATCGACAAGTACATCGATTCCAAAAACGGCAAGATTCCCATAACCTACCCCCATCCTTCCCTGGAGAAGTATCTCAAGGCGACCTATGGCGTCATCGTCTATCAGGAGCAGGTCATGCAGGCCGCCCAGGAAGTGGCGGGCTATTCGCTCGGGCGCGCCGACCTCCTCCGGAGGGCCATGGGAAAGAAGAAGATGGAAATCCTGGCCAAGGAGAGGGAACCTTTCATAGAGGGCGCCCTGAAGAGAGGCTACAAGAAGGAGGAAGCCGAGGAGATTTTCGACATCCTCACGCCCTTCGCGGGATATGGTTTCAACAAATCCCACGCGGCCGCCTATTCCGTGGTGGCCTACCGTACCGCCTATCTCAAGGCCAACTATCCCGCGGAATTCATGGCGGCCAACCTCACCAACGAGATCAACGACACGGGCAAGCTGACACAGTACATCGGCGAGGCCAAGGCGATCGGACGGAAAGTCCTTCCTCCCGACATCAACTACTCCGAGGCCATGTTCAGCGTCGCGAAGGGGGAGATCGTCTATGGCTTCCTCGGCATAAAGGGCGTGGGAGCCGGCATAGCCAACGCCATCATGAACGAGAGGAAGGGTAAGGGCCCCTTCACGAGCTTCGTCGATTTCCTGGCGCGCATGGCCAGTTTCGGACTCAACAAGAAGATTCTGGAGTCCCTCATCCACGCGGGATGCTTCGATTCCCTCGGCTGCAGGCGGAAGGAACTTATGCTCAACCTGGAGCGCTCGCTGGACTGGGTCTCGGCGAAAGTCGAGCACGAATCCTCGCGCCAGGGCAGCCTCTTTGATTCGGGGGACGAGACGGTGTTCCCACCCTTCACCATGGAGCCCTGCGAGGAGTACGGCCGCCAGGAAATGCTGGATTTTGAAAAAGCCCTTCTCGGCTTCTACTTCACGGGGCACCCCATGGATGAGTACAGGCAGGTATGGGAACGCTCATCCACCCTCGATCTCGCCCACATCGAGCACGCCACCCAGGACAAGGAGTATATCGTCGTGGCGATGATGATGGAGTTCAGGGAGATCATCACGAAGGCGGGGCGGAAAATGGCCTTCGGCCTTCTGGAGGATTATTCGGGCTCCATAGAGATAGTCGTCTTCCCCGACACCCTGGAACTGCTACGCCCCCAGCTCGCCACCGACCGGGTGTACTGCGTCAAGGGAACCTTCGACGGTTCGCGGGGGAAGCCCTCGCTCCAGGTGAAGGAACTGCTCGATCCCGCTTCGCTCAAGGAAAAATCATGGAGGGAGCTCCACGTTCGTCTCGCTCCCGTGGAAGGCGGCATCAAATACGACGAGGAAACCATGATCCAACTCCGAGATGCGATATATTCACTTCCAGGGTCCTGCTCGCTCACCTTCCACATCCCGCTCAAGGACAAGGGCGGGGAGGCGATCGTCCGGGCCGGCGCCCATATTTCCTGTTCCGCCCTCGACAAGGATGTGGAGTATCTCAAGACCCAGCCTTTCGTCGTAGAGGTTTGGCGAGACTAGCTCGCCCGCGAGACTAGCTCGCCCGCGAGACTAGCTCGCCTGTAAGGCTAGCTCGCCTGTAAGGCTAGCTCGCCAACGGGACTAAGGGAGCTGTCATGGAAGTGAAGATCCTGGGTACGGGCGGATTCGAAAACGAAGGTCTGCCCTTCAACTCCTTTTTGGTCGATGGACATCTTCTTGTCGAAACTCCTCCCGACATTCTCCAGTCACTAAGGCGCGAAAATGTCGACCTGGCGGAGATCGACACCATCGTCATCACGCACTTCCACGGGGATCACTGTTTTGGACTGCCTTTTCTTCTTTTCAACCTCTACCTGACGCGAAGCGCGAGGCTCGGCGAATTGAGGGCCTCGCCGCTCAAGCTCATCGCGCCTTTCGGCCTGCGCGACTGGATGAAAACCATCCTCGGCCTAGCCATTTCGCCCGGACATCCTTATGTGGAGTGGAGCATTTCGGCGCTGGATAGCGCCGAAATCGGCGAGGGCGAGCGGATGGATGTGGCCGGAGGGCTCTGGCTCGATTTTTACAAGGCGGAGCATTCACCCGAGACTTATTCCGTGCTCGTGGGCAGGGGGGAGGGACAGGAGCCGCTTTTAATCGCCACCTCCGACACGAAGTGGAGCCCTCGGCTCGCGACGCTTCTCGCCCGCGGTGGACGCCTCGTCCTCTGTGATTCGGGCGGCAAGGGGAATGATGACGCGGATACGGAAACCGAGGTCGGACCCAACGGGGAGTCCTGGGCGAGCGAGGTGCATATGAGCCCCGCTGAGATCGAAGCGCGCGTGCTGCCTCTTTTGCGTCCGGACACCAGGCTTGTCGCGACGCATTTCAGCGCCGATCCGCCGCGTACAGGGACGCTGAGCTTTGCGAAATGCGGGGATGTGTACCGGATTTAGGGAAAGGGTTCGATTCAGGCGGGTCGGCCTTCTGAAAGTTCGGCGTGATCGGTCTTCCCTCAAACGCGAGCTAGGATCCACCGCGAGAGATCGTCCCAGCGCCTGAAGGTGAAATCGGCGTCGGCATCTTTGCCCCTGCCAATGAAGGCGGTTTTCATGCCGAAAGCCTTCGCCCCAAGGATATCATACGCGTGCTTGTTGCCCACATAGAGAATGGATTCGGGGGCGACGCCGAAACCGGCCGCCAGAGCGGAAAACGGACGGGGGTCCGGCTTGAGGGCCCCGAAATCCTCCGAGCAGAGAATGGGGCTAAAAAAGTCCGAAAAACCCAGCGACAGCACTTTTTTCTCCGGGGGCAGGTCTGAAAGAAGACCCAGGCGAAGGCCGGAGCGCTGGAGCGTCCGCATGCAGGCATAGACGCCCTTGTAGGGCCTGATGAATCGAAATCGTTTTTCGATGACTGAATAAATCAGCGTGTCGATGTAATGGGCGACGCTGTCGGTGTCGGCTCCAAGACTTTGGGCGACGACGGAAGCCTGGCGGGCCCTGAAAGCCCGCGAGGTGAGCTTCGCGTCGTCTGCGCTAATACTATCCGATGATGAGGAGGGATCGGGCGTCCGCAAGGCCCTCCGGGCGGCGCTGTACGCCCCGAGAAGCCTGGGATGCCGCAACCCGATGTCGACGGAAACCGCGTACATCAGCCATGCAGGGTATAATGTGCCATCCAGATCGAAACCAACCGCTTTAATTCCCACGCTACCGTAATACCGTACCGGCGAGCTTTTGTCCAGACGAAGCTCTGGAATAAGGCTGGCCCGGCAATGCCCTTTCTTCGGTTCGGCCTGCGCGGTTCGGAAAAAATAGGCCATCGATTCGGGCTCTAGAAGCTCCTCGCCGCGTAGTGCGTGTGCAGTAGCTCGTGGGACAGATGTCCCGCCGGATTCCCCAGGAATTCCTTGTACAGGGCGCTCACTTCCAGGTTCTGGTGTGATTTCCTTTCGGGGAGCCTCAGGTCCTCGGCGTAGAGGGAGAGGTTGCGCGCGAGCTTTTTGTCCATGTCGGGGAGAACGGGCTGGCCGCCCCCGCCGATGCAGCCGCCCGGGCAGGACATCACTTCGATGAAATGGTAGGGGCTGTTCCCCGCGGCCATTTCGTCGAGGATGACGCGGGCATTTTTGAGGCCATGGGCCACCGCCACGCGTACCTTCATGCCCGCGACAGGCACTTCGGCTGTTTTGATTCCCTGGAGTCCCCTAACGGGGGTGAAATCGGTTCTGGGCAGCGGTTTGCCCTCGAGGATCTCATAGACCGTGCGCAGCGCCGCCTCCATGACGCCGCCTGTCGTGCCGAATATGGTCGCCGCCCCCGTCGACGCTCCCAGCGGGCTGTCGAACGCTTCCTCGGGCAGCGAAGCCATGTCTATGCCCGCGAGGCGGATCATTCTCGCGAGTTCCCTTGTCGTGAGGGCCCAGTCGACATCCTGATAGCGGGCCGGCTTTTTCCCTCCCGACTTCGCCCCGGCCTTTCCCTCCCACCATGTGTAGGCCGAATCCATTCCATGGCGCTTCGTCTCGCCCTTCTTGGCGGTGCAGGGCATTATGGAAACCACGCGCATGGATTCGGGCGCGATGCCCGCTTTTTCGGCGTAGTAGGTTTTCGCCACGGCGCCGAACATTTGCTGCGGGCTCTTGCAGGTGGAGAGGTGAGGTAGAAGGCTCGGATAGAAGGTCTCTATGAAGTTGATCCAGCCCGGCGAACAGGACGTGATCATCGGCAGCGTGCCGCCGCCCTGTATTCTGTTGATGAGCTCGGTGCCTTCCTCCATGATGGTGAGGTCGGCGGTGAACTGCGTGTCGAAGACCTTGGAGAATCCGAGGCGACGAAGCGCGGCGACCATTTTGCCCGTGACGAGACTCCCCGACGCCATCCCGAGAGCCTCGCCTAGCGAAGCGCGGATGGCCGGGGCCGTCTGGACCACCATGGCGAGGTTTGGGGCCGCAAGCGCTCCGAGGACTTCCTGCGACTGGTCTTTTTCGGAAATCGCGGCCGTGGGACAGACGACGGAACACTGCCCGCACTGCACGCAGGGGCTACGCGCCAGTCCCCTGTCCATAAAGGTGGCGACCCGCGTTCTCGCGCCTCGTCCAGCGAACGCTATCGCGTGGACGGATTGGGTTTCGGCGCAGACAGCCACGCAGCGCCCGCAGAGTATGCACTTGGAGTCGTCGCGGACGAGGCCGTCGGAAGAATTGTCAGGCTGGCCGAATTTCTTGAGCTTGGGAAAGTGCGAGGCCCGGACGCCGAGGGTTTCCGAGAGCGTTCGCAGTTCGCAGGTCCCCGATCGTATGCAGGAAAGGCAATCCGTCGGATGGTTGGCCAGAAGAAGTTCGATGGCGGTCCTTCTGGCGTTAATGACCCTGGCGCTGGCCGTGTGGATTTTCATCCCCGGCATCGGCTTCTGGACGCAGGATCTGACCAAGGACTTGGCCCCTTCGACTTCCACGACGCATATGCCGCAGGAGGCGTTGGAGGATATATCCTTCATGTAGCAAAGCGTGGGAATCTTTATCCCGGCTTTTGAGCAGGCCTCGATGAGATTCTGCTCCGCATCTACTTCTATAGTATGCCCGTCGACGCTGATCGTTATAGTTTTGGTTTCCATGGCATTCCCCCTTATTCTTCCAGCGGAGCGCTGTAGGTCTGGCGCTTCCGATCGCGGACATCGCAGCGCAGGCAGCGTTCAGCCTCGATCCGCGCCTGCTCGCCCGTGTAACCGAGGGAAATTTCCATGAAGTTGCTCTTCCGGGCATCCACAGGAATGAATACCGCGCGGGTCATCTTGGCCTTCGTAAACTTGCTCGGCACTTGCATCTTGTAGTCGAAGGACCTGAACAGCTTCTCGAAGCGTTTTTCGCCGGTGAGCGTCTCGTCGAGCGATTCGGACGCGATGCGCGCCTGACCCATCGCCTCGGCGGCCGTCGCCGGTCCCATAGTCGCGTCACCGCAGGCAAAGACCTTTGAATTGGCCGAACGCAGGGAGAATGGATCGACCTTGAGACGACCGTCGCGCTCCGCGCTCACGTCGATAGCGTCCAGGCCTGGTATGCTGACCTTTTCACCGATGGCGACGATGATCGAGTCGCATGGGATCTCGTAGAAATCGTCGGTCGGCACCGGCATCGGGCGGCCCGTGGAATCCACGGGGCCGGCCTTCATCCTCTGGACTTTGAGCGCCTTGGCCCTGGGGGCGTCCGCGTTTCCATTGCTCAGGACTTCGACGGGTTGTGTCATACAGGTGAGGGAGACGCCCTCCTCCAACGCGCCCGTGAGCTCTTCCACGTTGGCGGGCATATCGGAGCGAGCCCGTCGGTACACGAGCGTGACATGAGCGCCGAGCCTCAGCGCCGATCTCGCGGCGTCTATCGCCGAGTTGCCGCCGCCCACCACGATCACTTCGCTTCCGACCTTGGGTTTCTGGCCTTCGCTGATCTTCTTGAGCAGTTCGCTAGCCGGTACAACGCCTTTCAGGTTTTCGCCGGGAATGCCGAGACTGATTTCGCGCCCAGCGCCCGTCGCGATCACGATGGCGTCGGAAGCGTCGAGAAGCCTCTGCCACTGTTCCTTCGTCTCCATTTTCGTGTTGAAAATGAAACGAGCCCCCAGTTTCTGGATGAAGGAAATTTCCTTCTTAAGCACGTCCTTGGGGAGTCTGTAGGAAGGAATGCCCCACCTCAGCACTCCGCCTGCCTCGCTTTCGGCATCGTAGACGGTCACCTCGTGGCCGAGCCTGGACAGCCAGAAAGCCGCCGCCAAACCCGCGGGACCGGCGCCTACGATGGCGATTTTCTTCCCCGTGAGGGGCAGCTTTTCCTTGATGAGCCTGTTGTAGATGGATTTTTCCCTTCCCATCTTATACATGGAATCGGCCAGGTAGCGATGGATTTCACCCTGCGACACCGGTTCGTCGAGCATATCGCGCCTGCAGCGCATTCTGCAGTGGAAGTGGCAGATGCGGCCGAGCGAGCCTGGCAGCGGATTTTCGCGGAGGGTGAGCTCGAAGGCATCCTCTATCCTGTTTTCCTTGAGAAGCTGCAGGTAGCCGGGGATATTCATGTGAAGAGGACAGGACGATTCGCAGAGCGCCACATAGAGGTTTTCGCATATGCCGGCCGGACATCGCTTGGCTTTGATATGCTGGATGTACTCATCGCGGAAATATTTCAACGTGGTGAGCACAGGGTTTGCCGCGGTCTGGCCGAGACCGCAGAGCGCGGAATCCTTCACCGAGAGGGCCAGGGCTTCCAGCGTCTTGAGGTCCTGCTCGCTCGCTTCGCCGTCGGCCACGCCCTGGAGGATATTGAGCATTTGGGAGGTGCCTTCGCGGCAGGGCGTGCATTTGCCGCAGGACTCGCTCGCGGTGAAACTGATGAAGTAGCGGGCGACGTCGACCATGCAGTTGTCCTGGTCCATGACGACCATGCCGCCCGAGCCCATGATGGCGCCGAGTTCGGTCAGGTGTTCGTAGTCGATCGGCGTCTTGAAGAGGGAGGCGGGAATGCAGCCGCCGGAAGGGCCTCCCGACTGAAGTCCCTTGATCTTTTTCTTCGGACCCATGCCCTCGCACATACCGTACACGGCGCTCTCGAGGGTGGAGCCAAGCGGCAGTTCCACGAGGCCGGTGTTGCGCACTTTACCGACGAATGAGAATACTTTGGTGCCTGTGCTCAAAGGGGTTCCGATGCTCGAGAAGTATTCGCCTCCGCGCGCGACGATGACGGGCACGTTGCACCACGATTCGACGTTGCTGATGGTTGTCGGCCTGTTATAGAGACCTTTCTGGGCGGGGAAGGGCGGTCGGGGAGCGGGGCGTCCGGCCTTGCCCTCAATGGAGGCGATGAGGGCCGTTTCCTCGCCGCAGACAAAGGCGCCGGCGCCCGTCACGATCTCTATGTCGAAGCTGAATTTGCTTCCAAGGATATTCTTGCCCAAAAGCCCCGCGCCTCTCGCCTGCTCGAGCGCCTTCGTCAGCCGCTGCACGGCGAGGGGGTATTCGGCGCGGACATAGACGATGCCCTGGGTCGCGCCCATGGCATAGGCGCCGATGATGATGCCCTCGATGAGCATATGGGGGTCCGACTCAATCTCGTTGCGGTTCATGTAGGCGCCCGGATCGCCCTCGTCCGCGTTGCAGATCACATAGGTTTCGCCCGGATTGACGAGGACATTGTCACGCATGATCCGCCACTTCTTCCATGTCGGGAAACCAGCGCCTCCGCGTCCACGGAGCCCTGATTTCTTCACTTCCTCGATGATGGAATCGGGCGTCATGGTGGTGAGCGCCTTGAGGAGACCCGTGTAGCCTCCGACGCCGATGTATTCCCCAATCTGTTCCGGATCTATGAGACCGCAGTCCCTCAAGACCAGCTTCTCCTGTCCCTTGAAAAACGCCAGCTCCTTCCATGTTGGGAGGAACGCGTAATCCTGCCCGAAGGTCACCGTGTGGGTCCTGAAATCCCAGGTTTCAATCTTGGCTTCGGCCAGCTTGGCGATCTTCTCGAAGGCGGCGTCGTCGACCAAGCCTTTCACCAGCGAGGGGGCCTTCGTGGCTTTGACGTCGGCGAACATGAGGAGGGGCTTTCCGGGACGGTACGCCATCACGACGGGTTCGGCCGCGCAGAACCCGAAACAGCCCACGCGCCTGACCCTGGCCCCCGATTTCGTGGTTTTAACCGCTTCCTCGAGGGCGGCAAAGACCTCATCGGCTCCATTGCCTATTCCGCAGGTGCCCAAACCGACGGATACCCAAGGAGTCCCATTGATTATGTGCGACAGTCCTTCTTTCCGGAGGGCTCCGAGATCGATGCCGGCGTTCATTTGTCGCCTCCTTTGTTGATCTTCTCGAGGAGGGCGACCAGCTTTCCGATGGTCATCCTGGATTTCACCACGCCGTCGATCATGACGACTGGGGCGAGCGCGCATTGACCGAAGCAGGCGACCGTCCTGATGGAAGCGAACCCGTCGGGGCTCGTCGCCGAATTCTCCTCCTCCTCCTTGAAGCCATGGATGCCCATCCGGGAGAGAGCTTCGTTGAGAAGGGCGAGGGAACCTCTAGTGTGGCAGGCCGTTCCCCTGCAGACGACGATGGAATGCTTGCCTTGAGGCTTGAGATTGAAGAAAGAATAGAAGGTCGCCATCGAATAGACTTGCGATAGCGGCACCTTCACGAGCTCGGAAACGCTTTTCAGCGTTTCTTCGGAAAGATAATGTTTGGGGTCGATTTCCTGTACCTGTTCGAGGATTTTGAGCAGGCTGCCAGGTGTTCCGAGGTTGTTCCGCACAATGCGCTCGATGCCGGAACTGGACTGCTTTGCGGTGACCGATGGCATAAAGCCTCCTTGTCGATCGAACCGAAGTACACGTCTTCTGCCAACCATTGGTTCCTGTATAATTGCAGTATGCGCCGTCTGGATAGTTTGTCAAGAAAAAAATATAGATAAATAGAGAGAAATATAAAAAATATTCGCACTATGAGTTATTGGCTAATTATATAGGTAAAATATTATTTATTTAGAAGAATCAAAAAATGTTGCATTTATGTACTTTCCATTGAATACTATACCAATGGATCAACACGACAAAACGGAGCCTTCCCCGGGCGCTCCATACAGCTTTCCTTGTCTGTGGCCATCTAGGTTTTCCACCCCAAAGGTCGATCTCCTCGCGAAGCGGTTGAAGAAGATATTCGAGTCCCTTCCCCACCTGGGATACCTCGGCTCTCTCGAATTGAAGGATTATTCCTACTATGAGCACCTGATCGTCCAGGCGCTCTACGATATCGACGAAAAGGCGAGAAGGGGCGAAATCCATCCGCTCGACACGAGGGACTATCCCAAAATCGTCCGCTATCCCGGCGGCGTCGCCAGAGTCGCCATGTACATTGGTTCCTTCGATCCTTTCCAGCTGACCCATCTCACCATCGCGCTGAGGCTTCTCGCCTCTCCCCATAACCGATCAGACATCGTCATCGTCGTCCCCGAAGGCTCGACCAACCCCGGCAAACCCAAGAAGACCGATTATCCCTTCAGGTTCCAGATCGCGAAAATGCAGCTTGCGAGTCTTTTCGAGCCATTCATACTGCCACTCGATCTGGGGAGCGACGCCGATACGATAGAGATTGTCCGAAGGTTCATCGCCATGCACACCGGCATGAGACTGGAACTCACCCACCTCATTGGCTCGGACGTGCTCTCCGTCGCCGCGCGCTACATAGAGGAAGACCTGGGTGTCTGGAGAAAGCAGGCGGCTCTCTCCGGCGTCGAGTTCAGCCACTCTGTCCATGTGGCGCGGCGGGAGACGAAAGGGCGGTTCGCCCCGTATCTCAATCAGATAAGGAGCCACGGCGTTCCCGTATATTTCGAGCGCTGCGTGGTCGGGACGCCCTCGAGCACGGATTTCCGCCAGAATAGGGCCATCACCCTCTTCCTTCCCACCGAGAGCATCCGCGACAAACTGGAGATCATATTCCGCTACAACATGAACCAACCTTGGTCCATGCGTTAGGGCCTAGGCTCCGCAGAGCATGGGCCAGTTTACTTTAAGGCGTCCAAATAGTATCCTTATTCAACTCACATCAATAATTGGAGCGTATTCAGCATGAAAATGGTATTTCTTGGTCCTCCCGGAGCCGGCAAGGGCACGCTCGCGGCCATGGCCTCAAAAAACTTGAACCTTCCCCATATATCCACGGGCGATCTTTTTCGGGCCGCCATCAAGAATGAAACCGAACTGGGGAAAAAAGTGAAAAGCGTCCTCGCCGAAGGCCGACTCGTGCCGGACGACCTTACGGTCGCCCTTGTAAAGGAGAGGCTTTCCCAGCCGGATGCGCGGAACGGCTGGATCCTGGACGGATTCCCCCGGACGACCGTCCAGGCCGAGGCGCTCCAGTCGATAGACAAGGTAGACCTCGTCGTCAATTTCGATGTGCGCGACGAGACCATACTCTTCCGGCTTACGGGGCGGAGAGTATGCAAGGAATGCGGCAAAACCTATCATGTCTCCACCATGCATCCTGCCAAGGAAGGCATATGCGATGTCTGCGGCGGCGCGCTCTACATCCGATCCGATGATCGCGAGGAAGCGATAAAAACCAGATTGACGGCCTATAGGGACCAGACCGAGCCGCTCATCGATTGGTACGATAAGCTGGGGCGCCTCGTCACCATCGACGGTTCGGGCTCTCCCGATTCCGTGTACGAAAGGTTCTTGGAGGTCGCGAGAGCCTAGGCGGAGTCATCATGAAACGTTTTCGCTCCTCGATCATACTGTTCCTGCTCCTGGCCGTCTCGGGCGGTCCTTATACCCATGCCCAGAGCCAGAACGCGGCTCCCGCGCGAACAAGCATAATCGAAGGCCTCTGGGAGGGCAGCATCGCGATTAAACAGGTTTCCGCGTCCGGGGGACAGGGACCATTGGGCCAAACTGGCGCCGCGGCCGATGAAAGGCAGGGCGGCGCGGGATCGCTCTCATCGGGTCTGAGATTGAAGATCCTCGCGAAAGGGCGGGGAGCCCTTCTGGATATCCCCGAACAGTCGATGTTCGGCTATCCTCTGGACGATGTCGTCTGGAGCGAGAGCCGGATCCGCTTTCTCTTCGACGCCCTTGGCCCCGATGAAGAGCTGACCTTCGAAGGGTTCTACTCTCCCTCGGCGGGCAACGCGATCATCGGCACGGTGAAATCCACGTCGTGGCGGGGCTCTTTCAGGCTGACCAGGGCGTCGTCCGCCGCTGAGGCTGGCGAGAAAAGCCTGTCCATCGTCACCGAGGACGGCTCGATTCCAGGGACCCTTCTCGTGCCGGACTCGAATCAACAGTCCCCTCTCGTCCTTCTCCTGGCGGGCGCGGGGACGACGGACAGGAATGGCAACAACTACAACGTTCCGGGGAAATCGGACTGCCTGGCCATGCTGGCCAAGTCCCTGGCCGCCAAAGGCGTGGCTACCTATCGCTACGACAAACGCGGTTCGGGAGAGGCGTATATGCTCGAGTCGTGGGGAGCGACGACGAGCCTGAACAAGCATATTTCGGACGCGCTGCAGGCTTTGAGGCTATTGTGCGGCATGGATGGTTTCTCCAGGATCGTCGTGTCGGGAATGAACGAGGGCGCGTGGACGGGAGCCGCGGCCATCAACCTTCTCGCGAAGGAAGGACTATTCGTCGACGGGCTGCTCGTGCTCGACAGCTCGGGCCGGGAACCCCTGGATGATCTCAGGGCTTCGCTCGACGAGCTCGACGAGGCGACGAGGGCCGAGGCAGAGGCTATCGTGGAAGCCATTCTCGCTGGGAAGCCCTTTCCACCTCCCTCGGGGGGGCTGGCGGATTTCTTCGCGAGTTCGCGCGTCGAATGGCTCGGTTCCTGGCTGAAATTCAGCCCGGCCGCGGAGATGGCCAGGGTAAAGGCGCCTATCATCTTCGTGTACGGCTCGGCGGATCTGCAGGTGCCGCGGGCGGCCTTCGAAAAGCTGCTCGCGGCCAGGCCCGAGGCCGCCGCCCGCGTCATTCCCTCGATGAATTACGCGCTCAAGCGGGTGAAGACGGAGGAAGAGAACTACGATTCCTTCACCAATCCCGACTATCCTCTGTCTGAAGCCCTTGTCGATCTCGCCGCGGCCTTCGCCAAGGCCAAGACGGCTCCAGAAGGATCGTTGCCGTACGCGACAGCCGAGGGCGACTGACTCGCTCCCGGCGCCGATCACTGTGCCAGAAGGGAGGTCACGAGGAGCGTTCTCAGCGTCGCGGCGTCCATTTCGATATTTCTGACCATATAGACATCCTTTTCGAGGGTCAGGGGCGACGCGCTCAGATCCACGCTCCCTTTGAACAGCTTTCCGGCCGCCGCTGTCCAGAGAAACTTCACCACCGGTCTGTATGCCTTCGCCGTAGCCTCATCCTTCATCATCATATGTATATCGATAAGGTAGCGAGGTTCCGGACCTTTTGGAGTTCCATCCGCGCCGTTCCTCGACACTTGGTAGGCCGACATGCCGGTATTATCGGCGAAATGCCCCGTTACGACGATCGCGCCGATGGGGATGGAAGCCGCTTCCATCGGCAGGGAGCCCACGAAAAAGGCGGAAGGGTAATTGGCCGATATGAAGATGTCCGATTGCGCGAGGTCAGCGGCGCGCTTGGGGTAGGCTTCAATATCCACGTATCCCGCATAGGGGGGGGGAACCGATGTCGCCGCGTGAAGGACGCCCGGTTGGAGGGGCCGGATAAAAATGGGGTAGTTGACGGATCTGTAACCGCCGTCTCCCATTCTCCTCCAGTTGGCGTCCACCGCCATGGCCAGCCGCACCGAGATGACGGGAAAATCCCCGATAAAAACAGCTTCCATGGTTGGCGCCGCCGTTCCTATCCCGCGAATGCCCGCGCCGAAGGTCCTCGTCCTGTAGAAAAAATTCTCCAACATGGGAGTGTCCATGTTTGTCGCGGCTTTTGTATCCAAGGGACGATTGTCCGCGGATCCGCTGGCCGCGCCTCCGTTCCTCGCGATCGCGGCGGCGATGGTCCTCATCTCTTCCTCGTCGATGCCGCTGGTTATGTCGCGCAGGGCTTTCCCAGAGAGGCGAATATAGACCTGTGGCGTGACTTCCAGGTGCGATGAGGGCTCCGTTGTATAGACTTCCTCTGGAATCGACGCGCAGCCGGCCAGGAGGGCGATGAACGCGGCGATGAGAAGCGGAAGGGTGGAGTGTGGACGCTTGCGGTAAAAAAGAATCATGCGATACCTCGTTGCTCGAATAGTTTTCGGCAGAGCCGCAGGTGGTCCTGCGCCGCTCTGTTCCAATCTGCGAAAGCAGAACCGGCGAAGCTGGATTCGGGGATGCGGCCTCGGATCGTTCCAAAGGTCGATGAGGCCTTTGTGGCCGCGTTTTTGAGCCAGGCCAGACGATCATAGCCTGACCTGTAGGGATCCGGAGTCTGCAGTATGCCGCGCGCCGCGCCGCCCGCGCGCTTCGCCCAGGCATCGCCCTCATAGGGAGGCACATCGAAGTCCACGATATAGTCCGACGCGCGGGCGGCGCTGTCCCCCGACGCCCCCCTGCCGTTCCACAATTCCTCAAGCCTGCCCACCACGAAGACTTCGTCGTCGAATTTCCGCCGGCTATAGGCGCACAGAAAGCGGTAAATCATGGACGCGGCCGCCGTGAATCTCGAAGCGTTGTCCACGGTCCGATACTCTTCCGCGAGGCGAGGGTCCTGCCAGACGAGCCGAGGGACATCCGGACTCTTCAGGGCGTGCAGATGGCCGGCCGCCGGAATGGGCGACGAATGATCGAAGGCGTTCTGCGGCTCGGAATCGCCTGAGAAATTCTGGTGCGCCCAAGTGTCGGCGTAGGCGTGCAGGGCAATACCGATCCTGAAAAGATCCTTCGTTCGCAAGGCCGCTATCAGAATCTCCCTCGACAGGGGCGAATCTTCGGTCACCACGAAACGTCCCGCGCGGTCGTCGACTCGCCTGGCCGAGGCCAGCGTCGCGTCGCCGGGTATGAAATGGAAGGGCCTGTATATGTCCCTGGCAACGGTTTCGTCCCAGAACACATAATTCTGCGTGACTTGTGTAAGCCGCCTGCCTTCCGCGCCGCGTCCGGTCGCGGATACCGCGCCACGCTCTGCGGCCGATCCCGCGCCGCCTCCCGGGCTCAAGTCCGGATTCCATCCAAAAATCTCCCAGGGCGCGATGCACTCGTCGACCATCTGGCTCGCGATGGCGATGGTGGAGGCGTCGTTTTCATTGAAACCCGCGCATCGGGAGAGGTAGTGCAGGGTATAGTAATGGAATTCTATATTCATCGATGGATAAAGTATGCCGCGCCGGAGGCCGCGCGGCAACTATTTGGGAAGCCAATCCTTTCTTTCTGGAATCTTTCGATCGAGGATGCTGGAATGATTCAGCGAATGGTCTCCCAGCACCCTCAAGCTTGATTCTTTCACTGCGTTGATCCTGTTGAAGACCTAAGAAGACGAATGGGGAAAAAGCGCGATTTCCCAGGTGCCAGTAGTCGATTAGTCTTGACCGAGGCAGTTTTGTACCCCATCCTGGTCCAAAGGATTATAAATATGTCTCAGACGAATATCTTCATCATTATCCTGATTGGTTTTTTAGCGCAGATGATCGACGGCGCGCTCGGGATGGCCTACGGAGTCAGCTCGACGACATTCCTCACCACTGTCGGAATTCCCCCAAAAATAGCCAGCGCGAGCGTGCACACGGCGGAGGTCTTCACAACGCTTTGCTCAGGCATTTCCCATTGGAAAATGAAAAACGTGGATTGGAAAATATTCCGGAAGCTTGTGATCCCAGGAGTAATAGGTGGCGCTTTGGGGGCATATGTTCTCGTCAACTTCCCGGGCGATCTCATATCCCCGTTTGTTACCATATATCTGATCGTAATGGGGGTCATCGTGCTGATCAGAGGGATACGGGGCGCGACAAAAAAGATGATCGCCGGGAACAAGCTGGTTCTGGTCGGATTGGCCGGCGGTTTTTTTGACGCGGTTGGGGGCGGGGGATGGGGACCGATCGTGACTTCCACAATGGTCGCGTCGGGTCATCCGCCACGATTCGCTATTGGGTCAGTCAACACGGCGGAGTTTTTCGTTACAATAGTACAGACCTTGACCTTCACGGTGTTTCTCGGCATAGGCAATTACTGGCAATACATCCTTGGGCTGGCGATCGGCGGCGTACTGGCCGCTCCGCTCGCGGCGTACGTTTGCAGGAAAGTGCCTGAAAAAAAGCTGATGCTCATCGTCGGCGCGCTCATCATAGTCCTCAACCTGCGCAGTATTGTCCTGCTCTTTGCGTGAGAACCACGGATCTTGCTCAAAAGGCGCAACATGAACCGCAGATATACATACCGGGCATACGATCTGATTTTCTCTTCGGAACTCCCGATACCCGAGTTGGAGGTGGTCGAAGCCCTTCCCGAAGTCGAGATCATCCTGGGGCTTGTTCCGATTTCTCTCCCCGCTCCTCTGGGGAAGGGTGCCCATTTTCAGGCGACACCCGGCGAGTTTTTACTAAGGATCGACGACGTCGCGGGGTTCCACGTCGTAGGCGGCGCGAGAATAACGATCGAACCTTTTTCCCATCCAGACGATCCTGAGATACGCCTCTTTCTCCTAGGCTCGGTGTTCTGCGCCCTCCTCCAGCAACGGGGCTATCTCGCGCTCCACGGTTCGGCGATAGAGCTGTGCGGCAGAGGATTGCTCTTCACCGGCAGGCGCGGCGCGGGAAAATCCACAATCGCCGCGGCCTTCCACGACAAGGGTTGCCGCGTCCTCACCGACGACGTATGTGCGGTCAGACTTGGCGAAGACGGCCGGCCGTACATAGTCCCGGGCTTTCCAGGACTGAAGCTCTGGCGCGATTCCGCTGAGAAGCTGGGGCGGAGCATGGACGGCCTTGCCCCCGTGAAGCGGGACATGGAGAAGTACAGGGTTGGAGCGGATGCCCGCTACAGCGGAGAGACAGCCGTGTTGAACAAAGTATATGTCCTGGGAAGCCACGACGCGGCTACGGTCGAGATAACGAGACAGGAGGGCGCGGCGAAACTAGACGCGCTCATAAAGAATACCTACCGCCGCCGATACGTGGAGGGACAAGGCATGAGGGCCGTACACTTCCGGCAGTGCGCGGCAGTCGCGGATCGGGTGAATGTTTTCAAGGTTTTGCGCCCGGCGGCAGGCTTCCGCCTCTCCGAACTCGTGGCGGCGATTGAGGAGAACAGTAAAGACAATGGCAGATGACAGTACAGTAGTGAAATCTTTGAGAGCAACAAAGAGATATGCGGTTTTTGGTCTCACCGTGGAGTCGGAAATTGAACTTCCGGGGCTTATTGCTTCGCAAGATATGCCTGAAGGGCATATTGTTTTTGGTAAAGTTCCGGAACACCTAGATATGATAGTGGAGAAGACGCCATGGTTCGAAGTGGCGCCCAGGCGACTTCTTTTGCGGATCGATAAGATAGCCCGCTATTATGTTGAAGACGGGAAATACATTGTCATTGAGCCTTGCCAGAACGCTCAAGCTGAAGATATTGCGGTTTTTTTGCTGGATACGGTTTTCGCCGCGCTTCTGCAACAGCGAGGCTTCTTCGCGCTGCACGGTTCCGCCGTGGTGGTCGAGGGAAAAGCGGTGATATTGTTGGGTGCCTCGAGCGTCGGAAAAACGACAATCGCCCTGGCGCTGCATGACCGCGGCTGCCCCCTGCTCGCCGACGAGGTCTGCGCCATCGGGATGCGAGACGGCAACGCTGTGGTTTTCCCCGGCGTCCCTCAACTGAACATCTGGGAGGACACGTTGCTCGCGGCTGGGAAGGACGTTAGCGGCTACCGGCCCATACGACAGGGACTTGGCAAATATGTCTTCCGTGTGGAAGACCGATTCTGTGAGGAAGCCGTCGGTTTGACCAACATTGTTCTACTAAAAGGCCACAACAGAGAGGCGTTTGAGGTCGAAACGATTCGGGGAGGGGCGAAGTTTGAGAGCCTCCTCAAGAACGCGTTCTTCGCCGAAACCGCCGCGGATAGGTCGCGCCTTTTCGGGCTATGCGCGGCAGCATCGGCTTCCCGCGTCGTTCAGGTGACCTTCAACAATCGGACCCATGACCTTGACAGCGCAGCGGATTTTATCCTCAAGGAGCTCGCGTAAGTTGGGCGGCATCGTATGGCTCGCATCCTACCCCAAGTCGGGGAATACGTGGTTCCGGGCTTTTATTTCCAGCCTTCTCAATGATGAAAGCGAGGAAATAAGCATCAACAAGATGAAAACCGACGGCATCTTCAGCTCCAGGCAAATACTGGACTGCATGACAGGCGTCGAATCCTCCAACCTCACCGTCGACGAGATCGATCGGCTGAGGCCGGCGGTCTTCAATTACCTCTCGCAGAACGCGAAGCGATCATTGTTTGTCAAAGTGCATGACGCCTATACCTATCTGGATGACGGGACGCCGCTTTTGGGCACCGCGGGCGCCAAGGCCATCTATATTGTGCGGAACCCCCTGGACGTGGCGGTATCCTTCGCCAACCACAGCTCGAAAGATTTCGATCACGTTATCGAATGGATGGGCACCCCTGCGTTCGCCTTTTGCGGAAGCCGGGGCTCGTTGCCGAATCAGACGAGACAGAAGCTTCTGACCTGGAGCATGCATGTGGAAAGCTGGGCGCGGGCCGCGGAACTGCCAGTCCATATCGTGCGGTATGAGGACATGAAGGCGGATCCCGTCGCGACTTTTGCCAAGGCCCTGCGCTTCATAGGCTTTGTCTGCGCCGATGAACAGATAATGAGGGCCACCGAGGCGTCCAGCTTTGAAAAATTGAAAGCGGAGGAGGAACAAAAGGGTTTCAGGGAAAAACCCTGCAAAACAGCCTCATTCTTCCGCTCGGGGCAAACGGGCGACTGGAGGAACCACTTGAGCGAGGCGCAAAGAGACAGGATAATCGCCGATCATGGAACGATGATGAGGAAATACGGCTACCTTGACGACCGGGGGAATCCGGTATACTGATGATAATCAATGGAGAGTATATGGACGAGATCACTGTACATTCAATCGTTTCAGTCAACAAGGAAATAGTGACCGCCGAGATGGACGGCGAGACCGTCATGATGAGCGTCGAGACCGGTAAGTACTACAATCTCGGAAAGATGGGCAGCGTCATCTGGGGAATGCTAGGAAACCCGGTCACCGTCGAAAGCCTTGTCGAAACACTGCTGGAAAAATATAAGGTTGAGCGGGAGCAATGCGAGAAGGAAATGCTTTCCTTTCTCAATCAGACATACAAAGAGGGCTTGTTGAATCTGGAATGAGCGCGGCCGCAAGTCGCAAATAGATGGGGAAGCGGAAAAATGAAGAATGAAAAGGTAGACATCAAAAGGGAAGCGTGATGGAAACCTGAGTTACATGAGATTAATCGTGGGAAAACTGAGAGAGGGGATTAAGATTTTTCCGAATCAGCTATAGAAGTCGGTAATTTTCGTTAACAATATATTGAACCAAGTCATATGCGGAAAAAGGACTGCTTAAAATAAATGAGCGCGATATTCGGCATATTCAATAAAAGCGGTTGTCTGGTAGAACGGAAGACGATCGAAACAATGCGGGACAAGCTTCTGCGCTATGGCAGGGAGGGGAATAGCTTCCAAATTGACAGCGCCATAGGGCTGGGCTGTTGCCTCAGCAAGTTCGGCATCCATTCGCAGAACGATATCCCTGTATATCGCGATGAGTCGCGGGGTGTCGTGCTTGTGGGAGACGCGCTGATCTACAACTGGTCCGAACTGGCCGAGCAATGCTGTTTAGGTGGCAGGGACATCATTTCGACACAGGCTTTGTTGTTGGAAGCGTATTTTAAATGGGGAGAAGAGAGTCCGAAGCACATTAATGGCGATTTCGCGTTCGCCGTATGGGAGAGGCGGAAGAAAAGTCTGTTTGTGGCGCGGGATCATCTGGGCGTGCGGCCGCTGTACTATGCGTATGACGGCTCGGTCTTCGCTTTCGCCACGGACTATCGGGCGCTGCTGGCTTTACCCTCTGTCGACAGAGCCATCGATGAACAGACGCTGTATGCCAGCTTGGCGAACGTGTGCGCATTCAATTCCGAGGCTACCTATTTCAAAGGCATCAAGGCCCTCCCCCAGGCGCATACACTCTATATCGACGAGAAGGGGATCCGGAAAACTAAGTACTGGAGGCCCGGAAAGAACGGCAGAATACGATATGAAACCGAAGCGGAATACGCCGAAGCGCTGCGCGCGATCGTCGAGGACGCGGTAAAAATTCGGGTTTTGAGCGGCAATGGAAAGATGGGCGCCGAGCTGAGTGGCGGCCTCGATTCCTCGGTCATCACGATCATCGCCAACAGGGCGCTGGCTAGAGCAGGGAAAACGCTGGAATTGTTCTCATGGTCCCCTTCTTTTAAATACATGGGGAGACTGCCCAACGATGAAAGGACATTTGTGGAACGGGTTTGCCGACAGGAAGGGCTGGAATGCGCTTTTTTTGAACCATCTATTCCTTCCCGCGATCCCGATGAGGTAGTGCCGCCCTACGCCGGGGATGCCGCGGTAATTCGCCAGGAACGCGACGTCATGGCTCAAAAAGGCGTCACTTTTGTCCTGAGCGGATGGGGTGGCGATCAGGGAATCAGTCGTAGGCCAAAATTACTCGAACTGCTTTTAACTGGTTGCTGGGCGCATTTTATCGGGGAGATACGGCATCTAGCGAAAGGCTCTCCTTGGCGCTTTTGTGGGCTGCTGATTTCGAATTCGCTGTTTGAGTTATTCAGGCCCTATGGCTATTTCGGGAAACCCGATCCAGAGATACTGACATTCATGAGTAGAACCTTGACTAAAAAAGAAAAGAGGCATAGCGGCAGGGACGTTCTCTACTTCTCGCTATCACCCGTCAGGCATCTCGAATCCGGGTACATCCAAAACAGGACAGAATCGGCGGCGTGGATGGACGCGGAAACCTCGATACAGCATGTCTACCCATTTCTCGACTATCGGGTGGTGGATTTCTCGATGGCGATTCCCAGGCATCTCTATTACAAGAACGGCGTCAGCCGCTATGTATTCAGGGAAGCTTTTTCGAGCATTCTGCCAAAGGAGATTTGCCGGTATATGCCGAAGAATGACTTCGCGAAATCCGCCTATTTCTCGAAGACGCTGATGGACACCTCGGCAAAGACCAAGCTCATCGTAGAAGAACTCGATCGCGGTCTCTTTTCTGGCATCATTGACTTTGCGGCCTTAACGAACCAAGCGCGTAATCCCGCCGTAAACGACAAGAAAAATGTCATTTTGAGGAAAAGGCGAGTCCTGACCTGTCATTCCATTCAGAAAATATTGGCGGAAACGAGAACGTCCTCCCAAACCCGTGATGAGGATTGAGAAGCGAGCGTTGGGTCTCGTTTCTCAATCGGTTTTCTTTATGATGCTGGGCCGGCAGTTGTACTTATCTCTGTCGGATGTATATCGCCAGTTTCGGTCCTGGAAAGACTGAGAGGCGACAATTCCGGCTTGGTCCAAGCCATTTTGCCATCGTGAGATCCCGATTCCAAATTCTGTTTATTTGTATCCATGACTATTCTCGCCGCTCCTTATTTTTCATTTTTCTTAGCTTTGATTATAAAAGTAAAAACCGATTTGTCAACAAGAAATAGAAGATAATGTCCATGAAAATTCACAACCAAGCGCGAGCAAACCAAAACGAGGAAGCTTCCGCGGTTAAAAAAAGATGATACTACCTGGCCGAAAAGCGCGAGCTTTTTTTATCATTGAAAAACCAGAGAAACGATGGCAAGATACGACGGTCCATAGCAATCCCGCAGAAGTTTGGAGCGTCGAATGAACCATCTGGACAAGCTTGAGAGTAGAAGCGTTTATATAATTCGGGAAGCCTACAACCAGTTCAACAGTCTCTGCATGCTCTGGTCCATTGGCAAGGACAGCACCGTCCTGTTATGGCTTGCGCGCAAGGCTTTTTTCGGCCATGTGCCCATTCCTCTGATGCATATCGACACGCATCACAAAATTCCGGAGATGATCGAATACCGGGACGCTCTCGCGCGAAGGTGGAAACTTGATATGATCTATGGCGAGAACGCGGAAGCCTTGAGTGAAAGGGCGACCTTTCCCGACGGCACCACGAGCAGGATACAGTGCTGCAAAAACTTGAAAACCGAAGCCCTGCGAAACGCGCTCAGCGGAAGCGGCACACGGTACAGAATGAACCACAGGACAGGGGAGTACGAAATCGATAAAAGCACGGAACCTTTCACCGGCGTCATTGTCGGCGTGCGCTCCGACGAGGAGGGCAGCCGGTCCAAGGAGCGATACTTCTCTCCTCGCGACAAGAACAACGACTGGGATGTCGCCGATCAGCCCCCGGAATTGTGGAACCAGTACAAGACAGAATTCGCCCCAGGCACGCACGTGCGCATCCATCCGCTTCTCGACTGGACCGAGCTCGACATATGGGAATACATACTGAGGGAGGGGGTTCCCGTGGTCTCCCTGTATTTCGACAACGGTCAAGGCCTCCGCTATCGCTCCCTCGGTTGCGCCCCTTGCACGAAACCGGTTCAGTCCACGGCCAAATGCGTTGAGGAGATTGTCCTGGAGCTGAAAGAAGGCAAGTTCTCCAACATCGCCGAAAGGTCGGGACGCGATCAGGACAAGGAGGACTCAGGCGGCGGACTGGAGGACCTTAGAAGGGACGGGTACATGTAAGATGAGCGATAAAACATACACCGAAAGCCGCCAGGACATGCGCGTCGTCGTCGCCGGCCATGTGGATCACGGGAAAAGCACGATTCTTGGCCGTCTTTTAGCCGATACGGGGTCGCTTCCCCAGGGGAAGCTCGAACAGATTCGCGAGAAGTGCAGAAGAAACGCGAGACCTTTCGAATACGCGTTCTTGCTCGACGCGCTGAAGGACGAGCAGGCTCAGGGCGTGACGATCGATTCGGCCAGATGTTTCTTCAAGACGGAGAAGCGGAATTACATCATGATCGATGTTCCTGGCCATACCGAGTTCATCAAGAACATGGTCACGGGCGCGTCCCGCGCGGAAGCCGCCCTGCTGGTCATCGATGTCGTGGAAGGGGTAAGGGACAACTCCAAGCGGCATGGCCTGTATCTGTCGCTGCTCGGGATTGAGAAAATCTGCGTCCTGGTCAACAAGATGGATCTGGCGGATTATGGCGAGGCGCGCTTCAACGAAATCGCGCGACAATATTCCGAATTTCTCCGTGAGATCAACGTGGAGTCCGTGTCATTCATCCCGGTGAGTGGCATACTCGGCGACAATATCGTGCGGCGGTCGGAAAACATGAAATGGTATGACGGGAAGACAGCCCTGGAAACGCTGGAAAGCTTTTCCGCGGAGGAATCGCCCAGCGCCAAACCGTTCAGGATGCCCGTGCAGGATGTGTATAAATTCACCGAGGACGGCGATCAACGGAGAATCATAGCCGGCACTCTCGAATCCGGCAGGCTCGGCTGCGGAGAGGAAGTCGTATTCCATCCATCGGGGAAGAGGAGCAGGGTCAAGTCAATTGAGGTTTTCGGCGCGACAGAGACGGATGCGGTTTCGGCCGGCTTCGCGACGGGCTTCACGCTCGCCGATCAGATCTATATAAAGCGGGGCGAGCTGGCCTGCAAGGTGGGCGAGCCTGAACCCTTTGTCGCAAACCGCGTCAGGGCAACGATGTTCTGGCTCGGTAAAAAACCGGTGAAAACGGGGAATAGTTTTCTGCTGAAAACCGGCACGACGAAGACCGTCGCGAAAATCGTGAAGATCCACCGCGTTTGGGACGCGTCGACGCCCGGATTCCAAGTAAAAGACCAGATCGACCGGCATGAAATCGCCGACTGCGTGATCTCCTTTGAAAAAACGATCGCCTTCGATACTGTTGCGCTTTTCCCCGCCGCCGGGCGTTTCGTCCTCGTCGATGGCTACAATATTTCTGGCGGCGGGATAATCCAGGAAGCGATGCGGCCGGAGGCCGACTCGGCGAGTGTTTCCGCGGCCGACGGGAAAGTCGGCTACGATGAGCGATGCCGGACGATGGGACAGAAAGGGCTGGTCCTCTGGTTCACGGGCCTGTCCGGCGCGGGGAAATCGACCATCGCGATAGAACTCGAAAGGAAGCTCATGAACCGCGGCGTTCTCGCCTACCGTCTCGATGGGGACAATATCAGGGACGGCCTCAACTCCGACTTAGGATTTTCCATGGACGACAGGGTGGAAAACATACGGAGAATTTCCGAAGTGGCGAGACTTTTCAAAGACAGCGGCATGATCTCGTTGGTTTCCTTCATCTCGCCCCTGCGGAGCATGAGGAATGGCGCGAGAAACATCGTAGGGGAGGCCGCGTTCCTGGAAGTCTACGTGAAGGCCTCGCTCGAAACCTGCATTGCCAGAGATGTGAAGGGCCTCTATTCTAAAGCGATGGCCGGCCTGATAAAGGATTTTACCGGAATCTCTTCCCCGTATGAAGAGCCCGATTGTCCCGATATAGTCCTCGATACGGAAGCGAAAGGCGTAGGCGACTGCGTGGACAGTATCCTTGATTTCTTGGAATCGCGTGATCTTATAGCTAAATCGATGGAGTAATTATGGCAATTGAAAGGACATTTACGATGCTGAAACCAGGCGTTCTCTCGCGAAGAATAGCGGGCGAGATAATCTCGCGAGTCGAACGCAAGGGCCTCGATATCGTGGGCATGAAAATCATGCGCATCCCCCAGACGCTCGCCGAGGAACACTATGTCGAGCACAAGGACAAGGCCTTTTTTGGCGAACTCGTGGACTACATATGTTCAGGGCCGGTGGTCGCCATGGTCCTGGAGGGCGACAACGCCATCGCCCTGCTGCGCAAACTCTGCGGCTCGACCAAACCAGAGGAAGCCGCCCCCGGCACGATCAGGGGAGACTTCGCCATGCACACGAATCTCAATATCATCCATGCCTCCGATTCGCCCGAATCGGCGAGGCGGGAAATAAACTTATTTTTCAAGCCGGAGGAACTCATCGGCTGGAAGGACGGTAACCATGGCTGGATCTGAAAAACTCCCCACCTGGGATTTGACCCCGATTTTTCCGGGCTTCGATTCGGATGAATATCGCGCCGCCACAACGAAGGCGTCGGCCCTCGCGGCGGAAGCCGTCGGATTCTACGAAACGAGCGCCAAAGTCGCTCCAGGCGAAGACATCGCCGCTTGGCTCAGGAAGGCGCTGGCCCTCAACGACGAGATGGGTTCACTCTTTGAAACGCTTTCGGCCTATGCCTACGCGCGTTTCAGCACGGCGACCCGCGATCAAGCCGCCCTTTCCGAACTCAATGCCGTCGAGGAACTCATGCTCCCGGCCAAGAGAGCCGATGTCCTTTACAAAAACGCCCTCGCCGCAAGGAAAGACGCCCTCGAGGCTGCGCTCGCCCATGATCCCGAACTGGCTCCCTACGCCTTCCATGTCCGCGAAGAGCTGTTTTTCCAGTCCAGGCAGATGACCCCCGAACTCGAAGACCTCGCCGAGGATCTCGGCCGCTGCGGCGCCGACGCCTGGTCGAGGCTCCAGGAATCGGTGAGCTCGAATACCTCCGTCGTATGGGACGAAGCGAAGAGTGAGAAGAAGACGGTCATCGAATTGCGCAACATGGCCTTCAATCCCGACAGGGCCATGCGCGAAAAGGCCTTCAACCTCGAGCTCGCGGCCTGGAAATCGGTCGAAATCCCCATGGCCGCCGCCCTCAACGGCGTCAAGGGCGCCACTAATTCGCTCAACGCGCGCCGCGGCTGGAAAGATGCCCTTGAGAAATCGACGACCCAGGCGCGCATAAGCGCGGCTACCCTTGACGCACTGATCTCGGCGATGGAGTCCTCGCTGCCGACCTGGAGGCGCTATCTGAAGGCCAAGGCCAAAGCCCTCGGCCAGCCCCGGCTCGCCTTCTACGACTTGTTCGCGCCCGTGGAGAAGAAAGGCGTGCCGTTGCCTACCTTCGGCTGGGAAGCGACGCGGAGTTTCGTCCGCGACAAATTCTCCTCCTTCGATCCGGCCATGGGCGCCTTCGCGGCCAGGGCCTTCGACTCGAACTGGATCGACGCCCAGCCCAGGGAAGGAAAGGTGGGGGGAGCCTACTGCACCGATTTCCCCAGCGCCAAGGCTGCCCGCGTGCTATGCAACTTCGACGGAAGCTTTTCTTCGGTGAGCACCGTGGCGCACGAGCTTGGGCACGCCTGGCACCATGAATGCATCGTCGACAAACCCTACGCGCTCACCCAGTATCCGATGACCCTGGCGGAGACCGCTTCCATCTTCGCCGAAACCATCGTGTCGGAGGCCGCGCTCGCCTCGGCAAGCCCCGCCGAACGCCTGCCCCTCGTCGAAATGCATCTCCAGGACGGCTGCCAGGTCATCGTCGATATCCTTTCGCGTTTCTATTTCGAGAAAGCGATCTTCGCCCAGCGGAAGACCAGCGAGTTGAGTCCGGAACAGTACTGCTCGATGATGCTGGACGCCCAGAATAAAACCTACGGCGACGGCCTGGACCCCGAAAAACTCCATCCCTACATGTGGGCGGTGAAGGGGCATTACTACATTCCCTCGCTCTCCTTCTATAACTTCCCCTATGCCTTCGGGCAGCTCTTCGGCCTAGGACTCTACGAGCGCTACAAGGCGGAAGGCCCGGACTTCGCGCGCTCCTACAGGGAACTCCTCGCCGAAACGGGCATGGCATCGGCGGTGGACGTGACGAAAAAGGCCGGATTCGATATCGAGAAACCCGAATTCTGGCTTTCGGCGCTCTCGGTCTTCAAACGCCAGACCGAAGAATTCGAGAGCCTGGTGGCTGAAATTCTGTGATGGTGACGCGTTGCCGGCCGCGCTGGCGGCACCAGCAACGCTGGCGGCGACCGCAGCGGCCGCAACCGTGGAGATAGACATGGATTTTTCGAAAGTGTTTTTAGAGCGGCGCTCGGTGAGGGCTTACGATGACAGGCCTATTCCCGGGGAAATCAAGGACAAGATCATGGCGGCCACGCTGAGGGCTCCCACGGCGGGCAACTTGATGCTGTACACGGTCCTGGACATCGAAGATCAATCCCTGAAGGAAAGGCTCGCGGTGACCTGCGACGACCAGCCTTTCATCGCCCGCGCGCCCTGGGTTCTGGTTTTCCTGGCGGATTACGCGCGAATGATGGCTTTTTTCGAAAAGAGCGGCGTGGGCGATACGTGCCTGCGCGAGGGGAAGCCCTTTCTTTCGCCCAAGGAGTCCGACCTCCTTCTCGCCTGCTGCGACGCCCTCATCGCAGCGCAGACGGCGGTCTGCGCTGCCGAAGGTCTCGGCCTCGGTTCCTGCTACATCGGCGATGTCATGGAGAACTGGGAAATCCACCGCGACCTGCTCCGCCTGCCGCGATACACCTTTCCAATCACGATGCTCTGCCTCGGGTACCCCACGGAGCAACAGACCCATAGGCCCCAGCCGGCGCGCTTGCCCCGGGCACTGATGATCCGGAAAAACCGTTACGCTTTGCCATCGGACGAAGAGTTGATGTCTTTGTATACGGGCCCGGGCTACGGTAACTTCGTTCCCCAAAACGGCGCCGAAAACGTAGGCCAGTCCCTGTATGCCCGAAAATTCGCGGCCGATTACAGCGCCGAAATGCGCGGGAGCGTCGCCTCCATGTTGAAGGACTGGCGCTAAGTTCCCGGCGTCGATAACCGCGCAAAAAAAAGACGGCCGTGATGGCCGTCTTTTCTATTTTTTGCGCTTTTCGGTTTTCAGTAAATAGCCAGAATCGACATGACCTTTTCCTTGCCCAGCGTCCCGAGGAATCCAGCGAGCCGGGGCCCCTGGTCCTTGCCGACGAGAGCCTGATAGGCCGCCTTGAACAAAGTCTTGCCGTCGGTGCCCGCCGCCGTCGCCGCGTCGTAGATGGCAGCGGCCACCGCCTTCTCGTCGGCGAAGCTTTCCAGCCTTGAGACGACATCGTCGCGAAGATGCCTTACGGCGGCGAGCTCGACGTCGGAGAGCTCGACCTTCTCGCCGGGTTTCTTCACGCTGAAGCGGAAATCCTCGGGGGAGCATTCGTTGACCCAGTACCAGGCGCAGGCCGCTCTGCGGCGGATTCCTTCCTCCTGGGAAGGTTTGATGCCGGGAAGGGAGGCCAGAACCTGGTCGACGTCGCCCTGATGGATGAGAAGCAGGCTGGTCAGATGCCTGAAGGGTACCTGGTAGGGAGCCTCGGCGGGCAGGGCGCCTACCTGGGACAGTTCGTAGATTCGCCTCTCCCTGGCTTCGGAGTCCTCGTCCTTCGCTTTTTCCGCGCCCCAGTAAATGCGTTCGGTCTTGTCGTAGTCCTCGTAAATCTTGATCACGTCCAGATCGAAGCTGATGACGAATTCGGTGTTCGGGCGGGTTCCGGCGAAGAGATAGCGCACGAGCTCGGGCTGATAGACCCTGAGCAGATCGGGCAGATCGACCACCTTGCCCTTCGACGAGGACATCTTCCCCGGCGAACCCTTGATACCGATAAAGTCGTAGCGGAAGGTGACGGGAGGCTTGCGGCCGTAGACATCCTCGACAACATGCTTCGATGTGTCGAAGGAACCGCCCTGGGAATGATGATCCTTGCCGGCGGGCTCGAAATCCACCTGTTCCTGGTTCCAGCGCATGGGCCAATCCACGCGCCACACGAGCTTGGCTCCCTTCAGCGTCCGGAGATCGCCCGTTTCCTTGTGGCCGCACTCGCAGTGGTAGCTGAGACCCCAGTCTCCGTCCCAGCCGTCTATCTCCGTCGTGTCCTTGTCGCATGCCGAGCAGAAGACGGATACCGGCCACCATTCGCCCTGTATCTTGTGGTCATCGTCGCGGTACTTGTCGAGAATGGTCTTTAGATGTTCGCGCATCTCGAGCGCGCGCTTCATGCCCTCGGCGTAGAGCCCCGAGCGGTAGCGCTCGGCCTGGTAGAGGAATTCCGGGTAGATGCCGACGGCGGGAAGCACGGATTCCACGTCCACCTCGTGGTGGCGGGCGTAGGATTCGTTCCTGCCCCAGGGATCGGGAACCATGGTGATGGGGAAACGGAGATATTTTTCGAGCATTTCGGGCTGGGGCATGTTGAGGGGCACTTTTCTGAAAACATCGTAATCGTCCCAGCTGTAGATGAAACGGACCTTCTTGCCCCTGTCGCGGAGAGCTCTCACGACGAGCTCCACCGAGATCATTTCCCTGAAATTGCCGACGTGCACGGTTCCGGAGGGCGTGATGCCCGAGGCGCAGGTGTAGCTTTCCTTGTCGCCCCACTCGGCGATTATCTTTTCGGCGGTCTGGTCCGCCCAATGCATGGCTTTCTTGTTTTCCATGACGGAGAGTATAGCTTATTCATTCACCGCATGAAAATAGGTCGCCATTCCTCATGACGGTAATTTCTCTTCCGCCCGGCATGAGCGCGGTAATCGTCGGCCGTTTCACGAGGCCGTCGAGATGGATCATGGCGGGGGCGTCCTCGTCATAGTTGAAGCCTATGGCGAAATGGCAGGTGCCGTAGACCTTTTCGTCTTCCAGCATGTTCCCGGTTATCGTGGCTTCGACATTGAGCCCAATCCCCAGTTCCCCTATATGCCGCGCGTTCGTGGCGTATCGAAGGGCTTCCTCGGGGCTCATCCCTCCCGTTTTGACGAGCGATGAAGCCATGTCCATGCCGGCGCGCAGCGCTTTCTCGAGACGTTCGGCCTCGGAGGCGCCCTCGCAGCCCATCACGTAGCCGCCTGACACGGCGCAGGATATGGGTGTCTCGATGATGATGTCGCCCGCTATATCGGCGATGGAGCCATCGAACACGATGGTTCCTTCGGCGGATTGGACGACGGGCGAAATGAAGACTTCACCCGCGGGAAGGTTGCCGCCCGCGCCGGGCTCCCCGAAATCGCCGTCGTCGATGAAAGTCTTCCTGCCCTCGATGCCGATGAAAATATCGGTGCCGGATGGCGCCGATATCTGGAGCGCGACCGCTTCGTCGAGCACCTTCTTGAGGGCGAGCGCCCTCGAGCGCATCTCGGAATAATCGATGGCCACGGTGCGCGTGAACATGTCCACCGTCATGCCCGGCGACCAAAAGGCGCGCATTTCCTTGGTTCCGTGAAGCAGATAGTGGAAAATATGGTCGTATTTCTTTCCGTCGGGAGCGGTCATGGGTGCCGCGATGCGGTATTTGTCCTTGCCGAGCTTCTCCGTGGAAATCGAGGCGAGGACATCGGGTTTGGACGCAATCGCCTCGAGGACGAAATCCTCGGCATAGTCGCCCTGGGTTTTGATAGGCTGGTAGAGAAGGGTCGTCAGGACGCCCGCTTTTTCCGCGGCGGTCTTCAGGGCTTCGGCGATCATGGCCTGTTCGGTGCCAGGATTGGACACGATGAGGAGCTTTTCGCCGGCTTTCAAGGCCAAGCATTGTTCGATGGCGGTCTGTGCGGCCTTTTCAAGCGCGATCATGACGTTTTGCCTCCGTTTGCCCCGCGTTTGTAGATAGGTACGCGCGATTGGGGCGCAAGGTCCAGTCCATCCCTTTCCCCGCGCGCGAAGTAGTGATAGGCGATGCCCGCCACCATGGCGCCGTTGTCGCCGCAGAGGGCGAGGGGAGGGAAGTGCGCCTCAAGATCGTCGTGGGCGGCGAGCTGTCTGCGCAGGTAGGCGTTGGCGGAGACGCCTCCCCCCGCGACGATGCGTCGAATCCCCGTATCTTCCACGGCGAGGAGAAGCTTGGACAGCAGCATATCTATGGCGGCTTTCCGGAATGAGGCGGAAATGTTTTCTGGGGTCGTCTCGGCGCCGTCTTGCCTGTACCTATCGAGATGGTGGATGACGGCGGTCTTCAATCCGGAATAGGAAAGGTCGTAGCGGTGGTCGCCCTTGTGAAGGGAGGGCGTCGGGAACTTGAACGCCCCCGCGTCTCCCTTCTCGGCGAGTTCGTCTATGACCTGGCCGCCAGGATAGCCGAAACCGTAGTGCTTGGAGACTTTATCGAAGGCTTCGCCCGCGGCGTCGTCTATCGTGGTCCCCAGGACGCTGAGCCTGTCGAAATCCTCGGCCAAGCAAATAATCGAATGACCGCCCGATACCAGAAGCCCGATGAAAGGATATTTGATATCGTCGACAAGGCGGGGGGCATAGAGGTGGGCCAGCATGTGATTGATGCCCTTGAAGGGCTTTCCGAGGGCGAAAGACATGGCTTTGGCGAAAGACAGGCCCACGGCAAGGGAGCCTATAAGCCCGGGCTGGAAAGTGGCGGCCACGCCGTCGATTCCCGATGGCGTGATGGACGCTTCGCGAAGAGCCTGCCTTACGACGCCTTCGATCCACTGCGTGTGGGCGCGGCTAGCGACCTCGGGAACCACTCCCTGGTATTGTTTGTGGAGGGGAATCTGCGTCGCGACTATGTTCGAATGAATTTTCCTGCCGTCTTCGACGATGGCCGCCGAGCATTCGTCGCAGGAAGACTCAATCCCCAGGACGAGCATCGTCGTCTCCTGTCGCGCTCCTGATCATGTACTTGGATATGGTCGATAAGGAATAGCCTTCTTCGACAAGCTGAGGGTATATATCCATGAGCGTCTGCGCGAGTTCGGCCGACCAGACATGGCCGATCAGCACCGCCGCGCCCCTGGTCGAGGCGACCTTCTTGCCCTCTTCGAGAGCGTGGAGTACCGATTGCTTATCGCCAGAGTTGTCCAGAAACACGTCGCGCTCCCAATATGGTATGGCTAGTTCAAGGCAGAGGGCCGCAGTCGCGGTTCCTGGTGCCGTGAGAGAATCAAGATAATAGATGCCACGCCTTTTGACAAGGTCGAGGGTGGCCGCCATGAGCGCCTCGTCCCTTGTCACGGCCGAACCCATATGATTGTTCACGCCGACAGCCTGGGGAAGGCTCTCCAGATTTCTGGCCAGGAGGGAGGCGGCTTCCTCGGGCTTCATGCCGAGGAGAATGGCTCCCGGGCCGGGATTGTTGCCGCCCAAAGCCTGCATGGGTTGATGCAGGAGCACTTCCTTGCCGGCTTCGGCGGCGAGCCTCGCGGCTTCGGCGCTGTGGTCCACCTGCGGCAGCACGGCGATGGAGAGAGGGAAAGGCAACTCCAGGAAAGGTTTCAGTTGTTGAAGGTTGTACCCCGCGTCATCGATGACGATGATGAGCGTCGGCTTATTCCCTTCTTTCAGTTTTTCCTCGCGCATGGCGAGTATGTATGGCAGCGCCCTTTCTTTCGGTTTGGCCGCGGGCGGGTTTTCGCTGACCTTCGCATCCTTGGCCGGTTCTTTGTCGGGCCTCTGCGCGGGAGCTTCCACGACATCAGCGTCGGGAACTGTCTGCGCCTGGCTGTCCGGAAGGAGAGCTTCATAGCCCTCGGGCACTTCAATGGAATATTCGGGTTGTCCGTAAGGCCAGAGCGTCGTCGGGGATTGCGGCGTGGAGGATGTCGTCGCCACTTCTGAAGACCGGCTCAGGTAGAAAACGATAGCTATGCAAGCCGCGAGCGCGAGCGCCGCGATGAAGATGATCGTGCCGCGCCAACCGCTTCGTGAAGCCCTTGTTCCGCGCCCATTATTTTTTTTGGAAGCCACGCTGCCATAGTATCCATGGAGTGAGCCTTGGACAAGGCTATGGGCGGGGCCGCCATCCGGCGGCCCCGCCCATAGCCCAGAGATCCACGATGCTTTTTAAGCGGTCAAGCAGAGATACCCCTTGGCCGCCTCGGTCTGCAGCTTCTTGAGCGCCCTTTTTTCGATGTGGCGCACCGTCTCGGGCGACAGCCTCATTTCGAGGCCCATCTGCTTGAGCGATCTTCGGCTGCGCCCATCGATCTCGAAACGCTGGTTGATCACGTTCCTTTCCCTGTCCTGGAGGACGGAAAGAAGCTGAACCGTCTGTTCGCGAGCGATATGCTCGCCGAAGAGCTTCTCTGGCGCATAGGTAAAGTCTTCGTACATATCGAGCAGGTCGATCGTGTCCTCGTCGACCTGGGATTCGAGACTCGCGACCCTTTCGGAAAACACGAGCACTTCGTTCAGTTTTTTTTCGGGGATTCCCAGCTTGGCAGAAATCTCCTTGGAAGAGGGCTGCCTGTTCAGCGCCTGGCTCATGATGCTCTTTTCGGCCTGGACCTTCCGTATAAGCTCTTCCTTGCGGTGGGGCAACCGGATCGCTCTTCCCGTGTTTACGAGCGAACGGCTTATCGATTGGCGGATCCACCACGCGGCATAGGTCGAGAATTTTACTTTCCGCGCGCCATCGAATTTTTCGGCGGCCTTCATGAGGCCGATATTGCCTTCCTGAATGAGATCGGTGAGCGTGAGGGAGGGGTTCCACATCGATCGCGCGATGCGCACGACGAGCCTAAGGTTGGCTTCGATGAGGCGTTTACGGGCGGCTTGATCGCCATGCGCTATTTTTATCGACAACGATTCCTCTTCTTCCCTCGTGAGAAGCTTGATACCCTTTATCGACTTGAAATAGCTGGAGAGGCATTCATCGCTTGTTGTTAGGTTGGACATGGCATTTCCTCCTACGTCTATTTAAGCAAGTACCGTGCCATAAGAGGTGGTATTGTTGAAATTTTTTTATCTTTCATCGCTATAAGGAAGTATGGGGAAAGGGAGCGGCGGGGACGATGTCGCTGGGCGCTGCGATTGAAGAAACGATATGAAAAAAGATACAGGCTGCGCGGCAGTCCTGTATCTTTTTTTTAACAGCGCATCGGGTGACTCCCGATCTTCCGCGAAGGGGTCACTTCACGTATTTCGTGGGATCCAGGGCTTGGCCGTTTTTAAATATGCTAAAATGCAGGTGAGGGCCGGTGCTCTGTCCTGTGTTGCCGGAGAGACCGATGATGGCTCCCTGGCTTATAGATGCCCCTTCCTTGACCGAAATATGGCTTAAATGGGCATAGAGCGACTGGTATCCGCTCGCGTGCTTAAGGATGACATAGTTTCCGAACACGGAGTTGTAGCCGGTGTCGGCGACGCTGCCGTCGCTCGTCGCCTTCACTTTCGTGCCCAGCGACACGACGATATCGATGGCAGAATGATAGGTGCGCAATCCGGTGAAGGGGTTGGCCCTGTAGCCGAAGGATGAGGAGACGCCGCCCCTTGCCGGCCAGATGAAGCGTTCCCCGTAGAAATTGCGAAGAGTGGCCGACGAAAGCCTGGCGTTGGGGATGAACAGACTTTGGCCGACATTGATCGTTCCGCTGGCCAGATCGTTGGCGTCCACGATGCGGGTAATGTCGATGGAATAGGTCTTGGCGAGGTAGAGAAGGCTCTCACCCTTGCGGACTTTGTGGCTGACACCGTCCATGTTCGGAATCCTGAGCTGAATGCCCGGGCGGATCGAGCTGGAGCTCTGGAGATTATTGGATGAGATGATGGTGTCTTGTCTGAGGCCGAAACGCTTCGCTATCTTTTCAAGCGAATCGCCGCTTTTGACGCTATACGATCGAATGTTTACTGAGACGGGTATGGGGGGGAGCGCGCCGGCAGGCAGGATATCCTTATCGGAAGAGTCGGGTTCCAGATAGGCCATCAGAGCCGCCTGCGCCGATTCCTCGTCGGGAAGGATGAGACTTCCGGATGAAACCGGGAAACTCGTGGCGCCTATGATCGCGGCGGCTCCGGCGGAGATGACGATCGCCGCTATGAGAACGGAGAGGATTATCCTCCTGACAGGGCTGGACACCGGGCCGATGTTCTTCAATCGCGCCGCAAAAACCCGGATATTCTCCATCCGTGCCGCGCCGCTCTGTTTTCCGGGGGAAACATTCTCGCGCCTGTCCGCTTCAGCTGAACTCTCCATCCGTTCGCTTGTGGGGAGGGGAGCGGCTGGCGTCGCTTTCGGTTTTAGCCTGAAGATGTTCGTCGGTATATTTGCCAGGATCCTGGCCGTCGCGCTGAGACGGGCCTTGCCCTTGGACGCGACAGTTCTGAATCCTTCGTCCGCGTAGGACTGGAATTTTATTCCGGCTTTCTTGATTATGGATTTTGCGGGACGATGTCCGGATGGACGGCGCTCTTTGCCAACCGAGGCGGGCTTGCCGTCGAGAATAGTGAGGAAGGGTTTTGGACGGAATTGCGCGCGAGAAGCGCTGTCGCGCTTGCCCTTTATCCGGTCGGTTTCGGTATCCATAGGTTTTTCTAGTATCGGTGTGTTTCGGCCGATATATTATCAAAGAAGCAAATTCTCGTGAAGGATGAGTATGAAGGTTTTGCCAGGAAACGTTGGATTGAGAAGCGAAGCCAGAAAAAGATCGGGCTCAGCGAGTGTCGGCCTGATTCTTGTCTGCGTCATCGCCATGCTTATTCTGGGCAGGACTTTCGTCGTGGACGCGGCCTTGGTTCATGGGCGATCCATGCTTCCGAGTTTCGGATCGGGCGATATCGTGATCGTATTCAAGGCGGCATATGGGCTCAGAACGCCCCATGGCGGCTATTTTTTCCTTTGGGGGGAACCCGAGCCCCGCGATGTCGTGGCCGCTTTCAACCCAGACACAAAAAAAGTGATCATCAAAAGGGTCTGGATGGAGGAAGGCGTGGATCGGCCCGGGCGCGAGGGGAGCTCCGCCGCGTATTTCCTTCTCGGCGACAATAAATACGAGTCCATCGACTCAAGGGAATTCGGCCCGGTGCCGATGAACAATATACTGGGGAAAGTGCTTTCATTCCCCCTCTTCTAGGCTTTTGATATCTATGGGAAACAGATGAAAACAAGAAATATCCGCCTGGTTTTGGCCATGGCGATTCTCGGGATATTCGCCTCGCTGGTCATCGCTCGATATGCCCAGCTAGCCCTCAGCGCGGAAAAAAGCGGCGGATCGGGTTTGGACGATTCAGGCGAGCGGGGCTCGATCGTGGACAGGAACGGCCGCGTCCTTGCCATGGATGTGCCCAAGTACAATATTTCCGTCTGGCGTCCCTCCACGAAGCCGGAAGCCTTCAGAAAAGAGATCCCCGAGCTCGCGAAGCTTCTGGGAATCTCCGCAGACAGCATCTCGACCCGCTACGACGATGGAAGCCAGAACTATTTCTATATCGCCAGACGGATTTCAGCCGATGAGGCCCGCCCTCTCATCGAAGCCAAGAAAACCGGCAAATTCAAGGGCGTGCAGGCTGACGAGATTTCGGGACGGCTTTACCCGGAAGGAAAGCTCGCGTCGCAGCTGATCGGGTTCACCGGAGAAGGGAATGTCGGCCTGGACGGCATCGAGACGAAATATGAAAACGAACTCAAGCCCAAACCGAGGAAGGCCGCCGACGGTACCGGGCGCGTCCTCGATCCCGGGCGCAAGGTTCCTCGCGGCGATACGGTCACCTTGAGCATAGACGCAAATCTTCAATACATGATCGAAAAGATCATGGAGGACGCGGTCGCGGCAAACGGCGCTTCGGCGGCCTTCGCCCTGGCGATGGATGTCCATTCGGGCGAAATACTGGCCTATGTCGGCGGACAAGGCTTCGATCTCAACGAATATGCCTCCTACGACGTCGAGAAAAGAAGGGATCTCCTTTCCCTTTTTTCCTACGAACCGGGCTCGGTATTCAAGCTTTTTAGCATGGCTTCCATCCTCGACATGGGCGCGATCACGACGAAGACGATCTTCGATTGCGATGGAGCCTACCGCAGAACGCTTCCGAACGGCGAGAAGATCGTCATCAAGGATCTGGGCGTCTACGGCAAACAGAATTACGCCGGCGTACTGGCGCACTCCAGCAACGCGGGCGTCGGTTACGCTTCCGATAGGATCTCCGAAACCGACCTCTACGAGCGGCTGAAGACCTTCGGTTTCGGCATGAAGACGGGGATCGGCCTTTCAGGCGAGAGCGCCGGATCCTTGCGCGAGCCCGAAAAATGGTCCGGCCGTTCCAAGCCCACGATTGCCATTGGGCAGGAAGTGATGGTGACGGCGCTGCAGATGGTCACGGCCGGCGCGGCCATCGCGAACGGCGGATTCCTTCTCAAGCCGACGACGGTCGCGCGCATCGAAACGGCGGACGGCGAGAAGGTGTTCGCCCATGAGCCGCAGGTCGTCCGCCGCGTCGTTTCGGAGGAAACATCGAGGGCGATCCTCGACGCCATGGAGACGACAGCGAGCATGCAGGGCACCGGATGGCGCGCGAAAGTTTCCGATATCAGGATGGCGGTCAAGACCGGAACGGCGCAGATGATAGACCAGAAGACGCGCGCGTACTCCGCAAAGGACTATATCGCGAGCACCATGGGCATCTTTCCGGCGGACGCGCCCCGAATCGTGCTCTATATCGCCATAGTCAAGCCGCGAGGCGCCTCCTATCTCGGCGGACAGATAGCGGCGCCCGTCTTGAGGGACGCGGCCGAGGCCGTTCTGTCCTGCATCGACATCGAGCGCGGCAAATCACCCACCGTCGTCCATGAGGGCGCGGTCGTGCTTCCCGCCGAAGCCCCGGTCAGCATCGGATCGACCATGCCCGATCTGACGGGGTATTCCAAACGATCCCTTCTTCCCCTCCTTGAAAGAAAGGATATCGTGGTTGTCATCAACGGCGATGGATACGTGATTTCGCAGCAGCCCGCCCCCGGATCGGACTTGGGAGAGGGCGCAAAGATAATTTTCAATCTGAAGTGAGGTGTGGAAATGAACAGGGACGAGGCGATTTCTCTTTGGCGCGAATACAACAGCGAGGATTCCTTGTACCGCCACGCGCTTTCGGTGGAAGCCGCCATGCGATACTTCGCGAAAAAGTACGGTGAAGATGAAGATTTCTGGGGAGTCGTGGGTCTTCTCCACGATATCGATTACCAGCGGTTTCCCGAGGAGCACCTCGCCCATACGCGGCCCATGCTCGAAAAAGCGGGATTGGGGGAGGATGTCATCCACGCCGTGTTGAGCCATGGATGGGGCCTTTGCAGCGATGTGGAGCCAGCCGTCAGAATGGAGAAAGTGCTCTACGCGGTCGACGAACTGACCGGCTTCATCTTCGCCTGCGCCGTGGTCCGACCTTCCAGAAGCGTCCTCGATATGGAAGTGAAGTCCGTCAAGAAGAAGTGGAAGACGGCCAATTTCGCCGCCGCCATTCGCCGCGACGTCATCGAGAAGGGAGCCGACATGCTTGGCGTATCGCTGGATGAACTCATCGGGGATACTATTTTGGCTTTGAGAGCGGCGGCCGAGGATGTCGGCCTGAAGGGAACCATTTAAAGCGCGCGCGCGGCGCGGTTGACCATTGGGCATTTTGACTATACATTTTTCGCGACAATCCCGTGCTATATGGTGGTTTCCCTATGCTTGAGAAAATTACTGAGAAATTCGTAGATGCCTTCCGGACGATCGGCGGCAAGTCTTCCATATCCGAGAAAAACGTCGAGGACGCGGTTGAGCAGATAAAGATGGCTCTTCTCGAAGCGGACGTGAATCTTCGCGTCGTCAGGCGCTTCGTCAACGCGACGCTGGAAGAAGCGAAGGGCGAAAAGGTCATTCGTTCGGTCAGCCCAGGCCAGCAGTTCATAAAGATAGTCCACGACAAGATGGTCGCGCTTCTGGGCGATGAGGACCAGGACCTGAACATCAGGGGACCGGACACGCAGTCCGTCATACTTCTTCTCGGTCTCCAGGGCTCCGGCAAGACGACGACAGCGGCGAAGCTCGCGAACCGGCTCAAGGGCAAGGGGAGGAAGGTCCTCCTCGTGGCCTGCGACCTCATCCGTCCGGCCGCCGTGGAGCAGCTTACGGTACTCGGCGCTCAGGTCGGTGTCGCCGTCCATGCCGAGGAGACCAAGGATCCGGTAAGGGTCGCCACGGCGGCTCTCGCCCGCGCGAAGCGGGAGTCCTTCGACACCGTGATCATCGATACGGCGGGACGCCTGCAGATCGACGATGCCCTGATGGCGGAGCTCGCCAGGGTCAAGGATGCCGTGAATCCCATCGAGTCCCTCCTCGTAGCGGACTCCATGACAGGCCAAGCGGCGGTGGATATAGCCAAGTCTTTCGACGAGAAGATTGGCATCACCGGCGTCATCCTGAGCAAGTTCGATTCCGACACGAGAGGCGGCGCCGCGCTCTCGCTCAAGTCGGTGACCGGCAAGGCCATCAAGTTCATCGGAACCTCCGAACATATGGACGGGCTGGAACCCTTCCACCCTGAACGCATCGCGAGCCGCATCCTCGGCATGGGCGACGTGGTTTCCCTGGTGGAAAAAGCCCAGACCGTCTACGATCAGAAAGAGGCCGAGGCCCTCGAAAAGAAGATTTCCGAGGAAAATTTTACTCTCGAGGATTATCTCGACCAGCTGCAGAAAATGAAAAAAATGGGCTCGGTGAAGTCGATGCTCGATATGATCCCCGGCCTGTCCGGCCAGGTGAGCGAGGAGCAGATCGATCTTGAAGGCATGAAATATGAAGAGGCCATTCTGCGTTCCATGACCAGGAAAGAAAGGCTGAATTACCTCATCATCGGGCCTTCACGGCGGTCAAGGATAGCGAGGGGATCAGGCACTTCGGTCGCCGAAGTCAATCGCCTCCTTAAGAAATTCGAAAAGTCGCGGATCATGATGAAAAAGATGGTATCGTCCAAAGGCAAGAAGGCCATGGCAAAATATATGTCCGGCATGAAATGAATATTCCCTTGCGCTGGATTGGCCCGGGGCTTTACATTCCGGATTTTTTCCTGTAAAGTACGTGAACCATTTCGTTTGGAGTCCAATTATGTCTAGAGTATGCGAAGTTTGCGGTAAAGGCCCTATGTATGGCAATAACGTTTCCCATGCGAAGAATCGTACCAGAAGAGCTTGGCTGCCCAACCTCATCCAGGTGAAAACCAAGGTCGAGGGAACGGTGAAGACAGTAAAAATCTGCGCAAAATGCCTCAAAGCCGGTAAAGTCGTAAAGTACGTTTGATTGTCGTTCCTGGGCAGCGCCTGTCCCAGAACGATGAATTGCCACTGAGGATAACCTTTTAAAATAAAAAGCCGTCCACGGATATCGTGGACGGCTTTTTTATATGCTAACCCATATTGTATGCAAGACCAAATCCCATGATTCCCGCGCGGCATAAAGCAAGGCGCGGCCGCCCTGTCAGGACGGCCGCGCCTTGCTTTATGCGGGGTTAGCGACGATCTTCGGTTCAGCGGCCCCAATACCCCATCCCGCCGCCCTGCGACTTCTGGCCGTCCATCATGCCGCGGCCTCCCATCATGCCGGCGCTCGAGCTAAGGTCAATGACCCTGCCGTTGATCGTGAGGGTGTTGACGCGCACCGCGAAGCTGTCCTTCTCGCCGACGATTTCATGCGAGTAGCCTTCGATCTTCACGCTGGCTCCTTCCTTGAGCCCATCTATGAATCCATAGAGCCTGTTGGGGATCATCACGAAATAGGTTTTGTTGTCCTTCTTGATCGCTACCCTGGAATCGACGAGTTCGAGCGTGCCTTCGAGCGTGATTTTTTCGAGGATGATGGGACTCTGCGCTGACAGATTATTGCCGCGACCCATACCCTGCGCGTTCATTTGTCCCATTCCCCTCTGGCTGGACCAGGGCTGATTTTGCTGGGCGAAGGGCTGGGCCGACGCGGCGCCGATGACGAGGAAAGCAATCGCGACGGCGATAAGTGCTTTTTTCATAGTGAAGCTCCTTTATAAGTAGTATTCCCGGTCGGGAGCCGGCTCCTGCCTTAGGATAAGGCCAGGTTTCCGGATTCCGCCGTATCCGCTCTCACGGACAACTATAGTAAAGCAGGATGCATGCCAAAGTGATTAAAAT
>DATMZF010000049.1:0-10329 GCA_035560555.1 Rectinemataceae bacterium
ACCCACCCCCTCCCCCGCTGTCCAGCCAGCCGACCTCTTCGAAGCGCCGTCCGAGGCGACGTCAGGGATAAACACCATCGCCCCAGATACGGCGTCAGCCGCCGAGCCGCGGCTGGCCAGCCCGGAGATCATCATGTCGGCGGGTATACTCGTGGACGGTCTCCAATATAACCTGGATATGCCCTGGGGACATGAACAGTTCGAAGAGTACCGCGCCACCTACATGACTTCCGGAGGCAAAAAATGGCTCATGGCGGTCATGGGGAAATCGCTCCCCTATCTGGGATATGTCGAGGAAAAACTGGAAGAATTGGATCTGCCGAGGGAACTTTTGTACCTGCCCGTCATCGAGTCGGAATACTCACCCTTCGCCGTATCGAGAAGCGGTGCCACCGGCATTTGGCAATTCATGCGCAACTCCATTTCGGGATACGGCCTCTCCATCTCCGAATGGACCGACGACCGCAAGGACTTCATGAAGAGCACCGACGCGGCGCTGCGGAAGCTGAAGGACAATTACCGGATACTGGGAGACTGGCCTCTGGCCATAGCCGCCTACAACGCCGGTCTTGGAGCCGTCTCGAGGGCGATCAAGTCATCGAACGGGGAGTCGATCGATTTCTGGCAACTATACGAAAGCAAGAAATTATCCAGGGAACCCTTGTCCTATGTTCCGAAATTCCTCGCCGTCGCCTCGATACTCTGTTATCCTGAACTCCATGGTTTTCCCGCCGACTGGGGCGAAAAGCACTTATGGGAAGCCCTGGAGACATCCCGTCAGGTGGATATGAACGTCCTGGCGGAGCGGACCGGCATTTCCATCGACATACTGAAAAAAGGCAACGCCGAGCTCAATTACCACATAACGCCACCCAGCGCGACACACATGGTCAAGGTGCCCGCGGCCAAGGCGGAAGAGGTGCGCGCCGTCCTCAAGGATGTTTCGGCGCCTCTCTTCAAGTACGAGATCTATAAAGTCAAATCGGGCGACACGATGAGCGCGATCGCGCAGCGCTATTCCACGCCGCTCACCATAATCATGCAGGCCAATCCCGGCCTCAAGGCAGACAGGATTAAGATCGGACAGACCATCGTCATCCCTCACCTTTCCGGAACGATTTCCGCCAAAAAAAAGGCTGATGGTTCGGAGAATGCGGCGTTCAGCGATTACTACACTATAAAAAAGGGAGATACCCTCTGGGATATCTCCCTTCTTTTCGATGTTCGGCTCGACAAGCTCGCCGAGCAGAATGGAATCGGCGTCAACAGCACCCTCAGAATCGGCCAGAAACTGAAAGTCCCCGCTCTCTGAACAGCGCCGACGGATCGCTCCGGCGCCACATCGAACGAGCGCGGCGTGGCGCCGACGGAAATCTCAGAGAGCCAGGCTGGCGAAGACCTTCGCGTCGCCTATGATGTTGTCCAACTCGGTACATTCGTTCGGCTGGTGGGCCGTATCGCCCATTTTCGACCACACCACGCAGTCGAATCCGGCTTTTCGCAGGTAAGCCCCCACGGTCCCGCCGCCTATGCCTATGGCCCTCGCTTCGACGCCGTAGACTTCCTTCACCGCGTTTCTTAAAAGTCCCACGACGGGCGCGTCCGCTGGGGTGGCCCTGGATTCGTTGCTCTGCAGAATTTCGAAGGATACCTTGACCTTGTATTCGGCCTCCACAGCATCGGCTACCTTCCTCACCTCGGCCATGACCTGGGCGACTGGATACTGGGGCAGAATTCGCATATCGACGCAGAAGACATCGTCGCCGGGAATCGTATTCACGTTGGGAACGTTGGCTTCTTTCTTCGTGGGGTTGATCGTCGTTCTGTCGGGCTCGAAGAGAGAATCTCTCGCGGTAAAGAGGCTTTTTTCCAGCTTGTGGATGCGAACCACCAGGTCGCTGGCGGCCACGAAGGCGTTCACGCCCCTGTCGGGCATGGCCGCGTGGGTCTGGGCGCCCTTTGTGTTCACCTTGAGCCAGCAGATGTTCTTTTCGGCCACTTCGATTTCGGTTCCTTCGGAATTTCCCCCGTCGGGGATGATGATGAGATCGTCTTTGCCAAAAAGCGAGTAGTTCTTCAGGATGTGTTGAATGCCGAAGGCTGAGCCCACTTCCTCGTCGGCCACGAAAAGCAACTTTATCGTCCGTTCGGGCACGAGCCCCTGTTTGAGAAATGCCAGGGCGGTGAAGACCGAAGACACCAGGCCCTGCTGATTGTCCTCTACGCCGCGCCCTATGAGCGTCCGCCCCTTCACCACGACCTTCCAGGGGTTGGAGTTCCAGTTCGAGCGCTCGCCTTCCGGGACGACATCCATATGCGTCATGACCCAGAGGCGGGCCTTGTCGTTCTTGCCGGGGATGGTCGCGACTATGTTGGGGCGCAGGCCAGAAGCCACGCGGCCATCTTTCGCGTCCATGTGGACTATGTCGGTGATCCCCTGTGCCCTGAGCCATTTTTCGAGAGCGATAGACTTTTCAAGCTCGCCCTGCCCGCCCGATTCCGGGGCGATGGCCGGGATCGAGGTCAGGAGGCTTTCAAGTTCGATGATGCCGTCCACGCTGTTCTCGATGTAGGAAAAAATCTTGTCTTTCATTGCCTTCTCCTTCGGGTTTTTATTTTTTGTCCAATGAACGCCGATAAGCTTTCCACGTCGTGGAAATCAGCGTCTCGACATCGGAATATCTGGCTTTCCAGCCAAGCAATTCCCTGGCCTTGGCGCTCGACGCCACGAGCTTGGCCGGGTCGCCAGGCCTGCGTCCGCAGAAATCGGTCGCGATGGGGGCGCCGGTGATTCTCCTGGCCGTTTCGAGGATCTGGAGCACGGAGAGGCCTTCTTCCGAACCGAGATTCACGGTGAGGCTGTTTTTTTCGCGCAGGATATATTCGAGGGCGAGCAGGTGGGCTTCGGCGAGATCGCTCACGTGGATATAGTCCCTCACGCCCGAGCCATCCGGCGTCGCGTAATCCAGACCAAAAATCTGGAGCTTCGGCCTGATGCCGGCGGCGGTCTCCATGATCACCGGTATCAGGTTGGCGGGATTCTTCTCCAGCCCATGAACGAGACCGGAAGGATCGTATCCGGCGGCGTTGAAATAGCGTAGCGCGGCGAACTTAAGCCCTTTCAGCCTATCGTACCAGGCCAGGATCCTTTCGATTTCCAGCTTTGTGAAGCCGTAGAAATTTTCCGGATTCTGGGGATGGGTTTCGTCGATGGGAAGATACCGCGGCTCTCCATACACGGCGGCCGATGAGGAAAAAACGATGGCGCGAATTCCCGACTCGCAGGCCGCGTTGAGAATGTTGATCGTTCCGCATATATTCTGCCTGGCGTACTTTTCCGGCACCAGCATCGACTCGCCGGCCGCCTTCGAGGCGGCAAAGTGAACTATGGCGTCGTAGCCATTCCTCATCACGCCAAGGAGCCAGGGGTAGTCGAGGATATCGCCCTCGAAGAACCCATAATCGGGAAACAAATTTTCCTTGCTCCCCGTCGAAAGATTGTCCGCGATATCGACCTTGTGGCCTCTGTCGGCAAAAAGTCTCGCTACATGGCTTCCGATATAGCCGGCGCCACCGATGACCAGCGCTTTCATATGATCAAGCCTCCAGATATTCCTGCAAAGGGATAAAAATCGTCTTGTAAGACGCTTCCGCAATGATACCAATAAAGTCGGCGAGACGGAAGCGGGTGGGAAAAATCAAGAGCTTCGCGGCGGGCGCGGAGCCGGCCGAGTTCACGCATGGATAGGCGCACGCCCCGCCGCTTCCGCGAAGGGCATAAAAAAAGCCACCCATCGAGGGTGACTTTGCCGCCGATCAGAATTGAACTGATGACACATGGATTTTCAGTCCATTGCTCTACCAACTGAGCTACAGCGGCGTTTCGGGGATGATTCTTACCGCAAGCATCTTCCTTTGTCAAGTACTGATGATGAAAAACCATCGTCGACGCGCAAATGCTGTTGCCCCTAAATCCGGAATCTGTTATGATTTATATAGAAAAATCCATCGCCCAATTAAAACAAGTATATAGGAAGTCGACGTTGGAAAGAAAAAAAGTTGTTTTTTTGCCCTTATCGCTATTGCTGCTATTCATCGCCTCCTGCGCGGTTCAACCCGATGTGCCTTTGGTCGCGGCGGAAGCCGGTCCAGCGACCACAACCACGTCAACAACGGTACCTTTGCCGCCTCTCGTCATCGTGCAGGCTCCGCCAGCAACCACGACAACGACCACCACTACCACCACCACGATCGCCCCAAAACCGACGATAACCGAACCCGCGTTCCGGAATCTCTTCGGAATCGTCAATCTTTGCGATCAGGAAATTCAATCGTACGAAATAGACGCGGTGCTGCCCGGAAAAACGCCGGCAATCCGGGAACGATTCCAGGACGCGAAGGCATACTACGAGGTTGAGATCCGCCGTCTTCCCTTCAATGGGACATCGGCCTATCCCGTCGCCGCGATGCTGAGCGGCGCCGAAACAGACCTAAAAGCGCTGCTCGAAGAAGGCCTGCCCCTGAGATCGGAGGCCGAAATGAAAAAGGCTTCCGCAGCCGCGGAGTATGCCCGCTCGCGCGACTCGTCCATCGGGGCGGCCGATCGTTTCGAAAACGCGGAAGCGGAGCTTGCTTTCGCCAATGATTTCCATGCCAGCAAAGAATACAGGACGTCTATTGCGTCCTATAAGCGAGCCTCCCTGCTCTACGAATCGGCCGCGATGAAAGCCGGCGCGGAGACGCTCTTCGCCAAGGTCGCCGAAAGCGGCTATGGCCGTTATTCCCCATTCCACGCTGCGGAAGCCGAAAGGCTGAGAGCCGAGGATGCCGATCTCTACGATGCTGGTTCCAATGATTCCATCAGGGAAGGAACGGAAAAGCTAAAGACAGTGGCGCGAGACTGCGGGCATATTCTCGCCTGGGGCGCGGAACGGCGCGCTTCCGAGACAAGAGCCCAAGCCACGGCGGCAAAACAAGCCGACGATATAGTGTCGGCGGAAATCAACGCCCGGGAAGAATACTCGCTCGCCGCCATGTTGATGGCCGACGGCGACCAGAAACGCGGGTACGGCGACTTCGCCGACGCCGCGACGGATTATGTAGCTTCGACTTTCGCCTTTACCGAGGCCCACAAGCTAGCGGCCGAGGCGAAATTCTCCGCGGGTGTCGCTCTTGAGCTCGCGAAAGCGGCCCTGGACGGACAAAAGGCCAAGATCGACGCGGCGGGTTGTGACGAAGACCTCAGCTTCCAGGCGGCCAGGGAACTGCTCAAGACGGCGGGCGACAAGTTCCTTGCCGCGATGTTCGTTTGCTCGAAGCTCGACTCCTCGGAAGCGCTCAACCAGCTGCGCATTTCCGACGCCGCGCTCAGGACTCTCGCCGAAGCGAGGCTCGCGGCCGAAAAGGCCGAAGCCGACAGAGCCGCTGTCATTGCTCTGGAGGCGAACAAACAAGCCGCGGAATCAGCCGCGAGCCTCGCCTTGAGGGAAGCCGAAATTGGCCGCTTGAATGCCGAAAAAGCCGAGGCTGAACGTCAACTGGCAGCGACAAAAAGCCTGTTGACAGAGACCCAGCTCCATCTAGCGGGGACTGAAGGCCGACTCGCGGCGACCGAGCTCCAGTTGGCGGAAATTGAAGACCGTTTGGCTGAGACGGAACGTCGGTTGATGGAAACCGAAAGCCATTTGGCGGGTACCAAAGATCGACTGGCGGAGCTGGAAAGCCGGTCGACGGATACCCGAGACCGCTTGGCTGAGACCGATGATCGGTTGGTAAAAGCCGAAGGTCAATTGGCAGAAACCAAGGGCCGCTTGATGGAGACCGAAAGCCTGTTGGCGGATACCGAACGCCAGCTGAAGGAAACCAAAAACTCGCTGGATGACACCGAGCGCCGCTTAATGGAGGCCAAACGCCTGGCGGCAGAGCGGCTTTCTGTCGAGATAGGCATCGTCAAAAAGGCTATTCTCCTAAGCCTCGACCTGAAGGCGTTCAGCCCGAACGGCGATGGCATCAAAGACGTATTGAATATCCGCACCCACGTGCCCGCGACCCCGGTTATCAAACAATACGAGGTTGCCATTTACGCCCTCGACGCGTCGGGCAGCCGCTACCCAACCCCCGTAAAGACATGGGAGGGTTCGACACACACGAGCGCTATGTACACCTGGGACGGCGGCACGGATTCGGGAGGCCTCGCGCCCGACGGCGCTTACCAGGCCGCGCTGAACATTCTGTTCAGCGACGGCGAAGAGCACTCGCCGGCCAGCCCCGCGATAGCGCTCAACGCGACGGGGCCCAGGATATCGGTACAGGCTTCGCCCCTCCTCTTTTCGCCCAACGGCGACGGCAACAAGGATATGGTGGCCATCACCCAGGATTCCTCCATCGGCGACGACTGGACCGGACTCATAAGAAGCGCCTCGGGCGCGATCGTGCGGTCCTGGTCATGGAAATCCGAAGCCAAGAGCTTCTCCTGGGATGGGAGGGACTCTTCTGGATCGTTCGTCCGCGATGGCGTCTACAGCTATGAAGTGGAGGCCACCGACATGGCGGGCAACACATCGTCGGCCATAATTCCCGCCATCACGGTGGATGGAACCATACCGAAAGTGTACGTGAGCGCCTCCGACACCGGCATGTCGCCCAACGGCGACGGAATCCGCGATGAGCTGTCCTTCGCCATCGTCGTAGAGCGGCGCGAAGGAATCGAGTCCTGGAGATTCTCCCTCATCGACGCTCAGGGCGTGGAGCGGAACTTCTTCGACGGCACGGGCTCGGAACTGCCCGCGCGGCTTGTATGGGATGGCCGCGATCTCCGGGGTCAGACGGTTCGAGGCCAGTTTATGGCTAAACTGGCAGTCAGCTACGCGAAGGGCGATGTTGCCCAAGCCTTCAGCGCGCCCATTCTCGTCGACGCAGCCCCGCCGGCGGCGACCATCGCGGTCGACCCAAAACGCTTCAGCCCCGATGGGGATGGGGTGGACGACAAGCTACACTTCGGCATCAGCGCGGACGCGGCGGCGGGAATCGTCGAATGGAAGCTGGATGTGTTCGAGGCCGCCCCCGTCGAATCGAGCGCCCCCGGCGGGGCGAGAGCGGAGCGCCTTTTCGCGGAATGGAGCGGCAAGGGCAAGCCGCCGGCCACAATCGCCTGGGATGGGAAATCGGCCCGCGGCGAACTCGTCGAATCGGCGACGGACTATCCCTTCAAACTCCTGGTCCGCGATGCCCTGGGGAACAGCGTGAGCATTTCGGGCGTCATCGCGGTCGATGTTCTCGTGATGCGCGAAGGCGGCCGACTCAAGATTAAGGTCCCCTCGATAGTATTCAGGGCGAACTACGCCGATTTCGTCGATCTGTCGCCCGACATTGTCGCGCGCAACGAGGAAGTGGTGACCAGGGTCGCCCAGATATTGAACAAATTCCCGGACTACAGAATCAGGATCGAGGGCCACGCGAACAGCGCGGCCAAGATAATGGGTTTGTCGCAGGCAAAAATCGACAGCGAGGAAACCAGCGAGCTGATTCCCTTGTCCACGGGCAGAGCCGAATTGGTCCGCGCCATGCTGGTTCGAAACGGCGTGGAAGCCAAGCGCCTCAGCGTCGCCGGCCTGGGGTCAAGCGCCCCCGTGGTGGAATTCCACGATGCGGAGAACAGGTGGAAGAACAGGCGCGTGGAATTTGTGCTGATCAAGAATAAATGAGGATGGCGGGGCGGGATTGCCGGGAGAACTGCAGTGACGTTCTCCCAAGGTCCGCCGCGGCAGACTTCACGGGCAGCCGCGGCCCGTCTTCGCGTTAAGCCGCTAAATAAAAGAAAAGGCCGTCCGCGATCTGTTCGCGGACGGCCTTTAACGATGATGGGCGGTGCAAGAGTCGAACTTGCGACCCCCAGCGTGTCATACTGGTGCTCTAACCAACTGAGCTAACCGCCCAAATTCAGAAAACCGCCCGCATGCGGGCAGGACACGGTGAAGATATATATCCTGCCCGCCCCTATCATGTCAAGAAGTTTTCTTTTTCCATACATCATTCTTGCTACCTAAAACATACGGGGTAAAGCATAAAGATGTTCTTGCCAGACTATTGACATAGTGGTAGATCCGTTCATATTATATCTTAAAGATAAAAGTCGGGCGTCGATTCGCCCAAGAGAGGTATTATGAAAAAGTTCGTTCTGCTCTCCATGGTTTTGCTTCTTGCTTCGGTTTCCGCCTTTGCCGCGGGAAGCACTTCCAGTACCCAGATCATCGCCGTCGTTGGAGCGAGCGTGGCTGTAACCGGCGACCTGCCCGCCACAACAACCGTCGATGTCACCGCCACTCAGGCAAGCCTTGGTTCAGTCACGATAACCTCGAACACCACAGGCAGTTGGACGATCACCGTTCACTCTCTCAATGGTGGGTATATGAAAGGCGAGTCGCTTTCAAACCATTACCCCTTCACCGTGTCCATCGCATCCATCAGCAACCAGTCGCTCTCAGCCGATAGAACGGCCACGGTCACTGGCACCGGCGTGCTCAATTATCCCCTGACCGCCTATTATTCCACTGCTTCTTCGCTGGGTCTCGCGGCCGACACTTACAAGGACACGATTACCATCACGGTTGCCACGCTCTGAGAAATTTGCTGAATGACAATTTGGGTTGACGATCACCGGTTGGTCGTCAACCCTTCCGGATCAGTCGACACGAGGATCTTGGGTTTTTTATATAAAGAAGAGAACAACTATGGACATAAAAAAAGTTTTAGCGCTTTTCCTTTTTCTCACCGTTGCGTTTGGGGTATATTCCCAGACTACTAAAGTGCTGACAACCGAAATACAGGGTATCGTTCCGACAGTATTTACGCTCAGCACCGATATGACCGACATTGAAACGGTGGATTTAGTCAATGCCAACACGGCTTATCTCGGCAAGGTGATTGTCTACACGAATACGAAAGGGATATGGACCATAATCATCAATTCCAAAAATGCCGGCAAACTGACCGGAAGGACGCCGGGGAACATCGATCTCTATCCCTATACCATGGGGTTCGGGACTGTGGACCGAATAGACCTATCTTCGGATTTTGAGATGACCTACTCCACCCTAGTGGCGAAGACAACCGTAGAATACCCGGTAAGCATAAACTACACTCGATTTGAGGACCTCGCTCAACCAGTCGTCGCCGACACCTACAGCGATATCGTGACGATCACGGTGACAATTTCGTGATTTTTCGTAAATTATACGTTTTTTCCTTTTTTTAGGTGCTTAAGTATTGACAGGTTCATTTGTAGAGTTTATAGTTTTTGTAAAGAAAAAGGATTGGATATCCACTATTGGATAATTCATCCGAAAAAAGTATGATTGTGGGGCAGCCCACAAAAGAGGTATTGATATGAAAAAGTTTGCTGTCGTGGTTCTTTTCGCCTTAATCGCCGTTGGTTTTTCTTTCGCCCAGCCTGCAACGGCAGTAACCACCGATTCCGGTACTTTGAGTCTTCTCGCTCATGTAAACCAGTACATTGATTTGTCAATTGACCGGGTCACCGGCGCTGATGGAAACGAGTTTACCCTTTTAGCTGCGGGCGTTTCAGCGCATAAGGTCGCCACCGCCACAATGACGACCAACTACAAGAAATGGATCGTTCAGGTTTATTCCAACAACGGCAGCAAGCTGGTTCGCGATACTACCGATGATCCAGTTGGCGTAACGATGACAGAGGATATTCCCTACACTTTCGCTTTCGTTCAGACCACTGGAGCCCATACATGGACCGAGGGTTATGTCACTCTTCCTGACACCGCTTATCCTACCTCTGGCGCTGGGTATTATGAAAAGACAGGCAAGACGGTTATCGCCGGTGAGCCTGTCGACATGAAGATCGCCATCTCCGCCCAGTCGGCTACCGAGTTCTGGGACGCCGGTATCTATACCGACACGGTGAACGTCAAGATATCGGTGGACTGATCGCAAAAGATTAAACCTTCCATAAAGCGGCCGCCAAAAGCGGTCGCTTTTTTATTATACTTAGCATTCACAGGTCCGATAATTAACTAGTGTCAGATAATTGACATCATGGGAAAAATCGATTACGCATTAGGAACATTAGGAAGGGATTCAAAAAGGACTTCATATGAGAAGATTGCCTTCAAGCAAGCGTTCGCTCATGGCAGTTGCTTTCTATCTCGCCGTGACCATCGCCACGGCGGCCGCGTTTTCCTTTTCGCCGATGACGGTGTCGATATCCCCGTCAGGCGCGAACGCCGTGATGACCTACAAAGTGACGAACGAATCGGACCAGCAAACGGCCGTTTCCATAAAAGTGGCAACAAGGACTAT
>DATMZF010000050.1:0-37334 GCA_035560555.1 Rectinemataceae bacterium
GCTGGGGGATACGCCGACGGCGGGGCCGGAGGGGCGGCCGTTTCGCACAATCCCATGAGCAACCTGAAGCTCGCCTCCGGGATCGCGCCGCTCGCGAAGATGGCCGAAGCCGGGGTACGGCTCAGCCTCGGCACCGACGGCGCCCTGAGCGGTAACGACCTCGACATGTGGCTGGCTATGCGCCTCTGCGCCGTCCTGCAGAAATGCGAGAACCGGGACGCGACGCTGTTTAAGGCCGAAACGGTAGTCCGGATGGCGACCATCGAGGCGGCGAAGGCCATCGGCCTCGGCGACAGGATCGGCTCGCTCGAGGCGGGAAAGAGGGCCGACATCATCCTCATCGATCTCGACTCCCCCCATCTCACCCCCCTCTACGATGTGTACGCCCAGCTCCTTTACGCCGTCGGCCGCGAAGATGTCACGACGGTCCTCATCGATGGCAGGATAGTGATGAGAAACCGAAAGCCGATGACCATCGATTTCAGGGAGAGCATCGACGCTCTCAAGACGCTTTCGGGCAGAGCGTGATTTTATGCGGTTTTTCAGCAATTGCGCAAAAAAGAGCGAATGAAGGCTTGACTCCGACTTTAAGCGGTCCTACCATTTTGTTAATTAGTACAGTCTTGTACAAATGTACAGACGGCGATGACGCAGCGGAAACAAGGAGGGGGGCGAGATGGGTAGCATTTTTGACAAAGAGGTTTCTAGACGGGACTTTCTGAGGCGGGCCGCGATGCTCGGCGCGGCAGGCGTGGTCGGTTCATCCTTCGTCTCCCCGATCGCGAAAGGCTTCGCGCAGGAAGTCACCAACACCGCGGCGCTGCGGTTCCAGCCGTCCTGGATCCCCGACGTGCAGAACGGCGGCGTCTACGCGGCCATCTATGAGGGTTATTACGCCAAGGAAAAGCTGGCGGTCAATATTCTGCCGGGCGGTCCCGGCATCCTGGGCGGCGCTGTCGTGGATTCCAACGGCGCCGAGGTCGGCGAGATGGCTTCCTCCGTCGACATCGTCAAGGCGGTGAGCCAGGGCATGAAGCTCAGGACCTTCGCCACCGTGTTCCAGAGGAGCCCGGCCGGACTGGCCTACATCAAGAGCTATCCCGACGGCAAGAAGGGCGAGGATTTCTCGGCAGGCCTTCCCGCCCTCAAGGGTAAGCGCATCGGCATCACGGGCGGCAGCAACCTGCCCTGGAGAGTCATGTGCGCCAAGGCCGGCATGGATCCCGACAAGGACTTCCAGATCGTGAGCACGGGCTTCGATCTCTCCCCCCTCCTCGACGGGACGGTGAAGGCGATCTGGTGCTTCCTCACGAACCAGCCCGGCATGGTCCGCGGCATGGGCTACGATCTCGGTGTCATCGATTCCTATGAGTGGGGCTACAAGGTCCCGGGCAACTTCCTCATCGCGAAGCCGGCTTTCCTCACCGACCGCTTCGACCTCGCCGTGAGATTCCTGCGCGCCACGAAGAAGGGCTGGGAGTTCACCAACACCGAGAAGGGCGGCGCCTCGGTCTGCGAGAAGATCACCAAGGTGCTCGCTCCCAACTACGGAACCAAATTGAGCCAGCAGTTGGCCCAGTGCAAGGATCAGGTTCCCTTCATGGAGTCCGAGCTCACCAAGAAGAAGGGACTGCTCGCCATCAACCTGCAGGACTGGGAAAACGCGATCAAGATCATGGCGGACATCGGCGAACTGGAGAAGATCCCCAAGGTCGAGGATTTCGTGACGACGGCGGTGTTTGACCGCGTCTAATCGCTAAAGGGGGACGCCTCGTCCCCCAATCCTTTTTCCTCCCGGGGGGTCGCATGAGCAGCGTCGTAGTGAGAGATGTGTCGAAATCCTTCGTCATCAACGGCGAAACGTTCCAGGCCTTGAAAGGCGTCAGTTTCGAGGTGGGCGATCACGAGATCGTCTCCCTCATCGGCCCCTCGGGCTGCGGAAAATCGACGCTGCTCAGGCTCATCGGCGGCCTTCTGCCCCGGGATTCCGGGGACATTTCGGTCTGCGGCCTGTCGCCGGGCGAGGCGCGCCGGCGGCAGAAGTATTCGTTCGTGTTCCAGGACGCCGTCCTCTTCCCCTGGCGCTCCGTGATACGCAACGTCCAGCTCCCGCTGGAGATAAACAAGACGGTAAACGATCGCAAGGATGCGCGGCGCAGGGCTGCCGAGATGCTCTCCCTCGTGGGCCTGAAAGGCTTCGAGGAAGCGTCGCCGAACCAGCTGTCGGGCGGCATGAGGCACAGGGTAGCCCTCGCGCGGGCCCTCATCATGAGCCCGCCCCTCATCTTCATGGACGAGCCCTTCGCCGCCCTCGACGAGATAACCCGCGACAAGATGAACATCGAGACGCTGAGGATATGGAGCGAGACGAAGGCGAGCATCCTCTTCGTGACCCACTCCATCGAGGAGGCCGTCTTCCTTTCCGACCGCGTCCTCGTGTTCTCGACCCATCCGGGCGAACTCCTCGCCGACATCCACATCGAGCTCCCCAGGCCCAGGGTCCTGGAACTCAAGCAGGACGCGGCCTGCTTCAAATACACCAACGAAATCAGGCAGATTCTCGCCCAGTCGCTACGGCGCCTCATCGAGGAAGATGATTCGCCGTCTCCGTCGGCGGCCGACGCGACGGCGGCCCAGGCAAGCTCCTGTTCAGAGCGGGAGGGCACGCCATGACGGCTTCCCTGTCGAAGGCCGGCGTCCCGAAAAAGCGCCTGACGCCAGCCGGGGTTCTTTCAGACGCCTTGCCCTGGATCGTCATCGGGGGGCTGCTCTGGATGTGGGAGTTTCTGGTCGGCGATTCCCTCGCCTTCGTCCTGCCGAGGCCCAGCCTCATCGTCAAGCAGATTTTTCTCGTCTTCCCCCTCCTCGGGCGGAACATGTGGTCGACGATATCGAACGCGGTATTCGGCTTCGCGGCGGGAAGCGCCTTCGGCCTCGGCTGCGCCGTGGCCTTCGTCTACAACTCCACCTTCGCCAAGACCGTCTACCCGCACACGCTCATCCTGCGGAGCCTGCCCCTCATGGCCCTTCTCCCGATCCTGAACGGCATCCTGGGCACGGGCGCCGCTTCGAAGATCACCATCGTCGCCCTGGCTTCCTTCTTTCCCGTCCTCGTCAACTCGGTCCAGGGCCTAACGTCGGTCGGCACGTCGACAGTCGAGCTCATGCACTCGCTCAACGCCTCGAAGCGGGACATCTTCTGGAAGGTGCGGCTGCCTTCCTCGCTGCCCTACCTCTTCACCGGCCTGAAGATCTCGGCGTCGGGCGCCATCCTGGCGGCGATCATCAGCGAGTACATGTACGCGGTCAAGGGCATCGGGGCCCTCATCGTCACCTTCATGTTCGGGGCCAGGGTGCTCGAACTCTGGGCGGCGATGATCGTCTCAGCGTTGCTCTCCCTGCTCTTCTACTGGGCGATAAGGATTATCGAGCGCCTCTGCATCCCCTGGGGGAAAAGCGTGAGGGAAGCATGACGCTGAACAAGGTTTTCTATAGAGAGAAATCGTTCTGGATCAACCTGGTGGCGATCGTCCTCATTCTCTCCACATGGGAGTTCCTCTTCTCGAACCAGGACAATCTCGATGTCGTATCGTCCGCGATCACGAAGGCGACGGGCCACAAGGTTGAACTCAACGCCTTCTCGGGCATGGCCGTCCCCAAACCCTCCCGGATCGCCAACATCCTGACGATAATGCCGAAGAACAAGCGCGGCGGCCCCTCCTTCTTCTGGTACCACGCCCAGTCGACGCTCTCGGCGGCCGTCATGGGGTTCTTCGTCGGCAATTTAGTCGCCATCTTCTTCGCCGTCCTCTTCACCTACGCCAAGCCGCTGGAAAAGGCCCTGATGCCTGTCTTCCTCGTCATACGGAGCATCCCCATGGTGGCGATCACGCCGCTCCTGCTGCGCATACGCTACACGCTCTCCGACATGGCCGCGGTCCAGGACAGCGCCGTCCTGAACGCCCTCTTCGGTTCGGGCCAGGCGGTGAAGATGCTCGTCGTCATCCTCATCGTCTTCTTCCCGACCATGGTCAACGTCCACGAGGGGCTGAAGTCGGCGAGCGCGTCCGAAATGGAGCTGATGAAGAGCCTGAACGCCTCGGGCGCGCAGATATTCCTGCATTTGCGGGTCTACCGGGCCCTGCCGATGACCTTCTCCGCCCTCAAGATCGCGTCGGCGAGCTCCGTGCTCGCCGTCACCGTGGCCGAGTGGCTCGGGTCGGACCGTGGGCTGGGCTACATAATGAGCCAGGGCGCGACGGCTAGCCTGGACGCCCGCCATGTCTGGGGCTCTATCGTCATCATCGTGGTTTTCGCCCTTCTCTTCTACGCGGCGGTTTCCGCCCTGGAGAAACTGCTTCTCCCCTGGAACGAGTCGGTCGTCGCCTTGAAAAAGGCCATGAACGGCGCCGCGATGGATAGCCTGGAGGATTGAGATGACAAACATCGCGCGAATTTCAGCCGACGCGGCGAAGCTCGGGCTCTCCTTTTTGGGGATGGCCGACCGCATACGCGGCCACCGGCGGGCTCTCCATGAGATACCCGAGCTGGGTTTCGCCGAAACCGAGACATCCGCCTATGTCCGCCGCGTCCTGGACGGCCTCGGCGTCGTCTACATCCCGGGAATCGGGGGGACGGGCATCGTCGCGAGGATTGGCTCGGGCGGCTCGGGGAGCGCCGCGGCGGATGGCGGCATAGCGGCGTCGGGCGGCGGCTCCGGAGCCCCCGGCGGCTTAAGCGGCTCCGGCGCCCCCAGGCGCCTCAAGGTGGCCATACGCGCCGACATGGACGGCCTCCCTATACAGGAAGCGGGCGACAAGCCTTACAGGTCGAGGCACGAGGGCACGATGCACGCCTGCGGCCACGACGCCCACACGGCGATGCTTCTCGGGATCGCCGAATACCTCAAGTCGATCGAGTCTAGGCTGGACGGGGAAATTCTCCTGGTTTTCCAGCCGTCGGAGGAGCGCTCCGACGGGAAGGGGCTCACGGGATCGCGCCACATCATCGATTCTGGCCTCCTTGAGGGCGTTTCGGCGGTGCTTGGCGCCCACGTCACGACCGACGCGCCGGCTGGACAGTTCGGGATCATCCCCGGCCCGGTGACGGCCTCTGGGGACATGTTCAGGGCGACGATCCGCGGCAAAGGCGGCCACGACGCCTTCGTCCAGCAGACGATAGACCCGATCTTCCTCGCCACCCAGGCGCTAAGCGCCATCTACTCGATCCGTTCGAGGAGAATAGACCCGACGGCGGCCGGGACCCTGTCGGTCGGCACGATCGAGGCGGGCACGACGGCCAACGTCATACCGGAACGCGCCCTCATCACGGGGACTATCCGTACTTTCGAGCCGAAAGTGAGGGAAGTCTTCGTCGCCGAGCTCGAGAGAGCCCTGAAGATAACCGAGGTCCTCGGGGGAAGCTACGAGCTCGAGATACCCATCCACGTGCCGGAGACGCGGAACGACGGCCGGCTCGCGGCGATGGGGCGGGCGGCCGCCGAAGACCTCTTCGGCGCCGAATGCTTTTTCGACCTCAAGCCCTTTATGGGCGTCGAGGATTTTTCCTGGTACTCTTCGCTCTATCCTTCGCTTTTCGTGATGCTCGGGGCGAGGCTGGGGGACGGCGTCGCCAGGCCGGCGCACAACCCATCCTTCGATATCGACGACGGCATTCTTTACAGGGGAAGCGCCCTGCTGGCGCTGACCGCGCTCAGGGTTCTGGCGGAAGGCGCCGGAACGGCGTCGGAGGAATGATACTATGGAAATAAATCGGGAACCGGGCGGCGATAGGCGGGGCGTGGACAGCCGGCTCGCCGGGGCGCGGATCGATACGATCTGCCAACACGCGGGCGACGGCCCCGTCGGGACGGAACCCTATCCGGGCGTGGTCCCCGTATTCCAGGCCACCACCTACTATTTCGAACGCGCCTCGAGCCTCGAGGAAATGCTGGAAGGCAAGCGGGAGGGCAACGCCTATTCCCGCTGGGGAACGGTCACCAACGCCGCTCTGGAGGGCGCCCTCTCAACCCTCATGGGGGGAGGCCTGACCATCACGACATCCTCGGGGATGGCGGCCAATTTCGCGGCCCTCCAGGCGGCGGGTCTGCGAGGCGGGAAGACCATCCTGGTCTCCCGGGAAATCTACGGCAACACCTACGACATATTGAAGAACAATTTTGAGCGAAACGGCGCGCGTTGCGTCTTCGCGGATTTCAATGACGGGGAAGCGCTCGAGGCGCTGATCGTTCGGGAAAGACCCGATGTCGTCTTCTTCGAGGTTCTCGCCAACCCGACCCTTTCCGTGATCGACGCTCCGCGCGTCATCGCGGCGGCGCACTTCGCCGGAGCCAAGGTCGTCGTGGACAACACCTTCGCGACGCCCTATCTCTACAGGCCCTTCTTCGACGACGTCGACTTCGAGACGCACAGCCTCACGAAATACATCAACGGGCACGGCGACGCCCTGGGCGGTTCCATCACTTGCAAGCGGGAGGAATTCCGGAACCTGGAGAACATCGTGTGCACCCAAGGCTCCGTGCTCAGCCCGGACGCCGCGCGGCTGATCATGAGGGGCTTGAAGACCTTCGCGCTGCGGATGCGCCAGCACTGCGCCGGCGCTAAAATCCTGGCCGCCTTTCTCGCCGGCAGGCCGGAAATTGAAAACGCCCGCTTCCCCGGACTGGAATCGCATCCCACCCGCCCCGTGGCGAAGAAGCTTTTCAAGGCGGGGGAGTATGGAGGGATGATCTGCTTCGACCTCAAGGATAGGGGCAAGGAAGACGCTTTCAGGTTCATCGACGCCCTCAGGCTGGTGACGCCGGCCGGATCCCTGGGCGACGTCAAATCCCTCATCGTCCACCCCTGGTCGACGACGCATCACAGCCTGAGCGCGGCGGAGAAGGCCGGCGTCGGCATCTCCGAATCCACGATCCGCCTTTCGGTGGGCATCGAAGCCATAGAAGACTTGCTCGAGGACCTGGAAGGGGCGTTGAAGGTTATAGGTTCGAAATAATTGAAAAACGGGAGGTCGCTTGGCCATGAATGAAATCAGGGATTCCTCGGCGAAACCTTGGGTGGACGCCGTTCGCGAAACGGCGGCGGAAATGAGAAAGCGCGTTCTCGAGCATTGCCTTAAAAACGATGGGGGCTATCTCTCCCAGGCCTGCTCGTCGGCCGAAATACTCTCGACGCTCTATCTGAAGACCATGCGTCTGGGCCCGAGCGTCGCCGCCCCTGTTCCGCCTCCCTTCCCGGGCGTTCCCGGAACCCCGGGGGTGAGCTGCGCGAACGGGGCCGGGTACAACGGAGCCCGCGCTCCCGAATACGACCGCTTCTTCCTGAGCCCGGCGCACTACGCTCTTGTCCTCTACGCCGTCCTCATCGAGACGGGACGCATGTCGGCCGAGGCTCTCGACCAGTTCAACGTGGACGGAAGCTCGGTCGAGATGATCGGCGCCGAGCATTCGCCAGGTTTCGAGGCGATGGGCGGCGCCCTCGCCCAGACCCTGAGCCAGGCCTCGGGCCTCGCCCTCACCCGCGCGCGCGCGGGCGAAAAGGGAAAGGTGTTCGTCTTCATGTCCGACGGCGAATTCCAGGAGGGACAGACCTGGGAGGCGATACAGACGATGGCATTTTTCGGCATCGACAACCTCGTCGTCTACGTCGACGTCAACGGCCAGCAGTGCGACGGCCCGACGAAGGATGTCATGGGCATCGAACCTCTGGACGAGAAGATCAGGGCTTTCGGGGCGACGGCGGCGATCGTCGACGGCCACGATCCTATCGCCCTGGATTCGGCCGCGCGCGGCGGCCGCTCGGGCGCTCCCCATTTCGTGCTCTGCCGCACCGATCCCTGCAGGGGAGTGGGGCTTCTCGAACGCAGGAGACCCAAGCTGCACTATCTCAGGTTCACCTCGGCCCGCGAGAAAGCGGAGTACGAGGAATTCTTCCGCGGCGGCCGGCTTTCCGGACGAGCGGCGAAGGAAGGGGCCTGAACATGGAAATACTCAGCAGGGTTCACGAGCGCAATCTGGCGGCCTGGGCGAAAGACAAGCCGCGAGTCGTCGTGCTTTCGGCCGATCTCACCGGCTCGACCGAGATCGCCGAATTCAAGCGCCTCTATCCCGACCGCTTCTTCTCGATGGGAATCGCCGAACAGAACATGGTCAGTTTCGCCGCCGGTCTCGCCCGGGGCGGCTGCATTCCCTTGATCCACACGTTTTCCGTCTTCATCTACCGGCAGGCTCTCAACCAGATCGTCAGTTCCGTGGCCTATCCCAACCTCCCCGTCAAGTTCTTCGGCTTTCTTCCCGGAATCACCACGCCGGGCGGGGCGACCCACCAAGCCATCGAGGACGTCGCCGTGATGAGGGCTGTGCCGAACATGACGGTGTTCGAGCCGGGTGACGCCACCGAGGTGGAGACGATCCTCGACCCGGTGATGGCCGCGCCCGGACCTGTGTACGTGAGAATGCTGAGGGGCGAGATCCCCCGGCTCTTCCCCGCCGACGAAGGATTCGCCGCGGGCCGCGTCCGCGTCCTTTCCGAAGGCGGGGACATAACCCTGGTGACATCGGGAATCTGCACCGAGGAAGCCATGCGCGCGGCCGCCGCTCTCGCGGCCTCGGGCCTCTCCCTATGCCATCTGCATGTGTCCACGCACAAACCTATCGGGGGCCGGCTTTTGTTGGACGCCCTCGCGGCGCCGCGCTATGGCGTGATCACGATGGAGAACCACACGGTGATCGGCGGGCTCGGATCCGAGATCGCCGAGCTGATGGCGGAGAATGGAATGAGGGGTCCCCTGCGCCGCCTGGGCATCGGCGACACCTTCGCCCACGGCGCTTCCCGGGCCTATCTCATGCGCGAGTACGGGCTCGACGCCCTCGCTCTCGTCGGGGCGGTCGAAGCCCTCGTCGGCAGGAAGCTCGGCATAACCGGCGCGGCGCTGGCGCAAGTCAGGATCGAGGCCGTGCACAGCATGGCAAAGGCGGAGGCTCTCTGATGGACAAGGAAGTGAATGAAGGCGGACGCCTCGCCGCGAGGCCCGCCTTTGCTACGACACCCGGTATTGCGCAAAAATCAAGCCTGGCGAGGTCGCCCAGCCTGGCGGCGTCGTTGAGCGGGGAACGTTTTCTCGTATCCTATTTGCTCAGGGGCGACGAGAAGCAGGCGCGGGCCATGGCCTCCGACATTTGCTTCGAGCAGACCGTAGAGTTCCCCGAGGACCTCGTCCCGCCCGGTCTCATAAGGGACGCTATCGTGGGACGGATCGAGAGTCTCGAGGCCGTCGAGCGATCCGGAGACGTCGCGCGATCCGACGCGGCCGAACTCGGGCTCGGGGCGGCGGGGCAGGGGCCTCGTCCCGGACTCCACCGCGCGACCATCAGCTTCGCCGTGGAGACGGCGCAGGCCGATATCGTCCAACTTCTCAACGTCGTCTACGGCAACATCAGCATAAAGCCGAACATCCGGGTCGAGAGGCTGGACCTGCCCGAGAGCCTTCTCGCCAATTTTCCCGGACCGAGCTTCGGCCGGCCAGGCCTGCGCGAGCTCCTCGGCGTGCCCACGCGACCCCTCACTTCCACGGCGCTCAAGCCGATGGGCCTCTCCCCCGCGGAAATCGCCGACCAGGCCTACCGATTCGCCTTGGGCGGCATCGACATCATCAAGGATGACCATGGCATCCTGGACCAGATATTCTGTCCCTTCGAGGAGCGCGTGGAGCGCTGCGCCGAAGCCGTCGCGCGGGCGAACCGCGAAACCGGCCTCCGTTCGGTCTACATGGCCAATATCACCGGGAGAATGGACAGGATACTGAGTTCCGCCCGCAGGGCCAAGGAACTGGGCGCGGGAGCCCTCCTCATCTGTCCCGCCCTGACGGGCTTCGACGCTGTTCGCCTCATCGCCGAGGACGCCGCCATCGGCCTGCCCATCATGGCCCATCCATCCTTCGGCGGCGTCCTCGCCACATCGAGGGACTCAGGCATCTCCCACGCGGCCCTCTACGGGACTCTCATGCGCCTATGCGGCGCCGACGCCTCGGTGTACCCCAATTTCGGCGGCCGCTTCTCCTTCACGAAGGAGGAGTGCGTCGGCATAGCCCGGGCGACCGGCGAGCGCTTGGGCGCCCTGAAGCAGGCTTTTCCCGCCCCCGGCGGCGGCATGACCCCTGAGCGGACCGCCGAGATGCTCGAGGTCTACGGCAAGGATTTCATACTCCTCGTCGGCGCCGGCCTGCACCGGAACAGCCCCGATCTCGCGGCGAACGCGAGGCAATTGCTCGGCATGCTGCGAATGATGTGAAAAAGAGGAAGGCGCGATGAGCGGGTCCACGGAAGAACTGTTACTTATAGCGGCGAACCTTTATTATATCGAAGGAATGACCCAGGAGGAGATCGCCTCGAAACTGGGGCTTTCCCGCATCGCCGTCACGAGGATGCTCAAGAAAGCCCGCGACGAAGGGCTGGTGCAGATCACCGTGAAAAAGCCCATGCCCGAACTCTACCGGCTCGCCCTCGCCCTGGAGAAGCGATACCGCCTCGCGGCCGCGGTCGTCGCGCCCACGAGGGGCAACCCAAGGGAGAGCAGGGAAGCTGTGGGAAGGGCTGGCGCCGAACTCCTCGAGCGCCTCATCACGCCAGGATGCACGATCGGGGTAGCCTGGAGCGAGACGACGAGCGCCATCCTCCCCTACATCAGGAAGGGCGGCGCCAAACCGGCGCGCATCAATGAGCTGGCGGGCACCTATCTGACGACGGATATCCCCTATATCGTCTCCTGGCCTCTGGCCGAGAAACTCGGCGTGCCCATGGAGAGCATCCCCATGCCCGTTCTTGTCCGGAGCGGCCATGTAAAGGAAATGATGATACAGGAGCCTGCCATAGGCGCGGCCCTCGAGAACGCCTCGAAGGTGGATCTGGCCTTCGTGGGCCTCGGCACCGTATCGCGCGACTCCAGCATCATGAAGACGGGATACCTTGGGGTGGAAGAGCTCGAGGAGTGTTCCGCGAAGGGCGCGGTGGGCGACATACTCATGCGCTATTACGACGCGGCGGGCAGGTATATCCCGATGTCCTTCGAGGACAAGACCGTCTCGCTCGAATGGGAGAAAATAGTGAAACTGCCCTTCGTCGTGTCCCTGGCTTTCGGTCCCGAGAAGTTGGATGCCATTAGCGGGGCCCTCGCCGGCGGCATCATCCATGGCCTCGTCACCGACCGCTGGACGGCCGAGGCCTTGCTGGCTAGAAAAAACAGAGCCTGAGGCCGAGGGAGAAACCATGGAACGACAATCTATCGAACCCGTGCGGCTCGACGACAGAGAAGGCTCCCTAGTGATTCTCGACCAGACCCTCCTGCCCAACGAGGTAGTCTTTCTTCGCCTCCGGACTCAAGTCGAGATATGGGAAGCCATCTACCAGCTCAGGGTGAGGGGAGCCCCCGCCATAGGCATAGCGGCGGCTTATGGCGCCTACCTCGCCGTAAGGGATTCCCGGGCCCCCGATTATTCAGGGATTCTCGCGGAATTCCTTGAAGCCAAAGCCTACCTCGCCACCTCGCGCCCGACGGCCGTCAACCTCTTCTGGGCGCTCGACAGGATGGAAGCCGCCTTGCGTTCTCTTTCCGGCGCGACGGCGGCCCAGGCGAAATCGGCGCTCAAGGATGAGGCCGAGGCGATCCGCGACCAGGATGAGGAAACCTGCCGGCGCATCGGCGAGAACGGGCTGGCGCTCCTCGGCCGGGGCTGGGGGCTCCTCACCCACTGCAACGCCGGCGCCCTGGCCACGGCCCGCTACGGGACGGCCCTGGCTCCCGTCTATCTTGGCGCCGAACGCGGCTACGGTTTCCGCGTCTTCGCCGACGAGACGAGGCCCCTCCTACAGGGGGCGCGGCTGACCGCCTGGGAACTTTCGCAAGCTGGCATCGACGTCACGCTTATCTGCGACAATATGGCCTCGAGCGTCATGAAGCGGGGCTGGGTACAGGCCGTCCTCGTGGGCTGCGACCGCGTCGCGGCGAATGGCGACGCCGCCAACAAGATAGGCACATCGGGCGTGGCTATCCTCGCCACGCACTACGGCATCCCCTTCTACGTCCACGCGCCCCTATCCACGATCGATTTCGCGAGCGCCACGGGCGGCGACATCAGCATCGAACAGCGTCCGCCAGAGGAAGTGACCGAGAAGTGGTACGCGAAGCGAATGGCCCCCGAAAAGGTGAAGGTCTACAACCCAGCCTTCGACGTCACCGAGGCCGGCCTGATCACCGCCATCGTCACCGAGAAGGGCGTGGCCTATCCCCCCTACGAAAAATCGCTAAAGAGGCTCGCCGGGCGCTGAGCGGACGAACCTGCGCGGATTTCTCCACCCATGCGGTTTTCCTATCATTTCGTGACAATAATTACATAATATGACGGAAAATTAACAAAAATAACCTTTATAAAATTATATTGATAAAATTTTATAGAAATATGTATCGAGTCGCCGAATTATCGTATTACCCTTCTTGACGGAATATGAAGTCAGTGTTTATCTATAATTAATGCACTATATTGTGTGGCCCTTCCGTGAGAATGGGCAAAATCAGTCCTTGGAGGAAAGGAATTGAAAAAAGCACTTAAAGGTTCACTTCTCCTGTTGGCAGCCATCGCCGTTATGACGATGTTCTCGTGTCAGCAGGTCAAGGAATCCGCAAAAACCGAAACACCGGCTCCGACGGCGGTGACATCGATGAAACCGGGTGTCTACAAGCAGGCCGTAAAAGGAATGCACGACGGTCTCGTCGTCGAAGTCACGCTCTCCGAAAAGAAAATAGAAAAAGTCGTCGTCGTCGGGAACAACGACACGCCTGGAATTTCCGCCGGAGCGATCTCGACGCTTCCCGAAAAAATCGTGGCCGCCCAGAGCCTGTCCATAGACACGGTTTCCGGCGCCACCATGACGAGCAAGGGAATCATCGCCGCGGTCGGCCAGGCCATCGCCGCCGCGGGCGGCAAGGTCGAGGAATTCAAGACCGCGGGTAAAGAGCCCGAAGCCACGACAGCGGCCACGACAGCGGCTTCCGCCGAAGCCGTCGCCTCTACGGCGCTTCCCGCCAAATGGGATATGACCTACGACGTCGTCGTGGTCGGCGGCGGATTCGCCGGTCTCTCGGCTTCCCACAGCGCGGCCACCCACGGCGCGAAAACCGTCCTGATCGAGAAGATGCCCTTCGTGGGCGGAAACTCCCAGATCAACGGCGGCGTCTACGCGGCCTACACGAGCAAGCTCGCGGCCGATTTCCAGAAGAAGTTCAACCTTGTTCCGGACACCGCCGAAGCCCATATCGCCGACACCATGAAGGGCGGCGACTACATGAGCGACATCAAGCTCGTGAAGAACATGGTCTACGGATCGCCCTTCTATCTCGACATGCTCCTCAGCAACGGTCTCAAGGTTCGCGAAAGCCTCACCAGGCCGGGCGGGCACTACGGCTACCGCACCTACACCACGATCAACGGCCAGGGCAGCGACATCGTCGAAGTCCAGAAGAAAATGTGCAAGGAAGCCGGCGTCGAGACCATCGTCAACACCAAGATGGTGAAGATCTACCGCGAGGGCGAACTCAAGGGCAAAGTCGTCGGCATCGGCGTCGAAACCAAGTCCGGCTACAAGACCATCAAGGCGAACAAGGCGGTCATCCTCACCACGGGCGGATTCGCCGCCAACGTGGAGATGAGGTCCAAGCAGGTCCCGGCTCTCACCGCGGATCTCCCGACGACCAACCACGTCGGAGCGACGGGCGAAGGCATCGTGATCGCGCAGGAAGTCGGCGCGAACACCATGCAGATGAGCTACATCCAGCTCTATCCCTTCGCCGATCCCAACAACGGCGTCCTCGACGCCACGGCGGTCATTCCTTTCAGCGGACCCTCGGCAGGCATCGTGTACGTGAACGAATACGGCAAGCGCTACGTCAACGAAGGCGAACGCCGCGACGTCTGCGCCAAGGCGGCCCAGGATTCCGGCGGGTTCCCCACTTTCTCCATCTTCGGCGAGGATATCTGCAAGAAGGGCGGCTTTATCACCGCTGACCAGCTCGCAGCTGGCATTCAGGCCGACCGCATTTTTGTGGCCGATACGCTCGAGAAGCTCGCCGCCGAGATCAACAAGCGCGCGTACAAGGGCGAGAAGGTCAACATGGATCCCGCGACCCTCGTCGCCACCATCGCCAAGCACAACGAGTATGTGAAGGCGCTCAAGGATCCCGATTTCGGCAAGCGCATCGACAAGGGCGTCATGATGACCAGCGAGAAAGGCCCCTTCTATGCGATTCCTCAGTGGCCTTCGGTCCATCACACGATGGGCGGCGTCACGATCACCGAGAAGACCGAGGTTCAGGATATCTACGGGAAAGTGATCCCCGGCTTCTTCGCCGCGGGTGAAGTGACCGGCGGCGTCCACGGCACGAACCGCCTCGGTTCCAACGCCGTCGCCGACTGCGTGGCCAACGGCTACATCGCCGGGCAGATGGCCTCGACCGGCACGCTCCCCGATTTCATCAAGGGAAAGTGAGCGGGAACGATACGATAAGGCGTCGCGGCATGAATGCGGCGCTTTATAGCGCGTTGCCTATAAGGAAGGCCCGTCTCCCGGATCCGGGGGACGGGCCTTCCTGTTTGTAGGGCGCGGCGCTCGGCCGGGTCGTTTACGGCGCCGCGTGGCTCGCGGCGTCGCGCCGGCTGCCTGGAAGCTCGAAGCTCCGTACGCATGGTGGCGTCGCGCCGCGTTTCCGGGAAGCCTATAGCTCCATGTGCATGGCGGCGCGCACTTCCCGCAGCGTGTCGATGGCCACGGATCGCGCGTTCTCGATGCCGCCCAGGAGCACCGACCTGATGTAGGCGGGGTCGGCCTCGAGTCTTGTCCGCTCGGCGCGCAAGGGGCGCAGATATTCGTTGAGCGACTCCGTCAGGGTACGCTTGAGGGCGCCCGATCCCTGGTCTCCGATCCGAGCGGCAATAGCCGCCGGATCGTCGCCTGTGCAGAGCGAGCAGATCAAAAGCAGATTGGAGACTTCGGGACGCTTTTCGGGGTCGTAGGTTATCATTCGATCCGCGTCCGTCTTGGCCTTCTTGATGAGGGCCGCGGTTTCGTCCTCGGTGGAGCAGAGCATGATGGCGTTGCCCCTGCTCTTGCTCATCTTCTGGCCGCCATCGAGACCGAGAATGGTGGGCGCCGCGCTCAGCAGGGCTTGGGGTTCGGGGAATACGGGCACGCCGGCGGCGAAGCGCTCGTTGAATCGGCGCGCTATGACGCGGGTAAGTTCGAGGTGGGGGAGTTGGTCCTTGCCTACGGGGACGGTGTTGCCCTTGCAGAAGAGAATGTCCGCGGCTTGGTGGACGGGGTAGGTGTACATCCCGGCCGTGATGTTCTTCATGCCCGAGGCGGCGATTTCTTCCTTGACCGTTGGATTGCGGTTCAATTCCGCGTTGGTGACGAGGGTGAGGAAGGGCAGGAGAAGCTGGTTCAGCTCGGGCACGTGGCTGTGCGGGAATATATGCGTTTTCCCGTTGGGAATGAGCCCCGCCGCGATGTAGTCGATGGTCAGCTCGCGCGTGTTTTCGGCGATGGCCTCGAAGGTTTCGCGGTCGGTGAGAACCTGGTAATCGGCGATGACGATGTAGGTGGTGACGCCGAGTCTCGCGAGCCGCACGCGGTTCTGCAGGGAGCCGAACAGATGCCCGATATGCAGACGTCCGGTGGGTCTGTCGCCAGTCAGCACCCGGTATCGTTCGGGGTGCGATGGGATATCTTTTTCCATGGCCGCGCTTTTGGCGGCGGCCGCTTCGAATGACCCATATTCCATTTCGTCGGACATTGTGTACTCCTGCGAGGGTTAGGGGACGCCGAGCGCCCCGGAGCTTCGGTCGCTGCCAGGATAAATCGCTTCAGGGTCTTTTATCAAGGGATCGGAGGCGCGTTGACGCCGCCTCGCGGCGTCAACGCGGAACGGCCTCGCCTCGAAGCGGCCTCGGTTTTCGTATCTCCATCCAGTCGAGAGGGCGCGATACCACGGAAAAGCCGACCTTCTTGTAGACTTCGTGGGCATCCTTCGTTATGAGGAGCCACTGGTAGACTCTCGCCATCGAGGGGTGATCCAGCATGCGGCGAATCATGCCCTGGCCGATGCCGCGCCCGCGGTATTCCTCGTCGACATATACGTCGAGAATATAGGCGAAACGCATCTTGTCCGAGATGGCGCGCGCGTACCCGACTTGCCGGCCCGACTCGTCGAAGGCGCCGACCACGAGAGCCGAATTTTCGGCGCTCTCCCGCACTTCGTCCAGCCCGATGCCGGGGCACCAGTATGACCGCGAGAGCATTTCGGTCACTCTCGTCAGGTCCATCGCGGCGAGGCCATCCCTGTATAAAATTTCAGTCATGCTTCCCCCCCACGTCCATTGTAACGCCGATGCCAGCGCCGCGCAGCCCTCGGCGCTTCGGAAAACGGGTCCGCGTCCCGCGGATCGCTTGCGGCGCGACGATTTTGTTTTTACTATTTGTCTTTCGAGGAGCAACGCATGGGAGCGGTAGATTTTCTCGACCCGGCCTCGCCCTGGCCCAAAGGGGGCGGGATAGCATTTCTCAGCCCGAAGGAGGCTTTGGCCTTCATGTCCGAGGGAACCCTCCTTGTCGACCTGCGCGAAGCCTACGAGACGAACTTTCGGGTTTTCGACGCGGGTGATGTCTGCTATCTGCCCATGAGCAAATTTCGGATGGATCACGCGGCGCTGCCGAAGAACAGGTCGCTCATCATCGCCGACGCGGCGGGCATTTACGGAAAGGAAGCCGCCGAAACGCTGGTCGGCGAAGGTCGGAGTTCGGTCGCGGTTCTGGTCGGCGGCATGATCGATTGGGATGCCGAGGGCCTGCCCGTCCGAAAGGACAGAGAGTATGAGCTGGGCGGCCAGTGCGGCTGCAAGATAAAGCCCAGAAAGGGCGGCAACCCGCTGCTCAAGAAAGAATGAGACGATAGCCGGAGGAGCGCCCCCGCAGTCCCATCGCGCGCGCTCATTCGCGGGTTCCGCGCCCTGGCGGCCAGCTAACCCGGGCCGCCCTATATCCGGAGGATCATCCTCGCCGTCGTGAAGTAGATGAGGAGTCCCGTGATGTCCACGATAGTCGCGAGGGCTGGGCTGGCGATGAGGGCGGGATCGGCGCCCAGAACAGCCGCCCCGAGGGGCAGGGCGGCCCCGATGACGGTCGACGCGACCACCTGGAGAGCCAGGGCAATGCCGATCGCGAACCCTATGTCCAGAGCCGTGATGGCTCCCGGAACTAGCATGCGCGAGGCCGGCGCCGCCAAGAGAACGCGGGCGAAAGCCAGGACCCCCAGCACGACGCCCAGCAACAAGGCCACCCGCAGCTCTTTCCAGATGACCTTGAAGCCATCCTTAGGCAGAATTTCCTTCAACGCCAGCGAGCGCACGATGACGGCGGCCGACTGACTCCCCGTATTGCCGCCGGTGCTGGTCAGCATGGGCATATAGAACGCGAGTATCATCAGGTTCGCGATCGTCTGTTCAAAAGATTGAACGACAGCCCCAGAAATCAGCCCCAGAAGCGCCAGGATGACGAGCCAGCCTATCCTGTTCCTGAAGTGCGACCAGATGGACGTGTGCAGGTAGGGGATATTGTCGTGGCTGCCCGTGATGGCCATGAAGCGTTCCATATCCTCGGTCTGTTCCTGTTCCAAGACATCGATGATGTCGTCGTGCGTGATGAGCCCGATCATGACATCGTCGGCGTCGACGACGGGCAGGGACACGAGGTCGTAGCGCGAGAACAGGTAAACCGCTTCTTCCCTGTAGTTCAGCGCGTTGATGCTTTGCGGCCGTGGGTCCATTATTTCGGAAAGCCTCTTGTCGGGATTGGCGAGGATGAGATCGGCCAGGTTCACCGATCCCTTCAATATCCTGGCCGCGTCCATGACGAATATCGTAAAGATCGAGTGCGCCTTGGCCCCTTCCAGCCTGATCCGCTCAATGGCGTCCTTCACCGTCAGGTCCTGGTTCAGCGCTATGTATTCTGACGTCATGACCGAACCGGCCGTGCTCTCCGCGAATTGGGAGAGCTTCATTATATCGTCGCGTTCCCTCTTGGCCAGAATGGGTAGAAGCGCTTCGAATTTTTCGCGGGGGATGGCTTTCAGCAGATCGACCCTGTCGTCGGGTTCCATGGACACTATGAGCCTGGCCATGTCCGCGGTGTCGAGAAGGTCGGAAACATCGATCTGGTAGGCGGCGGGAAGCTCGCGGAAGGCATCGGCGGCTCCAGGTTCCCCGATGATCCTCAACACGTCGAGGGTCTCTTCGGGATCCATCCCTGTGAGTATTTCGGCGATAGTCGTGGGATGCATCCCGTCGAGGAACTCATGAATGTTGTCGTTCTTTCCCGCTTCGAGAAGGTTCTTGAGATCGGGGGCGAGAAGCTGATCGAGCATGACAGCCTCCTTGGCCCTATTGGGCCAGAACCGATTGGGTCCATGGAATCAGGTTCCGGACGCCGATCGGAGGAGCAATTCGAGGACTATATCGGCTTCGAGGTTCGCGACGATGGCTACGCGGGGGGCGATGGGCGGCGAGTCGGGCGATACTTCGTTTTCGAAGTCGCCGCAGAGGTGGAGCTTTCCGCGGTGAACGATTCTTATGGTCTCGAAATGGCCGATGCCCGCGAGGCCGGACGCGGCGACGACCTGGGTTTCAGGGAAAGCGTCGAGACAGGTTTCGATGAGCATGGCCTTGGCGTCGGCGCTGTCGAAGGCTTCCACGATCACATCGCAGCCTTGGTATAATAGGCGCAGGGACTCCGGATCCAGGCGGACCCTGTGGGCGGCAATTTCAAGGCCTGGCTCGATCTTTCCGAGATTCGCGGCGAGGGCGTCGACCTTGTATTCTCCCACTTGGTCCCGAAAATAATATTGCCGGTCGAGATTGGCTGCCGAGACGCTGTCGAAATCGGCTATGACGAGCCGGCGGACTCCGGCCCTGACCAAGGCGACGGCGCAGTTGGATCCGAGTCCGCCGGCTCCGGCGATTCCCACTTTTGCCAGTGAGAATATAGCGCGCAGCTTGTCTCGTTCCATACAGGTAAGCCTAATGGACTTTGGTCGGCGAAGCAAGGTAGAAGTCAACGGCGATGAGGTTCAGAAAAAGGGAAGTTTCGGCCTTGTCGTAGTCGTGGATGATGCCCAGCGAGAACATCCGGTCGCGCCGCCCGTAAAAGGGGTTGCCGAGCGCGAAGGGCGTCACGCGCAGGAAGAGGGCCCGCGAATAATTAGGCGCGCCCGAAAGCAGGTTGTGCGCTCCTAAAAGGATCCCTGCGTCCACCAGGGCGTTCAGGTAGATGCCTGGTCCGCCCGATTTCTTGACGCGCTCTCCGAACAGCGAAAAACCGATGTGTTCCTCGATGAAGATGTCGTCCATCGCGTCTGGGCTGAGACGTGGCACGATCGAGACTCCCGCCTCCATGTACCGCGTGATGCCGTAGGTGAGGCCGAAGGACGGGAAAGTCCCGGGACTTTCTGTCGGTAGGGCTCCCTTTGCGCTCCTGAAAAAGCTCCAGCCGCCGACGGAAAAGGCGAGATCCTGGGCTTTCGTCGGCGCGACGGCCAGAAGGAGAAGAAGAAGGAGGGGGAGCGATCGGACGAGGTGTTTCATTGATGCGGGCCTCAATTCGACATGTAGGAGAGTTCGAAAAGTTTGACGCACCAGCCTTCCAGGACGAACGAGGAATCGTAGACGAGGCCGAAGGACCCGAGGGTGAAATATCCATACCCGGCAAAGAGCCTGATGGGCGAAAGACTCAGGGTGTAGCGTATGTCTTTCAGGTCGGAAAAGGGCAAATAAGCTGTCGCGCTCAACGTGGGCGCGAGCAGCGTTTCCCGGGGAGACATCCAGGCGAAAGGATGGTTTTTCAGGTGAAAAAGCGTGAAGTCGAAGCCGAGACCGGCGAGCGAATCGGCGAGGGAGAGGGGATTCACCGGCATGAGATAGTGCGTCGAAAAGGCCGAACCGAGGACGGGGCCGTCGTCGATTCCCACCGAAGCGGAAAAATCCATGTATTCCGCCACCGTGAAGAGCGGCGAGGAAAATCCGCCCATCGAAATCGAATAGTAGAATGAGGTCTTGTCCGCGGCGGCGGAGCTCGCGGTGAGGGTGAAGAGCGCGAGAAAGCATAGGGGGATCGCGCCGTGGTATCGTCGTTTCATCGTTTCAGCCTCCGAACAGCATGCCGAGATAGGAGGCCAAATACTTGGCGCTTCGGTAGAGGCTCGCTTCTTCCATTGGAATGGGTGTCGCGTATTTCATGATTCCCTGCAGGTTGAGAAGGGTTTTCGCTCCCACCTCCGGATCGGCGCTGACCAGGGCTATTTCCCTGGACAGGTACTGCGATCGGTAGTTGAAGTTGGGGCTTCCGAAGGCGGCCAGATATCCGTCGGCGAACATGAGTTTGTAGTGGAGGAAGGAATTGTCGGGGGCGTCGAACATGTAGACCTTCGCGCCCGCCTCGAGGAGGTCCTGGACGCAGTATTTCGAGGCTTCGTCGTAGGCCGTTCGGAATGAATTGGCCGACAGGATGAGGTGAACCTCCACGCCGCGTCTGGTGGCGGTCCTAATCTTGCGGGTGAGCTCGGGCGTCGTAAAGGTGTAAGCCTGGACCATCCAGATTTCCTTCTCGGCGCAGAGGAAAAACGCGTCGAAAAGGCTGCTGACCTTGGATCCCCCGCCGGGCGCCTGGTCCACGAGCCAGACCGAACTGTCGGCCCTGTTTTCCGGAATGGCGAAGCTGTCCGGTTCTATGGGCTCCGGCGCGTTGCGGTTCCAGGTGTCGCAGAAGGATTCCACCATGAGGGCCAGGGGTTCTGGCCCTTCGATCTCGGCGAAGGTGTCGATGTTGCTGTATTCGCCGGAAGGCGCGAGCGAATAGTAGTTCAGGTTCATGCCGCCAACGGCGAGGTATTTCCCGTCGACGATCCAGAACTTCCGGTGGTCGCGATCGAGAAGGGAAGGGAGGGAAAAGAGTTTGAGCCCCGTCATCGGATTGTATTCGGCCACACGCACGGGCGTTCCCGCGAAGTACTTCAGGGCGGTGGGCAGGAAGGAAACCATATCCGGCATATAGGTGAAGTAGGAGGATGAGTCGAAGATCAGGTAGACGCGGACGCCCGCCCTGGATTTTTTGACGAGGGCTTCCATGATGGCCGAGTTCACAGGGTGGGCATTGACGAGGAATGAGTCGATCATGATGTAGTCTTTGGCGCTCTCCACGAGTTCGAGGGCGCGGGCCATCCACGCGTCGCTGGAAAAATAGAGCTTGGGGGCCGTGGAGGGCAGTTCCGGAATATCACGGTCGGCGAAGAAGCGCTGTACTTTTTTCTCGAGCTTTGTCTTCGGCTCCGGAGCGGGCGCGCTCGCGCAGGAGTGGAGCGTCAGGATGGGCGAGAGCGCGAGGATGAGGGCGAGCGCGGCGACAGGAAAGCGCGTCTTCGAAGGAAGCTTGGGGAACATGTTTTCGTCAGCCCTGGAAGAATGGCGCGAGCGCGTCGGCTATGCCCTGTTCGAACTCTATCCGAGGTTTGTATCCCAGAGCTTCGATCGCGGTCGTATCCATCCTGCAATCCTTGGGGCGCGGCGCGACCTTCAGAAGCGTCGCGCCTAAAAGTCGCGCCGCGCCTTTCGGCGGCGAGGCGTCGGGGTGGACGAAGGAAGCGTCCACCCCGAGGGCTTTGGCTATCGCCGCAATCATCCCATATTTCGTGAAGGCGACGGGGCTTGAGAGAAGGAAGACGGGCAGCCCCCGCCGAGGCGCGGCCGCGAGGCCGCCGGGGCGCCTCATGGCCGCGTCCATGATCGTTTCGATTCCGGCGGCCGCATCGTCGACGTGGAGCGGGTAGCGACTCGCCCAATCATCGACCGCGCATGGCTCGCCTTTCTTGAGCAGCGCGGCGAGTTCGGTCACCGGGCTCTCCTCTAGTTTCTCGACAGGACCGTAGAGGATGGGTATCCTGAGAATCGCGGCCTTCGCCGCCACCCTAGTCATAGCCCCAGTCCCATCCCCTGACCCAGCGGCCGCCCCTGACCCAGTGTCTGCCGCCGCCCCCTGCGCCTTCTCCGCCATGGCGGCGGCGACGCGCGCCTCCCCTTCGAGTTTGAGCTTGCCGTATTCGTTGAGAGGATTCACGGGCGAATCGGGAAAATAGGGCGGGTTGGACCCGTCGAACACATAGTCGGTGGAAATATACAGCAAATAGGCCCCGCTTTGGGCGCAGGCGCGGGCGACCATCTCCGTGGCGGCGACATTGAGCGCCCTGGCCTGGCCAGGGTTCCCGTCGACGATGTCGGGACGGCGCTCCGCCGCCGCGTGAATCACGAAATCGGGCTTGGTCGAGGCGAAAAGCGCCGCCACTTCGGCTGAGTTGGTCAGGTCGGCCTTGATTAGGGGCGCTCGAGCCCTTGAAAAGGCGGTTCCGCTGAGTTCGATATCTCGTCGGCCGCGCAGTCTGGCCGAAATCGCGCGGCCGAGCAGACCCGAGGCTCCCGTAAGCAATACTCTCATAGTGGGGAATATACTATCACAGGAAAATGCTGTAGTCTAAGGCCCCGGGGAAATGCCGGACTCGCCGGGCTATTCCCGACGCGTCGGGGTTTGATTCCGGTCCCTCCTGCCGGAAAACTTGAATAAACGCGTAATTTAATATAGTTTATTAGCATTCTTTATTTTTTCAAATTTCAGGACAAGGAGTCTTATATGGATACGATGTTCTGGTCCGCTCGGCAGAGCGCCGAATGGAAGACCAAGGTAGGCCTGGCCGAGATGCTGAAAGGCGGCGTCATCATGGATGTCACGGACGTCGCTCAGGCGAAGATAGCGGAGGAAGCCGGCGCGGTCGCTGTCATGGCCCTCGAGCGGGTGCCCGCCGATATCCGCGCCCAGGGCGGCGTCGCGCGCATGTCGGATCCCAAGATGATCAGGGAGATCCAGAAGGCTGTATCCATACCCGTGATGGCTAAATGCAGGATCGGGCATTTCGTCGAGGCCAGGATTCTCGAAGCCCTCGGCGTCGATTTCATCGACGAGTCCGAAGTGCTCACGCCCGCCGACGACAGGTTCCATGTCTACAAACAGGATTTCAAGGTTCCCTTCGTCTGCGGCTGCCGCGATCTGGGCGAGGCCCTCCGCCGCATCGGCGAAGGCGCCGCCATGATCCGCACCAAGGGCGAGCCCGGCACGGGCGACGTCGTCGAGGCGGTGAGGCACATGCGCACGGTCCGCGATGGCATCGCGCGCCTCACGAGACTCCCCGAGGAAGAACTGATGACGGCGGCCAAGGAATTGGGCGCGCCCTACGAACTGGTCTATGAGATAGCGAAGACGGGCAAGCTGCCGGTGCCGAACTTCTCGGCGGGAGGGATAGCCACCCCGGCCGACGCCGCGCTCATGATGCAGCTCGGCGCCGAATCGGTCTTCGTCGGCTCGGGCATATTCAAGTCGGGCGATCCCGCCCGCCGCGCCCGCGCCATCGTCGGGGCGGCCGTCCATTTCCGGGATCCGAAGATGCTCGCCGAACTCTCCGAGGATCTCGGCGAGGCCATGGTCGGCATCGGGATCTCCGATCTCGGCGAAAACCAGAAGATGGCCGTGAGAGGCTGGTGAGGGAATGTTTTCTCCCGATATTCGCGTATTGTCATCTGGCGCGCCGAGCGGTCTGAAGGTCGGCGTTCTCGCCCTCCAGGGCGACTACGCCGCCCATATCGCCGCGCTCCGCGAAGCCGGCGCCGAGGCTTTCGAGATCCGTGGCGCTGCCGACCTCGATGCGGCCGATTCGGTGGTGATTCCCGGAGGGGAGAGCACGGTGATGGGATCCCTTCTGCAGCGCTTCGGTTTCATGGACGCGTTCAAGCGGCGAATCCTGGCTGGAATGCCCGTCTTCGGCACCTGTGCCGGCCTAATCCTCCTTTCGAAGGATATCGAGAACCGCAAACAGCCGGGGCTTGGACTGCTCGACGTCACGGTCCGCAGGAACGCCTACGGAACCCAGATAGACAGTTTTCGCGCTCGAATCACGACGACGATACCTGAAGCGCCCGAACTCGAAGGCGTTTTCATCAGAGCGCCTAAAATCACGAGGGTGGGGCCGGCGGTAGAAGTCCTCGCTCTATACGACGGCAGTCCCGTCCTCGTCAGGGAGGGGTCCATGCTCGGAGCGACTTTCCATCCCGAACTCGTTCCAGGGGCTCTCATTCACACATGGTTCTTGGGATTTCCCAAGGAACGGAGGAAGGTTTCATGATAACCACGGAGATTAAAAAGCCGGCGAGCGAGGACGAAATCGCCTCCCACGCGAAACGCGTCTTCACCGAACGCGACCAGCAGATTCTCGCGAACCACGCCCTGATAGCCGATACGATCGCGAAGACATTCGGGAAGGGCTGCGAGGTCGTGATCCACTCCCTTGAGGATCTGGGCAAGTCCATCGTGAAGATCGTGAACGGCGAGGTGACGAGCCGCGTCCTGGGCGCCCCCATCACCGATCTCGGGCTCAAAGTCGCCAACAACGCGCACGAGTCCAAGGAAAATATCATCGGGCCATATTTTTCCAAGACGAAAGCCGGAAAGCCGCTCAAGTCGACGACCATGATCATCCGCAACGACGAGGATGACCCAATTGGTTTCCTCTGCATCAACTTCGATCTTTCCATGCCGCTCACGCAGTTTTTCGCCGATTTTTCGCCCACGCTCGAAGTTCCTCCCTCGGGCGAGAATTTCGCGCCCGATGTCGATGAGCTCGTCGCGCAGGCCGTCGCCGACGAACTGGATGGCATGTCGCGCGTCACCGGCGTCTCCCCCACGGAGAAAAATCGCCGCGTCGTCGCCAACCTCGAGCTGCGAAGCCTCTTCGATATCAAGGGCTCCGTCGAACTCGTCGCCGGCGAGCTGGGCGTCACCAAGCACACGATTTACAAGTATCTTCGGGAACTGCGCGTGGAACAGTGAGCGGCATGAGTTGAACTCCCGCCCCGGGAACGTCATAATCCTCCCAAGTACTAGCAGGAGGTCTTATGTCCAAGCTTTGTTTCAACGCGAAAATCGCTCCGGCCGCCCTCGGCCCCTATTCTCACGCCGTCATTTCCGGTGAACTCGTATTCCTTTCCGGCCAGCTGGGGCTCGACCCCGCTACCAACGCCCTCGCTCCCGGCGGCATCGAGGCGGAAACCCGCCAAGCCCTCGCCAACGTTTCGTCGATCCTGGCCGAGATGAATTTATCCCTCGATAACGTGGTCAAGACGACGGTCTTCCTTCGCGACATGGCCGACTTCGCGCGGATGAACGCCATATACGCCGAGTTCTTCCCCGGGAATTTTCCGGCGCGCAGCGCCGTCCAGGTGGCGGCCCTTCCCAAAAATGGCGCGGTGGAAATAGAGGCGATCGTCTCATCCGGGACTCCTGCGGCCGATGGCGTGGCTTCGCGCCGCGTTTCGGGCTGAGGTGAGGGCCATGAAGTACGATTTCGACAAAATCTATGACAGGGCTTCCACGGACTCGCTCAAGTGGGCCAATCGCGCCGAGTACTGCGGCTCCGAGGACGCCATTCCGCTCTGGGTGGCCGACATGGACTTCGCCTGTCCGCCCGAAGTCGCCGCCGCCGTGCAGGCGAGGGCGGCTCACCCCATCTACGGCTATCCGATCCGGACGGACGACTATTACGACGCCGTCATCGACTGGATGAGGCGGCGCAATCATTGGGAGGTCGCCAAGGAGTGGATCTGCTACTCGCCCGGCGTCGTTCCCGCCCTCAACTTCGCGGTTCAGGGAATCTCCAATCCCGGCGACAAGATCATCATACAGCCGCCCGTCTACCATCCCTTCACCGCCGCCGCGCTCAACAATGGCCGCCAGCTCGTCGAAAACAACCTCATTCTCGAGGGCGGGCGTTACGTCATGGATTACGCGGGCCTCGAGCGCTCGATCGATTCGCGCGCCAAGGCGATCATCCTCTGCAGCCCGCACAATCCCGTGGGCAGGGTCTGGGAAAAGGCCGAGCTGGAGAGGCTCGTCGATATCTGCCACCGCCGCGGAATCGTCATCATCTCCGACGAGATCCATTCGGACCTCATCCTGGGCGACATTCCCCACACCCCGATCGCTTCGCTGTCCGAGAAGGCCGCGAGCGTCACCATCACGCTCACCGCGCCCAACAAAACCTTCAACATAGCGGGGCTGACGATGGGGAACGCGATCATCTCCGATAGGGCGCTGCGCGACGCTTTCCAGAACGCCGTCGCCAACTCCGGAATCGGCGTGTCGAACGTCTTCGGCAACGTGGCGCTCGTTGCCGCCTACAACGAGGGCGAAGCCTGGCTCGAGGAAATGCTCGACTATCTGCGCGGAAATTTCCGCCTCGTTTCGGATTTTATCGCCGAAAAGCTGCCCGAACTTGGCATCGCTCCCCTGGAAGGCAGCTATCTGGGTTGGATCGACTGCCGAAAGCTAGGGCTTTCCGACGCCGAACTCAAGGATTTCTTCACGAAAAAAGCCAGGATCTGGCTCGACGAAGGCACGAAATTCGGCTCTGGCGGTTCGGGGTTCATGCGCGTCAACCTGGCTTGCCCGAGGTCATATCTGGCGGAAGCGCTCCTCAGGATGGAAAACGCCATCGAGGAACGAAGGAGGAAATAGATGGATTTTATTCTCGACGAAGTCGAGGGGTTCTGGCGGATCATCACGCTGAAGCCGTTCAGGAAGACCGAGGGCGTATCCTTCGATATCCTTCCCATGAAATACCTCCCGAAGATCGATGGCGTCGACCGCGTCGTCCACAAACATGGGGCGCTGTCGCCGGGCTCGGTGGGCGACGTGAAAAGACCTTGGTACCTCCATCCCCAGCAGGAGGACAACCTTCTCGTCCTGCGGGGCGTCCGCATGGTCGACATCTATTCGCTGAAGCACAGGCGCCTCGAGCGCTTCACGGTGGAGCCCGAAAGGATTTTTCACAACGACGCGCTCGTGTACGAGGGGCCGGCCATGGTCGTGTGGCCGACGAACGTGTTTCACCGCATCATGTCCGGGGACGATGGCTCCGTTTCCCTCAATTTCGCCGTCAGGCTGCCGGGATTCGATATCGACACCAATTTTTCCGTCTACGATCTCGATACGGATACGGGCGATTATCGGGTCATAAGGGAAGGCAGTCTGGACCAGTTCGCCTGATTGCAGCCGGCCGGGCGATCCGGCGAGAGCGGGGCGCGATATCCGAAGGATGGGGCGACGAGACATGCGAAGAATAGGGTGGCGCGACATACGAGGATTAAGCCGGCGCGGCCTCCCTATTCTTCTTCCGCGTTCCGATTCACTTCGTTGATTTTGTTCACCATCACTTTATCTATTCTGTTGCCATCCATGTCCACGATTTCGATGTGAAAGCCCTTCCATTCGCAGGATTCGCCCTCCTTGGGGATCGACCCCATGCATTCGAGCACGAGGCCGGCCACGGTGTCGTAGGCGTTGGTATCGAATTCCTCCTCATCCAGGTCCATGGACTCGGCGAATTCCGCGATGGCGAGGGTCCCGTCCACGAGGAAGGAGCCGTCATCGCGCTCGATGAGGCCGGGCACTTCGTCGGAATCGTTCTGCGTGAGGCCCGCGACGACGGATTCCATGAGATCGCTCATGGTGACGAGGCCGGAAACACCGCCGTACTCGTCGACGATCAAACCCGTACGCGCCGAGTTGTCCTTCATGATGGACAGCGCCCTCAGCGCGGAAATAGTTTCGGGTATGAGGACGGGCGGCGTGAGGTGAGCCCTTATGTCGATGCCGCCGTCGCGCACAAGCGCGGCAAGGGCTTCCCTGACATTGAGCATTCCCACGATCCGGTCGAGGTCCCCCTCGATGACGGGGAGGCAGGCGAAGCGGGCCTGCGCCACGAGTTCTTCCTTCGTGGCCTTGTTCCCGTCCTCCAGGTCGAGGGCCAGGACGTCGGTGCGCGGGGTCATGAAGCTCGTGACCCGCCGGTCGTCCAGGTTGAGCACACCCTCCACCATCTCCTTCTCCGAGTTCTCGAAAATTCCCGATTCGGCGCCTTCGGCGATGAGGATCTTCACTTCATCCTCGGTGACGTCAGGTCCAGGAGCCTTGGCATAGCCGAGCGCCCTGACGATGAGCGAGGTCGCGCCCGAAAGGAACCTGACGATGGGGTAGAAGATGAAGCTGATGACGGAGAGTGGACGTATTATCGCCGCAGCGACCGCTTCGGGGCGGGCGAGGGCGAGGCTTTTCGGCACTAGTTCTCCCAGAATGACCGAGACGAGGGTAGTGATGAGGACGATGAGGACGACCGAAAGCGGCTCCGCCACGCCGGCGATGGCCGGGAAGCCCGAGAGCCACTGGCTGAGACGGTGCGAGAACGTCGCTCCGCCGATGGCGCCCGTAAGGATGCCGATGAGCGTGATCGCGACCTGAATGGCAGACAGAAATTTGCCGGGCTGTTCCGCGGCGCGGAGCGCGAGGAGGTAGTTATTCCTGCCTTCGTCCGCTTCGTGGCGGAGTCTGGCCTTTCTGGAGGACACGATCGCCATTTCCGAGAGCGAAAAAAAGCCATTGAGGAGGATGAGCGCGAGGATGAAGATGATTTCAGCGATCATGGCAGGTCTCAAGGCTGTTCGTGGAAGGATGTTGCCGGCGCCTTGGGTCGACGCCGCCCCAACTGAAGGGGTCGGATTCCGGAGACGGAGGTTCTCCGGTGTCGGATGAGTGTTCGTTCATGAATGAAGAATAGCAAATAATCGAAAGATCGTCGATAGTCGCGCCGGCGGCCCGCCGCGCCAGGAAGGATTCGCCCGACTATCGGCCCCAACATTATTGATGAACCGTGGTGGAGAATAAAAACTTGTTGTATAGTTCCCGAATGCTGAATCGAATGGTCGTCCTGGCATTCGCCCTGATCCTTGGCCTGTCGGGGGCTTTTGCGCAGAATGTGAACAAGGTGTTTCCCGAAAACGATACCTTCAGGGTCATCGCGGACTCTCTGCGCATCGGCCAGGAAGGGTTTTCCGCCCGGATCCAAAAGATCCGCGCCGAAGGGCGCGAACCGCTCGGCCTTGTCCTCGCGGGGGGCTCGGCGCGCGCCTACGCCCACATTGGCGTTCTCCAGGTGCTCGAGGCGGCGGGCATAAGGCCGGACTTCATCGTCGCCAACTCCATGGGGGCCGTGGTCGGGATGCTCTACGCCGCCGGCGTTTCGCCCGACACCATCGCCACGATCGTGGGCGCCGTACCCCCCGAGTACTACTTCAACCTCGTTCTTCCCACCAAGGGAGGCATCATAAACGCCGATAATTTTGTCGGCGCCATGGAGGAAATGGTCGGTCACCTAGACCTCTCCGATACGCCGATACCCATAATCGTCACGGGAGAGGACCTGAAGACGAGGCGCCTTGTGGAACTGGCCGCGGGTGACTTCTCCAGAGTCATGACGACGACATTCGCCATGCCCGCCATTTTCGAACCCGTTCCCTTCGGCGATTTCCTTCTCGTCGACGGAGGGTCGACCAATCTGGTGCCCGTTGAGATCGCGTCGAAGTATTCCTCGCTCCTCATCGTCTCGACGGCTTTCTACAACAGGGACATGAACTACGAGAACCTGCTTTCCGTTCTCAGCCGGACCTTCGATATCGGGAAGACCAGATCGGGCATCACGGGACTGCTCGCCATTTCACCGTTCGTCATCAGGAACCAGGTCGAGGATATCTCCTACATGCAGTTTTCCAGCCCGGCCGAGATCATCGAGCGGGGAAGGCGAAGCGCCCTCGACGCCCTCGAAGAGATCGTCCCGAATTTGCCCGCCTCGGCCATAAGCGTGGATCTGCCGCCCGGACTGGCCAAGGCCAGGGCTGGGTACGACAGCTCCATTCCGCGAGTCCTGGCCAAATTGCGGCGAGGCTCGCTGCCGGGGGTCGTTCCATCGCTCCGCTACAAGCTCAGGTACAAGCTCACCGACAGTTTCGAACGCTCGGCCCTGGCTCTGGATAGACAGAGTTACGCGGGGCTGGCGGTGGCTGTCGCAAGCGGCGGCATGAGAGCCTCGCTCTCATCTCTCGTGGGTCTCTCCGGCCTACCGGGGCGGCAATGGGCCCTGACGGCGGGCGTGTCGCTCAACCCCTTCGACACTTTTCTCCTGGGCGCGGAGCTGCGGCTTTGGGGCGATTTCGCGGCCTGGCCCGAATTATTTCTCGAGCCGAGAAGCGTCGAGGCCCTGGCGGGGATTGCCTGGTCTTCGAAGGGCGACGCTGTCGTCTTCAGGCCATCGTTGAGCGGTTCCCTGAATTATGCGCTCGGATCGGGGGAAACGAGCTGGGAGGCGAGGGCCGAGATGGCGCTCGACGCCGGCATCGTGGACCACCCGCTTCCCATTGGCAGCTGGGCGAGCTTCCTTTCGGTCAAAGCGGGAGCATTCGCCGATACGCTGGCCTCGCCTTCGGGAGCGCCGCGCTACGGGCCCGAGATGAGCCTCAAGACGGGCATCGCCGACGTGGGGCTCGCGGCTCTGCGGGGAAGGGCGATCGGGCGCTTCGACATGTCGGGCGCTGGGCTTTCGCTCGAGCGGGGAGATGCCTACAGGGGCCACGCGCTCTCCGGCGAGGCGCCTCTTGTCCTGGCTACCAACATCGAGCTCGTATGGCTCGCCCGGACCCTCGAGTTCGACGCCGGAGAGCTTGTTCTCGTGAAAAACATGGAATTGGGGCCATATATCGACTGCGCCTGGCTCGCCGGCGACGGTCTCGGCCTCAGCTTGAGGCCAGAGGCCTACACCGTCGGGCTCACCTACAGCACGACGCTGAGCTTCGCGGGCCTGACCCCCATCGATCTGTCGCTCTTCGCCGGCTGGGACAGCGCGGGTTACCCCGTGCTCGGCGTACGATCGGGCAGGCTCTTCCCGACCATTCGGTAGGCCTTCCCTTTTCGTCGCGGCCGCCAGCTTTCAATAGCCGCGCTTGCCCCTTCGGCCTTTGGCGGCCGCGCTTTCGTTCGCAGCCTTCGGTGGCCGCGACGGCACCCACGACGGCACCCGCGGCCTGCAACCCTCAGCCCTCGTCGCCCGTCGCGTCGTTCCGCTTCAGGGGGTTCTTGAAGCGCCACAACAGGAGGCCGACGAAGATCATGTTGATGACGCTGGAAGCCGCGAAAAGGTTCCACTGGGGATTGCCCGAAGCCACCGACCCAACATAGCTGTGGAGCTTCACGCCTATGGTGTAGAGCCTGTCGTCGGTGATGAAGACGAGTGGGACGAGGAAGCCGTTCCAGGCTGAGATGAAGGCGGTCATCATCGCGGCGGCCAGGGCGGGCGCGCTCAGGGGAGCGACGATTTTCAGCAGGTACGCGAGCGGTTTCATGCCTTCCAGCGCCGCTTCCTCCTCGTAGCTCGGAGGCAGGCGGTCCAAGAAGGCCTTCAGCGTGAAAAGCGAAAAGGGCAGGGCGTGGAATAGGTACACCGTCACGAGGGGAACATAGCCGCCCAGCAGCCCAAGAAGCCTGAAGAGAATGAAGAGGGGAATGAGGGAATGGACGCCCCCGGTCATCCCCAACGCCTGAAGGAAAGCGAAAGCTTTCGCCTGACGCCTGGCCGTCGCCCGCGAAAGGGCCAGGGCCGCTGGCAGCGTGAAAAACGGTATCAGCAGGGCCGTTGCGGCCGCGACCAGGAAGGTGTTGAAAAAATACCGCAGGATTCCTTCGTCGCGCAGGACGGCGAGGTAAGGGCGAAGCGACAGGAAACGGGGCAGCGGCCTGTCTATGTACACCGCCGACAGGTCGGAGAGGGAAAGCCACAGGACTGCGTAGATGACGAGGGCGGCCGAGGCCAGGGCGAAAATCCGCGCGGTCCAGCAGGCCGCTCGCCATGTCAGGCTGGCCGCCCCGCCGCCTATTCGCGGCCGCGTCATCAACTCTTTTCCCTCCGTTCTCTTTCTGAGACGGAACCAGAGCGCCACCAGCAGGACGACGAGAAATCCCACGGCCACGGCGTAGGCCGAAGGTATGCCATAGTCGTTTTCATTCCTGAAAGCGTCGTAGAGGAAAATCTCGAGCGTCGTCGTCGCGCCCACTATATTTTTTTCGGTGATGCCGCCGATGAAGGGCGGTCCGCCGGCCGTCATCAGGAAGGGCACCTGGAATTCCTTGAAGGACCTCACGAAGTCGAGGGTCCACATCACGATGAGCGTGGCGCGAGCCTGCGGCGCGCGTATCCATCGCGCTATCGTCCAGGAATCGGCTCCGTCCAGGCTGGCGGCCTCGGTCGCGCTGTGGTTCACGGAGCCCAAGGCCGCGTAGAGGGCGAACACGACGAGAGGGACGCTGAGCCACACGTCGACAGCCAGGGCCGCGACGAAGCCCGCGGCCGGGTTGGTGAGGAGGTTGATTTCCCTGCCCAGCATGGCCGAGAGTATCGATTTGCCTCCGCTTCCATGGATGATCATCCGCCAGATGGGCACCGAGATGAAGGAGGGCACGCCCCAGGGCACGAGGATGGCGGCGTAGATCATCTTGAAGCCCTTCTTGGCGTCCAGGAGAACGGAAGCCAGGACAAATCCAAGGCAAACCGAGAGACTCGCGGAGAGAAGCGCCCAGCCCAACGTGATGCCCAGCGAAAGGACGAAGGCTCTGTCGTCGACGAGGGTCCTGAAATTGTCGAGGCCGGCCCAGGTGGCCTGTCCGTAGCGGTCGTGAAAAAGGGAATTGACGATGGCCGTGAAGAAGGGAAGCAGGCCCGCGGCCAGGATGAGGAGGATGAGGGGGAGGGCGGCTATTTTCGCCGCCCTGGAGTCGCCCAATCGCGAGGCTTTCATCTGCTCACCCGGCCGCGGCGGGGTTCCCCCGCCGCGGCGCTTGTCGTCGCTTTGATTCAGATTTTAGAAAACGAGGTTGATTGACGCGATCTGCTTTACGTTCTTGATTCCCTCGGGCAAACGGGCGGTGTTCTTGTCCCAGACGAGCACGAGGGGAAATTCGCTGGGGTCAAGCCCGGCGCCTTCCTTGTACATGGCGATGATGACCTCGTTGTTGGCGTCGAGGTCGCGCGAGTCGAGGGTGATCTTGTAGCCGTCGGCCGCGACCACTTCCACCTTATAGCCAGCCTTGGCCGCCGCCGCGTCGTAGGCCAGGATGCTCGTGTCCTGCTTGTGCGGCTGGTATTTGGGATCATCCGCGTAGCCGAGCAGAAGCTGGAGGGGGAAGCCCGTATACTTGCCGCTGATTCCCTTGCGCTCGAAGTTGACCTCTTTCTTGTGGCAACTGACGCAGGACTGCACCGTCGCGCGATCCATCGTTCCGCTCATCTTCCCGCTGTAGGAAATGGTGAAATCCTTGAAATCCTTCTGCTTGACGACGATGCGCTTGATCATCTTGACCGACGTGTGGCCGTCGATGTTGGGATCGTTGGGACCTATTTTCACCGTCCTGATATATCCGGGATCTTTGGGAAGCCAGTCGCCGTCCATCCTGAAGGCCAGGATCCATGTGCCGTCGGCCTCGTCGAGCAGCTGCTTGCCGGAGTAGGTCATCTCGTAGCCGTCGGTGGCCGCGAAGGTGATTGAGTCGTCGGCGGAAAGGCTCATGAAGCGGCCGAGGATGGCTCTGAGGCCAACGCCGCCGTAGACGTTGGAGTATTTGGTCCCGGCGCTCGTCGTGAAGCTTCCCTTGTTTTCCATAAAGGCGGGGTCTTTTTCCAGGTCGGCGAGGGTATAGGATGCCTTGGCGCCGTTGATGTCCAGCTCGAGAGCGAAAGAAGCGGCTTCCGAGACCGCTTTGGACGGGGCGAGGCTCGTGCCGATCGACGCGATCTGCTTCACCCAGAGGCCTTTGGCGCTGTCGCCGACGATCATGGGTCTGTCGAGAGGTTTGCCGGCTTCGGTATCGGCGATGATCAGGGCGTCCTGGGCGAGGTCTTTCGTGGAGAAGGTGGCCGAGTAGCCGTCGGCGGCGGTGAGGGTGACCTCATAGCCCTTTGCCCAGAGTTCGGCGTCGAAGGCGTAGGGGTGGGCTGAATCGGAACCGTCGATCATGGCGATGGCCAGGCGGAGCGGGATGCCCGAATAGATGGTCGCGACACCTTTCTTGTCGACCGTTTTCTGGATGTAGTCCACACCCGCTGCCTTTATCTTCTTGTAGTAGGACTGGCTGAGGCTGTCCTTCCTGGCGCCCGCGAGTTCGATGCTCCAGCCAGCCTCTGCATCGGACGCGGCCGAGGTGCTGTCGGCCGTCGCGGGGACCGGCGCCGGCGCGGCGGGAGCCGTGGCGGCCGGAGTGACCGGCGCCGGCGCGGCCACCGTCGTCGCGGGCGCGGCCCCGGCGGGGAGCGGCGCGGACTTCTGCGATACGCATCCGGCCAACACGAACACAGCCGCCATGACGACGGCGAGAGCGTTCCTCATTTTTTTGGACATACTGTATGCTCCTTTGAACTATTCATAATCACGGCTTCGCTGCGCCGTTCTCAGTTTCCATATTGGCGTCGATCAGGCGCCGGGCTTCCGCGAGCGCGGCATCCGGCTTCATGCTGCCGGCCAGAATGAAACGCAGGATCTTCCACATCGTGTTTTTGTACGCGCTGTATCCTGAGCTGGGCGGGATGACGGCGCCGATTTCCGCGCTCCGCGCCAACACGGCGCTGTAGCGGTTGGCGCTTTCCGACAGCTTCCAGGCTTCCGAATTGGCCGGGAGCTTGGAGAGCGAGGCCGAGAAGCGCTGCTGGACGCCTATCCCGGAGAGCTGTTCGAGAAGTCTGCGCGCCGTTACCGGGGACCTGGTCGAGCGGGCGATCGCGAAGCCCTTGAAATCGAGGAGGGGAGCGATGGGCTTGCCCGTCGAGGCGACCACCGGATAGGGAGCGACGCCGAAGTCCAGGCCGACGCGTTCGAACTCGGGAATCGAGTAAGAGCCGCTCAGAATCATGGCTATCTCGCCCGAGGCGAAGCGCGCTACCATGGCGTCGCGCTCGAGAGGCTCCAGATAGCCTTTATCGATCAGAGAGAGGATCCAGGAGATGGCGCGCTTCGTTCCCGCGTCGTCGGGGCGGACCCCCCCATCGGCATCGGCGATGGAAGGCTTTCCGAAGCCCATGGCGAAGGGCAGGAGCCAATACGCCGAGTAGACATTCCAGGATAGGGGCGTCTTGCCGCCGCGGCTGATACGGGCCGCCATGGTTTCCAGGTCCTCGGTCGTCCAGGCGAGCGAGGGTTGGGCTGGAACCATTTTCTTGTTGTAGAAGACGAGCTGGGCATCGAAGTAGAAGGGCATGGCCCAGCGTCGGCCGTTGGCGCTGAAAGCATCAGCGCCCTTTTTCACGACGTGGCTGGCGTCGATCCTGTCCAGAGGCTGCAGCGCCTGCGCTTCGACGAGATCGGGGACATTGTCGGACTGAATCATGAGAAGGTCGGGCATTCGCCCGCCGCCGCGCTGTACGGCCAGCAGCTTGGACCTCGTGTCAGGAACATCCACGGTCCTCACCCTCACCCCGGACAGGGTCGCCCAATGCTGTATTTCGGCCTTCAGCTCAGGGACGCCTTCCCAGGAAAGCCATACTTCCAGATCGCGCTCCTGGGCGGCATCGCCGGCCACGCTTATCGAGCTGACCGAGGCCACCTTCGCGTCCGGGGCGAGCAGATCCCAGCTCCCTGAACCCGATTCGACGATATAGAATCCGGAAAGCCTGTCCGCGAGGTCCTCGCCGGTCCAGGTTCTGGCGCCGCCCGAGCCCGCGCAGTCGATTTTCCAGGCCTCGATGAGGGGAGGGAGCAATTCCGAGACGGAGAGGCCTCGCTCCGTGGAACCTTTCGCGGGGATGAGATAGGAAAGCTCGCGCAGCCTGGCATCGGCCGGGAGGCTCCGCGGAACGCCGTTGAGGCGCAGCTCGAACGCCGCGGCCGACGAAAGAATCGCGAAGGCGAGGCCTATGGATAAAAAAACCGACCGAAAACGCTGTCCCGGCGGAGTTGGGCGAGTCATTATTCCCCCTTTTCATGATGGAAGGCTGAACCGTTTCCGGCGCAACCCAGTGGCTTCCGTCCATGGAATGCCGCCGCGGATCTTCGCGGCGCGGCGCTTCGTTAGGAACGTAAGCTCGAAGGAATTCTTCGGATGATTCTATGGCGCCCCGACGATGTCGTCAAGCAAAAACGGCGCCGCGATCGGCGATGCCCCTGCCCGGCAACGCCGAGCCGCGGGCAATAAAAAAGGCGCCTTTCGGCGCCTTCTGGGTTCGATGCGGATCCAGCCCTGCGGTCCCAGATCCTACAGTTTCAGGAGGACGCCGATATAGGAAGACTCGAGGCCGGTTTCGACGTTGATGGCCAGGTTCTTCGACAAGAAATAGCTCGTGCCGCCGATGGTGTTAAAATAAACGGAAGGAATAATGGTGAGGCCAAGGCCGATGTAGGAGTCGAAGTTCCCGAGCCATGAGAGTTCGCTGGGCAGGTCTAGGGCGCCCCAGCAGAAATGGAGCGTGCCGACCGCGCCGATAGTGAAGGATACGTTGTTGCTGCCGAGGTAGACTCCTGCTCTGGCGGCCGCGCCGTAAGTGAGCGGGATCTTGTTAGCGATGACGAATTTGCCGATCGGGTATTCAACGCCGCCGCCGACATACAGCCCATTGACATATCCAAGGCCAACGCCCGCATTCGCGTTGAGCGAACCGGGGGCGATGAGCATGCCGTTTTTGGAAAAATTCTCCGCGGACGCGAAACCGACGACGACGCAGAGAAGCGCTAAAAGCACCGCAAACTTCTTCATTTCCCTCTCCTTTTGCATGAAACGATCAGGTTGATGCTTTGTCGGCAGTGAACCGGTGCATATTGCGATTCATCACTGACAGGAGTCCATCCAACTATAATTGTATAGATGATTTTCGGTATTTGCAAACAGAAACTGCGTTGGTTCCCGTTGATTCCCGCGGTTCGCGACCCGGCCTGACTGTCAAAGTGAATAAAAATGCCAAAAGCATGTCGCTTTTATGTCTTGACAGACTCGCGGGCCTCATTGTACCGTCCCGTAAAGGATATTCACATGAGTTATATTAAAGATTCCTTATGTTTCATGCGAAGCGGCCAGAAGAGGCCGCATTCCGTCCGCTGACTCTTTTTAAAGAGTTTTCCCCCACAACAACATCCGAGACCCCACCACGTCCTCCCGCTCTCGCGCTTCGGGAGATCCGCAAATCCTTCGGCCCCCACCCCGTGCTCGACAACATCTCGCTTGCCGTGCCGGCCGGGAGAATATTCGGCATCATAGGCCGAAGCGGCGCCGG